>DATGFT010000111.1:0-40753 GCA_035308915.1 Solirubrobacteraceae bacterium
GGCAAACCGCACCGCGGGGTTCGGATGCACGGGAAGCGCAACCTGCACGTCCTCGAAGCGTGCGACCAGCTCGGCGACCGCCGCGCAGATTCGTTCAAGCGGCGGCCCGAAGCTCTCACGCCGGTGAGTTGTCACCACCACCAGGCGCCGGTCCTGCGGCAGCAGATCCAGCGCGCCACGCGCCGGCGGGAGCGCGCGCGCTGCGTGCAGTGCGTCGATCACGGTGTTGCCGGTAATGAGCACGCTCTCGGGGGCCACGCCCTCGGCCAGCAGGTTGTCCCGTGCGGCAGCGGTGGGGGCCAGGTGCAGGTCGGCCACCACGCCGGCAACGCGGCGGTTGACCTCCTCGGGGAAGGGCTCACGTGCGACGTAGGTGCGTAGCCCCGCCTCGACGTGCGCGACCCGCGCGCCCGCGTAGAAAGCGGCGAGCGCACCTACCGCCGCGGTGGTTGTGTCGCCAAGCACGACCACCCAGTCGGGGCGAAGGTTGGCCAGCACGGGCTCTAGGCCCCTCATGACCTCCGCGGCGACGCCCGTGGGCGACTGGCCGGGACGCATCACGTCAAGGTCGTAGTCAGGGGTGATCGCGAAGGTCGACAGTACGTCGTCGAGCAGCTCCCGATGCTGGCCGGTCACACACACGTGCGAGGTGACTTCGGGACATGCGGCCAGCTCGCGGACGACCGGCGCCATCTTGATCGCGCCCGGTCGGGTGCCAAAAACGCACAGCACGGATATGCCCTCCGGTCCGGCCCACATGCGCTGCAGCATCGGCACTTGGCGGATGCCGCTTGAACCGATTTTCTGCACATCGCGGCGCCGCGCTGGTCAGAACAGCACGCGCCCGCGGCTTTAGATCGTTGCGGAGGCGGTCGATGACCCCTCTCGTGAAACGCAGACACGTCCTGCTCACGGCGCTGGTCACCGCCGTTCTAGGCGGGATGGCCGCGCCTGCGCTGGCCACGGCCGATCTGACGGTCAAGCCGATCACCTGGAACGTCATCGGTCTTGACAGCAATGACGTGACGGCGGGACCAAACGACTATCTCGTCGGCGCGCGCGCCTGTAACACCGGGACCACCGATGTCACCAACGCCGCCGCGACCTTCAACTGGGACACCGGCAACGCCAACATCTCGATCCTCGAGCCCGCTACGCAATCGCTGGGCACGCTCGCTGCCGGTGCCTGCAGCGACGTCTACTACACAGCTAAGGTGACGCGCACCAGCGCCGCCTACGACACCACCCGCGGCTACCACATCTCGATCTCAGGCGACGGCGTATCGACGGTGAGCACGCCGACCCCGCGTGAGCTCTACGTCGAGCATCTCGTCTCCCAGAACCGCAACGGCTTCATCAGCATGAGCGGGCCGAGCACGGTGCAGGTGGGCGACACGGTCACCTACACGGTGACGACCAAGACCGCGACCAACGGCTACGAGCAGCTGGTCACGCAGACCCTGTTCCCGCCCTCGATGTTCGAGTACCTGTCGACCACCTCGGCGTACTCGGCCCCGACCGGCGCCACCAACGATCAGCTCTACGCCGACGCGTGTGGCTGGGACCCGGTGCCCACCAGCGCGACCTACCGCAGCTGCATCGGCCCGACCACCTGGGGAGGCAAGGCGGGAGGGAACCCTATCTCCACCGTTTACAAGCTGAAGGTGCTCGCGGCGGGCACCGCGTCGGTGGCGACGACGATCTACGACTACTCGGGGTCGAGCTATCACTACAACAGCGACTACTCGACCTCGATCACGTCGATCACCGCCACGACGCCGCCGGTCGCCCACAACGACTCCGCCACCACCAGCCCGGGGACGCCGGTGACCATCTCCGTCCTGGCCAACGACACCGATGCCGACGGCGACACGCTCACCGTCACGGGCTCAAGCTCACCCGCCCACGGCACCGTGTTCTGCAGCTCCACCGATTGTCGCTATACGCCGGCCTCAGGCTACACCGGCACTGACAGCTTCACCTACACGATTTCCGATGGCCATGGCGGCACCGCCAGCGCGACGGTGAACATCACCGTGGCCACCACCGTCCCCGCTTTCGGGGTTGACTCGCCACTGCCCACGATCCTGGTCGTGGTGGGGCTCGGCGCCGTGCTCGCGGCGCGGCGGCGGCGGAGGAGCTGCTGAGGTGGCGACCACCCTCTTCAACGGTGTGATGGCGCTCGCCCTGCTGCTCCTGGCGTGGGGCTTCGCCCAGTTCATGCTCTGGTATCGCTGGGGCCTCACCGAGCTTGAGGCGGCGCGCAGAAGAGAGACGGAGTCGTGCGGCCACTACCGCGTCGCGGTGCTGATCCCCTGCCTGAACGAGGAGGCGGTGATTGGCGAGACCGTCGCCGCTCTGCGCGATGAGCTGGACCGCGGGGCGGAGGTCATCGTGATTGATGACGGCAGCGACGATCGCACCGGAGAGTTGGCCACCGCCGCCGGGGCGCGGGTGATCCGCCGTGAGCTGCCGGCGGCGCGTGAGGGCAAGGGGGCAGCTTTGAACGCCGGTTACCGGGCTTTGCTCAACGGCTCGTTCGGCGCGAGCACGGCCCCCGACCACACGATCCTGTGTGTGATGGACGCCGACGGGCGGCTCTCCCCCAACGCGGTCCCCGCGGTGCTCTCACGCTTCGAGAACCCGCGGGTCGGCGGCGTGCAGCTTCCTGTTCGCATCCGCAACCGGCGCCGCTTCCTCGGTCGGATGCAGGACCTGGAGTTCTGGGGCATCTCAGCCATTGCTCAGATGTCTCGGATCCGGACACGCTCGGTGTCGCTCGGCGGCAACGGGCAGTTCACTCGCCTGTCGGCGCTGCGCTCAGTCGGCCGTGACCCGTGGTCTGACTCGCTCACCGAGGATCTCGACCTGGGCGTCGAGCTGACGCTGCGCGGCTGGGAGCTCGACTGTGCGGCGGCTGCCTGGGTCTCCCAGCAGGGGGTGGAGACGGTGCGCGCCCTCCTGCGCCAGCGCACCCGGTGGTACCAGGGCCACATGACATGCGCGCGCAAGGCGATGCGTCTGTGGCGCTCTCCGGAGGTGGCCCCGCGCACCGCGCTTGAGACGACCTTGTACCTGCTCACGCCCACGTTCGTGATGCTGCCGTGGTCGATCGCGTTCACGCTGGGACTGGCTCACTTCGCCTACAGCCTGGTCGTCCATGGCGTGCTTCCGTTCGACGCCGTGGGCGTAAACCCAGCCTTTTACGGCGGCTTCTGGTACGTCCTGACCTTCTTGCCGCCGGTGGTGCTGAGCGTGCTCTACGCGTGGCGCAGCGAGGAAGAGCGGGTGCTGCCCGCCATCGTCAAGGGCCACGTGCAGGTGTTCTACGCCTACTTCAACATGGCCGCGGTGTGGCGAGCGCTGGTGCGGATGGCGCTCCGGCGCACCAGCTGGGTCAAGACACGGCGGGTGGTCGAGGCCGCAGCCCCAGGAGCGGCGGGCAGGTGATTCGGCGACTGCTCCGGGACTCGATCTCCGCCCGCGCCGCGGTGGCGATCGCGCTCGTGCTCGGCGGGTACCTGGCGCTGCACGCTCGGTTCGCGACCGTGGACGCCGCGATCGCCGCCAGCGCGTTGAAGCTGGTCGGCTTTCACGTCAGCGCAGGCGGCCCGGGAGACTTGGTGGTGCATCAGGGGCGCGACTTCAGCCTGTATGCGGTGGTGACCGGATCGTGTTCAAGCGCCGCGGGCGTTCTCGGTTTAGCCGCCGTCGCGCTGATCCTCCTCCCGGGACGGGTGTGGCGACGGTGGACCGGCGGGCTGCTGGCGGCTGGCCTGTTTGTCGTCTTCAACGTCGCCCGGATCTGCTCCATAGTCCTGATCGGCTGGGCGATGGCGACCGTCGATCACATGATCATGCTGGCCATCATGAGCGGACTGGCGCTCGTCGGGTTGGCAGTCGCCGGCCTTCCGCACCGCCGCATCCTGCTGCGCATCGCCGGGCTGATCGCCGCCGGGCTCTGCGGGGTGCTTGCCTACAAGGCGGGCACCGGCGGCAGTTACCTACAGAGCATGATCGCCTACCACGCGCTCGCCGGGCCGGTTCTGACCTTCGGCTGCCTGGCGATGGGGATCATCGTGGTGTGGCGGCTTTTGGTTGGGCCGCCGCGGCGGGTTGAGGCGGCGGCCTCGTCTTAGCGGGCGGTGGTGAGGGGCGTGTGGGAGATAACGCCCGGACAGAGGGAGTTATCTCCCACGCCAGCGCCTACGGCTTGGTGTAGTGGTGAACCGGAAACTCTTTGATGTCTGGCGGTCCTTGGAGGCCCCGGTCGCCAAGCTCCGCCAGCTTTGGTCCTAGGCGCCCCTCGACGAAGCGGTCGAAGTGACCACGCGACTCCCACACGTCGAGCACTCCCCAGCCCTCCTCGATCGGACCTGCCGAGTGGAAGATGAGGCCGTCGGGAGGATTGCCGTCGACGTCCAGGCCTGACTGGAGCGCGTCGTACTGCGCCTGCGTTGCTCCGGCGAACTTCAACCGCAAACCAACTGCCATTGCTCTCTCCTCTCACCAACGTGCGGGGCTCACCAGTCGGTGGAGCGCTCGGCCTGCTGCGCCGCGTTGCGGTAGGCGGCTTCTTCACGGCGGATGAGATCGGGGTTGGTGTGGCGGGCGTGGGCCAGCTCGAGCGTGAGCCTCTGGAGCGCGCCGGCGCCGGCGAGCAGACCGGCCAGCCGGCGGTCGAGCCGTTGCGGGTCGGGAAGGTTGATGACGACGCGGCCAGCCGGTGTCAGCTCGTCTTCGAGCGCGGGCGCGTAGGCGTTCGAGAACAGTCCGGCGACCGGCAGGCCAATCGCGGCGGCGGCGCGGGCGACGGCGGCGGCCCGGCGGGCGATCCGCGCGCGCTCGGGATGGTCGGTGATGGCGACGAGGATGAGCGCGTCCGCGGGCTCGTGCCCGGCGAGCTGGCCGTGAAGGACGGTTTCGAGCTCGTGCGCGAGGGTCGGCATGCGGGCACCTTCGGCGATCTTGAGGGCCAGCTCACGGGCTGTGGTGTGGTCGGTTTGGGCTCCGGCGCAGAGGATTACGCGGCGGTCGGCCAGGCGCTTGGCGATGGGGAGGACGTCGGGCGTCGCCGTCGCGCGCTCGAGTAGTTGGCGCGCCGAGGCGGGTGTTGCGTTCAGTGGGCCGAGGCGGCTGGCCAGCGCGGCGCCGGCGGCCAGGGCGGAGGTGTAGGCGATGGTGTGACACCAGGAGTCGTCGTGGCGCGGCGTGATGAGGACACGGTCAGCGGCCTGGGCGAAGCTGGAGTCGGCCTGGTGGGTGATCGCGATCGTGTGCGCGCCGGCCTCGCGGGCCGCAAGCAGGGCGAGGGTCGTTGCGCGCGTGCCGCCGTCGTGGGAGACCGCGACGCACACGCCGGAGGCGGGATCGAGGGCGGCGGTGAGTGCGGCGCGGCCCTGGGGTGCTTGTTCGGAGCCGACCGCCGCTGCGATGAGATCGGCGATCCCGTGGGCGGCGTGCTCCGAGGTCCCGCACCCGCAGACGGTCACCGGATCGCGCCGGCCGAGCGCGGTGGCGATCGTTTGTGCGGCTTCCGTGGTTCCTTCCGGAGGGTTCTCGAGGAGCCCCTCGACGAGGCCCGGCTGCGCGGCGATCATCTCATGCATCACCCACGGTGGCCCGGACCGGAGCTCAGGGAAGTCGTCCGTGTGCCAGTCGGCGTCGGTCATTGGGCCTCACTTGGGGTTCTTCTGCGGGTCAGGATGAGAGGTCATACCAGCGGAGGGCCGGAGGCATCTACAGACAATCGCCTGACGGGCGAGCCGAGGCATGACCGGGCCGGCGGCTACCCGCTCTACTGCTGCTGTCCGCTAGGCCGACGGAGGAGTCGAGCCGCCGCGCACTTCCTCGATACCGATCTGAGTCGACGGCGTCTTGATCTGGTCTGGTGGAACGGGCCTAGGTGCCATCAGCTAATTCTGACGGAGGCCTACGAGCCTGATGAGGGCCTGTAGAACATCAGCGATGAGGAGGGGCGCCCAGTCCTCACAGAGGCGTGGTCTGCCTTCGAGTCTGTCGAGAACTCATCCGGCCGCCACGGAGGCGGCGGCCACGGTGACCCGCGGGGAGCGCGGGGCTCCGAACGCCGCTTCCCGCTGGGGTACTCCTGATCTGGCGACGCCCGTCCAGGCCGTCACCAGATCAGGAGTGGAAGCTGTGCAGCGCGGAGGGACTCGCTCGGGTCCGTCTCACTCCCTGATGAGTGTCGACGGGCGCGACAGGGCCTCTAGAGAGACTCGGGAATACGAGGCGCATCCTCGGCGTCTTAAGCGCCACAAGAGCTCGGGCGCCGGGATCGGGTGACCGCTAGGCGGCACTGAGCAGATACGCGTGCGGGCCTCGCCCGCGCGTGCTGTCGGTGCGCGCCTGGTGCCCACCAGTGGGCTGGGCGCGGGCAATTCCTACCAGTACATCGGAGAGTGAAGAAATGGCTACTCAGCCGACACAGCAGGTGACGAGCCGGCGTTCGTTCATCGCCAGGGCGGGTACGGGGGTGCTTGGCGCCAGTGTCCTTGGCGGCGGCATGCTGGCGGACGCCCCGGCGGCGTTCGCCAAGGGCACTCTGTCCCATGGCGATGCAGCGATCCTGCGCTTCCTTGCCGCGGCCGAGATCCTCGAGACGGATCTGTGGCAGCGATACAACGAGCTGTGCGGGATTCAGGATCACGAGGTGCCGGGCGGCCGTGGCAACAAGGCCTTCACCAAGGCGGTCACGCAACTCGACTCCGACATGGCCCAGTACGTCCATGACAACACTGAGGACGAGCTGACCCACTTCACGTTCCTCAACGCGTACTTGCGCTCGCGCGGCGCCGCGCCGGTCAATCTTGATCAGTTCCGCACGCTGCCTGGCAGCACCGCGACCGGCGCCGCGAACCGTAAGCGCCTCACCAACCTGATGGAGCTGACCGTCGACACGAGCTGGTGGACGCGCTACCGCTCACGCCACGGGAATCCCGACCTTGGCAACAGCTTCGCGCAAGCCGTGCCCGGGTTGATGCGCGGCCGGTTCCCAGCCATCCCGCGCACTGACGCCGATCTGAAGCCGGCCAAGCACCTTCAGGCGATTGCCAACACGGCCGGCTTTCACTTCGCCACGATCGAGCAGGGCGGCACGAGTCTGTATCCGGCGTTGGCCCAGAGGGTCAACGACCCCGAGGCTCTGCGGGTAGTGCTCAGCATCGGCCCGACCGAAGCCATGCACTTCCAGACCTGGAGCGACAAGGCGGGCAACGCCCCGCCGCTCACGGACCCGACGAACGGGCTTGTGTTCCCGGATCTCAACAAGAAGCCCTTCGCTGGGCAGAACTTCCAGACCAACCTGATCATGCCCGAGCCGACCAAGTTCCTGAGCCGTAAGTTCCCGGCGGTTTCGATCGTGCGGCCCACCGAGACGAAGGGGATCGCCATGGGCGTCGTCCAGTTCCTAACCGCAATGGGGCTGTTCCGTGGTCAATCGCAAGCCTTCTTCACGACGCTGACCACGCTGGCTCAGCAGGCTGACGCGGCGCGAAGGCACGGCTAGGAAGGACTTGCCGGCAGCGAAAGACCTCCTCGCGGCGAAACGGTGGTGCGCCGAGTCGCCCTGCTCCCACTGAAGCGTCGCACGATCCGGACCCTATGTGTCTGGATCGTGCGACGCTTCGCGCTTGTTCTACGAATTTGACGGTGACGCACGCGTCGCGCGGTCGGCCGGGGCGAGAATCTGCGGGTGACTTCTCCGCAGACCCTCACTGAAGCTGACCGTCGGATCGTCGCGATGTGGGCGGCGGACTGCGCCGAGCGGGTGCTGGGGATCTTCGAGGCTGAAGCTCCCGGGGATCTCCGCCCCCGCGCGGCGATCGCCCGGACGCGTGCCTTTGCCCGCGGCGAGCTCGGCGTCGCAGGGGAGATCCGCCGTCGCTTCGCGAACGGCGGGGCGGCTCGTGAGGTGAGCACGCCTTCAGCGGTGGCCGCGGCGCGAGCGGCCGGGCAAGCCGCGAGCGTTTGTCACATGGGCGCGCACGCACTTGGGGCGGCGGCGTATGCGGCCAAGGCGGCGGGACTGGCCGCGGCTGACGGGCCAGCCGCGGTGGGCGAGGAAATCGGCTGGCAGCTCGGCCACATGGCGCCAGAGGTAAGGGCGGCGTTGCAACAGCTGCCGCCGGTCGGCGAGAACCGCTCCGGCCCCCTCGGACCCGGTCTGCTCGCTTCGGGCGTTCTGGGCGACGTCGTTCGTGAGCTCCAGCGCTCCGTGGCGGCCCCCCGGGTCGTCACTTATCGGTCGCTTCCCGGCGGTTGATGGGCGGGTTGAGGCGATGCGGCTCGATCAGCTTGTAGCGGGCCGGCAGCGCCGCCGGCTGCTCGTGTACGGCGTCGACGGCGAACTCGACCAGCCGCTCCGCCCCGGGGCGAGCCGCCACGGCGTCCTCGTCCCAGACGACGCGCGCCGTGCCGGTGACTTGCAGCGCGGCTCCGGATGCCCAATCCAGGAACAGCAGCCCGGCGTGGGGGTTGACGGCCAGGTTCCCGAGGGTCTGGAACATGCGGTTCCCGCTGTAGTCGGGAAACGTCAGCCGCCGTCCCTCATCGGAGACCTCTACGAAGCCCGGGCGGCCGCCGCGATGCGAGGCGTCGGCGCCCCGCTGCGGATGGGCGGTGGCGATGAAGAATGTGTCGGCGTGCCTTGCCAGCGCGGCCTGGCCAGGGTCGAGCGCCGCGGTGTCGCGGCCCGCCTGCGCGGACGCGGCGGCAAGGGCGGTGGTGGGTAGGCGACGTTGGATGAACTTCGGACAGTTCCCGAACGCCTCGGTGACGCTGAGCAAGATCCCGTTCGGCCTGCGCTGCGCGACGCCGTTCACGCGGATGCGGGTCCGGGTGTCGAACTCGATCCCCAGCACGCCGAGCCGCGCGCCGGGGCGCTGAAGCGAGGCGTGCAGCGGATCCCCCGGAGCGGGGAGTGCGTCCAGGATGAGGTGGCTCTCGTCCAAGGCGCGAGCAAAGCCGGTGCCGCCGAAGATCAGCGATGCCCACACGCGCCCGACCTGATCCTGGCTCGCGACGACGACGAACGGCTGGCGGGCCAGGAATGCGCCGAACTCAGGGGGGACGAACGGCAGGATGTTGCGGCCAACCTGGGCGGCCACCGCCTCGACCCCGGCCCGGAGCTGGACCGCCCGCTCGCCCTCGTGAAAGACGCTCGGGGCGCGCTCGACAGCCCGCCCCTCATTCATGGTCGGGATGGGGTCGGCGACCTCCTGGATCTGGAGCACCTCAGGGCCGCCAGGCTCGGTGATCACGATCGCTCGCATCCGTACTTCCTTTCCGCCGGCTCGGGGCCGACATGTGGTTGTTTAGTGAGCGTTCAACAACTACGCGCAGAATAACGTAATGGTCGTTCAAGAACATTACGAGCCGGTGAACGGGTCAGCGCGCGTCAGGTTGAGCGGTTGGCGCGCGTCGGCGATCGATTAGCTGAGATCAGCGAACGCGGCGTCGACGATCGTCCGCAGCACCTTGCGGCCAGGATCGGTCTTGCCGACCACCATCAGCCCCATCCCTGTGGCCATCAGCTGCATCGCCTTTGCGCGCGGGTCCACGGTGTCGGGAATCTCACCCCGACGCCTGGCGTTGCGTAGCGCCCGCTCGGCGTTGCGCTCAAGCCGCGCCATGTGACCGCGGACGACCGCGCCCACCTCCGAGTCCTCGGTCGCCAGCTCCATCGCGGAGTTGACCATCAGACATCCCATCCGACCCTCGCGCGTCGTCAAGTCATCTACCAGGCCATCGAAGTACGCACGCAGCTCGCCCACACTCGCGCCAGCGCTCTCGAGCGCGCCCAGCTTCTCCGGCACGACCAGCTTCGAATACCGATCGAGCGCCTGCAGGAACAGGCCGCGCTTGCCGCCCGGAAAGGCGTGATACAGGCTGCCGGGATTGACGCCCGTCACCCCCACAAGATCGTCGACCGACGTCTCGCGATAACCGCGCTCCCAAAACTCGCGCATGGAGCGATCGAGCACGTCGTCGGGATCGAACTGCCGCGGTCTCGCCATCAGATCGAGGGTAGCGGAGCGCCCGTTCAAAAACGCCACAACGGATGCGCCTGGGGGAGGCCTCAGCGGCCTGGGGACGCCTCAGCCGGCGACGTTCGCCGTGGCGATCACCCGCTCTGGTCGAAGGCGCACCAGCAGCTCGCCGGGGACGGCATTTCGGCGGCCGAACTCTTCGGCGCGGTGGGCGCCCATGTACCGGCCGCCGATCGCCGTGGCGAAGCGCAGCAGTTCCTCGGGGTTCTGGCTAAGCGTCACCGGGCCGCGGATGTGTACAAACGCATATGGGGCAACTTCCTCGTCGACGATCACGGCAGCGCGCGGATTCCGCCGGAGGTTGCGGCCCTTGACCGACTCGCTCCACGTCGTGAAAACCAGCTCCTCGCCGTCGAGCACGAACCACACCGGCATCACGTGGGGTTCTCCGTGGGGTCCGCTGGTGGCGAGCTTGGCCGTGCGCGTGCCGTGGCTGAGGAAGGTACGGATCTCGTCCGGGTGCATCGGGTCGGGCATCAGGCTCGCCGGCACTCGGCGTCGCGTGGGTTATGCGGGCTGCTTGGACGTGATGTAGCTGACAAGGCCGGCGACGTCCTCGGGGACCAGGCGGCCGATCGCGCCACTGGAATACACGCTGATGAGGACGTTGCCGCCCGGGTCGAGGACGAAGCCGGTCGACTGTAGATGCACCGGGTCAGGATTGACGAACGCCCCCGTCGCGTCGTGGATAGCTGCGGCGTCGGCGCTATGGCCGACGGGGAAGGTGAGGCCCTGCTGGGCGATCAGCTCGCGGGCGGTGGCCTCGTCGTCGACGGACAGGGAGACGACCTTGATGTCCAGAGCGTCGAGCTTCTCGCTGTTTCGCTGGAAGGCGCGCAGCTGGGCGGTGCAGTACGGGCACCACGAACCGCGGTTGAACAGGATCACAGCGAAGTGCCCGGCCAGCGCGTCCGGGAGGTCAATGGCCTCGCCGTCGACCGGCATGATCGTGATCGGCGGGAAGTGGTCGCCGGGATTGAGCAATGGCATCGCGTTTGGCTCCTTCGTGACGTGGATGGTGGGGAGTGTCGGAAGCAGAGTAGGAACGGTCATTTGGCAAAACAATGGGTGAAGTGCGCGAATCGATAGCCGTTTAGCTCAATCCACTCCCTGTCAGTGAGCAGGGCGGCGATAAGCTCTGGTGATCGTGGATCCGCTCGCTGACGTGTTTGACCTCACCCGCGTCTCGTGCGCTGTGATGGCCCAGCTGATCGCCTACGAGCCGTGGGGTGTGAGCATCGACCCGGTGCCCGGCGCGGCTTTCCACGCGGTGGTTGCCGGCAGCTGCTGGCTGCGCCTGCCCGGCCGCGCGCCGCAGCACCTGATGCCCGGCGACGTCGTTCTCCTGCCCACGAACACGCCGCACGAGCTGGTCTCCTCGGTCGACGCTCAGAAGGATTCGCTGGCGCGCTTCGAGACGGACATTCCGCGCACGCCCGACGGCGACATGGTCATCGACGGCCCCGGCGCGGGTACACGCCTGCTCTGCGCGGCGTACGACTACGACCACGAGGTCGCGCACCCGCTGATGTCCCAACTGCCGCCGGTGCTGTATGTCCCGGCCGGCATGCCCGGGGACGACGGGGCGGTCGCCGCGACGCTGCGGCTGCTCGCGCTCGAGCTTGGGGGCCGTCCGCACGGCTCTCGGGCCGCGGTCGGGCGGCTGCTCGACGTGCTGCTCATCCACGCGATGCGCGCCTGGTTGCGCATGCAGGAGGCGGATGCGAGCGAAGGGTGGCTGCTCGCGCTGCGCGACCCCGTGATCGCTCGGGCGATGAACGCGATCCACCAACGGCCCCGAGAGCCGTGGACGGTCGAGTCGCTGGCCCGGGAGGTCAGCGTGTCCCGGGCGACGCTGGCCCGCCGCTTCGCTCAGCTGGTCGGCGAGACGCCGCCTGAGTACTTGACGCGATGGCGGATGGACGTCGCGGCCCAGCGGCTGCGTGACACCGATGACACGGTCGCGGCGATCGCCGACGCCGTCGGCTACCGCTCCGAATACTCGTTCTCCCGCGCCTTCACTCGCCACCGCGGACTCGCTCCCGGCCGCTACCGGCGCCATGTGCGCGAGCGAGCGCTGGCGGCCGCATAAGAGGGAGGCGAGGCGCCGACGCACCGGTGGGCCGGGAGCACCGGCTCCCGACCCACATTGATGCGAGCGTCTAGTTGGTGGCCAGGCCAGCGGCCCCGGCACCGGTTGCCACGGCGACCGTACCCCGCGGAATCAGGTCGCCGCCATTGACCGCGAACTCCGCGATCTGCCCGGCGGCCGCCTCGTTGACGTAGAGGTTCTGGCCGTCGGGGCTGAGGCGCGCGTCCCCGGCCCCGGCTCCACTCGGCCCCGGGATGGGAGTCGAGCCGAGGAGGCTGAGTGAGCCTCCGGGCGCGATCGCGTAGCGTGAGACGCTGCCCGATGCTGTGTTGACGGTGAACAGGAAGCTGCCGTCGTGGCTGATCTCGACCCAGCACGGCGCGGTCTGCTGATCGGCGAAGGGGGAGGCGCCGATCGAGCTGAGCGTGCCGTCCGACGCCACGCTGAACGCGGAGACGGTGCCGTTCCCGGCGTCGCCGTGAGCGTTTGAGACGAACAGCTGCGATGGATCAGTGGGCCGGAACTCGCTGCCGAACGGGCCTGGGCCCTGGGCGGCAAACGGGGATCCCGGAGCGGCAATCAAGCGACCGTCCGCGCCCACCTGGAAGCTGTCGATCGCCGACGTTCCAACCCTCGCGCCGACCAGGTTTGTCCCCGTCCCGTTGAACAGGACATCGCCGGGCTGGGCGTCGGCCGGCAGCGCGAACGTCGAGCCGGCGAGAGGCGTCAAGCGCCCGCCAGGGCTCAGCACGAAGCCGGTGTAGTTGGCGCCGCCGCTTCCGGCGTTGGCCACGTAGACGAGACCGGCGTGCTCGGTGACGCTCACGGGTTCCGACCCTCCGGAGGAGACAACGGAGCCCGGTACGAGCCGCAGCGTGCCGTCCCGGCGGATCCGCAGGACCGAGATCTGGTTGCTGCCGGCGTCGACCGCGATCACGTAGCGGCCGTCGCTTGAGACCTGGACGGCTCCCTGGGAGGCGAGGCTGGACCCGGTGCCGGCACCCCCGGCGACGAAGGGTGAGCCGGGAAGCGGCGAGAGCGTTCCGTCGGCGTGGCGGTCAAAGCCGCTGATCGTGTTGACGGGGGCGGTGTTGGCGTCGACGTAGACATGACCGACGACCGGACTGGACGCGGCCGCCGCCGGCCCGGCCAAGGCCAGCCCACCGGCGAGCGCGAGCAGGGCAACGGCGCCCCTTAGAAAAGAGCTCATGGCTCCTCCTATCTGTTGGCAGTTCAGGAGTCGGTCCTGAAGGCCGACCGCGGAGAGTTCAGGACAACAGCAACGCGCTCTCAGGGCCGGTGCGTTGCCGGCCATTGGAGCAGAGACATCACGATCCGGTCAACGCTTTTCGGCCCGATGACCGCACTCCGTAATTTGTTACGGAGCGCTGAAGCGAGGCGGGACCGAATGCGATTACAGGACGATGAACAAACGGCCGCGGGCCTTCCGCGGCCGACCAAACCAGCCGTAAGGTTTGACCAATGAGCGCCCTGGCCCAGCGGATCCGAGCCAAGGTCCTCGTCGTCGAGGACGAGCCGGCGATTGCCGATGTGGTGGCGCGCTACCTGCGGCGCGCCGGCTACGAAACCGTCCTCGCCAAAACCGGCCGCGATGCACTTGGGCGCGCCGAGGAGACTCGGCCGGACGTCGTCCTGCTCGATCTGATGCTGCCGGACATCGATGGGCTTGAGGTCATGCGCCGACTCCGCCGGGAGGAGCTCCGGCGGCGCGCCATCATCCTGCTCACCGCCCGGGGGGAGGAGTCAGACCGGATCGTCGGCCTGCGGCTGGGGGCGGACGATTACGTGGTCAAGCCGTTCTCGCCGGCCGAGCTGGTCGCGCGGGTCGACGCGGTCCTTCGGCGGATCGCTCCGGTGCCCGAGCATGAGCCGCCGCTCCGCTTCGACGAGTTGGTCATCGACCCATCGGCGCGGACAGTGATACGAGACGGCCAGGCCGTCGATCTCACGCAGCGGGAGTTCGATCTGCTCCTGTTCTTAGCCCGGCACCCGGGGCAGGCGTTCACCCGGGACCAGCTGATGGACCGGGTGTGGCAGTTCGCCTTCTATCTCGACACCTCTACGGTCACCGTGCACATCCGGCGCCTGCGCTCAAAGCTCGAGCCTGACCCGGGGCGTCCCCGACACATCGAGACGGTGTGGGGCGTCGGCTACCGGTTCACGCCATGAGGCGGCGAATCGGGCGAATGCTGGCCGCGGCGCTGGTCGCGACGTGCGTCTCGGCAATCGCCTGGCCCGTGTACGGCCGGCACGCGTTCCTCACCTCGCTGGCGATCCTGGCTCCAGTCGGGGCCGCGACGGCGCTGCTGGCGGACCTACTTGTCAGTAATCGCCGGGCGAGCGGCGGCCTTCGCCGCCAGCTTGCGATGCTCGCGGTTCTCGCCGCCGCACAGCTGGCCGCCGCGGTCGGGCTGTTCGCGGCGCTCATGTTCGTCTCCAACCACGACGCGTTCTTCATGGCGCTGGCCGCCGGCTACGCCGCGCTGATCGGCCTGGGCGCCGCCTGGCTGGTCGCGCAGCGGGCGTTGGGCGATCTCGACTCGGTGCGCGAAGGGCTCGCGCAGGTGGGGGAGGGCTCGCGAAACGTGCGGATTCCCGTGCGAGGACAGGACGAGCTGGCGCGCTTGGCCACCGACGTGGAGTCAATGGCGGCCGAGCTGGCGTCCGAGGAGCGCGCGCGGCGTGAGCTTGTCGCCTCGGTCTCTCACGACCTCCGCACACCGGTGACGACGCTCCAGTTGATCGCCGAGGGTCTCGAGGACGGCATCTTCGAACCCGAGCGCATTCGCGACCAGCTCCAGGTGATGTCGACCCACGTGCGCGCACTCGCTGCGCTGATCGATGACCTGTTCGAGCTCTCACGCCTGGAGGCGGGAGACGTCCGCTGGTCGATGCAGCAGGTCCGGCTCGACGAGCTCGTGCAGGAGACGATCGATGCCCTGCGGCCGCACGCTGAGGCGGGCGGAGTGGCCGTCACGGCGGAGCTGAACCAGCACCTCGTCCCGGCCTGCGGCAATCCCGAACAACTCCAGCGCGTGCTCGTCAACCTGATCCAGAACGCGATCCGTCACACACCGGCCGACGGAAGCGTCGTTGTGCGGGCCGAGCCCGTCCCGGGGCCCGCGGTCGAGGTCGAGGTCGCCGACTCGGGGGAGGGCATCGACCGTGAGCTGGGAACGCGGATCTTCGAGCCGTTCGTTCAGGGACCCTCGCGGGTGGCGGGTGAGAATGGATCGGCCGGCCTTGGCCTGGCGATCGCGCGGGCGATCGTGACGGCCCATGGCGGACGCATCTGGCTGGCCGGCGACGGGCCGGGAACCCGGATTCGCTTCAGCCTGCCGGCCGCCTGATCAGCGCGCGGCGATGGCCGGCCAGAGGGCGTCGACGATCGACTCGGCCCAATCAGGGCCCGGCCGTCCGCTCGCGAAGACCGCGGCGAAGAACGCGCCGAGGATCAGATCGAGGACCCGCTCAATGTCCACGTCGGGACGGATCCGCCCGCGCTCGATGCCCTCCTGGATCGTCTCGGCGACGATCCGGCGCTGCGGAGTGACCATTCGCTCACGGAAGAGCTCGAGCAGCCTCGGGTTGTAGGGCTCCTCCATCAGCAGCGTGCCGGCGAGCGATATGCCGTAGTTGCGCCGGATGCTTTCCACGTGCGCGATCAGATCCAGCCGGGCGTCGCCCGTGGGTGAGCGTTTGACCGGTGTCCGCAGCGTCTCGATCGCCGCGCTTACGAGGTCGGCCTTGTCCTTGTAGCGGCGGTAGACGGTGGTCCGCGCCACGCCCGCCTCGCGCGCGACGGCATCGATGGTCAGGCGTTCATAGCCCTGCTCTCGGAGCAGGCGGTGCGTCGTCTCAAGGATCAAGCGGTCAGCCTCGGGGTCCTTACGGGCTCCCGGGCGGCGGCGCTCCTGAACTTGTGTCGATTCCATGAACGTCAGCCTACAAGTCGCTTCAGATCGTCGTTTTACGCTACAGTCTGTTTCGCTACATACTGTATCGCAAATCTCTGCGTGAGAGGAGACTCAAGATGTCCAAGCTGGATCTGAACGGAGCCACCGTGATCGTCACTGGTGGGTCACGCGGGATCGGCCCCCACATCGCCGAACGGCTGGCGAGTCAAGGGGCGAAGGTGGCGCTCGTGGCCCGGAGCGAGCCCGAGCTTGAAGCCAACGCTTCCACGCTCTCGAAGTCTGGGGCTCAGGTGGTCGCGTTTCCGGCCGATGTCACGTCGCCGATCGAGCGGCGTGAGCTGATCGAGGCGGTCGAGGAGCGGCTGGGGCCGGTCGACGTGCTGATCAACAACGCCGGTGGCGACCTCCAACGTGAGTTCCACAATCTGACCGAGGCCGAGATCCAGGGCGTGCTCGAGCTCAACCTGACGAGCGCGGTGATGCTGACCAGGCTGGTGCTCCCGGGAATGCTCGAGCGCGGACGCGGCCACGTCGTCAACGTCTCTTCGATGGCGGGCCGCGTGTCCTTCCCGTATACCGAGGCCTATGCCGCGGCTAAGGACGGGCTGATCGCGTTCACTCGAGTCCTCCGCGCCGACTACGGCGACCGAGGCGTGAGCGCGTCGACGCTGATCCTCGGCCCGGTGGGAGAGGCTGGGGTCGGCGCTCGGACCGCGGAGGAGATCGGCATCAAGCTCCCCCCGGTAGGTCTGGTCTCGCCGGCGAAGATCGCCAAGCTCACGGTCCGGGCCATCCGCAAGGACCAGGCCGAGCTGGCGGTGCTCCCGGGGCCGGGCAAGTTCCTGCGCGGGATGATGGACCGGTTCCCCAGCCTCGGCCCGACGATGAACCGCGCGACCGGCACTCACAAGACGATGGCCACCGTGGCCGAGTTCCGTGAGCGTGAAGCCCGGTTGGCGGCGGCCGAGCGGATGTGACCGGTTGACAGCCTGGCTGTCGATCGCGGTCTGCGGCCGCTTGACCGCCGTCGCGCAGGTCTGCGCTGCCGTCGGCTGCCCCGTGAGGAAGTTCGCCCCCTGAGTACCGCATGCGCGTACTCCCGGGGCAAACCTCGACGCCGGCTAAGGCCGGCTACGCGCTGGCGCCACCGAGCGGGCCGGGAGGTTCGGGCGGCAGGGTCTCGAGCGCCTCGAGCTCGAACCGAAGGAGCTCCACGACCCTGTCGCCCGGGATCGTCCGCTCGAGCATCTCGAGGGACTTCCGATACCGGCGAAGACGGACCGCGGCCGCGTGGCTGTCCAGGCCGCCGGCGAGAAGCATTCGCAACTCGCGCACCTTGCTCACCTTGTCGGCGGCATGGACCACCAAGGCGTCGGGACCGGCGTTCCGAACGCGCTCGCGTACGTCGTCCTTGCGCTGCTCCTCGTCGCCGATCGCCGGGTTGTCGCTGACGGTCGCGACAAGTTCGCTCACCTGGCGCCCGAACAGCGACTCGAGCTGCCTACGGTCAGCGTCCGTGTCCTCCAGCACGTCATGCAACACGGCCGCCGCGACGACGTGATCCGGACAGCCCGAGCGTTCCAGATAGGAGGCCACCTCCAGTGGATGCACCAGGAAGGGCGCGCGATCTGCCGCGCGGCGCTGCCCGCCATGCAGATCCTGCGCGAACGCGATCGCCCTTCGGGTGATCGGCAAGTCCCGCGCGAAGCTGAGATCGGGGCTCGACCCCTCGCCGGACGCCACGCGCTGAAGTCTCGGCTACTCAGCGATCTTGCTGCCGCCGGTGTACACGACGCCGACCTGGACGCGCCCGAACACATCGGGGTAGCGCCGGTCCGAGTAGGGCACGCCAAAGAATTTCGCGGCCTCGCTGCCGGCGTAGATCTGCGCGAGACCCGAGTACGCCACCTGCTCGGTGCCGCGGTCGACGCTGGTGCATGCCGTCGACCGAGATCAGGAGAACATGCCTGATCTGGGCTCTGTGATTCGCCGATGCGCTCGGCACGGCTACGGCGGCCGCCGCCACAATGGCAGCCGCAGCCGTGCCGCAGACGCGACCTTTGCGCGTACGTGCATGAATGCCCCTCCTGGATTGGGATCTGAGGGGTCCAACCTAGTCCTGGGTGGCGGCGCACCTGTAAGCAAGCTGTGGCGCCGGTGTGACCTCGTTGTGAACTGCCAGTCCGGGCTAGGCCATCCAGGTTTGCGTCGCCCACCCGCTCAACCGCTCGATGGCGTCCGAGACGTGGGCGAGGTAGCGCTTGACCGCGGCTTGGACCCTCGGCTCGCTTGCGTGGTCAGGCAGCCCGCGCATCAGGTTGAGGCGGCTTTTCATCATCCACGCCGCGAGGTCAGGCTCGCTGAGCCACCGTGCCTCGGCGGTCCATGTGCCGCACATCATCCGCGGCCAGTCCTCCGGCCTGCTCGGATAGGCGTGAGGTGGACAAAGCCGGTTCTTATCCGTGTCGTCGTCGCGGTGCGCCTCGACGAAGCCGATCAGGGCCGCGTTGAACGACGGCGACAAATACCGCACCTGCTGAAGCACGATCTGCTGTTCCTGGAAGATCGGCGTAGCCGGAGCGTTGCTCAGCCCGAGCGCTGTGCAATCGACATGCACCACGTCACGGCCGGTCGAGACTTCTCCGCGCTCGAGGACTATCCGGTCGGCCTGGATCCGTCGCACGCGACCAAGCCGGACGACGTCGCGGATCTGCCGCAGGGCTTCGAGCTCGCCTGGGCTGAGCATCGTGCCGCGATACATCGTGGCCGGATGCGATGGGTCGACGCGAACGAACCGCCCCGACCCCTCGAGCCGTTCGAACAGCTCGTCGATGTCCGCCGCCAGCGCTCCGGCCTCGGCATCGAGCGAGATCCCCTCCATGACCGCGCCAACCTGCTCCAGCGGCTGAAAGTACCTGCGGTCATAGAACCACGCGTCACGCGGGCGGATCCAGCGGATCCGGTCAGGCTCAACGCCGCTGCTGAGCAGCCAGATGCAGGCGTCCGCCGCCGTCTTGCCTGACCCGAGAACGGCATACGCGGAGGCCGAGTCCGCGGCGGCCGGGAGATCGTTGACCGGAACGAAGCGAGCGGCCACGTCGACGTCGAAGGGGACCGCGTGGGTCGCCGGAATCGACGCCTCGAGGTAACGGGCGTCGACGACCTTTCGACGCACCGACACCGCGATCAACTCGCCGGTGGTGAGGTCGCGGACCTCCTCCCCGCCGCTCCCGCGCCCCAGATGCTCGTGGCGTGTTAGCACCCGGACCCGGCCTGTCTGGGCGAGCCGGTCGGCCGCCTGGGCGAAATGCTCGCGCACCTCGCTCCCGGTGGCACGCTCATAGAACCCGGCGTTCTCCCCGATCTGGTCGATGCGGTCCTCGCCGAGTGGGAGCGAGTTCACGCCGTAGTACGCGGAGGGCGTGTGCAGGCGCACGAACGGATATGCATGCAACCAATGACCGCCCGGGGCCTGCTGGCGGTCGACGACGACCACGTCGACATCGGCCTCGGCTACGAGCACGTCGGCGAACGCAAGCCCGCTCGCCCCGGCCCCCACGACCAGGTAGTCGGTGTTCACGGCCGGCTCTGGTTACTCATTGGCGCCGACATCTCGGCGACGATCCGGCGGGGTGCAAGCCGCCTCGCCACCTCGCTCCGTGGTCACGCAGCCCTCGGGCCGATGTCCGGCTATTCATCGTCATCACCTCGCGGGGAGGCATATTGGACAGGCGGCCGATCGCCATCGTTGCCGGATACTGATCCGGGTCCGCATTACCCCGGAGGCTGGGGCGGTCGTTTGAGAGCCCGCTACGCCCGAGGTGGTGAGCGGGGGGTGGCTGCGATAGCCGATCGAGAGAGTGGCGTTTGGCATGCGTAGGCGGAAAAAAGCGACCCGAATCGCCGAGAGCGCCGGAGCGGACGCATTTTGCTGCTTCCAACGGCAAAAGGTGCCGCGAATCGGGGCGCGCGCCGAAGGGGACGCCTTGTTTCGCCACCAGCGTCGAAGCGCGTGATGGCTTCTGGCTGCGCGTGATGTTCTCGGACGGGTCGATCAACGACATCGCTGGCGAGCGGCGGCTTGCCGAGCCCGCGCGCCCATAACCCTGGGGTGGTGCCCTAGGGCGGTTCGCCGCGGTCGTCTATACGATGGCCCGCGGTCCCTGGGGCCGGGACCCGCGTCGCTGGCTAGCGACGCGCTAATCCATAGCTCATCTACCGGGGGCGACGTCGGGGCGCGGGAGCGCGGGTGGGCACAAAGCAGGTGCTCAAAGGAGACCAATCGCAAATGCGGTCGCTGAAAAGCGTGCAGTTACACATCTCAGTTCGACACGTCGTGATCCTCGCGGCCGCCGCGCTCGCGGCGGTCTGGCTGGCGGCCTTCGTGCCCGCCGCCCAAGCGAAGAAGCGCCATTGCCATTCTGGCTACACGCTCAAGCATGTGCGGACTCACCAGAAGGGCCGCGTCGTCCGCGTATGGCGGTGCGTCAAGAAGCATGCGAAGCACGCCGGGAGCCCATCAACGACCGGAAGCCCAACCACGACCCCGCCGCCCGGCGGGAGCGGTGGTACGACCACGCCGCCTCCCGCGTCGAACGCAGTCCCGTTCCCGCTCGGGGCCTACCAGTGCTGGCAGACCGCCCCATCGACTGACCCTCTGATGCCGGCGGGGACATACGGCAGCAGCGTGGTCACGACGGTGACCTTCAACGGCGATGGCACCTACCACAAGTCGAACGACTACGTGGGGGGCAACTGGCACGAAAGCGGAAACACGATCGTGTTCACCAGCGGATTGCTCTGGCAGAGCGGCTCGTATGACCAGGGCGTCATATATCCATCCGGGACGACGATGCCCCATGCAACGTCTCCGGCGCCGGCCTCGGGCTACACGCTGGTCATCAAGGACACGGTGCAGGAGGGCGGCAACCCGCCAAGTCAGGAGTTCTCGAGCACGGACGGCCCGAACGGGTCCTACAGCCCGCCTGAGAGCTTCTTCTACTGCAAGATGTAGCGACGGATCGCTGAGGCGCGCCCGGCCGACGGTCGGGCGCGCCGCGGCGCCTATCGATGCTCTGGGCTGTGCCTCGTCGTCTCTACCCCTCGTGGCAGTGCGCCGTCGTGCTTACGGCGTTGCTGGCCAGCGCCGGCTGTGGAGGGATGCCTAGCGCGACGGCGCGGTCGTTGACCCATCAGGTCTCACCCGTGGTCAAACCCACGACGGCACCGGCGCCGCCTCGGCCCCGAATCGTCTGGGATCCCATCCCGTTCGGAGCGAAGCGCAAGGCGGAGATGGTGGCCTATGTTCGCCGTCACTACGGAAGCTTCATGAAGCCCACCTGGCGACTCATCGACCCGCACGTGATCGTGATCCACTACACCGACTCGCCCAGCTTCAGCTCCACCTTTAGAACCTTCGCCGCCGACGTGCCCGACCCTGAGCTGCATGAGCTACCGGGGACCTGTGCGCATTTCGTGATCGATCAGAGCGGCACCATCCACCAGTTGGTCTCGCTGGGGACGATGTGCCGCCACACGGTGGGGTTGAACTGGACCGCGATCGGGATCGAGCACGTCGGCTTCAGCGACGCCCAGGTCCTCGGCGACCGCAAGCAGATGTTCGCCAGCCTCAAGCTGGTGCGCTGGCTGCGCTGCCGCTACCACATCCCGGTCCGCGACGTGATCGGTCACAACGAGAGCTTGTCGAGCCCCTATCACCGCGAGGACGTGCCCTCGCTGCGCATGCAGACTCACAGCGACTTCAACCATGCCGACATGCAGGTCTACCGAGCGCGGCTGCGTGCGCAAGGTGGGTGCGGCTAAGCGGCGCGCTCCTCGAGCTCGGGCACCACGACCTGGGCCGCATCGGCGGGGGTGACGTCGGGGTAGAGCGCGCGGATCACGATGAGCGCGAGCGCGCCGCCGACCAGTTCCGCGGCGATGAATCCGGGGACCGACGCCGGCGCGATCCCGGCGAACGTGTTGGAGAACATCCGGCCGACGCTGATCGCGGGGTTGGCGAAGCTGGTTGAGCTGGTGAAGAAGTAGGCCGCGCCGATGTAGGCGCCGACCGCCGCGGGGCTGAAGCTGGTGCGCCGAGTCCGCGCCAGCGAGAAGATGACCAGCAGCAGCCCGAGCGTCGCGATCACCTCGGCGAGGAGGTGGGCGGAGGTGGCGCGGTGCTTGGTTGAGATGCTGATCGCCGAGAGGGCGAACATGCCGTTCGCGACGATCGCGCCGGCGATGCAGCCGCCGAATTGTGCCGGGATGTAGGCGAGCGCGTCGCGCCAGCTGATCCCGCCGAAGCTGGCATCGGCCAGCGAGACGACCGGATTGAAATGGCCGCCGGAGACCGGGCCGAACATGAGGATGATCGCGAACAGCCCGGCCGCGGTCGCGGCGGCATCCTCGAACAGCTGTAGGCCGATGTCGTGGGGCGAGAGGCTTTGGGCGGCGATGCCGGCGCCCATCACCACGGCGGTGAGAAAGGCGGCGCCGAGAAACTCGGCCAGCAGCCGGCGTCCGAGGGGTATGTTCACGACCTAGGCGTCAGCCTGTGGTCGCGCTCGGTGTCCCGAGTTCGGCGAGCAGGTGATCGACGCGAGAGGCGATCTCGTCACGTGTTGCGCGGACGGTGTCAAGGGATTGGCCTCTGGGGTCCTCGAGCTCCCAGTCGAGGTAGCGCCGGCCTGGGACGACGGGGCAGGCGTCGCCGCAGCCCATGGTGACGATCACGTCCGCCCACTCGGCGAGCTCGCGGGTGAGAAGCTTCGGCGTCTCGCCGAGCAGGTCGATTCCGAGTTCGTCCATCACTGCGATCACCTCGGGGTGTACGCGCCCAACCGGCTCGCTGCCGGCCGAACGAGCCTCATGGGCCCCGTCCGCGGCCCGGTTGAACAGGGCCTGGCTCATCTGAGAGCGCCCGGCGTTGTGCACGCAGACGAAGAGCACGCGAGCCATCAGGCCAAGCTTATCTATTGACAATCATCAACTCAATAGGTATATGTAAATCGATGGTTGTCGATCTGGAGCTGGTGCCCAAGCAGAAACGTCCGCCGGGCGAGCGCTGCTGCGAGCCCGTCGTCTATCCGGATGTCGAGCGTGACGAAGCGGTCCGGATGGCCGAGGTGGCCAAGGCGCTCGGGGATTCGATTCGGCTGCAGCTCGTGGATGTGCTGAGAAAGCACGCCGGGAAGGTGTGCGTGTGCGAGCTCGTCCCGCTGTTCGAGATCTCTCAGCCCACGCTGTCCCATCACCTCGGAAAGCTCCGCGCCGCCGGGATCGTCGACTCCGAGCGACGGGGGCTGTGGGCTTATTACTACGTCAAACCCGAAGCCTTGAAGGAGCTCTCGGCATGGCTGAGCTAGAGACCACTACTTCCGACGTCCGCGAGACCGTGCGTGAGAAGTACGCCGCCGCGGCCAGGACCGCTGCGGCGGGTGACGCCGCGTGTTGCAGCCCCGCCGACGAGGGTGGCGTGTTCGGCTCCGCTCTCTATGCCGGAACCGAGGGCGCTCCCGACGCCGCGGTTGGCGCGTCGCTCGGCTGCGGTGTTCCAACCGCAGTCGCCGATCTGCACGAGGGCGAGGTCGTCCTCGACCTGGGTTCCGGTGCCGGTGCCGATGTGCTCATCTCGGCGCGCCGCGTCGGCCCAACGGGCCGAGCGATCGGGCTCGACATGACCGACGAGATGCTCGAGCTGGCCCGGCGCAACGCTGCCGAGGCCGGGGTTGAGAACGTCGAGTTTCTCAAGGGCTACATCGAGGACATGCCGCTCGGCGATGAGACGGTGGACGTCGTCATCTCCAACTGCGTGATCAATCTCTCCGGGGATAAGCCCGCGGTGATCCGCGAAGCCGCGCGCGTGCTCCGTCCCCGGGGACGGTTCGCGGTCTCCGACGTGATCGCCGACGAAGACATGGACGAGGCGACCCGAGCCGACATGTCCGCCTGGACCGGATGCATCGCCGGTGCGCTGACCGAGGCGGAGTTCCGTGGCGCGCTCGAAGGCGCCGGATTCGAGGAGATCGAGATCCGCGAGACGCACCGCGTCCACGAGCACGCGGGTGCGGCGATCATCCGCGCGCGCAAGCCGTAACGCGTGAGCGCCAGCGTCCATCTGCACGACCCCCAAGCCCTCTACCGGCACTGGGAGCACGAGCAGTGGAACCCCTGGGCGGTGGACCTCGAGGCCGACAAAGCCCAGTGGCAGGGCGCGCTAGCTGGTCAGGACAAGGGGCTCGTCTATTGGGCGTTGTCCTCGCTGATGGTCGCCGAGGAGCGGATCACGACCAAGTTCGCCGGGCTGGTCATGGCCGCCGAGAGCGAGGAGGAAGCCACCTATCTCGCTTCCCAGCAGGTCGACGAGGCGCGGCACATGCAGTTCTACGCGCGCTTCCAGGACGAGGTCATCGACGAACCCGCCACGATTTCGGCCCACATCACGCGCTCGCGCGAGCAGCTGGGCCCCTCGTTTGCCGTCATCTTCGATCAGGCGCTCGTCGAGGCGCATGAGCGCCTCGCCGTGAATCCGAGCGACCTGGGGGCAAAGGTCGACTTCGTGACCACCTATCACCTGGTGATCGAAGCCACGCTGGGGCTGACCGCCTTCGAGTTCATCACCCGCTACCTGAGAACGAACGAGCTACTGCCAGGGTTCGTCGAGGGCTACAGCCGTATTCATCACGATGAGCAGCGTCACATCGGCTACGGCATCTGGTTCCTGCGGCGAGCCGCCGGAGACGCGGGACTCGCGGAGCGAATCCGGGCGAAGCTCCACGAGCTCCTACCGGCGGTCGCCAACGCCCTGGCGCCACCTGACCAGGAGAGCACCGACTGGGAAGCGCTCGGCGCGACGAGCGAGGAGATCCGTCAGTTCGCGCTCGACGGCCTCACGCGTCGGCTGAACATCATCGGTGTGCCACTGACTGCCGCCGGATAGCGCGGCCGAGGTGAGAACGACAGAGCCCGCCGGCGATGCCGGCGGGCTCTGGGACTCGGGGAAGATCGCTGCGGGCTTAGGCGAACGCGGGCGTCGCGGGGACGTAGCGCTCCGCCCGGCCGCGGCGGCGGGCGATGAAGGCGAGCGGCGCGAGGGTTGCCCGCTGGAGCCACCCGGGCGAGCCCGGGCCGCGGACCTCGTCCTTGAATTCGCCGACGAACAGGGCGAGGTCGAGGGGCTTGGGCATGCCCTTCTTAGTCACGCGGCCGTCCTGGGCGAGGCCGACCGCGGCCTCGAACAGGCGCTCCATCTCGAGGGCCGGGGTGACGCGCACGCGCATGGCGGCCCCCTCCTCGCCGATGTTCTTGAACTTGTGTGCCTTCCCCGGCTCGACGACGACGATGTCGCCGGCCTTGGCATCGAGCTTCTGACGCACCGCTCGCGCCGCGGAAGCTGCGCCGTGCGCGGTGGCGGCGTGAGCCTTGACGGGTCTCGGTCTGCGCCTCACAATCGCGATGTGCGGCGCTTCGGATACTGGCTCGGGGCGTTTCTTGTCCTCGTTGGCATGTTCTGGTCCGGCCGCGAGAGCACCCACGGCCTAAGCGCGCTTTGGGAGCACTGGTGGTGCCCGATCCCGGTGGTGGCGATCGTGGTGGGTCTGGCGAGCGCCTGGGTGTTCAGGCGGAGGCCAAGCCAGTCGCCCTGAGTCAGCGCTTGTGGTATGGGCGATTTCTTTGGCTATGACGAAGAAATCGCCCACACGGAAGGAATGGCCCGGCCAAGCGTCTACTAAGCGTGGCTAAGCGCCCCGGGGCAGGCGCCAGCCGGTGTAACCCGCCGATAGGAGGTCTCCGTGAAGAAGTTCCTCGTCCTTTACCGTTCTGACGAGGACGCCGCCAGCCGAACGGCCGCGTCGACGCCGGAGGAGCAGCAGGCCGGTATGCAGGTGTGGATGGACTGGTTCAGTCGTGCCGGCAGCGCCATCGTCGACGGTGGCGCGCCGGTTACTGGCGGCGACGGGAGTGTGAGTGGATACTCGATCCTGCAGGCTGAATCGTCCGAGGCGCTAGCGGACGTTCTCGATGGCCACCCCCATACGACCCACGGTGGCGGGACGATCGAGACCTACGAGTTCCTCCCCGTCCCCGGGATGTAAGGGTCCCTCGGCGCCGGCGTGCTTTAGCCCGGCTACTTCTTGCGGCTGCCGCCTGAGGCTCGCGATCGCGTCGTAGCCGACTTGCCTGCTTGCTTGGCCGCCTCGCCGGCCGCGCCGGCCGCTTTCTTGGCTGCGCCGACCACGCCACCCGCGGCGCGCTTGGCCTGGCCGGCTGCCTGTCCGGCGGCCTTGCCCTGGCGGGTCGCCGCCGCTTTGGTCCCGGCGCTTTGCGACCGCGCCTTCTTCTGGTTGCGCTCTCGCGTCGCGGCGGCCTTCTTTGCCGCGGCCGAGCGGTCTGCCTTTGTCTGGGCCATCTTGCCTCCCTAGATGTCGTTCAGGAACGGTCTGGTCATACCCTCGCAGCGAGATTGCACGCAGCTTCGGTGTCTGTGAGTCGCAATCCGCGGGCTCAGCCGATTGCCGCCCGCAGCTCCTCATCTCCGCCACCGAGCACGAGCGGACCGTGGGACACCAGAACGTGCTTCACCGGGAGCACCGTGAGGCCGCGAAGGAGCTCGCGAAGCCTTGCCGGTCCGCCCTCAGGCTGTGTCCATGAGTCCGGGCAGACCCGGAGCTCACCGTCACTCGTGCGAAGCATCGCGTCGCCGAAGAGAAGAGTGGCCTGGCGCGGGAGCCACACCGCCATCTCGTCATCGCGCTCGACGTCGAATACGCGCAGTCCGCCAACGACCTCATCTCCGCCATTGATCGCGCGGTCAAGCGCGTGGGCGTCACCACCTGCCGGGTAGGGCTTGGCCCATACCTCCGCGGCGTACCGGCGGGCGGCCTCGGGGACGCTGCGCTGGTGCCAGTGGCACGTGCGGAGGATCCCCGCACAGCCGCCGCGGTCAGCCACGAGTTGATCAAGCGCGTCCCAGTCGGCGACCAGAGGATCGATCAGCACGACCCCGGGCGGGGTCGCGACCGCCCACCACGCAACCTCCGGCTCCCAGCCCTCCTCGCCGCCCTCGCTCTCAGTCCACTCGGGGTGCACCGCCTCGAATCGCCAGAGTCCTTCGATGATTTCGCCGGTCGTTTGTGGTTCCATCGAGCCAGTCTCGCAGGGGTGCGCCCGAGTATGGTCGGTGCCATGGGCTGGCTCCCCGACTCGTTCACCCATCCTGAGCGGGTCGAGCTGCCGACGGGCGAGCACCTGAGGCCCATCCGCGCCAGCGACGTGGAGATCGACTACCCCGCGGTGATGGGCAGTCGTGAGCGCCTGTGGGCAAAGTACGGCGAGGCATGGGGTTGGCCACCGGCGACGATGACGCCGGAGCAGGACCGTGAGGATTTGGCTCATCACGAGCGTGAGATCAACAGCCGCGACTCGTTCAACTACGCGGTGCTGAACGCAGACGAGAGTGAGCTCCTGGGGTGTGTGTATATCGACCCACCGACTGACCCCGAGGCCACGAGCGATGCCGTCGTCTCATGGTGGGTGGTCGATCACGTGGTCGGCAGTGAGCTCGAGCGGGCGCTCGAGGACTTCGTACCCCAGTGGCTGAAGGACGTCTGGGGGTTTGAGGCGGTGGTGTTCTCGCCCTCAGACCCTGACCCGTTGTAGCCGGTCGGGATCGACGAGCAGGTCCATCTCACTCACCCGGTCGTCGACGATCGTCAGCGCGAGCAGCGCAAGCACCTGATCACGGAAGACGACCGCCACGCCAGGCCGGCCGTCGACGATGGCGGGCCGCCCCAGCGTTGCCCGCCCCCGGGCCAGCACGAGCTCGGCCACCTGCTCGGCGCCCCGCACCTCAGCCGGCACCTGCGGTCCGGTGACGCCGCCTGTGCCGCGGAAGACGACGTCCGGATCCAGCACGGCCAGCAGCCCCTCGAAATCGCCGTTTCGTGAGGCGTTCAGGAACGCCTCGACCACACTGCGTTGCCGCTGGAGGGTCGCGTGCTGCGGCGCGCGGGCGCCACGGACTCGTCGTCGCGCCCGGCTCGCCAGCTGTCGGGTCGCGGGCACGCTGCGTTCGACGATCGGCGCGATCTCCTCGAACGGGATGGCGAACATGTCGTGCAGCACGAACGCGAGCCGCTCCATCGGCGAGAGCGTTTCCAGCACGACGAGCATCGCGAGCCCGACCGAGTCGGCCATCAGAGCCTCGTGCTCCGGGTCGCTGTCCTCGAACGGCGTCACCTCCGGATCCGCCGGCCATTGGTCGACGAAGTCCTCGCGGCGTGCTTGGCGCGTGCGCAGCATGTCGAGGCAGATCCGGCTGACCACGGTGGTCAGCCATCCCCGGACGTTTTCGACCGCCGCGGTCTCCGTCCGGCTGAGCCGCAGCCAGGCCTCCTGAACGGCGTCATCCGCTTCGGCCGCTGACCCGAGCATCCTCCGCGCGACCGCACGCAGATGCGCCCGGTTTTGCTCGAATTGCTCGGCCTGCCACTCGTTTGCGTCCATCTGTCACATCCTCGCGTCGGGGTCCGTCATGGAGAAGACGAGCCGGAGGCGGCCCGCGTGACCGGTTCGAAGCGAATCGAAATGACGACTGGAGGCATCGAGATGTATGCGATCGAAGCGCAAGCCTTGCGCAAGACGTATCCAGGAGGGATCGAGGCCGTGAAGGGGCTCGATTTCCAGGTCCCGCACGGCGAGGTGTTCGGACTGCTCGGCCCCAACGGTGCCGGGAAGTCGACCACGGTGGGGATGTTCACGACGACGATCATCCCCACCGGCGGTACGGCACTCCTGGCCGGCCACGATGTGGCGCGCTCTCCGCGGCTCGCGCGGAGCGTGTCCAGCGTGGTGTTCCAGGAGGCCGTGGTCGACGCCGGTCTCAGCGGCCGGGCCAACCTCGAGCTGCACACCAGGCTGTGGGGGGTTCGGCCCGAGCGAGCCCAGCGACGAATCGACGAGCTCGTCCCGGCGCTGGGGCTGAGCGAACTGATCGACCGCCCCGTCGGCAGCTATAGCGGCGGTGAGCGCCGGCGGCTTGAGATCGCGCGCGCGCTCACCTCGGCGCCGCAGGTGCTGTTCCTCGATGAGCCGACCGTCGGGCTCGATCCCCGGATCCGGCACGAGCTGCTCGACGTGATCGCGGGGTTGCGCTCACGCGAGGACCTGACGGTCCTGCTCACGACGCACTACCTGGATGAGGCTCAGCGCCTGTGCGACCGCGTCGCGATCATCCACGCCGGTGCCATCGTCGCGCTCGACAGCCCGGCGGCGCTGCTCGCCGGCCTGGGCCGAGAGATCCTCGAGTTCCGCGTCGACTCACGGCCACAAGACGCCCTGGCAGGTCTCCGTGCCCAGGGGATCGCCGCCGCCGACGCTTTCGTGGTCGGCGCGCGGATAACCGTCCCGCTGCACAGCCATGCGGTGGGCGACGCGCTGGCGGTGCTCGAGACCCACGGGCTCCGCGCCTCTGAGATCGCCACACGCGCCCCGAATCTCGACGACGTCTACCTGAAGTTCACGGGCTCGCTGAGCGAGGCCGCGTGAACGCGAGAACACAAGCGAAAGGAGTTCAGACATGTCAGCCCTAGCCGAATCGCTCGCGGTCCCTCGCCAGAGGTCCGGGGGGCGGCGTGCCGCCGGCGCGCTCGCCACCCTGGCCCGCCGCCGGGCGGCGCTCACCGCGAGCAACCCGAGGCAAATCCTGGTGCCGCTGATGGGTCCGGCCATCCTCGCCTCGGTGGTCGCACCGGCGCTCAAGGTCGCCACCGGCGGCCTGCACTCGCACATCGACTACCAGTCGTTCGTGGGGGTGGGCACCGTGGGCCTGGTCGTGCCACTGACCTGCATCTTCGCCGGTCTCAGCGTGCTCGTTGATCGCCACAGCGGGGCGCAGCGCGAGCTCCTGGCGGCCCCCGTCCCGCGCGCGTACCTGGTGATCGGGAACCTAGTCGTCGCCCTGGCGCTATCCGCGCTGCAGGTGATCGTTCTGATCGGACTCTCCGCCGCGCGGGGTGGTTCGTTTCACATCACGCCGACGGGTATCGCCTGGTTCGCCACGGCCACGCTGCTGTTCACGGTGTTCATGTACGGCGTGGCCGAAACGCTCGCGGCGCGGGTCGGGAAGCAGGAGGAATACATCGGCGCGACCCCGGCCGTGGCGATCCTCCCGTTCTTCCTTGCGGGAGCGCTGTTCCCCATCGGCGCGATGCCGGGCTTCCTGACCTGGGTCGCCAAGTTCATGCCGCTCACCCACGCGCTGGCGCTGATGCGCTACGCGTTCGTTGACCCCAGCGGCAAGGGACTGCATGACATCTGGGGGATGCACAACGTCACCGCTGAAGCGTGGCTCAGCCTCGGTGTCGTTGCGGCCTTCGCGGTTGCCCTGACCGCCGTCGCGATCCGCGTTTTCGCGCGGTCGGCGGTGAAGTAGGCGCGCTCAGAGGTCCGGGCGGCGTCCCGCGTCTTGAAGCTGGCGGGGCGCCGCAGCGCTCCCTACTACCGCCACGACCTCGCGCTGGTGCACCGTCGCGGTTTCGGGTTCCACGTCTGACGAGGCGGCGATCGAACGTGCTCTGATTGGCATGGCGCGCGCCCTTCGTCCCGGGGGCCTCCTCGTGACCGACATCTGTGACCTCTCCTGGGGGACGGCCAGACGCGACGTGCCCAGTCATGGACGTGTCGGCCCGGACTGGGCAATCATCACCGAGTTCTCCACCCCCTCACCCGATCGATTCGTCCCGGACATGACGACGTTCCTGCCGAACGGTGACGGGTCCTGGCGCCGAGACTCCGAGCACCACGAAAACACCCTCATCGACACATCCCGGCTACCGGAAAAACTCGCGGATCTCGGCATCCGCCGCCGAGATCCGCTCTGCATTCGGCAACGAGACCTTGCCTGAAGGCCTCCACGTCGTGACCGGGACACGGCACCTTTAGAGCGAAAGCAGACGCGACGCGGCTTTCGTGGAGTCCTCCCGTGAAGCAACAGTCATGCGCTTGGCGCGGATAGCGGAGCCCTTTGTTCCGCGGAGCTCGCCCGTGGTGGTAGCCGGGCAGCGTGGCGGGCGAGCGGCGGTGACCGGCAGCATCTAACAACACTGACGCCATGTCCGTTCCTCCTTTTGTTGTTGATCGGACCCGCAAATCCTCGCTGCCGCCGTTGCCTCGAAGAAGGCCCCCCATAAAGCCTTTTCGTATTACAATAAGCGCCGTGGAGATTCACGACTCGGCGCGCAGGCACGGCGTCGCCGATCAAGAATCCTCCACGCGATCGATCATGCGCTTGCAATCGAAGACGCTGGAGAGGACCCAGACCGGTGGCTCATCATTGGCCCGGACACCGCGGCGAACCTGCTCGAGGTCGTCGTGATGATCACTGCCGAGGGCAACCAGGTCGCGATCCACGCGATGCCGATGCGCGACAAGTACGCGCGGCTGCTCGAACCATGACCAAGCGACACGTCTACGGCCACACCAAATCAGGCCAGCCCATCACCGATGAGGACGTCGAGAAGCTCGCCGCCGAAGCAGAGGCCGGCTACGACCTCGACCGGCTGATCGCCAGGCGCAACAAGCGCGGGCGACCCACGATCGGTAACGCGCCCTCTAGCGTCGAATCGGTCCGGCTGGACCCCGAACTCAGGCGACAGCTACTCCAACGAGCAGAAGCAGACGGCACCACGCCCTCTGAGCTAATCCGCGAAGCACTGCGCCGCTACCTCGAAGCCGCTTAGCGCCCGATTACCCAGGCTGGCGAGGAGCGGGTCGGCTAGGCCGATTGGTCGGAGACCTGCATTGGTGGGGCACGGTAGTCCGCGCCGGCGCGGTCGAGTAGATCGTTGCCTACGGGTGGCGTCAGCCGCCGATGTACGACATCTCGATCTTCGGGCGACCGCGTGTGTGCGCGTGCCGAAGCTCTGAGTAGCGGTCGGCGCGGTGCCCCCAGATTGAGCGCAACTGTGTCACGAGTTCGTCCTCGCTGGCCCCGGCTCGCAGGATGGCGCGAAGATCGTGACCGCGCGCAGCGAATAGGCAGGTGTACAGCTTGCCGTCGGCCGACAGGCGTGCTCGGGTGCATGCTCCGCAGAACGGCTGGGTGACCGACGCGATCACGCCGATCTCGCCGGCGCCGTCGCGGTAGCGGTAGCGGGTCGCGACCTCGCCTGGATAGTTGGGGTCAAGCGGCTCGATCGCCCACCGGTCGTTGATCGTGGCGATGATCTCGGTGGCAGGGATGACGTCGTCCATCCGCCAGCCGTTGGTGGTGCCGACGTCCATGTACTCGATGAACCTGAGGACGTGTCCGGTGCCGCGGAAGTGCTCGGCCATCGCGGCGATGCTGCCGTCGTTGACGCCGCGTTTGACGACCATGTTGATCTTCACCGGTGCGAGCCCCGCCGCCGCGGCGGCCGCGATCCCGGCGAGCACTCGGGCGACGGGGAAGGCGACGTCGTTCATCGCGGCGAACGTCTCGTCGTCGAGCGCGTCGAGGCTGACGGTGACCCGGGAGAGGCCGGCGTCCTTTAGTTTGCGGACGCTCGCGGCCAGCGCGGACCCGTTGGTGGTCAGCGCGATGTCGGTGACACCCTCGATGTCAGCGAGCATCGCGACGAGCTGGTCGAGGTCGCGGCGCAGCAAGGGCTCCCCGCCGGTGAGCCGGATCTTGGAGACTCCCTCGAGCGCGAATGCCCGCGCCAGCCGCGTGATCTCCTCGAAGCTCAGCAACTCGGCGCGCGGCAGGAACGCGAAGTCCCGGCCGAAGATCTCCTTCGGCATGCAGTAGGTGCAGCGGAAGTTGCACCGGTCGGTGACCGAGATCCGCAGGTCGCGCAGCGGACGGGAGCGACGGTCAAGCACAGAGTTCATTCTCGCGCGCTCAGATCCACGGGCTCACGATGATCGCCAAATCGATCACGAACAGCACGATCACGACGTCGTTTAGCACCGCGCCATGGGGCAGCCCGGGGACTATCTGCAGAACCCCCCAGAGCGCAAACGCGCTCACCAGGATCGACTTGGTCAGCAGCTCGCGCCCGTGCTCGTGGTGGGCGAGCACGTGAGCGAGATATGCGCCGGCGGCCAGAAACAGCGTCCCGCCCTCGAGCACCCGTGCCGACCACCCGCCCCAGCGTGCGCGGACGGCGATCGCGAACAGCCCGACGAGGACGCTGCCGGCGATCAGCCAGCCCGCGGTATGGCGCAGCTGCCTCTGGCGGGTTCTCACGATCACATCAGGCGTGGCGATCGCGAACGACGTCAGCGCTTGTAGTAGTCAGCGTTGATCTTGACGAAGTTCCGCCATTCCTCGGGCAGCTGGTCCTCGGCGAAGATCGCATCCACCGGGCACGCCTCGACGCAGGCGTCGCAGTCGATGCACTCCTCAGGATCGATGTAAAGCTGAGGCGCCTCGGCGAACCCCGCCTCGTCCTCCGTGGGATGGATGCAGTCCACCGGGCAGACCTCCACGCACGAGTAGTCCTTGACCCCAATGCACGGCTCCGCGATCACATACGTCATGCCCTACTTCTCCTAACACCGTCGGGTGCGATCAGCACGAAACACCTTCGCACCTCAAGCCGGGTTGAAGTCAAGCGACAACGGCGGCTCGCGCTCTCGATCCCCTCGCGACGCTAGACGCCACCGGCTCGCGAAGCGGCACGACGCGATCGTCGAACATGCGGCACACGTCGATCGATTCGCAGCTGCACCTGCTGCACATCTTCAGTACCCGCCGCACCGACGTCGCCCGCGCAATCAGCTCGTCGAGCTCGGGCAGCTTCAACAGCGCCAGCTGGCGCAGCCGCTCGTGCGCCGGCTGGTCGCGGGAGCCGAGCAGGTCACCGATCTCCTCGAGCGTGAACCCGACTCGCTGCGCGGCGTCGATGATCGCCAACCGGCGAAACACCTCCTCGGTGTACCTCCGCTTCCCCGCCTCGCGCTCGGGCGCGGGAAGCACGCCGCGCGCCTCGTAATAGCGGATTCGCGACGCGCTCATCCCGGCCCGCACGGCGACCTCACCGATCGCCAACCCTCGCACAACCTCGCTCATGAACGTAACGCTCCAATCGACCTCAACCTGGCTCAACAGCCAGGCTACCCGTGACCACGAGCGACAGCCCTCGGCAGACCTCTTCTCGCCGGCGCGAACTCGCGGATCAATCGAGACTGGGCGTGATCCCGAGCTGACGAAGCCGAGCCAGATTGTCCTCGACCCCGAGCGCCGACACCAACCTTCTGCCGCGGACGCGGAAGATGTAGATCTCATCAACACCCTCGAACCGCCGGCCAGTCGGGGGCACGCCCAGCCAACCTCCATCTCGAAGTCCGGAAACGCACTCCGAAACGGAGCCACCCAGCGCTTCACGAGCTCCGCGAACTCTCCGCCGGCGATCTCATCGAGGACAGCGAGGTTGCGCTCCCCAACCGCCTCCCCAACCAACCGTCGCATTCGACCTGGCACATGGCCAGCATCGGCTGCTTGAAGAGACCCGCACCGCGCGGACATGACGGCTCTGCACGGGTTACGGTTCAGGGATGAGCACCGGGACGCACCTGCCGACGCTTCCGCTTGCCGTCGCGACGGGTTCCCGAGATCGGGCGCTGGTGAGCAGGGCACGCCAGCTCACATATCTGGGTCTCGGGTGGCATGTGCTCGAGGCGTCGGTTGCCATCGTGGCCGGCGTGATCGCGGGCTCGGTCGCGCTGGTTGGATTCGGGGCCGACAGCGTGGTGGAGGCGGGCGCTGGGCTTGTTGTGCTGTGGCTAGTCACAGGCGGGCGCGTGAACACGGGTGACGCGGAACGGCGCGCGCAGCAGCTGATCGCTGCCTCGTTCGTGCTGCTGGCTGCCTACGTCACGGTCGTGTCGGCTCGTGATCTCGTTGGCGGACATCACCCGGACGCGAGCTGGATCGGCGTCGGGCTCGCTGCCATCAGCCTGGCAGTGATGCCACCGCTCGCCGTGGCGAAACGGCGGGTCGCGGCCGCGCTGGGTTCATCGGCGGCCGCCAGCGAAAGCCGCCAGACGATGCTGTGCGCGTACCTCTCCGCCGCGCTGCTGGTCGGCCTGCTGGCTAACGCCCTGGTCGGCTGGTGGTGGGCAGACCCGATAGTCGCGCTACTGATCGGGGCGGTCGCGCTTCGCGAAGCCCGCGACGCCTGGCACGGCGACAGCTGCACTTGCTGCTGACTCTCGCGCGTCCGAGGCGGTCACACCGCGCCCTGCTCTCGGGGTAGCACACGTACATCATGCGCGTAAACGATCGAAATGCTACGCGCAGAAAGCCAGGGCACGGGGCGGCGTCGGCCGCGCCGAAGGCGGTCGGTCACGCTCGTGGCGAAACTCAGGACGCAACCAGCGCGGCAGGCTGGTCCTGCTTTGATCCTCGCGCTGGTTTGCCGCACGATGCTCCCGTTGGCTTCGACGCGGCTGGCTCTGGGGGTATGAAGATGGTGAGGCTTGTGTCGGTGCCCCGTGACGCGATTCGGCTGGCTAGCTGAGAATGTCGGCGCGTGCGAAGCGGGCGAGCGCGACGGCGAGGAACACGGCCACATAGGCGGCTTGGACTTCGAGCAGGTGGGCGAGTCCGGCGGTCTGCATGGGGCGGGTGAAGAATCCGGTCCAGAGGGTGGTGCCGCTATCGGTCACAGGCAGCCATGGACTCAACGCGTGTAGTCCGGGCACGTTGTCGAGCGCGCGCGAGAAGAGGCTCAGCCCGACGCCGCCGGCGACGGCGCTGAACGGGCGGACGGTGAACGTCGAGAGCATCAGCGCGAACGCGAACGTGCTCGTCAGCGTGGCAAGGACGAACGCGGTCGCCAGGCCAAGGCGGCCGATCGCTGCCAAGGGTGGGAACCTGGCCGAGGCGACGATGAATGGAGAGGTGTGCTGGAGGTCGAGCACGGTCAGGGCGTGCCAACCGAAGGCGATCACGCCAGTCCCAAGCGAGACGACCACGACGACCAGCACCGCGGCAATCGAGAAGGCCGCCGCGACCGCGGCCTTTGCGGCGAGGACGCGCCAGCGGGGGACGGGGCGCGCAAGGAGGTAGCGGAGGCTTCCCCACGCCGCCTCTCCAGCGACGGTTTCGCCGGCGAATATCGCGACCGCGAGCGGCAGCAGGAACAGGAGGGTCGCGCTCAGCGCGATCAAGGGCATCGTCAGGCCGGAGGTGTTGCTGACGACCGATCCGAAGTCGCCGACCCGCTCGGCGATCGTCGCCCGGCTGACGCTGATGACGAGCGTCAGCACGGCCGTGAGGATCCCCAGCACGCCGAGCGTGATGAGCCCACGGGGGCGGCGGGCCTGCTTGGTGTACTCGAGCGCGACGACGTTCACGTGAGGATGTCCTTGCGCATGAACCACCACCACGCGATCGTCAGGAAGACCGCGACGTAGACGATCTGGAGCAAGAGGAAGTGGACCATCCCTGCGGTCTGCGCAGGCTGCTGGAAGAAGTGCTGCCAGAGATCGACGTCGTTGTTGGGCATGTACGGGTTCAGCACTGAGACGCCTGGGAGGTAGTCACCGTTCAGGACGCGGGAGACGATCGTCAGTCCGACGCCGCCGGCGACGGCCGCGAACGGGCGGGTCGTGAGCGTCGAGAGCAGGAGCGCGAACGCAAAGATGCTGGTCATTCCGCCCATCACGTACGCGGTCCCGACCGCCAGACGTCCCAGTGCGGCCCCGGCTCCGAAGGTGACGACGGCCGTGTGCAGCGCGCTCGACGAGCTCCCGTCGATCGCGGTGAACGGGTGCCAGCCGAACGCGATCGTCCCGACCGCCAGCGCCGTGACCGGCACGAAAACGACAGCGGCAACTGAGAACCCCAGCGCAACGACGAGTTTCGAGAACAGGTATCTGGTCCGCGACACCGGCCCGGCCAGCGCATAGCGGAGGCTGCCCCAGCCTGCCTCTCCGGCGACCGACTCGCCGGCGAAGATCGAGACCGCGAGCGGCAGGAAGAACTTCATCGTGCTCGACAGCGCGATCACCGGGACCGAGAACCCCGACCGGTCGGGTACGACGAGCAGGGGGATGTCGCCGACGCGCTCGATCCGTCCGGCGCCGCTCGCGTCGAGCGAAATCGTGAGCGCGATCGTGAACACCGCGAGCGCGGCGAACGTGAGCAGCGTCCGTGGGCGGCGCCACTGTTTGGCGAACTCCACGGCGATCATCGGACGAACGAGAGGTAGGCCTCCGCGAGCGACTGCGCGCCAGCATTCGCGATCAGCTCCTCGACGGGGCCGTTTGCGATCAGCCGGCCGCCCTCCATCACGGCGGCATGAGTGCAGATCTCCTGCACCTCGGCCATCTCGTGGCTCGAGAGCATGATCGTCGTGCCGGCTCGTGCGGCCGCGCCGATCGCTTCCCTGACCTCGAGGATGTGCGCCGGGTCAAGGCCCGTCGTCGGTTCGTCGAGGAGCAGGAGGTCGGGAGCTCCGAGCATCGCCTGCGCGAGCCCGAGCCGGTAGCGCATCCCGTGTGAGTACGTCTTGTATTGGCGCTCGATCGCCCCCCCGAGGCCCGCGATCGCGATCGCCCCCTCGAGATCGGAGCGCCCGTTTCGACGGTGGATCATCCGCTCGGCCAGCTCGAGGTTCTGGAGTCCGCTCAGGTGCGGCACGAACCCGGGGCCATCCACGAGCGCGCCGACGCGCGCGAGCACCTTGGCCCCAGGATGGACGGGCTCGCCGAACAGCTCCACCCGGCCCGCGGTCGGGCGGACCAGCCCCATCATGACCTTCAGCGTCACCGACTTACCGGCGCCGTTCGGCCCCGCCAGGCCCAGCACCTGACCCTGTTCGACGACGAGGTCGAGTCCATCGACAGCCGTGACGCCTTGGCCGAGGCGCTTGACCAGTCCTTCGATCAGGACCGGTGGTGCGCTAGCCGCCATCGGTGTCGCCCCCTCCGTTGTTCTCGCGCTCGCCGGAGGGCGTCAGCGCGTTGATGTCAACCACCTCTGCCGGTGCAGGAGCGCTGACCCGGACCGGCGATCCAAAATAGGAGAGCGCGAGGAGCTCTGTTCCTTCGCCGGTGCCAGGCAGCCTCGTTTGTACCTGGACCACGCGATGCTGGTGGTCGACCCAGGCGAGCATCGTGAAGGTCCGGGCGCCGCCCGCCGCAGTCAGCTGCTCCTGGATCGCCTGGCTGAACACGCCGGCCAGCGGCCCGCCGGCGACGGCGAGTGCTTGTTCGAGGTCCACCGTGACCCGGTAGCGCTCGGCTGGCACGTGGTCGACGATCTGCCGGCCCGGACCGAGCCGTAGGCTGGCGGTCGCGCCCCACTCGAGCTCGGCCAGCAGCAGCGCGGGATTGACCCCCTCCACTTGCGCGACGAAGCTGGGGAAATTCGTGTTCACCGGTTCCGAGCCGATCAGCGACGCGGACAGCCACCGCTTTCCGCGGGGCAGCACCGTGACCCCCCGCCCCTTCGGCTGGAGGAACACCCTGCCGGGCAAGAAGATCGCGTGCTCGGTCCCGGGCTCCTGATGAGCCAGCTCCGGGAGGTCGATCGTCTCGCTACCGCGCCCTCGCTTCAGGTCGAACGGGCCCTGCCCAAAGACGGGGGCGCGGGACGAGCCGAACACCTGGGCGCCGCGCAGACGCCAGCCGATCCGCGCTCGCTGTGTCAATGTCCGGGCGGCGGCCGCGGGCACGCCGTCAAACGCGGTAGGGCTCGGAGCAAACCCCGGCCGCACAGCGCCAAAAGATCCCCCGGTGCTGCCATAGCCGCCCGCGCCACACCCAACACATGCCAGGGCTGCTACGGCCACGACGCCAATCCACCAGGTTCGGGACTGTCGCATTTTGGTCAGCGCGTCTCTCATTCTGACCCCTTTCGACGCCGCCACGCCATGGATGTTTCCGCGTCTTCACCGACCCTTCGACCCCGAGCCCTCCCCGATGGGCCGGCGATCCAGGGCTTAGACCCGATGAACGGGCCACGCGGCTGGGAGTTCCTGGCGACTGCACGTGGGCGCGCGCTACCCGCAGCGGTGCTCGCCCCGGCGAGCGAGCAGCGTGCGAGACGGCGTGTAGGCCAACCGAGTAGCCTGCGGCCGGTGGCGAGATATCCGCGGTCAGCGATCGCGCGTCGTGCAGTGAGCGGCTCACGATCGTCGCCGCGCCGCCCGTGGCGGGTTTTGGTGTTCCCCGCGGCGGTTTTCGCGGTCCACCAGCTCTCTTACCTGCTGGCGTACGGATCGGGCGCGAGCTCTGAGCTAGCCGCCCACGGTGACCGCTACGTCGGCGTCGCGGCGATCGTCGCGGTAGCGTCTGGCGCACTGTCGCTGGCCTTTGGGCTGTTGAGGCTCGTGGCCGCATGGCGCGGCGACAGTGAGCCGCGACCGACGGCTCTGCCGGCATGGCTGCTGTGGCTCGGGACGACCCTCGCCCTGCTCGTTGGCTTTTGCGCGCTCGAGGGGATCGAGATCGTGTTCGAGCCCCACCACGTCGGCGGCGTTGTCGGCTTGTTCGGGCAAGGCGGATGGTGGGCGGTGCCGGCGGCGGCGTTCGTAGGCGCGCTGATCACATTGCTGATGCGCGGCGGTCGCGCGCTGCTTGTGATCGTCGCGCGCGGCCGAGACGCGCGCCGGCCTCGCACAACCGCCTCGTGGCATCGGCGGAGGGCCTGGCGCGCTCCGATGCGCCCGCCGATGGCCAGCTGCGCCGCCGGACGCGCGCCACCGGCGAGGGGATTGGCGTAGCAGCCTGCCCGGCGCGTCGTCTGACCCGCCAGAGCAGCCGAATGAGAGGTCCGTCGGCCGGCGAGCGCTGCCGCTCGCGGGCGCTGAGCGCACGCCGGCTGGTGACCGCATCACCGACAGTAAGGAGCACACGCATGTCAACCCCAGGTCGCCCGCATCGCGGCGCCGGACGAGGTGCAGGCGCCGGTCCGAATCGCGCTCGGGATCCCGCAAACGCGCGGCGTCGTCAGGCGGTTCGCCGCCGACGCGCAGCGGCATTGGCCGTGGTTGGGCTTGTCGCACTGGTGGTGGCACTAGCCAACGCGGGCGGCGGTGGCCATCAGCACCACGTCACGCCCCGCGTCGCGGCGCAGGTCTATCGAGTGCCGCCGTTGCTGAACCCGACCAATGTCTATGCCGCTGACTACCCCCGGGATTTGAGCCCAGTTGATCGCAACGACCCCTCGTTGATCTACGTGCCCAACAGCCAAAGCAACACGGTCGACGTGATTGACCCATCCACGTACCAGATCATCCGCTGCTTCCCGGTCCCCAGACGGCCCGAGCACGTGGTCCCCTCCTACGACCTCAAGAGGCTGTACGTGGCCAGCGATCTCGGCAACGCGCTCACCCCGATCAACCCCGCGACGGGAATGCAGAGCGGGCCGCCGATCCATGTCGCGGACCCGTACAACCTCTACTTCTCCCCCGACGGGCACTACGCGATCACCGTCGCGGAGCTGCTCAGGCGGCTCGACTTCCGCAACTCGCGGACGATGCGGCTGATCAAATCGCTGCCCGTCCCTACCTGCCCCGGCATTGACCACGCCGACTTCTCGGCCGACGGGCGCTACATGTACGCCAGCTGCGAGGCGCTCGGCTCGATGATCGAGATCGACCTCACACAACTCAAGGTGACTCGCACGCTGGACCTCCAGCCGAAGCCCGCGAGCCCCC
>DATGFT010000112.1:0-8434 GCA_035308915.1 Solirubrobacteraceae bacterium
GCCGGACGCACGGTGACCTTGCACGACCTGTAGGTCCGAGGTCCGTCTACGTCGTCTCTGGCCTGGCCGATGCCTGCGCGGCCGGCCCGGGAGGCCCGAAGCCGGCGCGATCCATGCTTCCCCACCCCACCTTACGAAACAGCGTCCACCAAGACCTGAAGCGGACCAGCGCAAGCAGTTGGCGATACCCGAAGTTCTCCGCGATCGCCGAAACAGCAAGTCGTCGAAGGTCGCGCCAACTTGGGTAGCGCTCGTATGAACGCTCTTCGGCAAGCAACGCGGAAAATGAGAACAGTAGGCCGAACAGCATGGCGAGCGCCACAAACGCCAGCGTGTAGCTGAGCGGAGCGATCCCAAGTGCGATCGAGGTGACGAACGCGACGTACCCCACAGCCTCGATGGTTGGGCCGAGCATTTCGAAGAACAGAAAGTACGGCAGGCTGACGAGCCCAATTCGGCCGTAGCGAGGGTTGAACAGCATCCGGCGGTGCACGAAGAGCATCTGTATGAGCCCCCGCTGCCACCGGTCCCGCTGGCCGACCAAGCTCCGCCAGTTGCTGGGCGCCTCCGTCCAGCAGATTGGATCGGGGAAGAAGGCGATCCGGCATGGCAGCTTCCGCTCGGCGCGACTGCGGTAAAGGCGCAGTACCAGCTCCGCGTCCTCACCCATGGACTCGGTGTCGTAGCCACCAACCTCTACCACGGCATCGCGTCGGAACAGGCCGAACGCCCCTGAGATGATGAGCAGCATGCCGAGCCGCGACCAGGCGACGCGGCCGAGCAGGAAGGCGCGGAGATACTCGAGGATCTGGATGTTGAGCAACAGCGCCGACGGGGTCTCGACATCAACCAGTTGACCGCTGGCCACAGTCGATCCGTTGATCACGCGGACGATTCCGCCTGCCGCGATGCTGTCGGGGTGCGCCTGGAATTCCCAGGCCAGCCTCGCGAGCGCGCGGGGGTCGAGCATGGTGTCCGCATCGATCGCGCAGAACAGCGGGTACTGCGCATAGGCGATCCCAGCGTTCAGTGCATCGGCCTTACCACCGTTGTCCTTCTCGAGGACGGTCAGACGCGTGTCCCACGGGCAGGCATAGAGCCGGCGAATTGGCTTCGTGTGCATTCGCGCTCGCGGCACCCGGTCCACCGCCACGAGGTCAAATGCGTCCTGGAGCAACGCCATCGTCGAGTCGGTCGAGCCGTCGTTCACGATCAGGACCTCGAACTCGGCGTAGCGGCATGCTAGGAGCGCTTTGACCGAGTCCACTATCGACAGCTGCTCGTTGTAGGCAGGCGCGATGATCGTGACCGGTAGCGCCAGAGGCGAACTAGCCAACGCGTCGTAGTCGCGTAGCACTCTCCGGCGCACGTAGTCTCCGATCGCGTGCCACCCGATTCCGGCGATGATGGCGAGCATCAGGTTGTTGGAGATGAGATAGAGGATCATCACGATGTCGATCGTCCAGAGGACATCGATGATCGCCCTCATCCCGCCAGCTCCTCGAGCGGCATTTGCATTGGCCATCGGCCGCGGGCGAAGGGCGAGGCGGGCGCATGGTGCGACACCATGGCGAGACGAAGTTCTTCGGCAGCGCGGTCGCGCGCAAAACGATCATCGTGGGCGAGCGCCGCCTCGAGCAGCTCGAAGCCACCGGCGGGGCCCAGGGCGACCAGGGCTCGACCAGCCTGTTTTCTCACCCACCACGCTCGGTCGGACAGATGCGCGGCGAGTTGCGGCATTGCCTCGACCGCAGTAAGCCTCCCCAGTGCGCGGGCGGCCTGGGCTCGCAGCGGCCAGCTGTCTGATTCGAGCGCTGCGATCAGCCGCGGGACTGAACGTCGCGAACCGACCGCTCCCAACGCCCGCGCGGCGCTGATCCGTTCCTCCGGGTCGCCGCTCTCAATGAGCTCAAGTAGGTCAGGCTCGGCTTCATCGAGCCCGGAAAGCTCAAGCGCACGGATGAGCTGAAGGCGGTTTTGCCGCCGCTGTGGCGACTGATCGGCCGCGCAGTCTCGGCCCATCGTCTGGCGAAGCCTCGCGTGGACGGTCGGAGCAGCCCAGAGGGCTCCAAGTTTCTCGACGATTCGCTCGGGCGGGAGGTCGAACCGCTCGAGTGCATCAATGAGCGCGCTGGCGGCGGCCGGCGTAGACCAGTCGGAAAGGGCCGCGATGGCGGCGAGGCGAACATCCGGATCAGGGTCAGCGATCAGCGGCGAAACCCAGAGCTCGCCGCCCGGCACCCGCAGCGCGGCGAGGGTCAGCGCGGCGACGCCACGTCGCATGGGCCCGGGTGTCCTGAGCGACCTTTGAAGGCGGTCGAGAAGGCCAGCGCGCTCTGCGGCGGCGAGCAGCTCGGCGCGACGCTTGCATTGGAGCGGCTCAGCGAAACGGAGGACGTACAGCAGGTCCTCGAGTGTCCGGGGATGTCGGGAGCAGACCTCGGCGACGCGAATCAAATCCTGGCTCGAGCCAGCGGCGACCGCCGCGGCGAACTCCGCTCGGAGACGCACAGAGGCCCGTTCTCGGCGGTCGCGGCGGAGCTTCCGCGCGACCACGAGCGCGCCAAGCACCAACAGCAAGCCCTGGGCGGCAGCAACCAGCCCCAGAGCGTCGTCTAAAGGTATACGCGGTGGGTGCAACGGCACGCTCACCCATCGGGCAATAGCTGTTGACGGACGATTGTCTGAGATCTGACCTACAACATTTGTCTACCGGCGACACCAGATCGCGGCTGGCGCATGCGCTCGCGCCACCTACGTGCGCGTTGACCGCGGGCGACGGCCGTCGCTGAGCGGCGTTGACCGCGGCCGAAGGCCGCCGCTAATCTTGGTCTCGATGGCGCTCGGTCTTGAGCTCGCACTGCTTCTCCTCCCCCTTCGGGGGGAATAGCGCGCCGGCGGCCGCACGTAGCCGCACACCACTGGAGAAGCAGAAGCTCAAGACAAGGAGAGGACCGAGGTGCCGATTTCTCAAGACCCCAAGCGAGTAGTCATCTTCGACACGACTCTGCGTGACGGCGAACAGTCGCCGGGTATTTCGCTGAACACGCAGGAGAAGCTCGAGATAGCTCATCAGCTGGCGCGACTCGGGGTCGACGTCATCGAGGCGGGCTTTCCGATCACCTCCCCCGGGGACTTCGAAGCCGTCCAGGCGATCTCACGCTCGGTCGACGGCCCGGTGATCTGCGCCCTGGCGCGCACCGCGGCGAGTGACATCGAGCGGGCCTGGGAGGCGGTGCGCGACGCGGCCCGGCCCCGGATCCACGTGTTCATCGCGACGAGCGATCTGCACATCCGCCACAAGCTCCAGACGACGCGTGAGGACGTCCTGGGCCAGGCCCGGGCTGCGGTGGCTCACGCTCGCTCGCTGGCCGAGGACGTCGAATTCTCCCCCGAGGACGGCTTTCGCTCTGACCGCGAGTTCATGGCGGAGGTCATCGCGGCGGCGATCGAGGAGGGCGCGACCACGATCAACGTCCCCGACACAGTCGGGTACGCGACCCCGGAGGAGTACGCGGCGATGTTCACGCGGCTCTACGAGCTCGTACCCCGGCTGGGCGAAGTCATCGTCTCGGTGCACTGCCACGACGATCTGGGGCTCGCCGTGGCCAACTCGCTGGCCGGCCTGCGCGCGGGCGCTCGCCAGGTCGAGTGCGCGATCAACGGGATCGGGGAGCGCGCCGGGAACGCCTCGCTGGAGGAGATCGTGATGGTCCTCCACACCCGAGCCCCCTACCTGGGGCTGCGGACCGGTGTCGATACCACCGAGATCGCTCGCACCTCACGTCTCGTCTCCCGCCTCACCGGTTATCCCGTCCAGCCCAACAAGGCGATCGTGGGGCGCAACGCCTTCGCCCACGAGTCCGGGATTCACCAGGACGGCGTCCTGAAGGAGCGCACGACCTACGAGATCATGGACGCGGTTACCGTCGGTCTGGAGGCCAACTCGATCGTCCTGGGCAAGCATTCGGGCCGCCACGCCCTGCAGCAGGCGCTGGCCGAGCTCGGGTTCGAGGTGTCGGGCCAGACGCTGAACGCCGCCTTCAAACGGTTCAAGGAGATCGCCGATCGCAAGAAGCAGGTGACCGCGATGGACCTCGAGGCGCTGGTCACCGACGAGCTGCGTGAGGAGCTCACCGGCTACCAGCTCGAATGGTTTGACGTGGAAGCGTCCTCACGCCGACCCCCCCACGCCACCGTTGGGATCCGCTCCCCCGAGGGAGAGGAGCTGGTGGGGTCGTTCACCGGCGACGGTCCGGTGGACGCCATCTTCCGCGCCATCAATGCCGCCACCGGGGTCGATGCCCGGCTGAGGGAGTTCCGGGTCGACGCGGTTACCGGCGGTCAGGATGCTCTGGGGGAGACCTCCGTGGTGCTTGAGGTCGCGGGGCTCGTCGGCGCCGGCCAGGGCGTTTCCACCGACATCCTCGAAGCGGGCGCCCGGGCCTACGTCCGCGCCCTGTCCAACGCCAGCCGGCGGCGCCAGATGCAGGCCGAGCCGGCCCCGCCGAGCGGTCCTGCGCCGGATCCCGTGCCCACGCCCTAGCTGCTGCCGTTCTGGGCGGCGATGCTCAGCCCCTGGCGATAGCCGGCCGCGAGCACCTTGGAGGCGGGACGCCGATCCATCAGGTTGAGCCCCATCTCCCGCGCGCAGTCGGCGCTCGGCGCGAACGTGCGAACGCTGGCCCCGCGCCGGCGCAGGACCATCGCCTCGATCGCCGCCGCTGAGCGCGACACGCGGCGAAAGACGCCGATCATGTCGCTCGAGGCGGTGAGGCTCGCGGTCGGGTTCAGGCAAAGTACGTGCGCACCCCGCCCAACCGGCGCGCTGTCAAGGTTGGTGGGGCTCCACACCCCGCCGTCGACGTAATCGTGACCGTCGATCTCGACGGGCGCGAACAGCCAGGGCACGGTGCACGACGCCGTGACCGCGTCGGCCACCGAGGCCCGCGGGGCGCGGGGGCTCCCGAACACGACTCTTCTGCCGCTTGCGCGGTCGACCGCGGTGACGCGCAGGCGCCCGTCGAACCTAGCCCCCAGACGCTCGATGTGTCCATGGAGCTGGTCGAGACGCTGTCGCGGGCGAGGCAGGCGACGCAGCAGCGTCCCCCGGAGGACCGCACCCCCCGGCGCGGCCAGCCCCAGGGCCAGGGGGGCGAACGTGCCCGCCGCCGCGATCGCCCACGAGCCGGCGCGGCGCGCCGCCGTCGCTCCAGCCTCGGCAAGCCGGTTCGCCGGGGCGGACGCCGCGGCCAGGCTGCTCGAGCCTGACTCGCTCCGGCGCGGCAGCGAGCGCGGACGCCGGGGCGGCGCGCCCGCGGCCAGGTGCGCGGCCACGATGGCTCCCGCCGAGGTGCCGACGAAGTACTCGCACTGGCGCATGTCGAGCCCAGTCCCGTCCTCGAGTCCGGCCAGCACCCCCATCATCCAAGCCTCCCCCAGAACGCCACCGCCGCCGAGAACAAGGGCGTCGGGGAGCAGGGGCATCGTCGTCAGGCTAGCGGCGCCTCGGCGGCACTCGCGCCACCATCACGGCGCGGCGGCCGGCGTGACGTTGTACGTGATAACGTACGCGTGGTGGTGATCACAGACGAGGCTCTGAGCGGGACCAGCGCCGGGCTCGGCCAGCGCGTTCGGGCGCTGCGGGAGGCGATGGACCTCTCACTCCGCGACCTCGCCGAGCGCTGCGGCGTGAGCGCACCCATGCTCTCCCAGGTCGAGCGAGGCGAGACCAGCCCGACGCTCCAGATTGCGGCCCGGATCGCGGCCGGGCTCGAGCTCCGTCTCTCCCAGCTCCTGCGCCTCGACGAGGAGGGCGCGGTCACCGTCGTGCGGCGGGCGGAGCGGCGGAAGGGTCCCGCCGCCGCGAGCGCGCATAGCTACGAGATCCTCACGCCACCACTGCCCGGGCAGCGCGCCGAGCTCTCACGCCACACGCTGGCCCCCGGGGCCCGGACCGGCGGCGCCGGCGATCCGCCGCGACACGAGCCAGGCAGCCGGGAGACCGCGCTGGTCGAGCAAGGCAGCGTCGTCCTGCACTGCGACGGCCACCGGTACGAGCTCGCCGAGGGCGACTGCGTGACCTTCGACGCCGACCTGGAGCATCACTTCGAGAATCCCGAGGCCGGCGAGGCCGTCCTGCTCGCCGTGCTGAGCGCTGGGCTGCGACGGAGCTAGCCGGTGCCGAAGACCATCTTCGACAAGATTTGGGACGCCCACGAGGTGGCGCCGGGCCTGCTCTATGTCGATCTGCACCTTGTCCACGAGGTGACGAGCCCCCAGGCCTTCGATGGCCTGCGGCTGGCCGGGCGCCGCGTCCGCCGCCCCGACCGCACCCTGGCCACCGCGGACCACAACGTTCCCACCGACGGCACGCCCGTGGCGGCACGGATCCGTGACGAGCTCTCCCGCGTGCAGGTCGAGACGCTGGAGCGAAACTGCCGAGAGTTCGGCATCCCGCTGTACTCGGTGGGCTCCGAGAGGCAGGGGATCGTGCATGTGATTGGCCCTGAGCTGGGGGTCACCCAGCCCGGCATGACGATCGTCTGCGGCGACTCGCATACGGCCACCCACGGCGCGTTCGGTGCCCTGGCGTTCGGCATCGGAACCAGCGAGGTCGAGCACGTCCTGGCCACCCAGTGCCTCGTGCAGTCCCGGCCGCGCTCGATGCGGATCCTGTACGAGGGATCCCTTGGCTTTGGCGTCAGCGCCAAGGATCTGATCCTGGCCACGATCGGCCGGATCGGTGTCGCCGGCGCCGTCGGCCATGTCGTCGAGTACGCCGGCCCGGCGATCGAGGCACTCTCGATGGAGGGTCGCATGACCGTCTGCAACATGACGATCGAGGCCGGCGGCCGCGCGGGAATGATCGCGCCTGACGAGACGACGCTCGACTGGGTGCTTGGCCGGCCCGGCGCACCGCCCGAGGCGCCCGCAGAGTGGCTCGATTTGCGGACCGATCCCGGGGCGAGTTTCGACAGCCAGGTGGTGGTGGACGCGTCGGGGATCAGCCCCATGGTGACCTGGGGGACGACGCCCGGAATGGTGGCCGCGGTGACCGACGCCGTGCCAGCGCCGAGCTCGGATCAGGACGAGCGGGCGCTCCACTACATGGGCCTCGAGCCCGGGACGCCGATTGAGGAGATCCGGCTCGACCGGGTGTTCATCGGCTCCTGCACGAACTCCCGGATCGGCGATCTGCGGGCCGCGGCCGAGGTTGTCCGGGGTCGGCGGGTGGCGGACGGCGTCTACGCGATGGTCGTCCCCGGATCCCAGCCCGTCAAGGCGCAGGCCGAGCGTGAGGGCCTCGATCGGATATTCATCGACGCGGGCTTCGATTGGCGGGGGGCGGGCTGCTCGATGTGCCTGGGCATGAACCCCGACATCGCCGCCCCGGGCGAACGCGTCGCCTCGACCTCCAACCGCAATTTCGAGGGCCGCCAGGGGCGCGGCGCCCGCTCGCATCTGGTCTCGCCGCAGATGGCCGCCGCGGCGGCCATCGAGGGCCGCTTCGTCGACATCCGGACCTGGGAGGAGTCGCTCGAGGGGGTTGGCGGATGAGAGCGATCGAGACGATCACCGGCCGGGTCAGCGTTCTGAGGAGGGACGACGTCGACACCGACCAGATCATCCCCAAGCAGTTCCTCAAGCGCGTCGAGCGCACCGGCTTCGGACAGTTTCTCTTCTACGACTGGGCACGCGAGCCGGGATGGGAGCTCCCGGCCAACCCAATCCTCGTCGCCGGGCGCAATTTCGGCTGCGGCTCGAGCCGGGAGCACGCGCCCTGGGCGCTCGAGGACTACGGCTTTCAGGCCATCATCGCGCCGAGCTTTGCCGACATCTTCCGCTCCAACTGCACGAAGATCGGGCTTCTTCCCGTGGCGCTCGGCGCCGAGGTCTGCGCGGCGATCGCCGAGGCCGGGGAGGCGCAGGTCGACCTGCGCGAGCAGGAGGTGCGGTGGCCGGGGGGCAGCGCCCGTTTCGAGATCGATCCTCAGACCCGGCACCGGCTCCTGAACGGCCTCGACGACATCGCCTTGACGCTCGAGCAGCAAGCTGCGATCGCCGCCTACGAGCGTGAGCGTGAGCGCGCCGGTCCGGTGACCACGGCGCTGTGAGCACGGGGACGCCGGCATCCCGCGACTGGGACGCGGCGAGTTACGACCGCGTCTCCGATCCCCAGTACGGCTGGGCGCTCGAGCAGCTCGAGCGGCTTCCGCTGGCAGGCGACGAGGTGGTGCTCGACGCCGGCTGCGGCTCAGGCCGCGTCACCGTCGAGCTGGCCCGCCGGGTGCCGCGCGGCAGGGTCTACGGCGTCGACGTCGCGCCCTCCATGGCTGCGCACGCGCGCCAAGCCCTCGGCGATCGCGCCACCATCCTCTGCCAGGACCTGACCGCCCTGGAACTCCCGGAGCCGGTCGACGCTGTCTTCTCA
>DATGFT010000113.1:0-37025 GCA_035308915.1 Solirubrobacteraceae bacterium
GCGCGCGGTAGACGTCGAACGCCGGGAACAGCTGGCCGGTCGGCTGACTGCGGAACAGCAAGCGGTCGACGACGCGCTTGCGCTCGTCCTCGATCTCTGACGTGAGTCGACGGCCTGCTCCCGCCTGGCGGCATCTCGCCACCGGCATGCGAAGCCGGACCTGGGCGAACGAGCGAACTGTGGGATCGCTATTTCGCGCGGGTAGCCTGTTCCCGTGGCGGATCGGGCACTCCCGAGGTATGAGCCGCTCGGAGGCGAGCGCCACCGCCATCGCGGCGTCGAGCACTTCCACCCCCATCGAGGGCCGCATACCCATGGCGACCACGGAGAACGTCGTGATCAGCCCCACCCCGACGAGCATCCCCTCGGTCATGACGATCGCCACGATGACCATGGACACTCGCACTCACATGGACTGATCGACGAGAGCATCAAGCGCTCCCGTGCGGGAGTGCGAGCGGTGTCGATCTCGCTCGGAGTCCTCGGCGCGGCAGCGATCGCGCAGACGCTCATCTTCGTGCTCTCAGGGAGCGTCGCGCTGCTCGCGGACCTGATCCACAACTTCGGCGACGCGCTCACCGCGCTGCCGCTCGGGATCGCCTTCCTGCTGCGCTCCGGCCGCGCCGAGCGCTACGCCGGGCTCGCGGTCGTCGCCGCGATCTTCATCAGTGCCTGCGTCGCCGCCGTCGAGGCGATCCAGCGCCTCGTCCATCCCGAAGCACCCACCCACCTGCTCGTCCTCGCGCTCGCCGGCGCGATCGGCTACGCCGGCAACTGGATCGCCAGCGGGGTCCGCACTCGCGCCGGCCGCAGGCTCCACAGCCCCGCCCTGATCGCCGATGGCGCCCACGCTCGCGCCGACGCCTACGTCTCCCTGGCCGTCATCGCCTCAGCCGTCGTCGTCGCGGTCGGTCTGCACATCGGCGACCCCCTCATCGGCCTCGCGATCACCGTCGTGGTCCTCCGAATCACCTGGCAATCGTGGCGCACCGTGCGCGGCCACGACCACTGAATCCCTCGCCAGGATCCGCTACCCCCCAGCCGCACGGCGGTAGCGCGCCACAGCGAGTGGGCTGAATATGGCGATGATCACAACGGTCCAGACAATGCTGGCCCAGACACTGTTGTGCGCAGGGGCTCCGAGCCATAGGTGTCGCATCGCGTCGACCACCTTCGTGAACGGGTTGACCATCGCGAACGACTTCAGCGGCTCTGGCATCGAGCTGACCGGAACGAAAGCCGACGAGATGAACGTCAGGGGGAAGACGGCGATGAAAGCGACCGAGTTGGCGGATTCGGGGGTGGACGTGAGCAGTCCGACAAACGCGAAGAACCAGGAGAAGGCAAAGCCGAAGAACAGCAGCAGCGCGACTCCGGCGATCGCATGCAGCGCGCTGGTGTGGAAGGCGAATCCGATAATCACGCCCGTGATAAGCAGGATCGTCATTGACAGGGCGTTGGTCACGATGTCCGAGGCCGTACGGCCCGCAAGCACGGCCGCGCGCGCCATCGGCAGCGAGCGGAAGCGGTCGATGAGACCCTTGTGGACGTCCTCGTTCAAGCCGAGGGCGGTGACGAATCCGCCGAACGCGATGTTCTGGACGATGATGCCCGGGATCAGGAAGTCGACGTACGAGTAGCCGGGCGTGCGGATCGCGCCGCCGAACACGTAGCGGAAGAGCAGCACGAACATGATCGGCTGGATGGTGAACGCGATCAGCAGCTCCGGGGCGCGCGGAAGGCGGATCAGGTTCCGTTCGGCGATGATCAGCGTGTCGGTCACAAGACGTCTCACGCTGCCTCGTCCTCTTGCTCGCGTGGCTCCTCGGCGGCATGGCCGGTGAGTGCGAGGAATACGTCATCCAGCGTCGGACGCCGCAGCGCGAGGTCATCGACGGCCACGCCCGCTTCGGCCAAGCGCCGGACGGCCTCCATGATCGCGCCGCGGTGCTCTCGGACACTGACCGTGATGATCGTCCCATCCGCGCTTGGAGGTTCGTCGGACATTGGGACAAGTGCTCGCGCGGCGGCTCGAGGGTCGGCCCCGGCCTCGAGTTGGACCTCGAGGCGTTCGCCGCCGACTTGGTCCTTGAGCTGATCCGACGTTCCCTCGGCGATCAGCCGGCCGTGGTCGATGACCGCGATCCGGTTCGCCAGTCGATCGGCCTCATCGAGATATTGGGTGGTCAGCAACGCCGTTGTCCCTCCCGCAACCAGGCTTTCAATCACATCCCACAGACCGAGTCGGCCGCGTGGATCAAGACCCGTCGTGGGCTCGTCGAGAAACAGCACGGGCGGCTTGGCGACCAGAGCCGCGGCGAGGTCGAGCCGGCGTCGCATCCCGCCGGAGTACGTCTTGGCCGGTCGCCGCCCGGCCTCGACGAGCTCGAACTGCTCCAGCAACTCCGCGGCGCGCACCTTCGCGGGCCGGCGATCGGCGCCGTACAGACGTCCCACCATGGTCAGGTTCTCAAGACCCGTCAGGTTCTCGTCGACCGCGGCGTACTGACCCGCAAGGCCGATGCGCTCCCGCAGCTTCCCTTCATCCCGTACCACGTCGAGCCCGAGGACTCGAGCGCTGCCGGAGTCCGGCTTGAGCAATGTTGTGAGCACCCGTACGAGCGTCGTCTTGCCGGCGCCGTTGGGCCCCAGGAGCCCGAGTACCTCCCCTTCTTTGGCCACCAGATCGACGCCATCCAGCGCTCGCACCATGCCGAAGCGCTTGACGACGCCGCGGACCTCTATCGCCCAGGCGGGATCTGCGTGGTCGGTTTCCATAGGTTCGCCTGTCATCGCGCTGCTTTGTCCCTTCGCCCAGCGCAACTGCGCTGGAGGCCCGCGCCGAGATACTCCACCCCGTTTACTCGAAGTGGCCTCGGTCTCACAATAGTGACCCGCGCAGAATTGCCGACGCGCGCTCCAACTGCTCGGACACGGTCTAGGTGGTGTCGAGGGCGGCTCAGTCAGGCGCGATGATCACGCGCAGCCCTGGGACGCGTTGGAACTCGTCCGTGTTGCCGCTCGCGATGGCCATCCCGTGGGCCACCGCGGTCGCCGCGATCCAGAGGTCGTGCGCCCCGATGAGCTGTCCTTTGGCCGCGAGCTGGGCCCAGATGTCTGCGTGAACCCTCGCGATCTGCTCGGTGATCTCAAGCGCGCGCATCCCGCCGAGTAGGTGCTCGACGAACGCTCGCCGTCGCGTGCGCTGAGCGCCCCTCGCTCGGTGTACGCCGTGCAGCAGTTCGCTCACGGTGATGACGCTGATCGCCCGGTCTTCGTCTCCGATCGCGTCCTCGATCTCAGGATTGACAACACCGCGCTCGAGGTCGACGAGCATGTCGGTATCGATCAGGACTGCCACGCGTCCTCGGGCGGTCCAACGGATTCGCGAGCAGCGCGGATGTCGTCAGCGAACTCGGCGTCAGGTGCGGGGGCGGACGCGATCAACTCCCGGAATCGGTCGGCTGAGATCAGTCGCGACTTCGGCGGTGAGATAACAGCGACCGCCGCGCCGCTACGCGTGACCTCGATCTCCTCCCCGTTCGCGACTCGATTGAGCAGCTCAGAGAAGCTGCGGGCCGCGTCGGTTGCAGTCATTCTGGTCACGACAGAAGAATATCAGATAAATCTGATAACGCTCGCGCGTGCTGCTTCGCCTGGCGGGCCAGGCCGTTCAGTCGGCGAGAAAGCGCATCGCATCGCTGGCGTCGGCCTCGAGCGCTTCGCGGTCCGCGCGAGCAAGCCGACCGAAGGGCTCAAGTTCGACCTTGTGACGGGCGATCGTCCAGGTCGCGACGGCGCGCCCATGAACGAGAGCGAACGGCCGGAAGACGCCCCTCGAGCGCGAGGGCCTGATCGAGCGCCACCCCCACCCCACCCACGGACGCATCCTCCAGGTCGAGCTGACCGACGAGGGCGAGCGACGCCTGGGAGCCACAACGCCCGAGGTAAGGGCGCTGGAGCGCAGAATCGAGAAAGGCTTCAGCGCCTCAGAGATCGCCGTCATAAAGCGCTGGCTCGTCGCGGCCGCTCTTCCCTCCGACCGCCCCACGCGCACCTGACCACCACCGGCCGCCGGTTACTGCGACTGTGCCGCCTGGTCGACGTGCGCCTGCAGCGCGTCGGCGGCCTCCCGCGCGACGCGGAAGGACAGCGTTAGACCGTCCTCGAGCCACACCTCGACGACGCCCCTGCGGCGGTGGCGCACCGTCGCGCCGAGAACGTCGCGAAACTGAGCCCAGTACAGCGTGACGACGTCCTGGCGGTCGCTGTCAACCATCGATGCGGTCCAGCCCAGCGCGAGCTGCGTGCACACCACGAGCTCGCGGCGAGGTGCGGTCAGCAACGGAGGTCCATGAGGCGAAACTTCAGCCAAGGCCCGGTTCATCCGAAAGCTCCCGCGGTTGGGGAAGACGCCGGTCGTCTCGGCAAGCGGATATGGGGCGCTTGCAGAGAACCCGTGACAGGTCAGGCAGAGGCCGAGCTCGGCATCGGGCGGCAGAAGCTCGCTTAGCACCTCCACCGCAGGGTTATCCGGCGTCGCGCGATCGGCGGCGACAAACCCAAGCTCCACGAGCCGCCCGGCGATCGCCAACCGGCGGCCAGCAATCGCGTGAACGGAGTCGGCGTCGGCGGCCGGCACGTCGGTCTCGACGGCTTCCTCGCCCGCTGCCGGAGCGACGTCACCCGGCTCGCTCGCGCCCCGGCGAACGATCTCGCTGAACTCCCGGTTCCAATCCTCGATCGACATGACCAGAGCCCGTGATCTGGCGGCTCAGCTAGCGGCGGATTCCGAGCCGCCGGAGGAGAACGAGGAGGCGCAGCCGGAGGGAAAGGAGGAAGCTGTCCTGGGACTCGAAATCGGCTGGATCCTTCCAGCGCTCGGGCGGCTGCGGTGCGGTCGGCGGGGGCAGAGCGTCAGTCATTGGCCGAGAGGTGGACTCAGTCCTTCCCGCGGGCCCGGGCGCGGCCTCTGTCACGCAACCGTAAGTCTACTCGCGATATACAACTTTCTAGACTGCTGTCCGCCTCCCAGAAGTCAGTAAGGCGAAGGCTTGTTCGCCGCGCATCGCTGACCTGGTCACCGAGGACGACTGCGAAAGCATCGGTGGAGCACGAGAGACGATTGCCGCCCAGCTGAGCGGATCCCGGCGGGAGGCCATCCGCTGCCTCGTGCTGCCGGAATTCGGTGGCCTCGAAGCTCTACCCACCGACCCCACGAAACTGTGATTTGCCGCTGACTACGCGTTAGCCAGATCTGCCAACGCGGCGAGCAGGTGTCGTTCGCGTTCGGCGCTCAGACCGGCTTTGCGCGGCCGATCAAGCCCACACTCCTGCTCCCACGCCAGAACGTCCCGGAGCAGCTCGGTGCGCGGCCGGTGGCGAAGCCCAGCGGCTCGCGCCCGCTCGCCAGAGCGAGCAGCGAAGCCTTCCCACCCCGGCTCGACAATCCAGAGCGCCAGCGATTCTGGGCCCATGAACTCCCCAACGCCTTGCTCGAGCAGCCACGCCGGCTCGGCACGCACGACCGGGCCGTCATGCCCACCGATCTGGCGTGAGAGCTCGATCCAATCGGCGAGTCGCAGCACCGGCCCCACGGCGTCATATGTACCGGTGACGCCAGCCCGGGCGCAGTCGAGCAGCCACTCGGCCAGGTCGCGAACATCGACGACCTGGGTCGGGACATCCGGGGAGTCGGGCACAAGCATCGGTCCATGCCGATCACGCGCGGCTCGCGCGACCCAGTAGCCCGTCCGTCCGGTGCGATCCCCGGGACCCCCGATCACGCCCGCCCGCACGATCACCAGCCGGTCCTCCAGGACCTCCTTAGAAGCCTGCTCGCAAGCCACCTTGGCCTCGCCATAGAGCTCGCTGTCCACCTCCGCACGATCTGTCGCGGATAACAGCGGCGCGGTCTCGTCGGCACCCGGCGTCGCGTGTGAAGCGTAGACACTGGCCGAAGACACGTACGTCCAATGGCCGGCCCTCTCGCCAAGCGCCTCAACAGCGTCGCGTACGAGCCCGGGCTGCCACGACACCTCGATGACCGCATCCCATTCCCTGTCGCTCACGCTCGCGTACGCCCCCGGCTGACGCCGGTCAACCGAAATCAAAGCGGCGCCGTCCGCGACGGCGCCGCTGATCCCACGCGCCAGGCAACTCACCGAATGCCCCCGACCGACCGCCTGCCGCGCCAACTCGCGGCCCAGCCACGCCGTCCCACCAAGAATCAGAACCTCCACCGACCAGACTCAATCAGAACCTGGAAGCAGTGGTGAGTCCTGCTCTCAGGCGCGTCACGCCGGCGAGGGGAGCTCGATGACGACGTGTAATGCACGGTTGGCGAGTCTCGCGGTGATTCGCCAGCAGCCCGCCCGCTCGAACATGAGGTTGCTGGGAACGAATCCGAGCCGGCCGTACTGCTGCACGGTGCCTACGCGTGCGATGAACCGCGCGGGCGGCCCGTGAACCGGGCGGGCGGTGATGCTCACGGCGCCGGGCCGCGCCCGTTGCCAGCCCATCTTGATCCCGATCATCGATACGCGGCCGGGCCCGGTGGTTCGGAGCTCGGCCAGGTCCGCCGGCAGCCCTGGCGGCACGGTCGTCCAAAGGGTGCCGTTGCCGTACCAACCGGCGTCGGTGGGGTTGCCGAGCGGCTGGCCAAGGTTCTCAAGCGCGAGTCGGGTCGGCCGAGGGCCGCCGGGCGAGGTGACCGGACAGCTCGGCCCATAGGGCACGTTGACGGAGTCGGTGCCCCCGGCCCACCGCACGGTCATGTGCCAGCAGCCTGCCGCAGGGACGTTGACGTAAGACGGGTAGATCTGCGCCCCGGCGCTGTCGGCGACCTTGATGGCGACCACGGGCCGCCTTGCATGCAACGGAGTGGCGCGAATCGTCAGCCCAGAGCCGGGCGTCCTAACGATCCACAGGATCTTGTTGAACGGGCTGCTTGCGTTGCCCGCGCGCAGCGGGTATCCGAACAGGAACGCTACGGCGGTGTCGTGCGCGGCGACTGTGTATCGAGTCGACGCCGGCGGGTTGGAACCTGCGGCCCATCGAGGGCCAGATCCGAGCCGCAGACTTCCGGCCGCGCATCCTCCGGCGACGCTCGCTGATCGGCGCCCGGATGAGCCGCATCCGACGATGAGCGCCGCGAGCGCCAGCACCGCCGCCGTCCTCATGATCGGACGTTACCTCTCGGGTTGTAACCAGCCAAACTATGATCGACTGCATCGATTGTCAACGTCCAAAAGAGTCCTCATTTGAACAATTTTTTGGCGCTATCGTTGACACCAGGACACTAACCGGAGGCCACAAAATGCATCCCGCAACAGCAAGAATCCTCATGAACGCCTACGTCCGCGATCTCGAGCGGATGATGCACCCCGAACGCAGCAACCGCCTGCGCCGGCGCCTGGCGCGGATCCGCAAGAGCCGCTGAGAACCGTCAGCTGAACGTCGCCGCCAGCCGGCCGCGCAAGAGGGCGCGCTCGGCTGGTTGCGCGAGGTCACCCTGAGCGGCGTCGGCCACGATGCCGATCAGCTGCTCGCCTGGGACGGGACGTCCGCCGCTGCGGCCGCCGAAGCCCCAGAGAGCGGATCGCGTTCCGCTGCCCGTCTCGAGTGCGACCGACACCCACCAGGCCAGGTCAAGGCGCTCCCCGGTCCCTCCCGGCGAGCGCGGGACCGTCGGGTCGTGGATGACGAGACGCGCGCCACCCTCACGCAGGGCCGACCACGTCGCCGTGCCCGGCTTGGCCGGAGGTACCGCTTCCTGGAGCCAAGCCGTCGCCGCGGTGTCATCTGCGACCGCCGCAGCAATGCGGCGCAGCACACCGTTTGAGACCAGATCGACACACGAGGCGTCGGCGAGAGTCTCGAGCGCCAGCGCGCACAGCGTCTCCAATCCCGGCGCTGGGGCGGCCGGGGGTGCCGGACCGAAGGCCATGGTCACCGATGTGCCGCGGCCGCCGCGGCCGGGCCCGAAGTCGAGCGACTGCGCCAGCGCGCCCACCATCGCCAGGCCATGTCCGATCCCGGGCCGGGTATGAGCTGAGGCAATTCCAGCCCCGTCATCAGCCACTTCAACAATGAGGCGCTCGCCGTCGACCGAACAGCGGAGGCGGACCAGGCCGAGCTCCTCCCCGTAGGCGTGAACGACCACGTTCGTGACGGTCTCGGACACAGCGAGGGCGATCGCTTCGGTCACCTCGTCATCCGCGCCCGCGGAGGCTGCGAACTCCGTGGCGCGCCAGCGCATTTGGCTGACGGCGCCTGGGTCGGCCGGCAGCTCCCAGGCAGCGCTTGCCCTGGCGAGGGGTCCCACGGTTAGACGCCGGCACCCGGGGACGACACGCCCGCCACTGCGACCTCGGCGGCACAGTGCACTGCCTCAACGAGCACGACAAACACATTACGGTGAGCGCTCGCCAGGCGTCTGGGTGATTTGCACCTCTCCGTTGGGCTTTTCTCCCAGACCCCCCAGCGGCTACGCCCAAAGTGCGGCTTCAGTGGGCGAACTTTGCCCCTCGAGACCGGACCTGGGCGAAAGAGCGATCCCACAGCTCGCTCGTTCGCCCAGGTCCCGCAAGTTGGGACATCCAGTGCTCAGGCCGTCAGCGTCCGCTGCAACCGCCACACCGCCAACACGATCGCCACCGCGGCAAAGCCCAGCAGCACGCCGATCTGCGGCAAGACCGTGACCAGGTCACCGCCGTGCTTCAGGAGCTTGGAGAAGGCGTCGTTGGCCCAGGCGTGAGGAGTGATGTGCGCGATCTTGCGCGCGGTCGAGGGAAACACCTCGAGCGGCGCCATCGAGCCGCCGAGCGCCGCCAGCCCCAGACCGAGCAGAAAGCCGACCGGTCGCGCCTGCTCCTCGGAGGAGAACGTGCTTCCCACGAGGACGGCGACTCCCGTGCCCACCAGGCAGAACGCGAGGATCACCGCCGCCGTGCCGAGCACGTTCCCCCAGGCCACCCCGAAGAACAGGAGTGACCCCAGCACGATGATCAGCGCCTGGGCGAGCGCCACGGCCAGGCGGCCGAGCAGCTGGCCGACGACGATGGTTCGGGTCGACGTCGGCGTCGAGAGGATGCGGCGGGAGATCCCCAGCCGCCGGGTCTCGATCAGGAACGCGGCGCCGGTCATCGAGGTGAGGAAGATGAACAGGACGAGTTCGGTGCTCGCGCCCTCCTGAAAGCGGCCCGTGGTCACCGTGTAGCGGCCGCCGTCGGGCGCGGTCATGAGTACCTGAAGGCGCGGGGTATGCGCCGCGGCCGTGTTCGCGCGCGTGAGCGCGCTCGCGAAGCTCGTTCCCGTCCGGGCTTGGAGCACCTGGGCCGCCGCCAGGGTTCGGCTCTGTTCAGCCGCCACCGACTGAATCGTCGGACGCAGCTGCTGGGCCACCGAGTTGGGGCGAGCGAAGTAGCTGAGCGTGGCCGTGCGGCCCTGCGCGAGCAGCGAGTCATAGTTGGCCGGGATCACCAGACCGGCGTCGAGATCCCCCTGTGACACCGCCTTCTGAAGCTGGCTGTAGCTCGCGTAGCGGACGAGCTGGGTCGACGGGCGCTCGCTCAGCGTCCTAGTGAACCTCTGAGCGAGTGGCCCCGGATCTCGCGCCAGGACGCCGAGGCGGGCCTTCTGCGAGCCGCCGAACGAAGCGCCCAGCAGCAGGATGATCAACATCGGCAACACGAACAGGAAGAAGATGTTGGCCCGCCAGCGAACGAGCCGCCGCAGATCGTTTCCGGCGATCGTGAGCGCCTTCATCGCGCCACCAGCCTTCCCGCGCGGGCCAGCGCCAGCCCGCCGGTGATTGCCGCGAAGATCAGGATCGCGCCCGTCGGCCCGAGAACGGCGCCGGCACCGGCGCCACCGCTCATGTTCTCGAGGCCACGCAGGAACCAGGCCTGGGGCGTGGCCAGGCTGAGCGTGGCGAGGACACCGCCCGCCTGCGCAACGGGAAAGAACGCACCCCCGAGCATGCCGAGCACCAGCGCCACCATCGCCTGCCACGACCCCGCCTGCTCGGGAGTGCGCGCCAGCGTGGCGACAAGTGTCATCACCGCCGAGGCGGCGAGCACCGCGGCGACGATCAGCATCGCCACGCCAAGCACGTTGCCCCACCGCGCGGAGAGCAGGAAATGTGTCGCCACCGCGAGCACGACCAGGCTGACCAACCCGACCACGAGGCTGGTGAGCAGTTTGCCGACGAGCACGGCGCGGCGGCTGATGGGCGCCACGAGCATTCGCGCCAGGGTTCCGTCCCGCCGTTCCTCGAGCAGGCTGGCGGTACCAGACTGGACGGCGAAGAAGAGGAAGAAGATGGCCATCCCGGCGGCGTAGAAGGTGCCGGCGTCGAGCTGGCGGCTCTTGGTCGAGACGTCGGCGATCGAGATCGGGTTCGGTAGCCGCGCCGCCAGGCCTGGGCTGATGCCACCGCCGCCGATGGCCGCGGCCACGATTCGCGCCGAGTCGGTCACGTCGGCAAACGAGCGAGCGATCGACTCCGCGACTTGCGCACCGATCGTGGAATCCACGCTGCCGATCACCGTGAGCCTCGCCGGGCGGCCATGCCCAACCGCATCAGACAGGCCAGCGGGGATGACGAATGTCGCCGCCACCTTGTTCTGGTCGGTGGCGGTGCGCGCGGCGGCGAGCGTGGGCTCACGCACGACGTGGATCAAGCCCCGCTGCTCCAAAGGGGCGAGACCGGCGGAGATGAAAGCGTGCGCGGCCGGACCGTGGTCCTGATCGACGACCGCGAACTTGAACGAGAGCCGCCCGCCGATGGCGTTGTGAAAGATCAGTCCAAAGATCGACGCCAGCACCAACGGGACGACGATCGAGATCAGCAGAACCGATCGGTCCCGCAGCCGCTGGCGAAGATCCTTACCGAGGATGACGAGCGACGTTCGCATCGCTCACTCGCGAAGCGCCCTGCCAGTCAGGTGAAGGAACACGGCCTCGAGGTCCGGCTCGGTCACCTCGACCGAGCTCACCGCGACCCCGCTGTCGGCGCTCAGGCGCAGCAGCTCGGGCAGCACGCGCCCGGCGTGGTCGACGATCAGCTCGATCCCGCCATCCTGAACGCTGGCTGCCCGCACATGTGCCTGCCCCAGGATCGCCTTCGCGGCCGTCTCGAGGTCCCCGGTCCCCTGCAACGACACGCGGTCGTGCTCCCCCACGAGCGCCACGAGCTCTGCCCGCGTCCCCTCCGCCTTCATCTCCCCGAGATCGACGATCCCGATCCGGTCACACAGCCGCTGAGCCTCCTCCATGTAGTGGGTCGTGTAGAGGACCGCCATCCCCTCGGCCGACAGCCGCTCGACGCTCTCGAGGATCGCGTTACGACTCTGCGGATCCACGCCCACGGTGGGCTCATCGAGGATCAGCAACCGCGGGCGATGCAGCAGGCCGATCCCGATGTTCAACCGCCGCTGCATCCCGCCGGAGAAGTTCTTCGTCTGCTCCCGGGCGCGGTCGGCCAGGCCGATCACGTGGAGCACCTCGTCGACCCGCGCGTTAGCTGTCGCCGAGTCGAGGCCGTAGAGGCGCGCGAAGAAGCGCAGGTTCTCCCGCGCGCTCAGATCCGGATAGATCGCCAGCTCCTGCGGCACGTAGCCGATCGCCGCCTTCTCGTCCACGCTCCGGGGTGTCAGCCGCTTTCCCGCCACGCGGACCTCGCCGCCATCTGGCTCGAGCAGGCCACAGGCCATCGAGATCGTGGTCGTCTTGCCGGCACCGTTGGGCCCGAGCAGCCCGTACGTCTCCCCCTCGGCGATGTGGAAGCTGACCCCGCGCACGGCCTCCAGCTCGCCAAACGACTTGCGCAGCCCCACGCAATCGAGAACCGGCGCGCGTGGCTCAGACACAGATCGACCGTCGGCCGGATCGTGGCCTACCGTAGGCATTGGCCGGATTCTCCAAGCTGGCGAGATCTGGAGCATCCGCGGAGCCTGCTCCGCGGGCGGCGGAAAACTACTGACCCGATACGTCGAGCCGCGGTGCCGTCCCGAGACGCGTGTGACAAGAGCGCCTGGCCTTGCGTAGTTTGGGGTGTGATGCTTCGTGGACTCGCTGCCCTCGCCCTGGTCGCTGCCGCGGCCGGTTGCGGTGCACGTGCTTCGACCGTGAGCACAACCCATGCCCATGCCGGTCGCCCGTACCGGCTCTACACGCATTGCGGCATCAAATGGGCCAAGATCGACAACACCTTCTGGCGTGCGACGCAGCCGCCATCTGACGGCAGTGGGAACCTGCCTTCTGGCTGGGGCAATCCGTACCAAGCAGGCACGCTCGTGCTGATCGGTCCAACGAAGGCGAGATTCGAATCGGCCGCCGGCAGCGTGACGTTCGAACGGACCTCACGCAGGCAACCGCCGGTGATCTGCTCATAGAGTTCGGGTCCGCATGTTTCGCAACATCCTTGTGGCCATCGACGGCTCTGACCACAGCGCACGGGCGCTGAGTGAGGCGATCGAGCTGGCGGAGTGCCAGCACGCCAGGCTGACGGTCATGACCTGCGTGCCGGATCCGTCGTCGTGGCTTCTGACCGGCGCCGGGTTCGGCGGCTCGATCGACTACGTCCGCCTCGAAGAGGAGACGCAGCGCGAGTACCAGCAGCTGCTGGAGGAGGCCGTCACGCAGGTGCCGCAGGACATCTCGGTCACGAAGCTCCTGGCCCATGGCCGCCCTGGCCAGCGAATCCTCGAGCAGATGAAAAGCGGCTCCCACGACCTGGTTGTCATGGGATCACGCGGGCGTGGGAACGTCCGCTCAATGCTCTTGGGCAGCGTCAGCCACGAGGTTCTGAACGCGAGCCCGGCGGCTGTCCTCATCGTCCATGCCGACTCACCCTGAGTCCTGACGGGGCGTCAGGCTCGGGGCGAAGCCACGGCGACAAACCAGTGATTCGCGAGCAGGACCGTCCCGCCTCCGATTTCCTCGGCCAGCTCAGAACCCGTGAAGAAGCGCTTATAGACCTCAAAGCGTGAGCCGTCGTTGAGCTCCCGCTCCTGCCATTCCTCCGCCTCGTGGTCAGGCCGGCGCGCGGCGTCGATGACGAGCAGCTCCGGGGCCACCCGCCGCGCCTCGGTCAAGAAGGGCTCGCGGTCACGCGCCTCGAGATGGCCATAGAGGTGGGCGGTGAAGACGCGATCAAACGAGTCATCGGCAAACGGCAGCTCGAGCGCGTCCCCTCGAACGGCCGGCCAGCCGGGCAGGCGCTCACGCGCGATCGTGAGCATCCGCTCGCTCTGATCAACCAGCGTGACCTCGCCCCTCAGGTGCCGGCTCAGAAACCCGGTGCCACAGGCCACATCCAGGGTCGGCTTCGCGGGTAGGGCGGCGATCAGCTCCACGAGCTCCCGCAGGTCCTCATCCCAATGCGGGCGGCGCAACCCCGCGAACCGGCCCTGCCCGAGATACCACTCGTCGTATTCCGGCGCTCGGGTGTCGTAGTAGTCCTTCACGTTCGGCTGGCAGGATCGCAGGCGGCCGGACGTCTTACGAATGCGCCTCGTGGCCGAAGCCTCGACCCGCTCGCCCTGGGTGTTTGAGCGAGCGGATCGGGCTTCCCCGGGCCGGCCTTCCCGGCTTCTTCCCGCTCTCGCCGCGCGCCTCTGCCACCATCTTCCAGCTACGAGCGGCCTCGATTCAATGACATTTGTCACCGCGCGACGCAGCGTTGCCAGAATGAGGGGGTGAGCCCGGCGCAGACCCCGTTCCTCCAGCAGCTCTCGCCCGAGGACGCTGAGGCCCTGACCGCGCAGCTGCGCCACCGGACGATCAAGGCCGGGACGGCGATAACCCAACGTGGGTCGGCCGGCGACGAGCCGATGGTCGTCTTCCGGGGCCGGGTCAGGGTGATCGCGTACGGACCGGACCATCGCGAGGTCGTGCTCGCGCTGCGCGGGCCGGGTGAGCTCATCGGCGAGATGTCGGCGCTCGGCGCGGGGCGGCGGACGGCGACCGCGATCGCGCTGGATGACGTCGAAGCCGGCGCCATCCCGGCCCCCCAGTTCGTCGAATACCTGCGTGAGCATCCGCAGGCCGCGATCGTCGTCATCCGGATGGTGGTTCGCCGCCTGGCCGAGGCCACTGAGGATCTGATCGACCTCGCCACTCAGGACAGCGTGGGCCGGCTGGCCAAGCGCCTGGCGGACCTCTCGGCAGAACACGGCAAGCCGACCGCCGACGGAACCCAGATCGAGCTCTCGCTGACCCAGGACGAGCTCGCGCATTGGACGGGCGCCACCCGAGAGACGGTCTCCCGAGCGCTACGGCTGATGCGCCAACTCGGCTGGGTCTCCACCCACCGAAAAACGATCACCGTGCTCGACCCGACGGCGCTGCGCGAACGCTCGGGGCTCGGGGCCGCCTAGCGCGGTTCTGGCAGCCCGGAGCTCCGGGCGGTCCCCCACCGCCCGGAGCCTCCCCGGTCGCCCCCGTGCTGCTCGCTTTCCTGCATTTCCCCCTTCTCGACATCAGGCTAAGGCGAGCTGGTAGCCGGAAACTGCGACATTTGTCACACCAGCCTGGGGCGCCGATCACGGGGTCCGGCTGCCGTTCGAGGTGGCGTTTGACGCGGTCGTGGCATCGAGGAACACCTCGGTGACGTCGGGCACCACCTCCCGCAGCCGCTCGTCGATGGCCTCCGAAGCCTGCTCGATCTCCTCATCCGCCAGGCCATTGGCGAAATCGACTCGCGCCGCATCCGTGGCTCTTACGCCCGCTGTTGCGGGCGCGTGCGGAGTCCGTAGCTCAGCTGCGGCTCGCAGCCGAAAGCGCTGCCAGAACCTGGTTGGCCATGTTCTGCTCGCCGGCCTGGTTCGGGTGCAGCGGGAAGGCCGCCGAGGTGGGGACGATCCCGTTGACCCAGGCGACTCCGGGCGGCTGGCATGCGTCGTGGCCGATACTCGAGTTGAACGTGTCGACGAAGGTGGCGTTATTCCCCGCCGCGGCGCGTGAGATGACGAGGTTCAGCTGCTGCTCGAGTGAATTGATGTAGGCGATGTCGCCCGAGGAGAGTGGGACGAGCGGCCAGCAGTTGGAGCCGTTGACGGGGAGGCCGTCCGGATAGCCGACGATCAGCGCCCGGGCGACCGGCGCCCGCATGTGGATCGACCGGAGTACGGCCACCAGCCTCGGACCAGTGGCCTTGATCGCGGCCACGTTCGGGTCGCTTCCGGACGCCTCGTAATGCGCCTTGCACGCGCTTCCCGTTGGGTGGAAGGCATCGATCTCAGCGCAGGTCTCGACCACGGTGATCAGACCCGCGTCGTTACCGCCGATTCCCACCGTGACCAGCGTGTCGGCAGGCGAGACGGCGTTCAGCTGGGGTGGATTGACACCGCCGAACGGGACCGCCTGCGGCAGGTACATGTTGAACGTGGTGGCGCTCGAGCAGCTGACATCGGTGAACGAGCTCGGCGCCAGCGCCCGCGCCACATCCGAGGGGTAGTTGTTGGTCGAGCGGCCACATCCGATCGGGTTGCCGGTGGGCAAAGGCACCAGCGGCGCCGCCGTGTAGGAATCCCCCATCGACACGTACGGACCGTTCGCCGCTTGAGCAAAGGCCGGGAGGATCAGCGCAAGCATCCCTGCTGCGGCGAGGGTTGTGATCGCGCGCCTGGGGAGACGCTGCCGAATCGCCATACCTCGATCAAGCACGAAACACCTCCAGTCGCCCCAGATTTCGATCCCGTAAGCCGGGTCGCGCGTAGCCTACCGCTGCAAACCCAGGGTCCGCCGCAGGAACTCGTGCTCGGCCGACAGCGCCGGTTCGGTGATGCTCATCGGGAGGCCGATGAAGCCGTGGGGCGCCTCCTGCCAGACCTGGATTTCCGTGGGCGCGCCCGCCATCCGCCAGCGCGCCTCCATGAACAACGTGTCGTCGAGGAGGGCGTCCTCGGTCCCGATGGTGAAGATCGCGGGCGGCATCTCACGGAGGTCGGCGAACAGCGGCGAGATGTCCGGGTCACGCCGCTGTTCGCGGTCATAACCGGGCAGGAACTGGTCGGCGAACCATCTCAGGATCGACCCGGAAAGGACGAGGTTCCGCTCGCCCCACAGCCGCTGACTCGGCGTCATCGACAGGTCGTAGGCGCCGTACTGAAGGACGGCAGCAGCGAAGCCGCCGCTGATCAGGTGGCGATCGCGCAAGCGCAGCAGGGTCAGGACGGCGAGGTGAGCGCCGGCGGAATCACCGCCGATGGCCAGCGGTCCGTCGCCCGCCAGCTCCCTGCCCTCTGCGCTCAGCAGCCAGAGCGCCGCCGCCTCGCAGTCGTCAGGCCCCGCGGGGTAGGGATGCTCGGGGGCGAGCCGGTAGCCGACGCTCACCACCGCCAGCCCGGTCTCCGCGGCCAGGTGCATCAGCCGCGGATCCTGCATGTCGTTGTCGCCGAGCGTCCAGCCCCCGCCGTGGAGGTGCAGGAAGGCCCCCTGCACCCCGCCCTTGGGCGGGATGAACACGCGCAGCCTGATGGCGCCCGCCGGCCCGTCTATCTCACGCGTCTGCGCCTCGGGTAGGAAGACCGGGGCGGGGAAGATCCCGCGGCCCTCCCGGCGGGCCCGCCGGGTCTCCTCGGGCGGCACCGTGTCGACCGCCGGCATCGTCGCCAGTCGCCGCTCGAGCTCGGCGTTGAACGCCCGAGTCTCGGCGAGACGCTGTTCAGGGTCAGGTTCTACGGGCTACCTGGTGCGCTCAGCAGGTGATGACGATCACGCCGTTCGAGAGCTGGTTCTTGCAGGTCGTCTTGCCGCTCCCGTTCGACTGACCCTTCGACCCGTTCGACTTCCCGCTCCCCTTGTGGCTCTTGTGCGTCTGCGGCTTGGACTTGTGGGACTTGGACTTGTGGTGCTTGGTCTTGCCCTTGCCCTTGTGGTGCTTCTTGCACTTCTCGTGCTTCTTGTGCTGGTGGTTCTTGTCGCCGCAGCCCTTGCCTGGCTTGTACTGGGCGGCGGCCGCGCCGCCGGCAGCGCCGCTGCTCGAGCCTTGCCCGGCCAGCGCGATTGCTCCACCGGTGCCCCCGAGCAGGGCAAGCACCGTGAACACGGTTGCGATTCGTGACCTCATAAACCTGGATCCCCTTGGTATTGGAGGGCGCCGGCCGCCTCGCCTTGGGTGAGCGCCCTAGGGTACACGCGACCACGGCATTTGCGGGTGCGGAAGGGAACGTCCGTCCAGCGCGATCGGTTGCACTTCTGACCCAGGACTCAAGCGACGCCTCCCAGCTGACGATCCTAAACGGGACTGCACCTGGCCCCGCTCGGTGCAGGAGCCGAATCCTAGGCCCGCCGAGCCTGGGAGCGGGGAACCCAAGCCGTCTTGGGGCGTGTCCGGTGGTGATCCGCCGGAGCCGGTCGAGCATGAGCGGCAGCCCGTCAGCTAACCCCGCAGGCCACGGCGCTACGCGAGCTCCGGCTCGCGCCGAAACGTATGCGGAAACTCGTCCCCGTCAGCATCTTCATCATCGCGGCGATCGCCGGACCGACAGCGGCGGCACAGGCCGACGGATCGGCCGCGCTCGCGCCAGCGCCGACGGCGTCCGGGGCGGCCGCGCCGGTCCCGGCGCACGTGGCGATGAAACCACCGCCGCCCTTCACTCGGGGGCTCCGGCTGGGCTACCACGGCAGCGACGTGCGCACGCTCCAGAGCTGGCTGACCAAGGTGGGAATCCGGACGGCCAGCGACGGTAACTACGGCCCGGCGACCGCGGCCTCGGTCAAACGCTTTCAGCGAGCGGCGCACCTGCGCCCGGCCACCGGCACGGCCGGCCCGGAGACCGAGACGACGCTCCGGAGCTGGGTGCAGCGGGGGCAGACACTCACGCGGCCGGTGGCGCGCCCGAGCACGGATCTGCCTCCGCCCTTCACTCGCGGGCTGGGGCCGGGGATGCACGGCTCGGACGTGAGCACGCTTCAGTCCTGGCTGACCAAGGTGGGCATCCCGACGACGGTTGATGGCAGCTACGGCCCGGCCACCCAGTCCTCGGTCACGACCTTCCAGACCGCCGCGGGCCTGACGCCCGCCTCGGGGACCGCTGGGCCAAAGACAGAGACCACGCTCGCCGCCTGGGTCAAGGCCGGGCGCACCGTGCCGCCACCGACCCCCGCTCCCTCTGGCTCTGGATCTGGGGCTGGCGCGCCGCCCGGCTGGGTGTTCCCGCTGCGGCCGGTCTCGATGGTCCTCCCGCCCGCGCACTGGACCCTCGATCAGGGCGTCGACATCGGCACCGTCGGCGACGCCTGCGGCGCGAACGTGGTCGAGGTCGCGATCACCTCGGGGACGATCGTCGAGGAGGGCATATCCGGCTTCGGCCCCGACGCGCCGGTCCTCCAGGTGGCCAGCGGCCCGTACGCCGGGCGCTACATCTACTACGGCCACGCCTCGCCGGCGCTCGTGCCGGTGGGCGCGGCTGTCAGCGCCGGGCAGCCGATCGCCGACGTCGGCTGCGGCCGCGTCGGCAACTCCACCTCGCCCCATCTCGAGATCGGGATCAGCGCCCCCGGCGGCCCGCCCTGCTGTCCAGCGATGGGCCAGACGGCGAACGAGATGTACGGGATCGTCGACAGTCTTTACGCGACGGCGCCGTAGGGACGGCAGACCTCCCAGCTTCCACACCAGGCCCGTGATCACGGTGCGAGCCGGTAGAAGACCATCACCACGCGGTAGGAGATCTTGTAGCGCTCGAGCAGGAGCCGCTGGACGCGCTCCAGATCCGCGGCTTCCGTCAACACCTCCGCGTGCGCTGAGACGGGCTCGCGGCGCAGCTTGCCATCCGGTCGGCACGAGGCCACGAGGACGTGCGGATTGTGGTGAATGCGTCGGACCTTGGCGGAGCGAAGGTCGGTGAAGGCGAAGAGGCGTTCTCCGTCGGATACGAACCAGACCGGTGTGGCGACGGCCGTGCCGTCCCGCTTGAAACTCGTCACGCTGAGGTACCGAGCGGGAAAGTAGGTCAGCGGGCGTCACGTGCCGTCCGGAGGACGGCGCGCAGTCCTGCTCAAAACCACGTAGCGCGCGGGGCGACGTAGCGCGTGTGGGTCGAAATTCCCTGTGTGCCGAATTTCCTCGTTGTGGCGGGACCGGGGCGAATTAACGATCTGTGGGCTCGCTATTTCGCCCAGGTCCGCTGATTCGCCCAGGTCCCTCCCGGAGGGGCGAAGTCAGGCCGATTCCCCTACTTCTGCGCGTTGTGCGGTGTCGGAGGCGGTCCGCCGTTGCAGAGCTTTCGGATGATCGGAATCTCACGCGCCAATCCGACGGCACTCGCGCCGACGATGATCCCGCCGGGGAGCCAGTCCCCGCTGGCCAGGACGGTGATACCGAAGACGAGGCAAGCTGCGAGAGCGACCGTCAGGATCGCGGTGCGCCAAACCTGATGGCTGAAGTTGTCGTCGACCATGTCACTGACCTCCTTTCAACAGCCAGCATTGCTCGGCCACGACGGCGGCGCCATCCGCAACAAACCCGCCTTGAGCTCCGCAAAACCGTGCAACCGCCCGCCCCCCGCCGACCTCGCCCGCTCACCCAATCAGGCCGAGCTGCTGGGCGCGGTTGACTGCCTCCAGGCGGTTGCGCACATCGAGCTTTCGATACAGCGTGCTCGTGTACTCCTTGACCGTGTGCGGGGAGAGGCTGAGCTGGGCCGCGATCTCACGGTTCGTGGACCCCGCGGCGACAAGCGTCAGGACCTCACGCTCACGCTGTGAGAGCCGGGCGGCGGTGTCGGTCTCCTCCGACTCCTCGTCGAACACCGAGCCTCCCCCAGCCACCCGGGCCACGGCCCGGATCATGTCGCGGCCGCGCGAGTCCTTGGAGACGAACCCGCTCGCTCCGCACGCCGCTGCCGCCTTGGGGGACATCTGCCCCACGCCGGAGATCAGAAGCACGCGCACCTCGGGGCGCGCTGAGCGCAGTCGCTGGCAGATGTCGGCGCCGGACTCGGGGCCGACAAACAGATCGACCAGCGCGAGGTCGATCTGATTGCGGAGCGCCGACTCGACCGCCTCCGAGCCGGTGTGGGCCGAGTATGAGGACTCGATCCACGGCAGCCGCTCGAGCATGATCCGAAGACCCCAGTGGACCACGTCATGGTCGTCGACGACGAGCAGACGAAGCCGGTCCCCGGCTGCCGGAGAAGGGCTCATCCCGCCCCCCAGGGAACGACCAACCGCACCTGCCATACGCCCGCCCCGCGCTGGCCAAACTCGAGCATCCCTCCGGCTTGCAGCGCCTCGACGGCGGCGATTCGCAGACCGATCCCGGGCGGCGCCGCAGGCGCGGACGGCTCGACCCCGTCGTTCTCGACCTCGAGCACGAGCAGATCGTCCTCGCGGCGGACGCGGACCGTGAGCGATCGCGGATGCGCGTGTTTCTGCGCGTTCCGGACCGCCTCGGCCAGGACTGACTGGGCGAGTGGCTCCAGCTCGTTTGGCAGCTCGGGTACCGGGCCGTCGATTTGGACGGCAAAGTCACCACGTTCCCAACCGCGGCGGGCCCAGCCCCGCGCCAGGCGCTCGAGCTCGGTGGCCAGAGTCGTATCGGTGCGCTTCGGCTCACGTCCCAGTGGCCGCTCGATCGCCGATCGAAGGTCCCCGAGCGCCACCTGCAGCTCATCCGCGCACCGCTCGCGTGCGGCGTCCTCCAGCGCGCCTGACCCTGACAGCGCCATCGACACACCAAACAGCCGCTGGACAACCCGGTCGTGCAGATCACGCGCCAGGTCGATCCGGCGCTGGAGCTCCCTGGCCCGCTCGCTGTGAAACGTCGCGATCCGCGTGATCGACGCCAGCGCCAGGACCTTGCCCAGCAGCCACAGGAACTCACGTCGCTCCTCGTCCAGAGGCGGCGATGAGCTGAGCGGCTCGGCGACGATAACCCCGAGCCAGCGTCCCCCGGCCGCGATGGGGACGTAGACCAGCCGGTGCTCGCCAACCAGGTCGACGAACTCGGGAGGAATCTCGTGCACGGCGGGAGGAGACACCTCGATCACCCGGTCCTCCCGCAACGCGCGCGCAGCGTCGGGTGCGCGCTCGAGGCTCACCCGAGCCTCGGCGAACTGCTCGAGCTCGATCTCATGCGCGCCGGCAGCCTCCACGCGCCGGGTGGCCGCATCGAACACGAACACGACGACGCGCCGCATCGAAGCCACCCGGGCAACGCCCTGGGCCAGGCGTGAGTAGAAGCCAGCGCGATCAAGCTGTGGGTCGCCGGCCGAGAGCACCGCGACAAGCAGCTCGATCGCGTCCCGCGTCTCACGGAAGCGGTCCCGCGTCCCGGTGCAGTCGTCAAGCAGCGTCACGAGTCGTGTCTTCCCGGATGTGCGTACTTCGATCCCCCCCGCTTGGGGGGATCGGTGGGCCGCGGGCACGGGCGGCGGGTAGCGATTCGGCTAGCGACGGAAAGGAGGGATCGCGATGGCGAACAATCAGGCTGAGCGCTACCGGCGGGCCGCGGAGGACGCCCTGGGCCAGCTCGACTGGTGCATTGGCTATCTCCACGGAATCCGCAAGGAGCGGCTCTCGGCACAGCTGGCCAAGAACCGCACCTACATCAGACGCGCGCTCCTTAAAGCTCCGGAAGAGCCGCTGCCCTCGCAGACCACGAGTCAGACCTGAACCTACGAGCGAGGAGACAGGAGGTCACATGCGATACGCCTACAGCGATCTAGGTGAGCAGCCGGAAGGCGCCACTGCGGTGGTGCGTTGGGGTGGCTCGCCGGCGACGGTGATGCTGCTCGACCCGGTCAACTTCGAAAAGTACGTCGACCGGCTGCCGTGCCGTTGCAACACCGGAGGACGTTACCGCTGCTCGCCGGCGCGGCTATCGATCCCGGAACACGGCCGCTGGTACGCGGTCGTCGACTTGGGCGGCAATACATCGGGGATCCGGCCGACGGTCCAGGTCATGAGGGAGGACGCCGGGGCGGGTGCGAAGCGCGACGAGCCAGAGCGTGCCCGGGCTTGATCACGCCGCACCTGAATGGGGACAGGCGTCTCGTGGGTAGGTCCTGGAGGTGGCACGGAAAGCAGCCTCCAGGTCCTCCTCCGAGCGCGCACGCTATGTCGTGAGCACGTCGCTGGGCGAGCGCTTGCACGCCCTCCACGCCTCGCTGGACAGAGGTACTCTTTGTTCAGCGCATGGATCGCGCCGATTGGGAGCAATGTCTTGAAGTACGTCCAGTGCCCTCGCTGCCGGACTCGATTTCACACCGGGGTCATCTACGAAGCGCCAGATGCGTGCACGCGGTGCGGTGCTGTCTTGCCACATCGGCGCGGCTGGCTTCGGGAGCAGCTTCGCGCCATCGCTGACCGCCGACTCGGTCGCAACAAACTCGACTGGGAAGCCATCACCGGGTCGCAGTACGCCAGGAAGCGCCTCCTCCCGTCCTCGCCCGAACACGGCCGCCCGCCGGTCTAGGACTGCCGGACCCTCAAGCTGTCAAGCAAGGCCGCGACCGCGGCGCGCCGCGCCCGGCCCGCTCCGGGACCGAGGTAGACCTCCACCTGAAAGACGCGCCCGGCGTCCTTGAAGCCGAACGTGTCGCTGGCGCCGAAGCACGTTTGGCGGACCCCCCCGCCGTCGGTCGCGAGCCGGAAATGGGCGGGGCGGCTCCGCGAGTCGGGGCGCCGGATCGATCACGTCGCTCAGCCACCCGTGCAGCACGTGCCATCCGGTAGGGACGCGGATGGTGAGGCCGCTGGGCACCGTCACGGCAGCGCTGGCGTGCGTCCCGCTCGCGGGGGCCGCCACCGAGCCAACTACCGCCACGAGCATGAGTGCGCCGAGGAGCTTGCGCATACCGGCTATACGTGTCCGGCCGCTCGCGAGGTCCCCGCGCTTGGTTTGCGCCGCGCTACGGCCGTGAGATCGCGACCTCGCGCGTCGCTGGCGCGAGCTTGGACACCCTCAACAGCCGGAGGCCCGGGGAATACACCGCGAGCGTTCCGCGCAGAAGAGACGACGTGGCCACATAGCCATCGCGAGCGGCGAGCTCGAAGGAGCCGTAGGGTGCGTTCGCGCGCATGATGATGCGCCCGCTCGCGGCGTTGACCTTCTCGATGATGCCTCCGTAGCCGCTCGTGATGTAGGCGTAGCGACCCTGGAAGGCGAGGTGTTGCGGCGGCGGCCCCGCGGGCACCCGGAACGCCACCCGGCGGCTCCGGGCGTCGAAGACGGTGACGTCGCGAGATGTCGCTGAGGTGACCCAGACGCGCCTCCCGTCGGGGCTGAAGGAGAGATCGTGTGCCGGGAAGCCAGGGGCGAAGTGGCCGACCACTCTCGGGTGGCCAAGGTCACGCGCGCTGAGAATGGTGATGATCTGCGCCCGCTCGCCCAGCCCCACCCAGACGCGCCGCTCATCCGGGCTGAACGTGAGGTGGTGGGCGCCCATTCCCACCTGGATCCGGCTCGTCACGTTCATGTCGCTCAGCCTGATCACCGTGAGCGTGCCGCGGGCGTCGTCGGTGACATAGGCGTATTCCCTGTCGGGCGAGATCGCGACGATGTGGGGCTGATCGAATCCCCCGAAGGTTTTGATCGGGCGCAGGGTGCGGCGGTCGAGCATCGTCACCTTGCCGGCGCGGGCGCTGACGACGACCACGATCCCGCCATCGCCGGTGGCGGCGATGTCCTCGGGATCGGGCGGCAGCGGCACCCGGTGCGCGACGTGCCCGCTCGGCAGGTCGGCGACGAGGAGCTGGTTCTGGGTCTCGTCGGTGATCAGGGCCTGGGGTCCGGGAGGAGCCGGCGTGCGCACCGAGACGTAGGTGCGACGCGTCGTTTGGGTGCTCGTCGGCCTATGCGCTGACGAGGCTCCGCAGGCGCTGAGCGCCGCCGCCAACGTCGCTATGTATAGGCCGCGGCGAAATCTCATCCCGCGCCGGCCGCAGTGCAGCACCAACCCTCGAGCTGCGGGAAGCCGCTGCGCGCCGTGGCCGCGAACCGCTGCGCGATCCGGGAGACGGCGAAGATCCGCGGCGCTCCGACCACCCGGACGAACACCCACTGGTTCGCGGCCGGCCAGCTGATCAGGAGCCAGCGTCCGTTTGGCGACCAGGCGACCTGCCCGAGGCCGGCTCCGGCGAGCACCCTCTGAGGCTGTTGCCCTTCGACGACGACCTCTCCGCCGACGCCCCCGGTGACGAGCGCGAGTCTCCTTCCGCTGGGCGAGAGGGCGCCGTCGAGAATCGGGCCGCCGGGTGATGCCTGGGTCGACAGCAGCCTGCCCGAGGCGGTGTAGATCCGCGCCGCGCGCGCGGAGACCGCGAGCAGGCGCTGCCCGTCCGCCGACCATTCGAGCTCCCGCACCGCCCCGTCCCTGGCTGACCACAGCTTCCGTCCGCTGTTGGCGTCTCGAACCACGAGGCTCCCTCGCGCGGTGAGGTACGCCAGCTGGTAGGCGCGACCCGGCCGCCAGGCTGGAGCCACGCGCGCCACCGCTGCCGCCAAGACGCCGTCCCCAGAGCCGTCGCCCGCGACCACCCGCAGCTCGGTCCCCGACAGGTACGCCACCCGGTAGCCGCTGGGCGAGAACCAGCGCGGGTCGCTGACCCGCCGTCGCCCAAGACTCCACTGCGGGACGCCGCGCGGGTTCACGGTTGTGAGCCCGTTCGCCCCCGCCACCGCGACGTAGAGCCCGTGCGGCGACCAGCTGGCCTGAGCCCACGGGCCGAGCCGCCGGGCCGACCCGTCGGGCGCGACCGTCCAGGTGCCCCCGGGGCCGGAGACGAGCACTCGCCCCGGCGCGGGAAGCGAGGACAGCGCCGGCGAGGCGTGCTCGACGCCCAGGGCTCGGCTGATCAGGTGCCCGACGGTGGCGCCCGCCGGGGACAGAGCGAGCGCGCCGAGGAGCACGAGACCCGCCGCCAGCGCGCTCGCCGGGCGCCGGTAGGAGCGACGCTCCGCGACAGGGAGCCTGTCCTGATAGGCGGAGCGGATAGCTGGCCAGGCTCGGACCTGGGCACCAGGCTCATCTGGCGCGCGGAACCGGGTCAACGCGCGTTTGGCGTTCACCTCGCCTCCACCTCCCGGAGCCGTGACTCAAGCGCGTCGAGCCCGCGGCGGAGCCGTGAGTTGACGGTGCCGCGCGGGAGCTCGAGCGCCCGTGCGATCTCGCCCGGCGTGTACTCGAGCACGTAGCGAAGCACCACCACCGCGCGGTGCTCCGGTGAAAGGCCCGCCAAAGCCGCCAGCACCTCCTCGGAGTATCGGCTGGCCGGCGGACCCGCCGGCGATGCCGGCTCCGGTCCCGGTTCGGCGACCTCCCGGCGGGAGCTCCGAGCCCGGGCCCAATCGATCGCGCGGTTGGCCACGATCGCGCCCAGCCACGGCGCGAACGGCCGCCGGCGGTCGAATCGGTCGAGCCGGCGGATGGCGGCGACGAACGCCTCCTGGGCTATGTCCTCGGCCGCCGCGTGGTCGCGGACGATCAGGAACGCCGCACGGTAGGCCCGGGGCCAGTGGCGGCGGAAGAGCAGCTCGAGGTCGGCCTCGGACCCGGCCAGCGCGCCGCGGATGAGTGAGCGCTCGCTCCGCGGACGCCGCGAGCGTGAACGCGGCAATGGTCCGGTGGCCGCCACGGGCTGGGCGACAGCGGTCACCGGCTCAGTTGAACTGGACACCGTAGGCGTGCATCGTCCCTCTTACGTAGTGAAGGTGGCAAGAGGTCCCTCTTGGCAAGGGACCTTTACGGGCCTTGGCTTCGTAGAGGGGGTATGCGGAAGCTGGTGATCGCCGTGGTTTTGGTGGGCGCCGCGCTGCTGGGATCCACCGCGGTGAGCGGGCGCGACCTTGGCGCCCGCATGTCCGTCGGGCGTCAGATGAGCGTTGAGCTCCCGCAGGGCTGGCGGTTGATTCGCAATGGGGCGGCCTCCTCCCCCGGGACGGGGCTCAGGTCGAATCGGCCGATAGTGCTGGCCTCCTTCCCTGTGACCTTCTCACGTCACCCGTGCCCGTGCGCTCATCCCAACTATCGGGACTGCGGCGCGTGGTGCACGGAGACCGGCATCCGCGCCTTCCCCGCGGCCGGTGCTCTCGTCTACATCTGGGAGTTCCCGGTCCCACGTAACCCGGCCGAACTCGGGCGCGGCTTCGGGCCCCGGCCAGCGGCGTTTTACGTCACGGAGAAGAATTCCCACTTCGCGCAGACGCTGGCGCGTGAGCTCCGCAAGACCCATCGGCGTGCCGGACATGCCTGCGTCGAGGGCCCGGGCTCGCTTCCGAGCTGGTGGAGCGATTTTCTGGCGGCGCGGCGTGCCTTCCAGGTGGAGGTCTACACGGGGCCGCAGGCGGGGCCCAACGTGCGGGCCCAGGTGAACGCGCTGCTCGACAGCCTCCGGATCGCCCCGCTCCGATGAGGCGCAGCTCAGCCGTTGCCAAGCCGGGTGCGCACCCAGGCCAGCTCACGTGCCGTGCGGCGCTCGACCACCCGAGGTGAGATCCGGTTCGCGATCCACGCGACGCGCGCGCGGGCCGGCGCGACGATCACCGCGCGGTTCTCGTCCACGCCCTTGAGGACATCCTCGGCCAGCTGATCCGGCGGATATGCGCGGCCGCCGTTGGCGCGCAGGAGCATCTCGCGGCCGAGCCCCTTCATGCTCGTCGAGGGCAGATCGGGTGGTCCCTCCCCGTCGAGGATCGGCGTGTCGATCACGCCCGGGCAGACGACGCTGACCCGGACACCCCGAGTCGCGGCCTCGGCGCGCAGGCTGAGGCTCAGCCCGACCACTGCGTGCTTGGTCATCGCGTATGGCGTGCCGAACGGGAAGGGCAGCAACCCGGCCACCGAGGCTGTGTTGACGATGTGCCCAAAACCCTGCTCGAGCATCAGCGGGTACGCGGCGTGGACGCCATGGATGACGCCGCGAAGGTTGACGTCGACTGTTCGCTCCCAGTGGGCCAGGGTGAGCTCCTCCGCTGGCCCGCCGATCGCAATGCCGGCGTTGTTGAACACCAGGTCGAGGCGCCCGGCGTCGGTGTGCAGGCTCCGAACTGCCTCACCCACCGCCGCGGCGTCGGCGACGTCGAGACCGATCGAGGAGGCGGAGCCCGGGCCGCGCGCGCCCAGCTCACGAGCCACCGCCTCGGCGCCAGAAGCATTGATGTCCGCGACGAGGACTCTCGTTCCTCGGCGCGCCAGCGCGCCGCACAACGCGCGTCCGATTCCGGACGCCCCGCCGGTCACGAGCGCGACCTGACCATCCATTACCCGGGACTTTACGTCCGGGGACGTCGTGCCGTCGCGCTCGTTCGCGGTTGCTCACGCCGGCGGATTAGCGTCTTCGATACCCGCAAATTCCGCAAAAACGCGCCGCCGGATCCGCGGCTTAGCCGCTACCTTGACATCAGATGGCGTCAAATCCAGCTCGCCAGCGCCCTCCGCAGGATCCAGTGCTGCCGGAGGCGGACCGGCACATCTGGGTCGTCCCGAAGATCGAGCGGGCGGAGGTATCGCTGCACGGCCACCGGGTCAACTTCAGCATCGCCGGGCAGGGACCCGCGGTCGTCCTGATCCACGGAGTCGCCGGGCGCGCGGGTCAGTGGGACAAGACGGCCCAGCTGCTGGCCGAGCACCACACGGTCGTCGCCCCGGACCTGCTCGGCCACGGGGATTCGGCCAAGCCCCGCGGCGACTACTCGCTCGGCGCCCACGCCTCGGGCATCCGCGACCTGCTCGTGGCGCTCAAGATCGAGCGGGCCAGCGTGGTTGGCCACTCGCTCGGCGGCGGCATCGCGATGCAGTTCGCCTACCAGTTCCCTGAGCGGTGCGAACGCCTCGTGCTCGTCTCGAGCGGCGGGCTCGGCGGCGAGGTGCACGCGCTGCTGCGTGCGGCCACGCTTCCCGGTTCCGAGTTCGTTCTTCCCGTCCTCGCCCACCCGCGAGTGGTCGACATCGCCTCGATCATCCCCCGAGCGCTGGGGCGGCTCGGGCTCCGGACTCGGGTCGACCTCGAGGAGATGGCCCGCGGCTACCAATCGCTCTCGAACGCCGAGGCGCGCTCGGCGTTCATCCACACGCTGCGTGGCGTGATCGACCCGACGGGCCAGCGGATCAACGCCTCAGACCGGCTCTACCTGGCCTCCAAGATGCCCTCGCTGATCGTCTGGGGTTGCCGGGACCGGATCATCCCGGTCGAGCACGCGCAGCCGGCACACAACGCGATGCCGGGCAGCCGGCTAGAGCTCTTCGAGAACGCCGGGCACTTCCCCCATCTCGACGACCCGTTGCGCTTCACGCGCACTCTCGGGGCCTTCTTCCACGAGACCAAGCCCGCCCGCCTCGACGCCGACGACATGCGTGAGCTCGTCCTGGCTCGGGACGCCAAGTCCGCTCAGGCTCTCGAGCGGCTTCGGCGTGAGCACGTCGCCGGCTGAGGCGCGTCAGTCCTTAGCGGAGCGATAGAGCCGCCTGCTCGAGTAGCTCGAGCGCATCCTGGAGGCCATCCTCCATCCCGGACTCGATGATCGCGTCGCGCGACACCTTGCTCTTGGCCTGGACCAGGATCGTCAGGGTCGTGCGCCCGTCGTTTTCCGCAAACGTTGTCGTGTTCACGGTCATGGCGTCGTCCTCGGAAACGCCTTCGGGGAGCCCCTCGTACACCTCGGTGCTAACGAGCCGCTCGTCTGGGACGACCTCCCGGTATGTGCCGTGGAAGCCCACCTCGGTGCCGTCGTGGGTGACCATCACGTAGCGCCAGCTTCCGCCGACCCTCAGGTCGATCTCGACCAGCGTGACCTCCCCCCGTTTGGCGTGCCACCACCGCTCGACCAGCTCGGGCGTCGTAAAGGCCTTGTACACGAGGCGCCTCGGCGCATCGAAGTCCCGCGTGATCAGGATCTGTTCATCCGTGGGCAGGCTCACCTTCGCCTTGCTGTCGCTAGTCAGCGTCATCTCCTAGCTCCTTTGCTTTTAGGTCTTCCAGGACAACTTCCAGCTCGTCAAACCGATCGGACCACAGCCGCTCGTAGTTGCTGACCCAGTCGTGGATCGGCTTGAGCGCCTCGCCGTTCAGCCGATAGAGCCGCTGTCGGCCGGCCTCGCGCACCTCGACCGCGCCCACCTCTCGCAGGACCCTCAGATGCTTGGACACCTGCGGCTGCGCGACGCCCACCAGCTGCACCAGCTCGTTGACCGGACGCTCGCCCCCGGCGAGGACGTCCAGGATGGCCCTCCGCCGAGGCTCAGCAACGGCGTTGAACGCATCGCTTGTGGTCGCGGCTCTGGCCATGGGTCGAGATTATATTCCTATATGGGAATATGTCAACGCATCTCGTGCGGTTGATTCGCGAAGGCGTCAGCCGTTAGGCTGCGACCTAACACCTGTTGGCGGACCGAGGAGAGGGCAATGGCTGGCGTTCAGAAGCTGGACTTCGACTCACCGGACGAGACGCGGACTCCCGATAAGACCCGTGCCGAGGTGGTGAGGGTGGGTGACACCACCGTGGGCCGCCTGACGCTTCAGCCAGGCTGGGAGTGGGCGGACTGCATCAAGCCGGTGGCCGGCACCGAGAGCTGCCAGGTCAGGCACGTCGGCCTGGTTCAGTCGGGGTCGATGCACGTGGTCCACGACGACGGCACCGAAGAGGACCTTCAAGCCGGTGATGTCTACGTGATCGAGCCCGGCCACAACGCCTCAGTGGTCGGGGACACACCTTTCGTCGCATTCGAGTTCGAGTCACGCGCGGCCGAGGAGTACGCGCGCGGGTAGATCGTGTCGGTGTCGGCGAGCCGCTGATTGGCGCGGCCGCGTCGACGCCGAAGGCTAACTGCGCGGTCCGAGCTGCGACGCCTCTGTGCGAGCGATGCAGCGTACGGGCTCACGCAGGGGCAGGGTCAGCGAAATGTGTATCGCCCGCACACCCTCGTCGATGTGGCGCAGAAGCTCAGCACGAAGCGCCTCGGGCTTGACCTGCTCGACGAACTGCCTGGTCATGACCAGGTCGCTCATACCGCCGGTCGTCGCCTCAACAATGCCGGGGCGCCGACTGCGGAGGTCCGTTACGCGGATGATCTCTGACCAGCGGCCCTTCCTGAAGCGACCCGCTCGCTCGCGGCCCTGCTCGGCGAGCTCGCGTACTTCGGCCTCGAGCTCGGGGTCGTGCGTGCTGTGGGCAGCATCGCTGAGGAGCCGGGCCGCACGTTTGTGATCACCAGCCGCAAGGCGATCACGCGCCTCCATCACCAGCGTCCGCACATCGGACTGATCGGCCAAGCCGAGGTCGGCCATTTCGATCGGTCACGGTAGCTGCCCATACGAAAACCGCCCACCCAAGTGCAGCAACGCTGTCGCAGGACCCCGCTGGTTAGTGGCGGGAGGGTGGGTTTAGCTACAGCGGTGCTTTAGGGCCCAGCGCTACGCCGCTGACCGGCAACGAAGCCACCAGAAGCTGGCTGCGCTCAGCGCGACAAGGACTGCTCCGGCTGCGGCCCAGAGACCGGGGCTCGCCACGGCCCCGATGATCCCGCAGCGGGCCGCCGCAGAACGGCGCCCTCGCCTATGCGGCGAGCAAAGGCGCCCTCGAGTGGATCACCTACTCCGCCGCCACCGAGCTGGGCCCCCTGGGGATCACCGTCAACGCGATCAACCCGGGACCAAATCAGACGGGGTGGATGAGCCCGGAGATCGAACACGAGGCGGCCCAGCGCACCCCGCTGGGCCGGGCGGGCCAGCCCCAAGATGCCGCTGCGCTGATGTCATTCCTCCTCTCCGACGACGCAGCCTTCATCAACGGCCAGGTCATCACCAGCGACGGAGGACATCGAGTCGCCGGCGGATCCTGGCCCCGTTGATTTTTGTCGAGCGCCTTCAGCCGAAACGGCGTCTCAGTCGGAGGCGTCGCTCGTTGAGACGATCAGGACGTCGCAGCCGGCGTGATGGGAGACATGATTCGGGACAGATCCGAGCACGCGCCGCGCGCCCGTCATGCCTCGATTGCCAACGACGATCATCTGGGCATGCTGCTCCTCCGCGACCTGCACCAAAGCTTCGGCTGGGTCTGACGGCCAAACATGCGTCTCGCTCCCCACACCCGCCTGTGCGAGTCGCTGTTGTGCGCGGTCCGCGTACTGCCGAGCCCGGGTGTGTTTCTCGCTCTCCTCGCGCACCTGCGTCGCCGGAGCCCCTGGGGTCACCAGGGGAATCATCGCGGCATCGGAGGCTTCGCTGTAGGCACTCACGACGTTGACCTTCACCCCCAGAGCTCTGGCCAGCTCACCAGCCCGGTCGACGGCGCGCTCCGCTCTCTCGGAACCATCGGTGCCGACGACGATCGATCCCTTCGCCATCTCAGTCTCCTTGTTCGGTCCCGCCCGCCCTCTCGCCCGCAGGACGCATTAACTCATACGTCGCAAGTGGCTCTTGGCGGAGGAGCGGTAGACCGCGTCAGGAGACGTTGTCCGCGGCAATCGCAGTTACGCGCGCCCGATCACCCGCGACAGCGGGACTGGGCGCACCTTCGGGAAGCCGAGCGGCAGGATCACGCGGCCGTCGACGCGAGCCAGGATCACCTGCCAGTAGTAATAGCCGTAGAAGGCCCGTGGATCGGCGCTCATCCGCGCAGCGTAGGAGCGGACCACGCGCACGTAGTCGCTGCTGGGGTTGTAGTGATAGATCGCGCCGGCCATGTCTCTTGGGGCGCCGTTGGCGATAAGAAAGCGGGCGGCAGCGAAGATCGCGTCGCGCTGACGGTGAACATTGCCGGTCCCGTACTCGGCCCAGGTGGCGGGCATGAACTGCATCGGGCCCTCCGCGCCCGCCATGCTCAGTCCGACCACACGCCCGAAGTCGGTCTCGATCAGCTCGATCGCCGCCAGGTCCTGCCACGGCACGCCATACCGCGCCTGCGCGGCCTTGAAATAGCCCAGCAGGGCGGGCGGAGCGGGCGGCGCGACGATCTTCCAGGGCGGCAGCGTCTTCCGCGGCGTGTTCAGCCGCCCCAGCGCCGACGCAGCAGCGAGGTCTGTGCGAAGCGTCGCCGCCGCTGCTCCCGTCAGATGCGAGAGGACCGTCCGCTGCCTCCCGCGTGAGCCCGCCAGCTCAGCGATCGCCAGCTGCTCGAACTGCCCCGCGCTCTGAAGATCGTCGGATGAGCTCGAGGGGTCATCGATGACCCGTTGCGCGTGGTCGAATGCCGCCGCGAGCGTGGCCGGTTCACGGGGGACCGGGGTGGGCAGGGCGCTGGCTGTGGGACCCGTCGTGCCTGCCGCGCTCGCCTCGCGGCCAGACGCGGTGCGGTGAGGGACGCCAAACAGAGCCGCCACCGCCGCCACCATCGCGAGTACACCCGCCAACACACCCCGCACTCCTTGAGTGTGGCAGAGCGTGAATCGCCTCCGACCCGCGGTTCGAGCGCCTGTAGCGACTCCGACCGGCTGCTCGAGCGCCTGTAGCACGCCGACTGCTCCGGGCGGGCGTCCCTCTCTACTTATCCGCCCGGAGCGCGTCGGCCCGACGTGCGTCCCTGGTGCTGGGGCCTCCCCAGCAGTGGCTCCAGACTAAGCTCGCGGACCCGGGCCGCAGCGCGATTTTTGTCACAGTGAGGGAACTCTTCGTTAGCGGTCGTTCACACAACCGTGGCGATTGCGGCGTCCGGAGCCGGACCTGGGCGAATTAGCGAACTGTGGGGTCGTTAATTCGCCCAGGTCGCGATTGTCGGGCGTGTGGCGGCGGTTACTTCGCTCCGCTCCGGGAGCCGCGGCCGTCGCAAAGCACAGGGGATTTTGACCGCCCCTCGGCGGTCAAAAAATCCCCCACGCCAACAGAAGCCCTACTCGTCGTCGTCGACGGGGACGTCGAGGTCGGCCAGCTCCTCGGCGAAGCCGAGGGCTGACGGGCCCTCACCGATCCGCTCGAGATCCGACAGGTCGGCCTCGAGTCCTGACGGGAACCCGGTGATGCCGTCGCTGTCGGTCAGCCCGAGCTCGGCCGCCAGCTCGTCGTGGTCGAGCAGGCCGGCCTCGTCGATCCCGCGAGGCAGCGGCTCGGCGGGCTCGATCTCGATCCGCCGGTAGCGCTTCAACCCGGTCGCGGCCGGGATCAGCTTGCCGATGATCACGTTCTCCTTGAGGCCGTTGAGCCGGTCGATCTTGCCCTCGAGCGCGGCGTCGGTCAGCACCTTCGTCGTCTCCTGGAACGACGCCGCCGAGAGGAAGGAGTCGGTGTTCAGCGACGCCTTGGTGATTCCGAGGATGATCTCCTCGGCCTGGGCGCCCTCGCCGCCATTGTCGAGCACGGCCTGGTTGACCCGGGCGTACTCCTGGCGGTCGACGAACTGTCCGGGCAGGAGGTCGGTGTCGCCCTTCTGGTCGACCCGCACCTTCTTCATCATCTGGCGCACGATCAGCTCGATGTGCTTGTCGTTGATGTCCACGCCTTGGGACTTGTAGACCTCCTGGACCTCGCGCACGAGGTAGAGCTCGGTCTCGGTCCGGCCGCGAATCGCCAGCAGCTCGTGGGGATACAGCGACCCCTCGTTGAGCTGAGTACCCGGGTCGATCTTCTGACCCGCGGAGACGAATAGCCGCGTCCGGCGGGGGAACGTGTGACGATGCTCCTCGCCGCCGTCGTCGGTGATCACAACCGTGATCGCCCGGTCGGACTCCTCGGTCGAGACCTTGCCGCCGACCTCGGCGATCTTGGCCAGGCCCTTCGGCTTGCGCGCCTCGAACAGCTCCACCACCCGCGGCAGTCCGTGGGTGATGTCCGCGCCGGCAACACCGCCGGTGTGGAACGTTCGCATCGTCAGCTGCGTGCCCGGCTCGCCGATCGACTGCGCCGCGATGATGCCCACCGCATCGCCGATGTCGGCGACCTTGCCGGAGGCCAGTGAGCGGCCGTAGCAGGCCTGGCACACCCCGGTCGGGGCCTCGCACTTGAGCACCGAGCGGACCGGCACGTGGACCACGTGCCCCTTCTCGGTGTCGTCATGCCACGCCTCGACCAGATCCGCGAGCTCGGCGCGGTCGATCTCATGGCCCTTCTCGACGATCACCCGGCCGCGCTTGGTCTTCACGTCCTCGGCGGCGATCCGGCCGATCAGGTTGTCGTTGGGCTCGCCCGTCGGACGCAGACCCCGCGTCTCGGGGTCGACCTCGAGCTTGGACACCGGCATCCGGATGTACTCGCTCGTGCCGCAGTCCTCGACCCGAATGATCACGTCCTGGGCCACGTCGACCAGGCGCCGGGTCAGATACCCGGAGTCAGCCGTCCGGAGCGCCGTGTCGGCCAGACCCTTGCGGGCCCCGTGGGTCGAGATGAAGTACTCGAGCACCGACAGGCCCTCCATGAAGTTGGACTTGATCGGGCGCTCGATGATCTCGCCCTTCGGGTTGGCCATCAGCCCGCGCATCCCCGCCAGCTGGCGGATCTGCGAGAACGAGCCGCGGGCCCCGGAGTTGGCCATCATGAAGATCGGGTTGAGCTCATCGAGGTGCTCGTTAAGCGCCTGCCCGACTTCGTTGGTGGCCCTGTCCCACAGCCGGGTAACCGCCTCGTGGCGCTCCTCCTGCGTGATCTCCCCGTTCTCGTACTGCGCCTCGATCGCGGCCAGCTGCTGCTCGTACCGAGCCAGGATCTCCGCCTTGTTCGGCGGCGTCTGGACGTCGTTCTTGGAGATCGTCACCCCGGCCTGGGTGGCGTAGTGGAAGCCGATGTCCTTGAACGCATCGAGGACCAGCGAGATCGTCGGGGCCCCGTAGGCCTGGACCAGGTCGTCGACCAGCTGGGTCGTGTCCTTCTTCTTCATCGAGCGGTTGATGAACTCGTAGGAGTCGGGGTCGAAGTCAGCGCCCAGAGCCGCCGCGATCGCCCGCTCGATCTTGTCGTTGTAGATGATCCGCCCGACCGTGGTCAGCACGTGGCCGCCCTCCCGCCCGTGCGGGCGGAACTCGGCCAGGTCATGGAGCTTGACCACGCCGTGCTCGTATGACCACTCCGCCTCCTGCGCGGTGCGGTACACGTGCGGGCGCGGCTCGCACGACGCCGGGTCGAGCTTCTCGAGCTCGGCCGGGTCAGGACCGTAGGTCAGGTAGTAGGCGCCGAGCACCATGTCCTGCGAGGGCGTGGCCAGCGGCGCGCCGTGAGCCGGCGAGAGGATGTTGTTGGCCGAGAGCATCAGGATCCGAGCCTCGGCCTGGGCCTCCGCCGAGAGCGGCAGGTGCACGGCCATCTGGTCGCCGTCGAAGTCGGCGTTGAAGGCATGGCAGACCAGGGGATGAACCTGGATCGCCTTGCCCTCGACCAGCACCGGCTCGAAGGCCTGGATGCCCAGACGGTGGAGCGTCGGGGCCCGGTTGAGCAGGACGGGATGCTCGTGGATGACCTCCTCGAGCACGTCCCACACCTCGGGGATCATCGAGTCGACCATCTTCTTGGCCGCCTTGATGTTCTGCGCCGACTTGCGCTCGACCAGCCGGGCCATGATGAACGGCTTGAACAGCTCGAGCGCCATCAGCTTGGGCAGCCCGCACTGGTGCAGCCGAAGCGACGGCCCGGAGACGATCACCGAACGTCCCGAGTAGTCGACCCGCTTGCCGAGCAGGTTCTGGCGGAAGCGACCCTGCTTGCCCTTGAGCATGTCGGAGAGTGACTTGAGCGGGCGGTTGCCCGGCCCGGTCACCGGACGCCCGCGGCGACCGTTGTCGAACAGCGCGTCGACCGCCTCCTGGAGCATCCGCTTCTCGTTGTTGACGATGATCTCCGGCGCGCCCAGGTCGAGCAGCCGCTTCAGACGGTTGTTGCGGTTGATGACGCGGCGATAGAGGTCGTTCAGGTCGCTCGTGGCGAACCGGCCACCATCGAGCTGGACCATCGGCCGGAGCTCCGGCGGAATCACCGGCACGGCCTCGAGGATCATCATCTCCGGCTTGTTGCCGGAGTGGATGAAGGCCGAGACGACCTTCAGCCGCTTGACCGCCCGCGCCTGCTTCTGGCCCTTGGCCGTCTTCACCTGCTCCTGGAGGTCGGCGGCCTCGGCGTCGAGGTCGACCTGCTGGAGCAGGTCACGCACCGACTCGGCGCCCATGCCGCCCCGGAAGTACTCGCCGAAGCCGTACGGGGAGCCAAAGCGGTCCTTGAGCTCACGGAAGGTGGTCTCGTCGTTGACGATGTCCTTGGGGCCCATCGTCTTGAAGAGCTCCCACACCTGGCGCAGCCGCTCGGCGGCGTCCTCGATGTAGGCCTCGGTGTCGTCGATGTCGGCCTGGAAGGACTTGCGGAGCTCCTTGCGGATCTTCTCGCGCTCCTCGTCGGAGGCCTTGGCGATGTTGATCTGGAGCGACTCCACCCACAGGTGGTCCTCGTCGGAGAAATCGCGGCCGGTCTTGCCCGTCTCCAGGTACTGCTCCCGGCGCTCCTGAGACTCCTTGAGCTCGAGGACGCGCTCCTCCTTCTCGGCGGCATAGGAGTCGAGGACCTTGTTGACCTCGCCCTCGAGCGTGTCGAGATCACGGGAGCGGGCCTCGTCGTCGACCCAGGTGACGACCGAGGCGGCGAAGTAGAGGACCTTCTCGAGCTCCTTGGGAGCCATGTCGAGCAGGTAGCCGATCCGGCTCGGGACGCCCTTGAAGAACCAGATGTGGCTCACCGGCGCGGCCAGGTCGATGTGGCCCATCCGCTCGCGGCGGACCTTGGACCGCGTGACCTCGACGCCGCAGCGCTCGCAGACGATCCCCTTGTAGCGCACGCGCTTGTACTTGCCGCAGTAGCACTCCCAGTCCTTGGTCGGCCCGAAGATGCGCTCGCAGAACAGCCCGTCCTTCTCGGGCTTCAGCGTGCTGTAGTTGATCGTCTCCGGCTTGGTGACCTCACCGGAGCTCCAGGACCGGATCTGCTTCGACGAAGCCAGCCCGATCTCGATGGCGTCGAAATTATTGATGTCGATCAATTGGGTTCCTTACTCAGAGTGCATTCTCAAAAACTTGGGGAGAGGACGAGACCTACGCTTCGTCCTCCTCCAGGACGCCTTCCGCCTCGCCAGCGGGGATGTCGTCGTCGATCATCGGGTCGTCGCCGTTGGCGTC
>DATGFT010000114.1:0-12851 GCA_035308915.1 Solirubrobacteraceae bacterium
CGCACTCGACATCGACGAGGCGGTCGAGATCATCGCCCAGGCCTGCCGGGGCCTCGACTACGCGCACCGCAACGGCGTTATCCACCGCGACGTCAAGCCCGGCAACCTGCTCGTCTCAGACGCTGAGGTAGTGAAGCTGGCCGACTTCGGCATTGCCCGCGCGGCTGGCCAGTCGAGCATCACCCAGGTCGGATCGGTGCTCGGGACCGCCGCCTATCTCGCACCCGAGCAGGCGCGGGGCGAGGAGGCCGGACCGCAGGCCGACATCTACTCGCTCGGGGTCGTCACCTATCAGCTGCTGTCCGGGCGGTTGCCCTACGAGGCGAACTCGCTCTCCGAGCTCACGCTCAAACAGCAGCGCGAGGCGCCGGCGAGCCTGGAGTCCCTGAATCCCAACATCCCGCCCGAGCTTGCTCAGGGCGTGATGTTCGCGTTGGCGATCGACAAGGAGCGCCGCCCGGCCGACGCGATCAGCTTCGCGGAGGCGCTGCGCAAGGGCTCCCACGGGATTCAGCCGCCCCTCGCTACCGCCAGCACCGCCGCCCTGCCGACCGGCACTACGCGCGTGGCCGCCCGCGAGGACCCGACGGCGGCAACGCGCATGGCCACCCGGGGCCGCACGCAGGAGACACGGCAGGCGCCCCCGCCCCGACCGGCCCGCCGCCTCGAACCTCGGCCCTATGCAACCGACCCCTACCAGCGACCGGCGCCTGTCTACGCGGACGAGCGAGGCCGCTCGCGCGGAGGCGGACGCCTGCTCCTCGTGGGTCTGCTGATCGGGCTGCTGTGCGCCGCAGCGGTCGCCGTCGCGTTGGCCGTCTCGGCGGGGACATCGCCGACGCTCACGCATATCCGGACGACGGTGACGAAGGACGCGAACAGCGCGATCAACGCGATGTCGAACCTGATAAGTCAATACACCAAGTGAGAGGCCGTTCCGGAGGCATGGCGCACGCGCCGGCACGCGGCGGCTGACTCACTTCACGCGAATGCCTCCGGAACGGCCGCTCACTTCGTGCTGCTTCCGGGCGTCGCACCGGCTCTCAAAGCAGCAGCCACTTGAGGTAGACGTCCTGCTTCGATCGCCGCCCGCAGGTCGTCCATCAGCCTGGCCGTGAAGGTCAGGTTGTGGAGGGTGACTAGGCGTAGCGCGGTGATCTCGCCGGCCCTCAGGAGGTAGTGGAGGTACGCGCGAGTGAACCCCGCGGAACAGGCGGGACAGGCGCAGCCGTCAAGGATGGGGTCACTCGAATCGCGCCAGCGGCCCTTCACGAGGTCGAGCCGCCAGCGCGTCTCGGGGTCGGGAACCAGCGCTACGCCGTGCCGGCCGAGGCGCGTGGGGAGTGCGCAATCGAAGGTGTCGATCCCGAGCTCGACGCCGCGGATGAGGCCAGGGATGTCGCCGATCCCCAGCAGATGCCGCGGCCGCTCCGGAGCCAGGCGCGCGAGCTCGGCCGTCGTCCAGCTCACAACCTCGTGCATCTGTTCCTCGTCGCGGCCCAGCGAGCCCCCGATCGCCACCCCATCTGAGCCGCTGGCCGCGACCGTGGCGGTCGACTCACGCCGGAGGTCAGGCTCGACGCCGCCCTGAACGATGCCGTAGACGACCTGCCCCGCCGGTCCATGGTCGGCGTGCCAGCGCAGGCAGCGCTCGAGCCAGCGGTGGGTGCGGGCCATCGAGGTCGCGGTGTACTCGCGGGAGACGTGAAACGGCGTGCACTCGTCGAAAGCGAGCGCGATGTCAGACCCGAGCGCGGCCTGCACCGACATCGAGACCTCGGGCGAGATGAACTTGACGCTCCCGTCCAGGTAGGAGCGAAAGCGGACGCCCTCCTCCTCGATGGCCAGGATCGTCCCCTCTGACGGCCGCTCGCCGGCTTGCCGCCGGCCCTTGATCTCGTCGGCGACGCCCCCGTGACCCATCGAGAAGACCTGAAATCCGCCTGAGTCGGTGATGATCGCCCGTGGCCAGCGCATGAACCGATGCAAGCCGCCGAGTTGGGAGATCAGCTCTGGGCCGGGGGCCAGGAAGAGATGAAAGGTGTTCCCCAGGATCAGCTCGAACCCGATCGCCTCCACGTCGCGGGGTTCGAGCGTCTTCACGGCGCCCCGGGTGGCCAGCGGCACGAACGTGGGCGTCTTCACCTCTCCATGGGCGAGATGCAGCGTGCCCGCGCGCGCCCGCGAATCAGGCGCCTGGGTTCGGACCGTGAACATGGCCTCGACCCTACTGACCGATCCTCAGCGTGATCGCGCCGGCGCCCGCAGAACGCAAGCGAGCCCGGCCGCCACCCGGCCGGGCTCGTTCACCAGAGATAGGAAGGTCGGCTATGCAGCCGAGCCGGCCGTTGAGGCTGACTCCGACTCACCCGTCGACGGTGTCTCCGATCCTTCGATCGTGTTCGCGGAGCTGGCGCCCGCGGAGATCGTGACCTTGCGTGGCTTACGCTGCTCGGGCTTGGGGATCCGCACCTCGAGCACGCCGCGGTCGAACTTCGCGCTCACCTTCTCAGGATCGACGCCCTCGGGCAGCGTCAGCGAGCGGGAGAAGCTGCCGGAGGCGCGCTCGACGCGGTAGTAGCCCTCCTTGCGCTCCTCGTGCTCGGCCTTGCGCACGCCGGAGATCGTGAGCACGTTGTCCTCGAGCTCGATGTTGACGTCGTCCTCGCCGAGCCCCGGCAGATCAGCCCGAAGCACGAAGTCGTTCTCGCTCTCGACAAGGTCCATGGCGGGAATCCACCGCCGCGCCGCGGTCCCGCCGTTGCCCTGACTGGTGGGCGCGTCAAAAAACGTGTTGAACAGCCGGTTCATCTCGTTCTGAATCGTGTTCAGCTCCCGAACCGGCTCCCAGCGAATAAGTGCCATCTTTCCGAAAACCTCCTTTGTGAGGCTCAAACCTCTATGCCTTGCCACAGTATGAAATCTAAGTGGCCTGCTGTCAAGTCTAGCGCGCGCGATTCGCGCCGGAGGCCTACTCGATCAGTGATTTCCCCGTCATCTGCGGCGGCTGCTCGATCCCGAGCAGCTGGAGCACGGTAGGTGCGACGTCGGCCAGGATCCCGCTTGCCCGGAGTCGCAGGCCGGGCACGGTGACGACCAGCGGCACGGGGTTCAGCGAGTGGGCCGTGTTGGGGCTTCCGTCGGGCTCGAGCATGTGGTCGGCGTTGCCGTGGTCGGCGGTGACGACGCAGGCGCCCCCTGACTCGTGGACCGCCGACACGACGTCGCCCAGACATGCGTCGACGGTCTCGATCGCCTTCACCGCCGCCGGGATCACGCCGGTGTGGCCGACCATGTCAGGGTTGGCGAAATTGATGATCCCGAAGCCGGGATGATCCTCGGCCCAGTCGGAGACGAACGCCTCCGCCGCCGCCCGGGCGCTCATCTCGGGCTTGTGGTCGTAGGTCGGCACGTCGCGCGGCGAATCCACGAGCTCACGCCGCTCGCCCTCGAAGGGCTGCTCCTCGCCTGAGCTGAAGAAGTACGTGACGTGTGCGTACTTCTCGGTCTCAGCGACGTGCAGCTGGCGGACGCCGTGTGCCGCGAGCACCGCCGGCAGCGTCACGTCGGGTCGCTCCGGAGGGAAGGCCACCGGGTAGGTCCAGTCCTCCTCGTACTGGGTCATCGTGGCGTAGCGCTTCACCGGATCCACCCCGTCTCGGTCGATTTCGGCAAACCCCGGCTCGGCCAGCGCGCGCGTGATCTCCCGCATCCGATCCGGCCGGAAGTTGAACGCGAACACCGAATCTCCCGGGCGGATCCGCGCTTCCTCACCGACGAGAACCGGGGTGATGAATTCGTCGGTCTCCTCACGCTCGTAGGCCGCCCGCGCTGCCTCCTCCCCGGTCGCGGCACGATGCTCGGCCCGCCCGTGGACAAGTAGGTCGTAGGCCCGCTGGATCCGGTCCCAGCGGCGGTCGCGGTCCATCGCGAAGTAGCGCCCCACGACCGACCCGATCCGCCCGCAACCCGCCTCCTCCATCCACCCGGAAACCGTGGCCAGATAGCCCGCGCCTGACCTCGGGAGCGTGTCGCGGCCGTCGGTAAAGGCGTGCAGCACCAGGTCGGGCACCTCGAGCGCACGACCGAGGCTGATCAGCGCCTCCAGATGCTGCCAGCCTGAGTGCACGCCGCCGTCTGACACGAGACCGATCAGGTGCACGCGCTCGCTCGCCGTGAAGGCCTCGCGAAGCACGGAGTTGGCGGCAAACCCATCGCTGGCCGCAGCCTCGTCGATTCGCGTCAGATCCTGCACCACGACCGCGCCCGCGCCGAGATTCATGTGGCCGACCTCGGAGTTGCCCATCTGGCCCTCCGGAAGGCCTACCGCGCGCCCGCCCGCCGTCAGCTGCGTGTGGGGATAGCGGGACCAGAGCTCATCGAACACCGGGGTGTCCGCGAGCGACACCGCGTTTCCCGGCCCCGGTTCGGCCAGACCCCAGCCGTCGAGGACGATCAGGGTCACAGCCGGGACGGGGAGCGCGTCGGGGCCGGGCGGCAGCGTCCCCGAGCCCGCGGCCATCAGGCGCCGGCCGCCACGATCGCGGCGAACGAGTCGGGGTCGAGGCTCGCGCCGCCGACCAACGCCCCGTCGACATCGGGCAGAGCGAGAATCCCGCCCGCGTTCTCCGGGGTGACGCTCCCGCCGTAGAGCAACCGTGTCCGCTCGGCCTGCTCAGGCGAGCGATCGGCGACCAGCGCGCGAATGAACGCCATCGCCTCCTGACATACCTCCTCGCTGGCCACCCGCCCTGTGCCGATGGCCCATATCGGCTCGTACGCGATCACCACCGCCCCGAGCTCGTCGTTCTCGACCCGCACCAGGTCCTCCTGAACCTGGTGCCGGAGCTTGCGCTCGGTCTCCCCCGCCTCACGCTCCTCCTCGGTCTCCCCCACGCACAGAATCGGCGTGAGGCCGGCGGCGAGGGCCGCGGGGACCTTCTGCTGCAGCGCGCGGTCGGTCTCCCCGAACAGCGAGCGACGCTCGGAGTGCCCGAGGATCACGCCCTGCACGCCGAGCTCGACCAGCATCGGCGGCGCCACCTCTCCGGTGAAGGCACCCTGAGCGTCGTGGTGCATGTTCTGCGCAAAAACCTGGAGGCGCGATGCGCGAACCGCGTCCACGACCGGCCCCAGGGCGGGAAACGGCGGACAAACGGCGACATCGACACTGCTCGCCGAGGACAGGTGCGGGATCAGAGCATCGATGAACGCGTCGGCCTCAGCGACCGTCTTGTTCATCTTCCAGTTGCCGGCGATCAGCGAAACCCGCCCCAGCTTCTCAGCGCCCGCGCTCATCCCAGCGCCTCCACCCCCGGGAGCGCCTTGCCCTCGATCAGCTCAAGCGCCGCGCCGCCGCCTGTTGAGAGGTGAGTGACCCGGTCGCTCAGCCCGAACTGAGCCATCGCCGCCGCCGAGTCGCCGCCTCCCACGACCGTCGTGCCGGGCGCGGCCGCCACCGCCTCCGCCACGGCGCGCGTCCCCGCCGCGAACGGCTCGAGCTCGAAGGCGCCCATCGGCCCGTTCCAGAACACCGTTCCCGCGCGCGCGATCTCCGCGCTGTACGCCTCGGCGGTGCGCGGCCCGATGTCGAGCCCCATCATCGCATCCGGCACATCCACGCCGTCCACGACGTGCGGCTCGGCCTCGGCCGCGAGGCGGTCCGCCACCACCAGATCCTGCGGCAACTCGAGCCGGGCCCGTGCTTCCGCGCCGGAGGCCAGCGTCCGGCGTGCCAGCTCGACATCGTCTGGCTGACAGAGCGACTGCCCAACCGCGTGGCCCTCGGCGGCCAGGAACGGAAAGCACATGGCGCCGCCGATCAGGACCGCGTCGGCCACCTCGCGAAAGCGATCGATCACCGCGATCTTGTCCGACACCTTCGCCCCCCCGAGGATCGCCACCAGCGGCCGTTCGGGGTTCTCGAGCACCTTCGAAAGCACCTCGACCTCGCGCTGGAGAAGGCGGCCCGCGGCATGCTCGGGCATCAGCCGGGCCACACCCTCGGTCGAGGCGTGCGCCCGGTGGGCGGCGCCAAACGCGTCATCGACGTAGACGTCCGCGAGCTCGGCCAGCGCGGCAGCGAGGTCCGGGTCGTTCTTGGTCTCACCGGGCTCGTAGCGCACGTTCTCGAGCACGAGGATCTGGCCCGAGCTGAGGTTCTCGGCAAACGCCCTCACGTCCTCGCCGACGACGCCGGGGGCCAGCGTGACATCGGCGCCGATCAGCTCGGCCAGCCGGTCGGCAGCAGGCCGGATCGAGAGTTCAGGCTCGCGATCCTTGGGGCGGCCCAGGTGCGATACGAGAATCAGACGCGCGCCGCGGTCTCGCAGCTCCTGGATGGTGGGGAGGGCGGCTCGGATCCGGGTGTCGTCGGACACGCGCCCGTCGGTCAGCGGAACGTTGAAATCGACCCTGACGAGGACCCGCTTCCCCTCGACGTCACCGAGGTCATCGAGGGTCTTCAAAGCAGCCTCTGAACGAGCTCCACGATCCGGTTGGAGTAGCCCCACTCATTGTCATACCAGGAGATGAGCTTGACCATCGTCCCGTCCATCACCGCCGTGAGCTGGGAGTCGAAGATCGAGGAGGCGGGGTTCTTGACGATGTCGGTGGAGACGATCGGGTCCTCGGTGTAGGCGAGCAGGCCCTCGAGCGGCCCGCTCTCCGCCGCGCTGCGCATCGCCGCGTTGATCTCCTCCACGCTCGTCTCGCGCCCGGCCTCGACCGTCAGGTCGACGACGCTGCCGGTGGGAACCGGGGCCCGAACGGCCATGCCGTGGAGCCTGCCGTTGAGCTCGGGGATCACCAACCCGATGGCCTTGGCGGCGCCGGTCGACGCGGGAATCAGATTGATCGCCGCCGCGCGGGCCCGCCGCAGATCGCGGTGGGGCATGTCCTGGAGGCGCTGGTCCGCGGTGTACGCGTGGATCGTCGTCATCAGGCCGTGCTTGATCCCCACCGCGTCGTTCAGAACCTTGGCGATCGGCGCCAGACAGTTGGTCGTGCACGAGGCGTTGGAGATGATCTGATGCTGGTCGGGATCGTAGGCCTCGTCGAAGTTCACCCCGAGGGCGACCGTGACGTCGGGATCCGTTGCGGGCGCCGAGATGACCACCTTTCGGGCCCCGGCCTGGAGGTGCTTGGAGGCGTTCTCCCGGGCCGTGAACAGACCCGTCGACTCGATCACTACCTCGGCGCCGAGCTCCTCCCACGGGAGATCCGCGGGATCGCGCTCGGCCAGCACCTGGATCTCGTTCCCATCCACGCGGAGCCCTTTGTCCGTGGCCTCCACCTGGCCGGGGAAGGGGCCGTAGTTGGAGTCGTACTTCAGGAGGTGCGCAATCGTCTTGGGATCGACGAGATCGTTGACGGCCAGCCATTCGATCTCGGCCCCACGTTCGTACGCGGCGCGGAACACGTTGCGCCCAATCCGCCCGAACCCGTTGATCCCGACGCGTACCGGCATGCAGCTATCTCCTTCTCTGGGCCGCTGAAACACGAATGCCGACCGGCGACGGCGACCGTTCGGCGGGAAGAAGGCTATCCGGTCTGAAGCCCGGCGGCGGGGGTCGGCGGGCCGCCGGCCCGGCGCCGGCCGCTCCACCGCGGGCGGCTGCCCTAGACCGGCCGCTCCACCACGGGCGGCAGCCCTAGACCGGCCGCTCCACGTCCCGGTGCATGACCTCGGTCAGGTATTCCTTGGCCGGGGCGTAGCGATCCGCGAGATGGCGGGCGATCGCCACCGACCGATGTCGACCCCCGGTGCAGCCGATCGCCACCACCAGATGCGCCTTGCCCTCCGCGAGGTACTGGGGAAGCAGGTAGTCGAGCAACGGGTGCAGGTGGTCGTAGAACTCGTCCAGCTCGCCGTTGCGGTTGATGTAGTCGATGATCCGCTGGTCCTCGCCGGTCAGCGGCCGCAGCTCGCGCTCGTAATGGGGATTGGGCAGAAAGCGGACGTCGAGGAGCAGATCCGGGTCCCGCGCCGGGCCGTACTTGAAGCCGAAGCTCTCGAAGGTGACAGCGAGGCGACCGGGCGTGCGGGTGGGCAGGAGATCGTCGGCCAGCTTGCGCCGCAGCATCGCCACGGTCAGCCCAGTGGTGTCGATCACCACGTCGGCACGTTGGCGCAGCGGCGCTAGCGCCGCTCGCTCCCGCGCGATCCCCTCGGCCACGCTCCCGGTGGGAGCCAGCGGATGACGCCGGCGCGTCTCCTTGTAGCGGGTGAGCAGGGACTGCTCGCTGGCCTCCAGGAAGAGCACGCGGTGGTTGATCCCGGCCGAACGCAGGTAGTCGAGCATCGCCGCCAGGCCCTCGAAGTAGCTCCCGCCCCGGACGTCTGAGACGACCGCCGCCCGCTCGACCTTCGAGCCCGCGTGCATGAACAGGTCGACCAGCGACCGGATCATCTCCGAGGGCAGATTGTCGACGCAGAAGTAGCCCTCGTCCTCGAACACGGCCATCGCGGTCGACTTTCCCGCGCCCGAGAACCCGGTGATGATCACCAGATCCGTGAGGACAGAGCCGGCCTCTTCTCCGACTGCCGCATCCCGCACCAGCTCGGTGCGTGTCGACTGCATGAACTCAAAGCTTACGAACGTGGTGTGACACGATCACCCCGGTGCAGGGCCATCGCCTCCGAAACTGGATCCTGGCCGGAGTCACCGTCCTGGCGCTGGCCGCCACGGCTGCGGTGTTGGCGACCGTCGAGTCAGGCCACGCACGCGCTGACCCGCTCGTAACCGTCAGCGTCGGCTCCAGCCCGACGGGGCACCCGATGCCCGGCGGCTTCGTCGGGCTTTCGATGGAATACAACTGGCTTCACGCGTACACCGGTCTGAACCCACGGTCGGTCGACCCGGTACTGGAGAACCTGATCCGCAACCTCGGGCCGGGCGGCCAGTCGCCGGTTCTGCGCATCGGCGGCGAGAGCACGGACGGCACCTGGTGGCCGATCGGTCACGAGCGCACACCGGCCGGCGTCTACTACTCGCTGAGCCGGAGATGGGTCAAGACCGTGCACGCGCTGGCGCGTGATCTGGGCGCGAAGCTGATCATGGGAGTCAACTTCGCCGCCGACCGGCCGGACCTGGCGGCGGCCGAAGCCCGGGCTTTCCTCTCCGGTATCGGCCGCCGCTACATCGCGGGGCTCGAGATCGGCAACGAACCCGACAACTATGGGCTGTTTCCCTGGTACCGGACCGATCAGGGCCGCGGACGGTGGGTGTGGGCGCGCCCGAGCAACTACCGACTGTCTGACTTCATCGGCGAGTTCGCCCGCTTCCGCGCCGCGCTCCCGCCGGCTCCGGTCGTCGGGCCGGCCTTCGCCGAACTCACCTGGCTCGGCGGCCTGGGTCAGTTCCTGGCCGCCGAGCAGGGGCTGGCGCTGGTCACCGTGCATCGCTATCCCCTCCACGGGTGTCTGACCAATCCGGCACAGCCGGGCTATCCCTCGGCCGCCAACCTCCTGGCCGATCAGGCGTCGGCGGGGCTCGCCGAGGCGATCGCACCGGCCGTCGGGGTCGCACATCAACACGGCGTCCCCTTCCGGCTCGACGAGCTCAACTCGGCCTCCGTCGCCAGTTGCCTGGGCAAGCGTGGCGTGAGCGGCACCTTCGCGTCCGCGCTGTGGGTCCTCGACACGCTGTTCAACCTGAATCGCGTCGGGGTCGACGGCGTCAACGTGCACACCTTGCCCACGGCGGCCTACGAGCTGTTCACGCTCAGCCACCACGGACGCCACTGGCGGGCCTTCGTCCATCCCGAGTACTACGGGATGTTCATGTTCGCCCAGGCCTTCCCGCCCGGGGCGCGTGCGCTACCGGTCTCCCTCTCGCCCAGCGGCTCGCTCAAGGTGTGGGCGACCCGCGACCGGCAGGGAACCACGAGAGTGGTCCTGATCAACAAGGACGCGACCAGCTCCTACCAGGTGCAGCTCGACGTCACGGGGCAGACAGGTCCGGGCCAGCTCGAGCGTCTAGAGGCGCCGAGCCTTGCCTCTCGGGGAGGCGTGACGCTCGGCGGACGAACCTTCGGGGGCGCCACGACCACAGGGCGGCTGGCCGCGCCGCACACCGAGGCCGTGACCCCCTCCCGCGGGACGTATTCGATCACCGTCCCGCCGGGGAGCGCGGCGCTGCTGACGCTGTAGGGGCGGGGCGGGGCCTCGCGGGTCGCGCGGCGCGCCCCGGCGCGCCCCGCCCCGCCCGTCACGCCCGCGTCACACATCCGGCACCCACTTGCGACGGCCACGTCTTGTTCAGTGACGCGGTTTTACGCGACCCTGAGGCTTGCCAATGAAGGTCGCCCATGAAGTTGGCACATCCGGTACCGAGGGGGCAAAGTTCGCGGTGGCGCGGCTGGCACAGCGCCAGTGGGGCAGAGTGAGCTGGGCGCAGCTTTGCGGTGTCGGCGTCAGCCGCGCCACGCTGACGCGGTGGACCGCCGAGGGATATCTGCATCGCGTCCTCCCGCGCGTCTACGCCGTCGGTCATGCGGCTCAGAGCCACGAGGCTGCCCTCGTCGAAGCTCTCCTTTTCGCCGGCCCGGGCGCAATGCTCAGCCACGCCACCGCCGCGTTGTGGCTCGGGCTTCTCGACGACCGGCCTCGGGTGATTCACGTCACTACCCCTCGCCACTGCCGCTCTCGCCCGGGCATCAGGGTTCATCCGCGACGGAAGTGCCGCCGCATCTGGCACAAGAACCTCCCGACGACCACCCTCCCCCAGACCTTCCTCGACCTCTCAGCAACCGCCTCGCTTCGCACCGTTCGCCGCGCCCTCGCAAAGGCCGACTACGCCCGGCTCCTCGACGTCCGGGCAGTCGAAGCGGCCTGCGGACTTGGCCGCCCTGGTTCCGCCAGGCTTCGCACCGCTCTGCGGGAGCACCAGCCTCGCCTCGCGCGCACCAAGAGCCAGAACGAGGTCCGGTTCTTCGAGCTCTGCGAGGTCGCCGGCTTGCCCGCGCCGGAGAGCAATGTCTACATCGCCGGTTGGGAGGTCGACGCCGTCTGGCATGACCTGCGCATCGCCGTCGAGATCGACGGCCCCGGCAACCACCGTAGCCCGGCGCAGGTGAGGCGTGACCGGCGCAAGGACCTGGCCCTCCGGACAAGCGGCTACATGCCGGTCCGCTACTCGGACGAGCAGCTCGCCGACCACGGGGACGAGGTGATCGCCGACCTTCGACGCCTCAGAAGTGGCTAGGCGCCCCAAAAACCGACACGCGCCGAAAAACCCACAGACGCCCCAAAAACCCACAGACGCCCCACAAGCCCACAAACCCCCAAAACCCCCTACACCCCCGTCTTGTGCAGCTCCCGGTACACCCGCCCCGCGAGCTTCCCCGGCAACCCCGGGACCGCCTCGAGCTCCTCCCGTGACGCCCCGAGGATCGCCTCCGGCGAGCCAAAGTGATTCAGCAGCGCCCGCTTGCGCGCCGGCCCAACGCCGGGGAGCTCGTCGAGGATCGAGGCCGTCATCGCGCGGTCGCGGCGGATCCGGTGATGGGTGATGGCGAAGCGGTGCGCCTCGTCACGCACGCGCTGCAATAGCTGGAGCTCGGCCGTGTCATGCGCCAACACGAGCGGATCGGGCCGCCCGGGGATGAACACCTCCTCGATCCGCTTGGCCAGCGAGATGACCACCACGCCGCGCTCACGGAAGCCCGCCAAAGCCCGCAGACCGGCCGACAGCTGACCGCGGCCCCCGTCGATCACGACCAGGTTGGGCAGCGCGGCAAACGAGGGGTCAAACGCCCTGTCGTGCGGCGAGACCTCGCGCTGCTGCTCCCACTGGGCCCACCGACGCCCCAACACCTCCTCCATGGCCGCGAAGTCATCCGGCTCCCCGCCGTTTCCGGATTCACGAACGCGAAAGCGCCGGTAGTCGGACTTCTTCGGCGCCCCGCCCTCGAACACGACCATCGACGCGACGGTGTTCGTCCCCATCAACGTCGAGATGTCGAAGCACTCGATGCGCAGCGGGATCGTGTCCAGCCCGAGCACGTGCTGCAGCCCGTCCAGAGCCTCCACACGCTGCTGGCGGCGGCGCTCGCTGCGCAGCTTCTCCTGATCCAGGGCCAGCCGCGCGTTGCGCTCGGCCAGCTCGAGGATCCGTCGCTTGTCGCCGCGTTCGGCGGGCCGGATCTCCACCGGAGCGCCGCGCCGGCCAGACAGCGCCTCGGCCAGCGCGGGCTGGAAGCCGAGCTCACGCTGGACGATCAGCAGCGGCGGCACCATCATCGCGCTCGCGTAGTACTGGAGGATGAACGCCTCGGCCACATCGCCGATGTCGCCCCCGGCCGCATTGTCGAGGTAGAAGCTCTGGCGATCTGACAGAACCCCATCGCGGACCTGGAAGACCTGGGCGTTGGCTTCGCCCTCGCTCACGGCCACGGCGATCGCGTCGAGCGTCCCTGAGTCGTGGGCCACGCGCTGACGCTCGAGCAGTGACCGCACCGCCCTCAGCCGGTTGCGCTCCCGCGCCGCGTCCTCAAACCGCTGCTCGGTGGCCGCCTCACGCATCGAGCGGTCGAGCTCACGCTCGATCTCGCGGTAGCGGCCGGAGAGAAAGTCGATCACGCCGTCGATCCCTCGCCGGTAGTCCTCACCACTCACATAGCCGACGCAGGGAGCCTCGCAGCGCTTGATGTAGTAGTCGAGGCACGGCGACCCGCTGCGGCGCCCCGGCGTCGAACCCTCGCAGCTTCGGAACATGAACACCTTGCCCAGGACCTCGAGCGTCGAGCGGACGCGTTTGGCGTTCGAGTAGGGCCCGAAGTAGGCGCGGTCTCGGCGGTGGCGCTCGCGGGTGAAGTACACCCGGGGGAACTCCTCGTCGAGCGAGATC
>DATGFT010000115.1:0-35049 GCA_035308915.1 Solirubrobacteraceae bacterium
CGCGCGCGTGGTGTTCGTGGACGAGGAGCGGAACCTCGCCTATCCGGACACGCTCGTCGGCACCGACTCGCATACGACGATGGTCAACGGCCTCGGCGTCCTCGGGTGGGGCGTGGGCGGCATCGAGGCCGAGGCCGCGATGCTCGGCCAGCCGATGTCGATGCTGATGCCGCAGGTGATCGGCTTCAGGCTCACCGGCGCGCTGCAGGAGGGCGCGACCGCCACCGACCTGGTGCTGACCGTCACCGAGCTGCTCCGCCAGCACGGCGTGGTGGGCAAGTTCGTCGAGTTCTACGGCGCCGGCTTGGCCAACCTCCCGCTGGCCGACCGAGCCACGATCGGAAACATGTCGCCCGAGTTCGGCTCCACGTGCGCGATCTTTCCCATCGACGCGGAGACCCTGCGCTACCTGGAGTTCTCCGGCCGGCCGCGCGAGCTCATCGAGCTCGTCGACGCGTATGCCCACGAGCAGGGCCTGTGGCATGACGAAGTCTCCGAGGAGCCGACGTTCACCGAGCGGCTCGAGCTCGACCTGGCCTCGGTGGTGCCGAGCATCGCCGGCCCGCGGCGCCCGCAGGACCGGGTTTCACTGACCGAATCGAAGGCGGCCTTCCGGCTGGCGCTCGAGGGCTACATCCCCGATGAGGACCCCGAGGACGAGGCCGTGGCGGAGAGCTTCCCGGCCAGCGATCCCGTCTCCACGCACGTGCGCAACGGCGAGGGCCACGAGCCGCTCGGCGATACCGGCGGCGCACAGGTCGCCGAGCGTCCCCGGACGGCGATCCCCGTCACACTGGCCGACGGCACCGAGACCGAGCTCGACCATGGGCACGTGGTGATCGCCGCGATCACCAGCTGCACCAACACCTCGAACCCGTCGGTGATGATCGGAGCTGGGATCCTGGCCCGGAACGCGGTCCAGCGGGGGCTCAAGGTCAAGCCTTGGGTCAAGACCTCGCTGGCCCCCGGATCGAAGGTGGTCACCGAGTACCTCGACCGCGCCGGGCTGACCGAGTACCTGGACGCGCTCGGTTTCAACCTGGTCGGCTACGGGTGCACCACGTGCATTGGCAACAGCGGTCCGCTGCCTGACGAGATCTCGACCGTGGTCGGCGCCGAGGACCTGGCTGTCGTCTCGGTGCTGTCGGGTAACCGCAACTTCGAGGGCCGGATCAATCCCGACGTGAAGATGAACTACCTGGCCTCGCCCCCGCTGTGCGTGGCCTATGCGATCGCCGGGACGATGGACATCGACCTCTACGACGAGCCGCTGGGCCAGGACGAGCACGGCGGGGCCGTGTTACTGCGTGACATCTGGCCATCCGCCGCCGAGGTCTCGGCCACAGTCGAGGCCGCCGTTCAATCGGAAATGTTCCGCAAGAGCTACGGCGAGGTGTTCGAGGGCGATGAGCGCTGGGCCTCGCTCGACGTGCCTTCGGAGGACTCGGTCGCCTGGGATCCGGACTCCACCTATGTGCGGCGACCGCCGTTCTTCGACGCCCTGCCCGCCGAGCCCGAGGCCATCGCCGACATCGAGGCCGCGCGGGTCCTGGCCGTGCTCGGAGACAGCGTCACCACCGATCACATATCCCCCGCGGGCTCGATCAAGCGTGACAGTCCCGCGGGCCGCTACCTGATCGACCACGGCGTCGCACCCAAGGACTTCAACTCCTACGGATCCCGACGCGGCAACCACGAGGTGATGATGCGCGGGACGTTCGCCAACATCCGCCTGCGCAACCAGCTCGTCCCCGGCGTCGAGGGCGGCGTCACGCTGTACCTCGGGGATGGCGAGCAGGCGCAGATGCCGATCTACGACGCGGCGATGCGCTACCTCGAGCAGGGCATCCCGCTGATCGTGCTGGCCGGCAAGGAGTACGGATCAGGCTCCTCGCGAGACTGGGCGGCCAAGGGCACGCGACTGCTGGGCGTCCGCGCGGTGATCGCCGAGAGCTTCGAGCGGATCCACCGCTCAAACCTGGTCGGAATGGGCGTGCTGCCCCTCCAGTTCCAGCCCGGCGAGTCGGCGCAGGCGCTGGGTCTGACCGGCCGCGAGCGCTTCACGATCGCGGGCCTGGCCGCCGCCGAGGAGATCCCGCGTCAGCTGACCGTCCGCGCCGAGGATCGAGAGTTCCGGGTGACCGTCCGCATCGACACCCCCAAGGAGCAGCGCTACTTCCGCCACGGCGGCATCCTTCAGTTCGTGCTGCGGGAGCTGTCTGGCAACGGACGCCGGCCTGACTAGCCCGGCATTGATCCGGGTAGCGGTGGATCGTGGCTGTGGCCCTGATTCACCTGGCTCGCTGGCTTGCCTTCCATCTCGGAGAGCCCGACCGCTCCCCTGAGTGCCGTCCGGCGAGCATCACGGTGATCTCCGGCCGCCGCCCTGCCTCACGCTAAAGACTGCTGGCCGCTCCCGGTGGAGCGTGGCTGGCCGGCGGTTGCGACCTCGCCGCGGCGCCCCTACGCCGCGCTTCGCAGGTTCTCAAGCTCCGGGCGCTGAGCCAGCCGAGCCAGGGCTCTCTGCTCGAGCCTGCGCACGGCGTCGGCCGAGAGGCCGAGGCGGCGGCCCGCCTCCCGCAGCGGAGCCGGATCATCACCGTCGATCCCGTAGCGGAGCTTCACCACCCGGCGCTCCGGCTCGGGAAGGTCTTCCAGAGCCTCCCGCAGCGCGCGGCCACGCGCCCGCGACTCGGCACGCTCCTCGGGAGTGACGGCGTCGCTGGGAATCAGCTGACCCAGTGGCGTTTGCTCGGCGTCGCCGACCGGCCGGTCGAGGCTCGTGACAACCCGCGCCATGGCCTCGACCTCCTGGATGACCGAGATGTGCAGCTCGGTTTCCTCCGCCAGCTCCCGGTCGCTCGGCGGCCGACCCAGGCGGCCCGCCAGGGTTTGCCGGGCGCGCTCGATGCGGCGCTCGCGCTGGCCGATGTGTACGGGTAGGCGGATGGTGCGGGCGCGGTTGGCGAGCGCGCGCTGGATCGCTTCCCGGATCCAGAAGGTCGCATAGGTGGAGAACTTGAAGCCCTTTCGGTGATCGAACTTCTCCGTGGCCCGGATCAGGCCGATGATTCCCTCCTGGATCAGGTCGAGGAGGGGGAGCTCGAACCCCTCGTATCTCCTGGCGTTGGCGATGACCAGGCGGAGGTTGGCGTTGACCAGCCGTTCCTTGGCCTCCAGGTCGCCTCGCTCGATTCGCCGCGCCAGCTCGACCTCGGTTTGGCGATTGAGCAGTGGGAAGCGGCGCACCTCGGCCAGAAACAGGCTGAGGGCGTCGGTCTCGAGCTCGGGCGCAGCGTGAGTCAGCCTCTGATGGTCGGGCATCACTCAGGGCTACCCTGCTCCACCGGCATCGACAACGCCGTCGGTGCGCCTCCTCCCCAGCCGTGTCAATAGCCTTACCGCGCGATGCCGCTCGACTTCCTGACCAGCCTGCTCACCGCGGTCGGCCCCTCCGGGTACGAGACCGCGCCGGCCACAGTCTGGCGCGACTACTGCAAGGGCTTCACCGATGACGTGCACGCGGACAAGGTCGGGTCGTCATATGCCCGCGTCCCCGGGAAGGCCGACGGGCCCCGGCTTGCCGTGGTCGGGCACATCGACGAGATCGGCCTCCATGTCACCCACATCGACAAGGAGGGCTTTCTGCGCTTCGGCTCGGTTGGCGGCTGGGACACGATCGTGCTCGTCGGCCAGCGCGTCCGGATCCACACGAAGAACGGCGAGTTGATCGGGGTCATCGCCCGCAAACCGATCCACCTGCTCAAGGACGAGGAGCGAAAGAGCGCTCCCGAGATGAAGGACCTTCACATCGACATCGCAGCCAAGGACGCGGACGAGGCGCGGGAGATGGTTCGGGTCGGCGACGTGGCCGTGATCGACGCCGACCCGATCGAGCTCCGGCCCGGACTCGTCGTATCCCGCGCCCTCGACAACCGCGTTGGTTGCTATGTCGCTGCGGAGGCGGCCCGTCGCGTGGCCGAGGCCGGGGGCGCCCCCGGCGATGTCGTGGCGCTGGCGGTGGCTCAGGAGGAGACGGGGTTTGCCGGGTCAAGGACCAGCGCGTTTGCCCTCGACCCGGATGTCGCGATCGTCGTCGACGTCACGTTCGCCACCGACCAGCCGGGGATCGAGCTCGGGTCGATAACCGAGCACGGGCTCGGCTCAGGCCCGGTGCTCACGCGGGGCACGACGCTCCACCCGGAGGTCTTCGAGCTCCTATACCAGGCGGCCGAACAGGAGGGAATCAGCTTCAGCCTCGAGTCCTCCGGCCGCGGAACGGGGACCGATGCTGACGCCATCCACCTGAGCCGAGCGGGAGTCCCCACCGGCCTGGTCTCGGTGCCGCTGCGCTACATGCACTCTCCGGTCGAGCTCGGGGCGCTCGAGGACATGGACGCCGCGGCCCGCGTGATCGCGGCCTTCGCTCAGCTGCTCGAGCCGGGGATGACCTTCGAGCGCTGACGGCTGCCGGGCGACGTGCGGCTCCTGCTGTTCGACATCGACGGAACCCTCCTCTCCGGGGCCACGTCGGCACACGCCGAGGCGATGCACGCGGCGCTGACCGAGGTGCATGGCGTCCGGCTCACCGAACGCTCGCTCCGGGTCGTGTCGCCGGCCGGGCGAACCGATCCTGAGATCGCCCGTGCGATCCTGCTCGATGCCGGCGTCTCCGCCGAACGAATCGCCGACCGCGCCGAGGCGGTCCGCGAGCGATGCTGCGAGGTCTACGCGCGCCTCTGCCCGGCTGACCTTTCGCGATTCGTCGTGCCTGGGATCGTCGATTTGCTCGAGTCGCTCTCGGACCGCGGCGACGTAATCCTCGCGCTGCTGACGGGAAACTATGAGGTGGTGGCCCGGCTGAAGCTGGCTCGCGCCGGGATCGGCTCCTACTTCAGATCCGGCCAGGGCGCGTTCGGCTCGGATGATGAAGATCGCGCCGCCCTGCCGGCGATCGCCCGGCGACGCGCGGGGCAGGTCGGTCATCCCCACCCACGGGAGCTGACCATCGTGATCGGTGACACGCCTCGGGATATCGCGTGCGCCGCGGCCGACGGTGTGCGCTGCTTCGCGGTGACAAGCGGCCCCTACGGCGCCGAGGAGCTCGGCGCTGCCGACGCCGTGTTCGCCAGCGCCAAGGATCTGGCAGCCGGTCTGCACGCCGAGCTGGGCGTCGCGGGCTAGGGGCGGAAGCGTCGGGGCTGCCGGCACTCCGGTCAGTCCCGAGGGCCGACGGCTCAGTTCACAGCGCTCCGCTAAGCGCCCGGGCGCGGGTACTGCGTGCGCATCAGGAAATCCCACACCCGGTCCGGCACCAGGCGGCGCTGGTTGATCAACAGGTGGGCGCTCGGCGTGACCGGGTAGCGGGCCCGGGGCCGCTTGGCGGTGATGGCACGCAAGATCGCTTGGGCCACGGCCTCCGGCCCTGACCCGAGCCTGGCCATCGGCCCCTTGTAAGCCTGCTCGGTCAGCTTCGCGACGTCCCGGTTGAAGTTCGCGTAGGCGCCGTCGGCGCCCGCCGCCTCGACCGATCCCGCCGCCACCTCGCCGAAATTGGTCACGATCAGGCCCGGCTCGATGATGATCACATCGACGCCGAAGCCCCGGACCTCAAAGCGCATGGCATCGGAGAGCGCCTCGACGGCGTATTTGGTGGCGTGATAGAGACCGCCGCCGGGAAAGGTCAGGCGCCCCCCCATCGAGCTGATGTTGACGATCTTCCCCCAGCCCTGTTCGCGCATCCCGGGCAGGACGAGCTGGCACATCCGCAGCAGCCCGAACACGTTGGTCTCAAACTGCCGCCTCGCCTCCTCGATGGGCACGGTCTCGACGGCTCCGGACTGGCTGTAGCCGGCGTTGTTGACCAGCACCCCGACGCTCCCCTCGGCGCTTGAGACGCGCTCCACGGCGGCGCGCATCGAGTCCTCGTCGGTCACGTCGAGGGCGAGCGTCTGGCAGCCGCGCTCGGCGAGCTCGCCCAGCGTCTCCGGCCGCCGCGCTGTCGCATAGACCTTCCAGCCCTGCTGGGCCAGCTCGAGGGCGGTGGCGCGGCCGATGCCGGACGAGCAGCCGGTGATGAGAACAGCCTTGGAAGGGGGAGCCACGCCTAGACCCGGGTCAGCTTCTTGTAGGTGATGCGATGCGGGCGGTCGGCCACGGCGCCGAGCTGCTCGTGGCGGAAGGCCTCGTAGGCCTCGAAGTTGCCTTCGAACCAGCGGACCTCGGAGTCGCCCTCGAAGGCGAGCACGTGAGTGGCGATCCGATCCAGGAACCAGCGGTCGTGGGAGACAACCACGGCGCACCCCGCGAAGGCGAGGAGCGCCTCCTCGAGCGCGCGCAGCGTGTCCACGTCGAGGTCGTTTGTCGGCTCGTCGAGCAGCAGCAGGTTGCCACCCTCCTTGAGCAGCTTCGCCAGATGCAGCCGGTTGCGCTCGCCGCCGGACAGCTTGGCCACCTTCTTCTGCTGGTCGGTGCCCTTGAAGTTGAAGCCCGCCACGTAGGCGCGGGAGTTGATCCAGTGCTCTCCAAGCTTGATCTGATCCTGGCCGCCTGAGACCTCCTCCCAGACCGTCTTCGCCCCGTCGAGCGCGTCCCGTGACTGGTCGACGTAGGCCAGGACAACACTCTCGCCGAGGTGCAGGGTCCCGGCATCGGGCGCTTCCTGACCAGTGATCATCCGCAGGAGCGTCGTTTTGCCGGCACCGTTGGGGCCGATGACGCCGACGATGCCGCCCCGGGGGAGGCTGAAGGACAGATCCTCGAACAGGACGCGCTCGCCGTAGGCCTTGCGCAGCCCGCTGGCCTCGACCACGAGCTCGCCCAGGCGGGGACCGGCCGGGATGTGGATCTGGACGTTGTCGAGCTTGGCCTGTGCGTCCTGAGCGAGCAGCGATTCGTAGGCGTTCAGCCGCGCCTTGGGCTTGTTGCGGCGCGCGCTGGCGTTCAGGCGGACCCACTCGAGCTCACGCTCGATCGTCCGCTTGCGGGCCACCTCCTGGCGCGCTTCCTGCTCGAGCCGCGCCCGCTTCTGCTCGAGCCAGCCCGAGTAGTTGCCCTGGTAGGGAATCCCTCGGCCGCGGTCGAGCTCGAGGATCCACCCGGCCACGTTGTCCAGGAAGTAACGGTCGTGGGTCACGGCGACGACCGTCCCGGCGTAGTCCTGAAGGTGGCGCTCGAGCCACGCCACCGATTCCGCATCGAGGTGGTTCGTGGGCTCGTCGAGCAGGAGCAGGTCGGGCTGGCTCAGCAACAGCCGGCACAGGGCGACGCGCCGGCGCTCGCCGCCGGAAAGTGTCGCCACCTCGGCCTCGGGCGGCGGTGTGCGCAGCGCGTCCATGGCGATCTCCAGCGTCGTGTCGAGGTTCCAGCCGTCGACCGCGTCGATCCGCTCCTGCACCGCGCCGAGCTCGTCGGCGGTCTCCTCGGAGTAGTTCATCGACAGCTCGTTGAAGCGATCGAGCAGCGCGCGTACCCCGCTGACCGCCTCCTCGATGTTCCCGCGCACGTTCTTATCGGGGTCAAGCTGAGGCTCCTGCTCGAGCAAGCCGACACTCGCCCCCGGCGCGAGCGCAGCATGACCGTCGAAGTCGGTGTCGAGTCCGGCCATGATCCGCAGCAGCGTCGACTTGCCGGCCCCGTTATACCCCAGCACGCCGATCTTCGCCCCGGGCAGGAACGAGAGCGAGATGTCCTTGAGGACCTCGCGGTCGGGCGGAAAACGCCGGGAGAGCCGGTGTGTGGTGAAGATGTACTGGGCGGACATGGCGCCGCCTGCAGCATAGGTCAGCCGAGCAGGTAGGCCGCGAACGACCCGAGCCGAGGCGGCGTGGGCGAGCGGCTCACAACCGTGAACTACACAAAAACAACTGATTTACTAGGGTATGCTCCTGTAGATGCTCACACCCACCGGCCGCACATGCCCCTGAGCCCAGACGAGCTCGCGGATTTTGCGCTTGAGCTGGCCAACGCGCGCGAGCGTTGGCAGCACCTCGTCAGGCACACCCACGACGTCCGCGTGTACGAGCAGATCTGGGATGACGCGGACGTCAACGCCTGGGTCATCTGCTGGAGCCAGGATCAGGACACCGGCTATCACGACCACGACGATTCGGCTGCCGCGATCGCGGTGATCTCCGGCCAGGTGCGTGAGGATCGTCTGCGGCTCGATCGGCCGCCCATCTCACGCGTCATGGGTCCAGGTTCGACCTTCGTCGTTCCGGCGTCGGCGATCCACCGCGTCCTCCACACCGGCCGGCGGCCGGCCGTGACCATTCACGCCTACTCGCCTCCCCTGGTGCGTTCCGGCGCCTATCGCCGAGGCGCGGACGGCGCGTTGCTGCGGGAGGTTCAGCCGCTCGAACAGGAGCTGCGCGCTCAGGCGCTGAGCGTCTGACCGTCGTCGCGCCGTCCGCCCCCATCGCCTCCCCGGTGGGGGGTGATCGCGGCGCGGTTGTCAGGTGCGCTCCCCAGGGCGATTTCATACAGGGGTGCGCATCGCCGCCGCACTCCTCGCGCTGACAGCCGTCGTCCTGATGATCGTCGCGATCGCGGGGATGGTCACCGGACGCCCGGGTGACCGGGCGGGCGTCCTGATCCGCGTTTTAGCCCTGGTGTGCTTTGGCGGCGCGGTCCTCCTGAACGTGATCGCCCATTGATCTCAGCTCTGGGGCTCCCAGCCGCTGACCACCCACAGCCCGGGCCGCTCCAGGACCACGGTGGCGATCGTCACGTGCCAGGCGGGCGCGAGTCCCTGGTAGGCGGCGGTTGCCGTAGCGGTCGTCGACTCACGGGTGACGACCACATACCGACCCTGCCCACCGGCCAGCGCCGCCACCGCCTCGACCGTGCCGTGGTTGGCAATGCCACCCTGCCGCAGCTCGTAGTCGGAGCTCGTCTCGGCCGCGGCGAGCTGCACCGCGGCCCGCGCCTGGCCCACGCTCCGCGCGGCCAGTCCGCGCATCTGGCGGACGACGGTGTGCGCGTCCCAGTTGGTGTACGTCCGGGCGAACGCCGTAACCGCGGCCACGGGCGACGACCACCCGCCAGGGGCACTCTGGCGCGAAGCCGGAGACGGATATTCGTGCCGCGTCTGAGCCTCCGCCACCGCCGGCGTGGGCTGGCTCTTGGGCGACGGGGCGGCGAGCGCCCCGCAACCCGAGAGCGCGGCGGCGATGGCGAGGAGACACGCGGCGAGCGCGAGGAGCGCCGGGAGCCTGCCTGGCGTCATTGTCGGGAGCCTGCCTGGCGTCATTGCCGGGAGCCTGCCTGGCGTCATTGCCCTCACAGCCCCCCTGGGTGGCGGGCCACGAACCCGGCCGCGCTGCGGATCAGCGGATGCCAGCCGATGCCACTGCTCCCATCGCCGGGGCCCGCGGCGTTGTGTGTATCCCAACGCAGCCCGGCCACGTACATGAACACGTGGTCAGGGTTGGCGTAGAGGGTGACCCAAGCGCCCGCCCCGGGGTCCGCGAAGCTCTCGAGCGCTGACGAGGGCACGGTGAAGTTGCTCGGCACCAGGCCCCCTCCGTAGAGCAGGTGCTCGACGCTGCTCGAGCAGTCGTAAGCCGGGGCGATCTCGGACAGGGGGATCCCGTGCCCGCCGCCGTACAGATACGGTTTGCCGACGATCTGGTTGCCCGCCGCGATCATCTCCTTGACCGCGAGCGGCGCGTCCGCGGGAGCCGCGGCCAGGCCATCGGGTAGGAGCACGGCTCGGTTGGCGGTGGTTATGGGCACGCCGGCCGTCGGAGCAGCCGAACAGAGACCCGCGGCAGGGGGAGTTGCATCGGGAGCCTGGCCAAGGACGTTGGCGGCCCCGGTGGCCGGCGGGCGGGCGACGTGGACAGGGCCTGACCAGAGGCCGTTCTCGTACGGAATTCCCAGCGCGCCCGCGAACCTCCACCACAGGTCGATCACCCGTGGCAGGCCATCGACCCGAGCTCCGCCGAGGCCAAAGTCTCGCTTGTAGGCGATCGCCGAGTGATCTGCCCAGGTGACCCGCAGCGGCGTCATGTACGGAAGGCCCCCCATTGCCGTCGCGGTTTCAAATGTGGTGCCGCCGAGCTCGGCATAGGTGTCCGGGTGCTGGAGGAGACTCGCGCCGGAGGCCCCGATCGTGCCGCTGCTCGGATCTCCAGGGCCGCCGTACTCGGTGGCTCCAACCAGCTGGCCGGCGCCCGGCGGCCCGAGCGCCACCTGGTCGGTGCCGGCGGGCGGGCCGCACCCACCGCCTGGTTGCAGCCCGCTCAGGAAGAGCGCCAACCAAGCAGCCATGAGACCGACGAGAACCGGGGCGGCGAGCCCAACGGCGATCAGCCACACGCGGCTCGGAGGGCGTGATGAGGCGAGGCTCACGGGCCGAAAATAAGCCGCGCCGACAGACCCGCGGCGAATTGCGACCAAGTTGGAACAGCCGCCGCGCCGCTAACGTAAATGGGTCATGGCGCGCATCCTGGACGTGGAACAGGCACTGCTCCTGCTGGAGCTCGAGGCTCCGTTCGATCAGCGCAAGGTCCAGCTCGCGCGCCGCCAAATGGCCAAGCGCTGGCACCCCGACGTCGCACCTCCGGGACGCCGCCACGAGCACGAGCGGCACCTCCAGGCGATCAACGAGGCCGCCGACCAGCTCGAGCAGCTGGCCGAGACATCACGTGGCGGACGGGTCAGCTCAAGCGCAGTTCGAGCCTCAGCGGCCGCTGCGCGCCGGGCGCGTGAGGAAGCAGGGCGGCGCGCCTACGAGGCCGAGCAGCGCGCCCGTCAGGCGGCCGAGGAGCGGACGCGGCACGATCCGTTCGGGTCACGGGTGCCCGACCACTCCGTGGTTCACCGCTACGCCCGCTGCGTGTCCTACCCCGAGTGGGGCGTCGGGACGGTCAGCGGCATCTACTTCTCAGGCGAGGGCGAGGAGGTCCAGCAGTGGGCGCGGGTCCTGTTCGCGGTCGGGGTCCGCACGGTGCCCGCCGGCTCGCTTCAGTTCGTCGATTTCTCAAAGCCTGATCCGGCCGCTGACCGAGTGCAGCGATTCATGACCGCGGCCCAGCACGCGCTGGCCGAGGGCGATGCCGAGATCGCCGCGCAACGGCTCATCTACGCGCGTGACGCCGAGCCCACCAATCCGATGGTCCTGCGCCTGCTGACGGCCGCGTTCTGGCAGGCGGGGAACCTTCCGGCCGCCGCGCGGACCGTCCGCGACTGGTCACGCGTCGATACCGACCGTCCCACACCAGAGCGCTTCGCCTCGCGGATCTACGAGGACATGGGCGCCTACGACCTGGCTGCCGAGGCGGCAGCGCGCGCCGCCGAGCGCGCGCCGGACGATGCCTCGGCCTGGGAGCGCCTCGGGCGTCTGCGCCTCCGCCTGATGGATCGTGGCGCCGCGATCACCGCGCTCGAGCGGGCGCGGTCGGTGGGTCCGTCGGTGGAGGGGCTGCTCGATCTGGCGCTCGCCTACCACCTCAAAGGTGACGTCGGAGCCGAGGTCTCGGCGGCGCATGCCGCCACGCAACTGGCTCCGGAGTCACGCGTGGCGTGGTCAAGTTACGCCCATGCTCTGGCCCGGACCGACCGCGTCACCGAGTGCATCGGCGCATGCCGGAAGGCCCTGTCGCTGGGAGACGATGCCGAGGTGGCCGACCTGCTCGCGCGCGCGGACGGCTCACGCCCACGCGAGCTCTCCGAGCGGACCGCGGCATAGCAACCCGACCCGGGCGACCGCGGCTAGAAGGAGGAGACCGAGCCCTCGCGCCCGCACACGGGGCAGGATTCGTGCGCGGCGAGCGGCTTGCCGGCGCAGGCCGGGCAGGCTTCGACCTGCTCCAGCACGCCCAGTAGCTCGCCGACCCGGCAGACCAGGAGCCGTTCTTCGTCCACCTCCACCCACGTTCCCGCGGCGGCGGGAAACACGACGTGATCGCCAGGCTTGACGGGCATGGTGACGCCCACGTGATCCCACCAGTCCAGGCCGGGGCCGACGGCCAGGACGATTCCGTGCTGAGGCGGCGGCTCGTCGGAGCCGGGCGGCACCAGCAGCCCGGAGCGCCGGACCCGGTCGGGGTCTAGCTCCTTGATGACGATCCGGTCGAAGATGGGCCGCAGCTGGTTTCGCATGTCGCGGCTCTGATCTTAGGGCGCGAGCCTGCGGCCGCCGCCCGTCAGCTCTCGGTGATCGACCTCGTCCATTCGGCCGCCTGGGTACGAGCCCGCTCCGCGGCTTCGCGAGCTCGCCTGGCGGCCTCGTGGTCCTCCGCCGCACTCGGGTTCGCGGTCGCGCGACAGGCATGTTGCTCGGCCAGCTCCGCCGAGCGGTCCAGCGTGCCCGCGAGCCGCTCGAGCTCCGCGCCCCTACGCTCGTGCTCAGCCACGTCACGTTGCAGGTCGGCCCGCTGCCCGTCGGTCTGGCCGTCCCAGACCCTCGCCGCCCGCTCGTGGTTCTTGGCCGCGAGCTGATGACGGTCCGCGGCCCTGCGATGGTTCGCCGCCGCTTCGCTCATGACCTGAGTATGAGGCCCAGAACGTCTTTGTCTAATCGGGCGAAGCGGACAACTACCGATCTCCGACGCTGCGGGCGGGCGCGATCGATCCGGCAGCGACCCTAGCCTCTGGCGCCTCGTGCGTCTGCTCGTTGCCCGCTGCTCGGTCCGTTACATGGGCCGCCTGAACGCCGTACTCGGCGAATCCCTGCGCCTGATCATCTTCAAGTCCGATGGTTCGGTGCTTGTCCACGCCGATGCAGGTGGCTACAAGCCGCTGAACTGGATGACGCCGCCGACCGTGATCGAGGAGAGCGATTGCGCCGAGGGTGGGGCGACGATCGTGGTGCGCAAGCGAGCGGCCTCCAGTGAGGACCGGCTCGAGATTCACATTTCCGAGGTCCTGTCGGACTCCGAGCACGACATGGGCTCGCCGGATGACCACGTCGCGCTCACCAAGGACGGGGTCGAGGCCGACCTTCAAGAGCTGCTGGCGGACCGACCCGAATGGTGCGGCGAGGGCTTCCGGCTCGTGCGGCGCGAGTGGCCGACCGACATCGGGCCGGTGGACCTGATGTGCCGCGACGCCGGCGACCGATGGGTCGCCGTGGAGATCAAGCGCATGGCGGGCATCGACTCCGTCGAGCAGTTGACCCGGTATCTGGAGCGGATTCGCCTGGACCCGGCGTTCGCCGAGTGCCGCGGCGTGCTGGCGGCGCAAACCATCAAGCCCCAAGCCAGGGTGCTGGCCCAAGCCCGGGAGATCGATTGCGTCGAGGTCGATCTCGAAGTGCTCCGGGGCGAGCGCAAGCCAGACCTGAGATTGTTCGCGGCATGAACGGCGAGGCGGCCGTCCTCAGCGAGCGCCGGGAGCGCGTGCTCCTGATCACGATCAACCGTCCCGACCAGCGCAATGCGGTGAACGCCGCGGTCGCCGAGGGCATCGCGGGCGCGCTCGATCAGCTCGACCGCGAGCCGGACCTTTCGGTGGGCGTCCTCACGGGCGCAGGCAAGGGCTTTTCCGCCGGGATGGACCTCAAGGCATTCGTGACCGGCGAGCGGCCGTATGCCGGCGAGCGCGGCTTCGCCGGCATCGTCGAGCGCCCGGCCGAGAAGCCCTTGATCGCCGCGGTGGAGGGGTTCGCGCTGGCTGGCGGGCTCGAGATCGCCCTGGCCTGCGACATGATCGTCGCCTCCCGCGGCGCTCGCCTGGGGATTCCGGAGGTCAAGCGCTCGCTCGTGGCCGCCGGAGGCGGACTCCTTCGCCTGCCCCGGACGCTGCCCCGCAACCTGGCCATGGAGCTCGCCCTCACCGGCGATCCGATCGACGCCGCGCGAGCCTACGAGCTGGGATTGGTGAACCGGCTAACGGAGCCGGGGGGTGCACTCGCGGAGGCGCTACGGCTGGCCGAGGCGGTCGCTGTCAACGGTCCTCTCGCGCTGCGCGCGAGCAAGCGCATCCTGGTCGAGTCGGGCGACTGGCCCTCGGCCGAGTTCTTTACGCGCCAGCGTAAGATCGTCGAGCCGGTGATGAGCTCCGAGGACGCGCGTGAGGGCGCGACGGCGTTCGCCGAGAAGCGGCCGCCCGTCTGGAAGGGGCGCTGATGCGGGCGGGGTGCCGTCGCTGGGGAAGCGTGATCGAAAACTGCCCCTATAGGGGCCAAAATCGATCAGGCTGACTGGCCGAAGAGCGTCGCCAGCACCGTTCTCGGGCCGCCGTGATCGCGGTGCTCACACAGGTAGATGCCCTGCCAGGTGCCGAGGTTCAGGCGCCCATGCGAAATCGGAAGCGTCAGCGAAGGGCCGAAGAGCGCAGCCTTCACATGGGCCGGCATGTCATCGGCGCCCTCGAGCGTGTGCGTCCAGTAGGGCGCGTCCTCGGGCACAGCCGCGTTTGACCATGACTCGAAATCACGTCGAACGTCGGGCGACGCGTTCTCGTTGAGGGCCAGCGAGGCCGAGGTGTGCTGGATCAGCAGGTGAAGCAGCCCGACCTCAAGCTCGCCGAGCTGCGGGAGCGCCTCGATCACCTCGCGCGTGATGAGATGAAAGCCCCGAGGCCGGGGATCCAGCCTGACCTGACGCTGCGCCCACACTAGAGGGGCAGGTCCTCAGGGATGCGCACGACTCCGATATCGACCCTCGCGCCGCGAAAGGGGACGCCCTCGGCCTCGAGTAGCCGGCGCTGCGTCGCTCCCTTGGCCAGCGATCCGTCGCTCCGGACGACCCGATGCCAGGGAACGCTGGGGTCGTCGCAGTCGTGCAGGGTGGCACCGGCGACCCGCGGCGCGCCGGGCGAGATGTCGCCGTAGGTCCGCACGAACCCGGGGGGTATGGCGCGGACGCGAGCGATGATCTCTCGCTGCCGGGCACTGGCCACGCCGCCGGAGGATAGGGAGACGGAACTCCGCGGAGCGCTTTGGAAGCCGTCGGGCCACGGGCCGCTCCGGAGCGCGGCCCCGCCGCCGCCGCCCGCCGCGCCGCCGCCGCCCGCCGCCGCGCCGCCGCGCCGCCGCCCGGCGCCCGGCGCCCGCCGCCGCCCGGCGCCTCCGGCGCTCCGCGGCATCCCGGCCTGGTAACGTGCCCGCCGCCTAATTCCCCGCCTGCGCGCGGGGAAGCGGGGGACCCAGATTCCCCGGGGGCGAATCGTCGCCTGATGGCGGCGTAGCGCGAGAGCGCGAGCCCGACAGCTAACCCCGTAGGCACCGAGCACATGACGAGTCTTCACCGGCGTAAAGCGTTCCGCGGCCCCTGGGTGCTGACCCTGGCCGCGGCGGGATCCGTGGTCGCGCTGGTGCTCGTGCCAACGGCTTCGGGCTCGAGCCAGAACCTCGGTCAGCTGGGCTCCGAGCTGGGCCGCCAGCAGAGCCGTCAGCAGCAGCTCCAATCAAGCCTGGGGACGCTCTCGCAGCTGATCAGCTCCTTGTCCGGGCAGATCTCGCTCGTGCAGGCGCGTGAGGCGGTGGTTCAGGCCGAACTCGTTCAGGACCGCAATCGCCTGGCCGCAGTCGAGGGCGAGCGGGCTGAGGTCGAGCGACGCCTCTCGGTTCTGCGCGCCCGGCTACAGCGTAGTCGCGAGCTGCTGGCGCGCCAACTGGTTTCGAACTACGAGTCCTCTCCGCCTGACCTCGTCAGCGCGGTCCTCGAGTCCAACGGCTTCAGGAACCTGCTCGAGAACCTGACCTACCTGCACGACGCCGAGCACCAGCAGCAGACGATCATCGCGGTGACCCGGGCGGCCAAGGCGAGCGCCGACGCCGCAGCGCGGCGGTTGACCAGGCTCGAGCTACGGGATCGGCAGCTCACCTACGACACCACGTTGCGGGAGCGCGCCCTGGCAGGGATGAACTCACTGCTTCAGACCAAGCAAGCCGCACTGAAGCGCGCGCAGTCGGTCAAGCAGCAAGCCCTCTCGGCGAGCCGGAGTCGAGCCAGCCAACTGCAGGCGGAGATCTCGCAGATCCAGGCCCAACAGGCGGCGCAGCGGGCCGCCCAGGCGCAGACCTCAACGGCCACTGTCAACGCCGGCCCCGCCCTCGGGCCCTCCGGCGGCTGGGCGATCCCGTACCAGATCGTCCTCTGCGAATCGGGCGGGCAGAACCTCCCCCCCAATAGCGCCGGAGCGTCCGGCTACTACCAGATCCTGCCCAGCACCTGGAAGCTGTTCGGCGGGACCGGGCCGGCCGCCTACCTCGCGAGCAAGGCCGAGCAGGACGCCGTGGCCAGCCGAATCTGGCGCGGGGGCGCCGGCGCCTCGAACTGGTCCTGCGCCGCGATCGTCGGCATCCACTGAGCGACTGGCAACCGCGGCCACCGATCGCCGGCCTCGGTATCCGCTCAGCGACGGCCCCACGCAGCGCCACCAGGCTCGCTCAGCACACCCTATTTCGGACCATCGTAAAGCTTCAGTACTGTAGGATTCTCGAGACCGGTGCCGCCCGAGGAACTTCAGTCAGCCCCTGAGCACTTCGACGTGATCGTCGTGGGCGCGGGCATCTCGGGGATCGACGCCGGCTACCACCTGCAAACGAACCTTCCTGACAAGTCCTACGTGATCCTCGAGGCACGCGGGCAGATCGGCGGCACCTGGGATCTCTTTCGCTATCCCGGGATCCGCTCGGACTCGGACATGTACACGCTCGGCTTTCCCTTCCGCCCGTGGGCCAGCGATCAGTCGATTGCGGACGGGACGTCGATTCGGACCTACGTTCAGGAAACCGCGCGCGAGTACGGGATCGAGGAGCGGATCCGCTTTCACCACCGGATGCTCGGCGCCGAGTGGTCAACCGAGACGGAGCGATGGACGCTTGAGATCGAGCTGACCGACAGCGGCGAGCGGACCCGGCTGACCTGCTCGTTTCTCTTCATGTGCAGCGGCTACTACAGCTACGACCGGGCCTACTCGCCGGAGTTTCCAGGCCTCGAGCATTTCCGTGGCCAGGTCGTTCACCCCCAGTTCTGGAGCGAGGACGTGGAGTACGCGGGCAAGCGGGTCGTCGTGATCGGAAGTGGCGCCACCGCGGTGACGCTCGTGCCGGCACTCGCGCAGAAGGCCGAGCACGTGACGATGCTCCAGCGTTCCCCGAGCTACGTCGTCTCACTGCCGGCCGAGGATCCACTGGCCCGCACCGCGCGCAGGCTGTTCAGCCCGCGTCGCGCCTACAGCCTCATCCGCTGGAAGAACGTGCTCATCGCGATGCTTTTCTTCCAGCTCAGCCGCCGACGGCCGGAGCTGATCAAGAGGTTCATCCGGCGCGGCGTCGAGCGCCGGCTGCCGCCGGGCTACGACATCGACACCCACTTCACCCCGCGCTACAACCCCTGGGACCAGCGACTCTGCCTGGTACCCGATGACGACCTGTTCGAGGCCATCGGCAGCGGACGCGCGTCGGTGGTGACCGACCAAGTCGAAACGTTCACGGAGACCGGCATCCGACTCGCCACAGGCGGTGAGCTGGCCGCGGATCTCGTCATCACCGCCACCGGGTTGATCCTGCAGCCGCTGGGCGGCGCGGCCCTGCGGGTCGATGGCCGCCCGGTCGAGCTGCCGAAGACGATGATCTACCGCGGCTGCATGTTCACGGGCATCCCCAACTTCGCCATGGTCTTCGGTTACACAAATGCCTCGTGGACACTCAAGGCCGACCTGACGTGCCAGTTCCTGGTGCGGCTGCTCCGGCACATGGACGAGCGGGGCTATGCGCACTGCGTGCCGCGCAATCCCGATCCGAGGATGCCGACCGAGCCGTTCGTCGACTTCTCGTCGGGCTACTTCCAGCGGGCGCTCCACGAGCTTCCCAAGCAGGGATCCAAGCGTCCCTGGCGCCTGAATCACAACTACCTCCTCGACACGGTCAGTCTGCGGGCGGCGCCGATCGAGGACGGTGCGCTGGAATTCTCCCCGCGGGCGGCGCGGCGCCGGTCCGCCGACGAGGCGGTCCCGGCCGCCGCCTGAGCAGACCGCCGCCTGAGCAGACCGCCGCCTGAGCAGGCCGCCGCCTGAGCCGGCCGCCACACCCACCCAGAGCCCCGCCAGCAGGCCGCCGCGCCCAGCCCACCGCCCGACTCACCCCATAACCTCTGGGCGTGATGGTCCGCCGGCGGCGAGCCCGGAGAATCCTGATCATCGGCTCGGTGCTGGCCCTCGCGCTGGCGCTCAGAGTCGGCGAGGTCCAGCGGACGTCGTACCGGCCGGTCAACGACGCCGGCTCCTACCTCACGCTGGCCAGCCAGATCGCCCACTCTGGCGAGTACACCGCGACGATCGGCGCCGGCGGCACGCACGGCCCGAGCGCTTACTTCCCGCCGGGCTTCCCGTACCTGCTCGCGGCGGTCGACCTGATCGACGGCCACCCGGTCAGGCGCGGGCCGGCGATCCACCCAGCGCGGCTTTCCCAGGCCGCGCTGGGAACCGTGACCGTGGCGATGGTCGGGCTCGTGGCCGAGGAGGCGCTCGGCGCGCTGACCGGGTTGATCGCGCTCGTACTCGCGGCGATCTACCCAGTGTTGATCGAGCTCTCGGCGATCCTGGTCGCGGAAAACCTCTTCACTCCGTTCGTCCTGGGCTCGACCTGGGCCATGCTGCGTGCCGGTCGCTCCGCCCACCCCTACCGATGGATCGCCGCCGCCGGCGTGCTGACCGGGCTGGCCACGCTGACCCACTTCAACGGGGTCGTGCTCATCCTTCCGCTCGCCTTCGCGGCGTGGCGGCTGCGGCGAACGGTGGGCGCGGATCTGGCCCGTCCGCTCGCAGGGCCGGCGCTACTGCTGTTCGCGGCTGCGGTCACGGTGGCCCCGTGGACGATCCGCAACGCGGTCGAGCTGCACAGGTTCGTCCCGGTGAGCGATGAGACAGGGATCACGCTCGTCGGCACCTACAACCCCGCCTCTGCGGCCAACCCGCGGGTTCCGTACAAGTGGCGGATCTACTACGGCATCCCCGGTGAGCGCGGGCTGATCCGCCGCTCCAGCCATCTCAGCGAGCCGGCGCTCGGAGCCGAGCTTCAGAGTCAGGCGCTTCGCTACATCGGGAAGCATCCGCTCTCGCCCCTGGCCGTCATCTACGACAACAGCCGTCGCCTTCTCGAGCTCGAGGGCACCTACGCCTGGCACGCGTCGGCGCGTGCGATGGGCATCGACGCCAACACGGCCTCGATCGGGGTGTTCAGTTTCTGGGCCCTGACGGCGCTGGCATTGGCGGGCGCCCTCACCAGAGCGGCGCGGGCGGCGCCCAGATGGCTGTGGGCGACCCCGGTGCTGCTGTGGCTGAGCGTCGCGCTGATCAACGCCGAGACGCCGCGCTTCCGTGAGCCGGTGGACCCTTTCCTGATCCTGCTGGCGGCCTGCGGACTGGCGGCGGCGCTGCGGGCGGCCGCGGCGCGGCTACGTGGCGCGGCGGCCGGGGGTGACCATGGGACCGCGGTAACGAGTCGTCCGCGCGAGCTTGTCGAGATGGTCGAGGGCCTGACCTGAGCCATAGACGACACACGTGAGTGGCGACTCCGCCGAATACACGGGCATCCCGGTCTCATCGGCCACGAGTTCCGCGAACCCGCGGATGAGCGTCCCACCTCCGGCCAAGAGGATCCCGTCACGAGCGATATCCGCCGCGAGTTCAGGCGGTGTCTCCTCGAGCGTGTCGCGGATGGCCTGGAGGATCTCCCCGAGCGTCGAGGTGATCGCCCCCCGCACCTCGCCCGCGGAGAGCGACACGGCGGTGGGCAGCCCGGTGAGCAGGTGGCGCCCGCGAACCTCCATCGTGTCCTCGACCGGCTGAGGGACCGCGGACCCGATCGCGATCTTTATCCGCTCCGCGGTCTGCGAGCCCACGGCCAGCTGGTGGACCACCCGCAGATAGTGGGCGATCGCCTCATCCATCTCATAGCCGCCGACCCGGATCGAGCGCGAGACGACAATCGCCCCGAGCGAGATCACCGCCATCTCGCTCGTGCCACCGCCGACGTCGACCACCATCCTCCCCACCGGCTCCTCGATCTGAATGCCGGCTCCGATGGCCGCCGCGATCGGCTCCTCGATCAGGTGGACCCGGCGGGCGCCCGCGGCGAGCGATGCCTCCTCGACCGCGCGCTTCTCGACCTCGGTCACGCCCGAGGGCGCACAGACGATCAGGCGAGGATGGGCCAAGCGGCGATCGATCGTCTTGCGGATGAAGTACCGCAACATCTCCTCGGTGACCTCGAAGTCGGCGATCACTCCGTGGCGCAGCGGCCGGGTGGCGGCGATCGTGGCCGGCGTGCGCCCGATCATCCGCTCGGCGTCGGCACCCACGGCGTGAACGAGGCCGGTCTCGGTATCGGACGCCACCACCGAGGGCTCGGACATCACGATGCCTCGGCCGCCGACGTACACGAGCGTGTTCGCCGTCCCGAGGTCGATCGCCATGTCGTGCACGCCGAAACTCGGCGTCAGATGACGTCGCGCGGTGTCCCTGCTCGTGCCATCACGTCGGAAGCGGATGACGCAAAGGGTGCCAGAATCAGCGCTGTCCCGGCTCGGCCAGCGGGAATTGCGAGACGGGCGAGCGGAGGTTGAGCGCGGTGCGGATGATCCGGTCCTGGGCCAGGGCGTGGGCGATGGGATAGCCCTCGCCGGGCGAGGCCCGTTCGGGCCGGCCGATGTAGCCGAACTCGAGCTCCTCGGGGAGGATCTGGCGCAGCCGCGCCGACATGTGCGCCCGGGCCCCCATGTTGCGCGGCTCCTCCTGAACCCAGACGACCTCGCGGAGGTTCGGGTAGCGCGCGATCAGGGCCAGGATCTCGGCCTGCGGAAACGGGTACAGCAGCTCGACGCGTCCGACCGCGACCTGCGGGCTCTCGCCGCGCAGCTCGTGCCCCACGAGCTCGTAGTAGATCTTGCCGCTGCACAGGATCAGCCGGGTGACCGGTTCGGACTCGATCCCGGGCTCGGCGAGAATCGGCTCGAACCGGCCGTCGGTCAGCTCCGTGAGTCGGCTCGTCGCCTGCGGCAGGCGCAGGAGGCTCTTCGGGGTAAGGACGACGAGGGGACGCTGCTTGGCGATCCGGGCCTGACGGCGGAGCAGGTGGAAGTACTGGGCCGGGGTGGTCGGATTGGCGATCCGAATGTTGCCCTCGGCCGCCAGCTGCAGGAACCGCTCGACGCGCGCGGAGGAGTGCTCGGGGCCTGAGCCCTCATAGCCGTGGGGCAGGAGGAGGGTGAGTCGTGAGGTCTGGCCCCACTTGGCCAGTCCGGCGACGATGAAGTGGTCGATGATCACCTGGGCGCCGTTGACGAAGTCGCCGAACTGGGCCTCCCAGAGAACGAGCGTCTCCGGCGCCTCCTGTGAGTAGCCGTACTCGAAGCCGACGCAGGCCATCTCGGAAAGCGGGCTGTTGTGGAGCTCCATGGGGGCCAGCGATCCGGGCAGATGCTGGATGGGTGAGTACTCCTGTCCGGTTCGGGCATCGTGGAGGACGAGGTGGCGCTGGCTGAACGTCCCTCGCTCGGTGTCCTGACCGGTCAGGCGAATCGGGATGCCCTCGGTGAGCAGCGAGGCGAAGGCCAGCTCTTCGGCCTGGGCCCACTGAATCCCCTCGCCGCCCTCGACCGCCTCGCGCCGCTGGTCGAGCTGCTTGACCAGCTTGGGATGCACCATGAAGGTGTCCGGAACCGTCAGCAGCTCGTCGCCCAGGACGTGGAGGCGATCGGAGGAGACCGCGGTCTTGACCTCAGGCGAAGGCGTGCGGTCGAGCTGGTATTCACCGGTCGCCGGCTCCATGTCCCGGACCGCGGCGATCCGGCTCTTGAGCTTCTGATGGGCCTCGGTGAGAACCGACCAGACCTGGTCGGTCATCTCCGTCGACTCCTGCTCGCTGACGACGCCCTGCTCGATCAGCTGCCGAGCGTAGATCTCGCGCACCGGTGGATGCTTCTTGATCACCTGGTACATCGTGGGCTGGGTGTAGGCGGGCTCGTCGGCCTCGTTGTGGCCGAAGCGCCGGTAGCCGATCAGATCGATCATCACGTCGTGGCCGAACTGCTGGCGGAACGCGAAGGCGAGTCGGAGGGCCGAGATGCAGGCAGCCACGTCGTCGGCGTTGACGTGGATGATCGGGACGTCAAAGCCCTTGGCCAGGTCCGAGGCCCACGTGGTGGAGCGAGCGTCGTCCGGATCGGTCGTGAAGCCGACCTGGTTGTTCTGGATGATGTGAATCGTGCCGCCGACGGTGTAGCCGTCGAGCGCCTGGAGGTTGAGCGTCTCGGCGACCACGCCCTGAGCCGGGAAGGCCGCGTCGCCGTGGAGGATCACGGGCAGCGCGCAGTTGGAGTCGCGGTTGGCGTGGGGTCCGCGGCGGGTCGTCTGCGCGGCGCGCGTGGCGCCGGCGACGACCGGCGCGACATATTCGAGGTGGCTCGGGTTTGACTCGAGCCGGACCACCACCGACTCCCCGCTGGGCAGCTGATAGGACCCCTGCGCGCCATGGTGGTACTTGACGTCGCCGGTGCCACCCTGGGGGATCGTCGTGATCGGTTCGAGCGTCGAGGTCCCCTCAAACTCGGCGAAGATCGTGTCGTAGGGGCGTCCGAGGTTGTGCGCGAGGACGTTGAGCCGCCCGCGGTGCGCCATCCCCAGGACGACTTCACGGGCGCCCTCGGTGGCCGCGAGCTGGATCAGCTCGTCGAGCATCGGCACGGTCATATCCAGGCCCTCGATCGAGAACTGCTTCTGGCCCAGGTAGGCCTTGTGCATGAAGCGCTCGAGCGCGTCGACCTCGGTCAAGCGCTTGAGCAGCGCCTTCTGCTCATCGGGGCTGAGCGCCTTGCGGAACCGCCCGGACTCGATCGCCTCGCGCAGCCACAGGCGCTGACGGTGCGAGCCGATGTGCTCGATCTCATAGGCGATCGGTCCGCAATAGGTCTCGCGCAGGTGAGGCAGCGCCTCGGCCAGCGTCTCGCCCGGCACGTACATGCGCAGGACGCGGCTGGGGATCTTCGACATCAGCTCAGGGGTCAGCCCGAGCGGCTCGGGATCGAGCGCGGGATCGCCCTCGGGCTCTCGGCCCAGCGGGTCGAGCCGTGCGGCCAGGTGTCCGTGGGTCCGATGAGCCTTGAGCAGCGAGGTCGCGGCCTGGATCGCGGCCATGAGCTCCTCGTCCGGTGCCACCGACGGGGCGGCCGGCGCGGCGAGGGCGGGAGCCGCCGCGGGCGCGGGAACGCTCAGCGGCTGTACCGCCCCGAGCCCGACCCCGAGGTCGCCGAAGACTCGCTCGTAGAAGCCGGCCTCTCCGTGGAGGTAGGCCTCGATCCGGGCCAGGAAGCGCCCCGACTCGGCGCCCTGGATGATCCGGTGGTCGTAGGTCGAGGTCATGGTCATGACCTGCTCGGCACCGATCGCCTGGCCAACCTGCTCGAGGCCGGGCGGATAGCCGATCGAGCCGGTGGCCACGATCGTCCCCTGGCCGGTCATCAGCCGAGGTACCGAGGCGACGGTTCCGATGCCACCCGGATTGGTGAGCGAGATGTTGGCCCCGCTCAGATCGTCCGCGGTCAGCGTGTTGGTGCGCGCCTTCTCCACCAGGGCGTTGTAGGCATCGAGGAACTCAGTGAAGCTGAGGCGGCCAGCGTCTCGGATCACCGGCACCATCAGCGTCCGGCCGCCGTCCTTGCGCTCGACGTCGACCGCCAGCCCGAGGTTGACCGCGCCGTCGTCGATCCGGTGTGGCCTGCCGTCGAGCTCGGCGAAGTGCTGTGCCATGACCGGCATCTCCTCGGTGGCCACGCGCGCGATCGCGTAGGCGATCAGGTGCGTGTAGGAGACTCGGTGGCCGGCCTCCTTGAGCTGGGCCCGGCGCTGAGCGAGCACCGTCACGGGCAGGGTGCGGAAGCTCGTGGCCGTGGGGACGGAGCGGCTCTCGTCCATGTAGCGAGCGAGGACGGCCGCGCCGCCCTTCAGCAGCTGCGCTTCACCGCCGGGGGCTGATGGGGCGGCCGCTGGAGCGGCCGCCGGTGGGGTGGCTGTCGCTCCGTTGCCGCCGGCCGCGATCACGTCCGCCTTGGTGATGCGGCCGCCACGCGCGCTGCCGGCCACACTCGTGAGGTCGATCCCCTCGGCCTGCGCGAGTCGGCGCGCCACCGGCGAGGCGTTGGCGGCGAACGATGCTGACTGGGTTGCGCCGGCGTCAACTTCTTCAGCACTGTCTGTCTGCGCGCCGCGCGCCTCCGGCGCCACCGCCTCGGCGACGGTCGCGCTCATCCGTCCGACCGTCTGCCCGACGCTGACCGTCTCGCCCTCCTCGGCCAGGATCTCGACCAACGTCCCGCTTACCGGGGCCGGGAGCTCCATGTCCACCTTGTCGGTCGAGATCTCGACCACGGTGTCGCCCTCCCGCACGGACTGACCCACCTTGACCGCCCACTCGAGGATCGTCCCCTCGGTGACCGATTCGCCGCCGGCCGGAGTCACGATGTCGATGAGCTCCCCCGTCGCCGCCTGAGTGGCGGCGAGCGACTCGGCCTCATTGACCGCGCTCGCCACCTCCTCCTCAACGCTCGTGGGCGGCGACTCGCCGGAGACCGGCGTCTGGACCGCCGGATGAGCACCGTCACCGTCGCTGTGCGCGCCGGCACCGTTCACCGATATCTCGGCCAACGGCTGGCCCACGGCGACGCTCTCGCCCTCGGCAACCAGGATCTTCACGACCACGCCCGCGACCGGGGCCGGAACCTCGGCGTCCACCTTGTCGGTCGAGATTTCGACGAGCGTCTCGTCCGCCTCCACGGGATCGCCAACCGCCTTGTGCCATTCGAGCACGGTGCCCTCGGCCACCGAGTCACCCATCGCCGGCATCACTACCTGAACGGTCCCGCTGTCAACCGCCATCACTTCAACTGTAACGGCTAATCCAGGACTGTCTTTGAGGTTTGGTGACCGCCCAGAGGCGATAGTTCACGGCGCCGGCGACGGCTCTCGACGACGAATCCGATCGTCCCCGCGAAGGGCCCCAGACCCCCCAGAACGGCGATTGTCACCGCGAGCCAGAACGGGATGATCCGGGCCCGCGCCGCGAGGATGCAGACGAGCGACATCCCGATCCAGAGCAGGCCGTGTGTCCAACCCAGGACGTAGGTCGCCGTCGGCTTTGGCCCGAGCGTAACCGCGCAGACGATCAAGGCGAGATAGACGCAGGAGTGAATGAACGAGACGGCCCGGAGCCGGTTGAAGGTGACGAGTTTCACGGCGCTCCGCCGAGCAGCGCCCCGATCCTCCGGAGCGGCTCGTCCGCTTCCTGGGGCCACCGCTCGACGTCCGCCGGCCACCACGCGAACTCGTCGTGCTCCTCATCCGGGGAGACGGTCGCGCCGGAGGGCAGCCAGGCCTGCCCCACCAGCAGCACCATCTCGCTTGGCAGCTCGACCAGCGCCTCGACGCGCAGGCGAACCGGGTCGACCGACCATTCCTCGCGGAGCTCCCGCCGCAGCGTGTCAGCCGGGTTCTCATCCACCTCGACGGAGCCGGCGGCGCCGAGCGCCCAGCGCCCGGCCCAGGTCGCGAGCCACGTCGCGCGGCGACCGGCGAGCCATCGCCCCTCGGAGTCACGTACGACGCACTGGACGGAGAGGCTCCGGGCGGCGTGCGGGCCGAGCCGGACCGCCCAGCGGACGGGCTGAAGCTCGAGGCTCAGCCGCCCGGGGCCCGCCTGGAAGTCAGCCAGCCGAGCCGCCAGGCCGTCGTGCGAGGGTGAGCCGCGGCGGCGCAGGGCCGCGATCGCGTCATCGGCGGCTTCGAGCACCGCCTCCGCCGGCGCGAACTCATCCGAGCGCCACGACACCTCGACCTGCTCGGGGTCCCACGGACCACGCGCAAGGATGCCGGGGGCAGGCGTCATGGGGCAAAACGGTACCTGCGCTGCCGGTAGGCTCGCGGTTGGAGTGAAGCGCCGCATCAAGCACTGGGGCTGGGGCTACGAGGACGAGCAGGCCTCCCCGGAGGAGCTTCGCGCCAGTGCACGTTTCCTGAGGGAGCACCTCGGCTTCGGCTCTGAGGAGCTCGAGACGCCCGTGCCATTGGAGAGCATCGAACTGCCCGAGCCGCGGCTCGAGGCACCTCGCCGCCTGGCGGCGATCTGCAGCCACGAAACCTACGAGCGCGCCCGTCACGCCTACGGCCGCTCTTACCGCGACGTCATCCGCGCCTTCCGCGGCCGCTTCGAGAACCCGCCTGACCTCGTGGCCTGTGCGCGCGACGAGTCCGACGTCGAGGCGGTGCTCGAGTGGGCGGCGGGTGCCGGCGCGGCCGTGATTCCGTTCGGCGGCGGGACGAGCGTGGCGGGTGGCGTCGAGGCTGACGTCCCCGACGGCTACAACGGTGTGATCACGCTTGACCTGGGGCGTCTCGACCGGGTGCTCGAGATCGATCCGGTCTCGCAGGCGGCGCGGATCCAGGGGGGTGCCCTCGGACCGCAGCTCGAGGCCCAGCTCGGCGAGCAGGGGCTGACGCTCCGCCACTTCCCGCAGTCGTTTGAGTTCTCGACGCTCGGCGGCTGGATCGCCACCCGCTCAGGCGGTCATTTCGCGACCCTCTACACCCACATCGACGACCTGGTCGAGTCGGTGCGGGCGCTGACCCCCGGCGGGCTCTGGGAGTCCCGCCGCCTGCCGGGCTCGGGCGCCGGGGTCTCCCCGGACCGGTTGCTGATCGGATCCGAGGGGATCCTCGGCGTGATCACCGAAGCCTGGATGCGCGTGCGGCCGCGGCCGCGCCAGCGCGCGTCGGCAGCGGTTCGCTTCCCGGATTTCCTCACCGGCGCTGCCGCAGTGCGCGCGCTTGCCCAGTCCGGCCTGCATCCGAGTAACTGCCGGCTGATCGATCCCCTCGAGGCGCGGATCACCGGCGCGGGAGATGGATCAGGCGCTCTGCTGGTCTTGGGCTTCGAGGCGGCGGACCTCGACGTGGAGCCGCTGCTGTCGCTGGCGTTGCGGTGCTGCGGCGAGCTTGGCGGCGCGGCGGAGCGACGCGGTGGCGACGCCGTCGGCAGTTGGCGTGAGTCGTTTCTGCGCGCGCCCTACCTGCGCGACACGTTCGTCGCCATGGGCGTCTTCTCGGAGACCTTCGAGACGGCGATCACCTGGGAGCGCTTCGAGCGCTTCCATGCCGCAGTGCTCGATGCCACCTCGGCTGCCGTGCGCGCCGTGAGCGGGGACGGAACCGTGACCTGTCGCTTCACGCACGTGTACCCCGACGGTCCGGCGCCCTACTACACCATCCTTGCGCCCGCCCGGCGCGGCGAGGAGCTCGACCAATGGGCCGAGATCAAGCGCGCGGCGTCTGACGCCGTGCTCGCCGCCGGAGGAACCATCACCCACCACCACGCGATCGGGCGTGATCACCGCCCGTGGTATGACCGTCAGCGTCCGGAGCCATTCGCGCAGGCGCTCCGCGCGGCCAAAGCCGAGCTTGATCCCGCGGCCGTGCTCAACCCTGGGGTTCTGATCGACCCGAAGCGGTCTGATCCTGCAGCAGCCGCTCGTAAACGCGGTAACGCTTGATGATCTTGGCCCCCATGGCTTCCAGCGCGCGATTCATCGAACTGTTGCTCTCGAGGATGAAGCCGGGCTCGCCCGCCTTCTGCCGCGTCTTCTCCGCCATGTCGTAGTGCTCCATGTAGAGCAGCGCGGCCGCGCCGGTGTGCTGGTGCTCGGGCATGACCCCCAAAAAGCCGACCCGCACGGCATCCATGATGCGGCCCTTGTTCAGGTAATGCCACCAGCCAAACGGGAGCAGGCGGCCCTTCATCTTCCGCAGCACCTGGTTGATGTCAGGCACCGAGATCGCCATGCCGATGGTTTCGCTGCCGAGCTCGGCGACCATGAACCAGTCGCGGCTGTAGATCAGCTGGTAGGTCCGCGCCAGCTCGTCGAGGTCCTCCTTGGAGTACGGAACGAATCCCCAGTTGCCTGACCAGGCCGCGTTGTAGACCTTGGCGAACTCATCCATCTCCCGCCGCAGATGTCGGCGTGACATCTTCCGGACCCGGATGCCGTACCGGTCACGTGCGCGCTCCGCCATCTGGGGCAGGATCGGCAGAACCTGATCACGGTCGGAGACGTCGAGCCAGTAGCTGTAGAGGTCGTGCGCCTTGGTCAGGCCCGCTGCCTCGACATACTGCTGGTAGTAGGGCGGGTGCCAGGGCTGGCGGATCATCGGCGCCAGCTCAAAGCCTTCGATCAGGACTCCGCTCTCGTCGTTGAGCTGAAAATCCATCGGGCCGACCATCCGCTCGCAGCCGCGCTGGCGCAGCCAGGCCTCGGCGGCGGCCAACAGCGCGTCGAGGATCGCCGGGTCGTCCTCGAACTCGAGAAAGCCGAAGTTCCCCCACCGGTTGCCGTGAAAGGCGTTGAACGCGCGGTCAACCTGTGCCGTGATCCGGCCCACCACGCGACCGTCGCGCCGAGCCAGGAAATATTCGGCCTCACCGTGAGTGAAATACGGGTTGAGCTTCTTGCTCAGGAACATGTAGCGCTCGAGCTTGAGCGGCGGGACCCACGGCGTCCCGGCGTGGAGGCGGTAGGGCAGATCGACGAAGGCCCGGAGATCGCCGAACCCCCGGACGGGCGCGATGGTAAGCGCCCCGTCCCCGCTAAGCGTCCGCGGCGCGGGCGATGTCTGAACGGTTTCCGTCATGCTGGTGGCGGAGAAACCGTACCCGAGGAAACCCCGGGCGCGGCGCTGATCAACCGATCCCTAACAGCCGCGGCTGACGGGGCCACGTCAGGTTGGAGGCGATCGAGCAACTCCCTCCAGCCGGCGTGCTGGCCGATGGCCTCGCTGACCAGGCGGGCTCCCGTATCGAGGTCGCCCGCCTGGGCGTAGGCCAGGCCAGCCCAGAAGCGAAGCTCGTCGTTCTCGGGAGCGAGCTCCGCGGCTTGTCGGTATGCGTCGGCCGCCTCGTCATGGCGTCCCTCGTTGACGAGGGCGTCGGCGCGGCTGGCAAACCTGTAGGCGTCGTGGAGGGCGACGAGCCGATGCAGCTCCGGGAGGGGATCCGGGTGGTCCTCGACCCGCAGTGAGATGACCTCCTCCCAGGGCTCACCGGACGCCGGCACGACCAAGACGGCGGCCGATTGTCGGCCGCGGAGGTCACCGCCTGCCCGCTCGCCGGCGTCGAGGGACGCCAGCAGACGCCGGGTCAGGGTTCCCTCCGCCGAAACAAAGGCTTCGAGCATCGCCGGCCACACGCGTTCCGAGGTCATGATGTTGGCCTGGCAGGACACGCCGTCGGCGGTCACGTGACCGGCGTGGGCCATGCACGCGTCGCCGGTGTGCACCGCCACCTGGCCGGCGGAATCGATCACCGCCACCTGACGCCCGGCCGCGCCGGGGTCTTCCGCCAGCAGCTGCTCGAGCGCCTCGTGGCTCCCCGCCCCGCGCTGCATCAACTCGAGCGCCCGCGGGCCGTAGCTCACCTCCGCGTTGGCCTGCGTGGCCACCGCGCCGACGCCCGGCAACGCCCAGGGCACGATGGCGCCGACCGAGAACCAGTGTGACTGGACCGCCACACCGAGCTCGCCCGTCTCAGGGTCGCGGGCGACGATCGAATAGGTCACGCAGGCACCCTACTGTGCGAGGCTTGCGGGCGTGACGGAGTTCGCGATCCTGGGGCCGGGTGGCGTCGGGGGTTTCCTCGCCGCGGCGCTGGCGCGGGCCGGGGAGTCGGTGCTCGTGGTGGCACGGGAACCGACCGTGGAGGTGATCACGCGTGATGGGATCGAGGTCCGGAGCGTGCGGCTCGGCGACTTCACGGCTCGGCCACGCGCAGTGCCGGTTCTGAGCTACGAGGTCGACGTCCTGCTCCTGGCCACCAAGGCGACCACCCTGGAGGCGGCGCTCGAGCGGATCGAGACCGTGCCGCGCTTGGTCGTCCCGCTACTCAACGGCCTCGAGCACATGGAGCTGCTCCGTGACCGGTTCGGTGTCGCACGGGTCGCCGCGGGCGTGATCCGAGTCGAGTCGACAGCGCTGAGCCCGGGAGAGATACAGCAGTCGAGCCCGTTTCTGCGGGTGGACCTGGCGAGCGATGACCCCCAACGGCGGCCGGCGCTCGAGCGGATCGCGGAGCGCCTGGAAGGCGCTGGCGTTCCCGCGCGCGTGGAGGCGAGCGAAGCCCAGGTCCTGTGGTCGAAGCTGGTCCGGCTGGTCGCACTCGCCTGCACGACCAGCGCCAGCGGCCAGACGATCGGCTACATCCGCACCGACCCGCACTGGCGAGCGGCGCTCGAGGCGGCGATCGGGGAGGCGGCCGCGGTCGCGGGCGCCGCCGGCGCCGAGGTCGACCCGATGGCGGTGCTGGCTGAGTTGGATGAGGCTCATGCGGAGCTCGGATCCTCGATGCAACGAGATCTCGCCGCCGGCCGGGAGCCCGAGCTCGACGCGATCGCCGGCGCCGTCCTCCGGGCGGGCCGGCGCCACGGACTCGAGTGCCCGACGCTCGAGCGCCTGAGCCAGGAGATCGCCGGGCGGATTCGCGTCTCGAGGGCGGCGCCTTCCCGCGCCGTAGCGGCGAGAAAAGCGTGATGAACAAGCGAGCGTTCCTCGTCGAGGACGCGCTCCGGCTGAGGGCGGCTGCGGATCCACAGCTCTCGCCGGACGGTCGAAGGATCGCCTTCGTGCTCGCCGAGGCCGACGAGACCAAGGACCGGCTGTCGACGTCGCTCTGGATGGTCGCGGCCGATGGCTCATCAGCGCCGCGGCGCTTCAGCGAGGGGGCGGCGGACCGGCATCCACGTTTCTCCGACGACGGGCGCTGGCTGGCCTACATCTCGACGCCCGAGGACGAGCCGGAGCGCGCGCATGTGCGGCTGGCTCCACTCGAGGGCGGCGCGCCGCTGCGCTTGGGTGACCTTCCGGGCCCGGTCCTCCAGCTCGCCTTCTCGCCGGATTCACGCCGACTGGTGGTCGTCTGCCGGGTCGGGGCTCCGGCTCGTGATGAGAAGGACGCGGCGAAGCGGAACGCCCCGCGCCGGGTGCGGGGTCTGGCCGCGCGACTGGACGGCGTGGGTTGGCAGGAAGGTCGCCGGCACCTGTTCGTGGTCGAGCTTGCGGATGGGTCACACCGCCAGCTGACCCGCGGCGAGTTCGACCACAACGACCCCTCGTTTGCGCCCGACGGGGAGAGCCTGGTGTTCTGCTCAGATCGCGCCCGGCGACGCGACGATCGTCAATTCCGCTCCGACGCCTGGGTCGTCCCGCTGGCCGGGGGGCGAGCGCGGCGCCTGACGAGCGGCCGGGGGCGGGCGGCCTCGCCGCTGTTCTCGCCCGACGGCTCGCTGGTCGCCTTCGCCGGAGCGCTCACCGACGCCTGGGACGCCGACACGCACGTGTTCGTAGTGCCTGCCGATGGCAGCCGCGAACCCGAACCGGTGGCGCCCGAGACCGATCGCCCGATGCCCCTTCCGCCGGGCATGCCGGCGCAACTGTGCTGGTCAGGCGAGCGGGAGCTGACGATGCTGATCGCCGACCGAGGCGCCTTCACCGTCCACCGCGCGCGGGTCGGCGAGCGGCGCAGCCGGGAGCTCGTCGGCGGCGACATGCAGGTCGACGGGTTTGCCCTACGGCGCGGTCGGCGCACGCTCGCGTTCACGGCCTCGTGGCTCGATCGGCCGAGCGAGGTGTTCGTCCGCACCGTGGGCGGCGGTCAACCCAAGCCGGTCAGCCGTCTCAACGACGACTTCCTGGCCGAGGTCGAGCTATCACCCGCGGGGCGCCGCACGATCACCCGCCCCGACGGGACCGAGGTCGAGTACTTCACGCTCCTGCCGCCGAATCGACCCGCGCGATCGCTTCCGCTTCACCTGGACATCCACGGAGGCCCTCACGCCTCATGGCCGGCCGGACGCTGGCTTGCCTTCCACCAGGCGATCGCGGCCGCCGGCTACTGCGTCCTGCTCCCCAATCCACGGGGCAGCTCGAGCTACGGGCAGGCGTTCACCTCCGCGTGTACCGGTGACTGGGGCGGCGCGGACTGTGAGGACATCCTCGCCTGCTGCGATGACCTGGTCGAGCGCGGCGTGGTGGATGCAGAGCGAATGTTCCTGAGCGGCGCGTCCTACGGCGGCTTCATGACGGCCTGGATCGTGGGTCGCTCGAATCGCTTCCGGGCCGCCACTGCGGTGGCCGCGGTTATCGACCAGACCAGCATGGCGCTCACGACCGAGATCCCCGAGTTCGCCCGCTTCAACATGGGCGGCACACCGTGGGAGCGGCCGGAGGAATACACCCTGCGCTCTCCCCTCACGTACCTGCCCCGAGTGCGAACCCCCGTGCTCGTGATCCACTGGGAGGGAGACATCCGCGTTCCGATCGGGCAGGGCGAAGAGCTTTACACGGGCCTCAAGCTCCTCGGCAAGGAGGTCGAGCTGCTGCGCTACCCACGCGGCTTTCACATCGCGCGCACGCCTTCGCAGGCGGTCGACTACGCGCGCCAGCTGATCGCGTGGAACCAGCGCCACGACGCGCGGTCACGCAGGCGGAGGGCCAGGTAACGCGCGGCTAGGGCGAGGGCGGAACCGGTCGCGCCCCAGGTGAGTAGACCGGAACCTCGAGCTCCTCCTCGGCCACCGCGTCCACGAGCTCTGCCTCTTCCTCGACCTCACCCTGGTCGTGCTGACCGTCGCACAGGATCCGGAATTGCCCAGTCTGGCCGCCGTCCGCCTTGAGCACGATCCCCGGGAGGATCTCCTCGCCGTCCTCGAGCCCCAGCCGCTCGATGTCGAAGTAGGCCATCCCGATGCCCCACGTGTTGTGAGTCGGGTTCTCCCGGTCGTGGGCCGCGACGCCCTGCGCCATGCGCTCCAGCAGATAGGCGATCTTGGCGGTCCGGTCCATCAGGCGATTGCCGTGCGGTCGCTCAGCCGCGCTCGATCAACTCGATTCGGTAGCCGTCGGGATCGCGGACGAAACACAGGCGGCTGCCGCCTTCGCTGATCGTGTAGGGCGGCCGCTCGGGCTCGATCCCCTGCTCCTTGAGCCGGGCCAAGGTGCCGTCGAGATCCGGAGCCGTGATCGCGATATGACCGTACCCGGTACCGATCTCATAGGAGTCGACGCCGAAGTTGTACGTGAGCTCGAGCCGCGGCTCCGCGCCGTCGTCGGGGAGACCCATGAAGATGTTGATCGCCTCATCGCGGATCGGCGCCCGGCGCTTCTCCTCGAATCCGAGCGCCTCGTAGAACTGCACCGAGCGATCAACATCGGTGATCCGGTAGCACGTGTGAATCAGGCTCATCGACGTCAGCCTACCGCTACGCTCGCACGGTGATCATCGAACGTTCGATGAACGACGACTTCCTGTCCAACACCTACCTCGTGGCGGACGAGCTGGGGGCCCACGCGGTGATGATCGACGCCGGTGGACCCGTCGAGCCGCTGTTCGAGGTCCTGGAGCGGATGCGCTTCGAGCTGACCCACGTCCTGCTCACCCATCACCACCACGATCACGTCTCAGAGCTTGGCCAGGTGAAGGCGCGCTACCCGGATGCCGTGGTCTTGATCCACCCACTCGAGGCCGAGCAGGTGGACGGAGTCACCGGGACGATGTCTCCCGGGGACATCATCACGAGCGGCGCGCTCGAGATCGAACCGCTCCATACCCCCGGCCACACGGCGGGGATGCTCTCCCTCGTCGTGGGCGGGACGGCCCGCCCGACCGACGTGTTCACCGGCGACACGCTGTTCAAGGATTCCGTCGGGGGCGTGCGGGCGCCCGGCCACACGACGTACGCCGACCTCAAGACCTCGATCATGGAGCGACTCCTCGTGCTGCCCGGGGAGACGCGGATTCACCCCGGCCACACCGAGCCGACGACGGTTGCCACGGAAATCGAGCACAACCCGTTCGTCCGGATCTGGCGGGGCGTCGATCCTGAGGGAAACGAGCCCTGTACCGCGTTTGGCGAGCCGGCCACGCTGATCCTGTTCGCCCGCGATTACGACGGCGGCCACAAGGCGTGGGTCCGCTGGGGCGACGGTTCCGACGACATCGTGCCCGGGTCGCAGGTCGAGCGGGCCGGCGCCGGCCCCGGCCCAGCCGGCGGCTAGGATTAGTTTCAGTGGCAAAGGACAGGATCCCCACCTCGCGCGTGGGGCGGACGGCCAGGATTGGGGGACTTGCCGCTGGACAGGCAATCCGGGAAGCGGGAACCCAGGTTGGCAACCTCGCGCGCAACCAGGCGGGCCGTGAGGCCGCGCTAGAGCGCCGCCACATCGAGGCGGCGGAGCAGATCGTCGAGGCGCTCGGGCACATGAAGGGCGCCGCGATGAAGCTCGGGCAGGTGATGTCGTTCCTCGACGTCGGGCTGGTCCCCGAGGACTACCGGGAGGAGTTCCAGCGCAAGCTCGCGCGGCTGCGCGATGCCGCGCCGACGGTCACCTTCAAGCAGATGCGCCACGTGATCGAGGACGAGCTCGGGGAGCGCATCGCGGACGTTTTCGAGGACTTCGAGGAGGAGCCTGTGGCCGCTGCCTCGATCGGCCAGGTCTACCGCGCGCGGCTCACCGACGGACGCGACGTGGCGGTCAAGGTCCAGTACCCGGGCGTGGCGGCCGCCGTACGCGCAGATATGCAGAACCTCGGCCTGATCCTTCGCGTGCTCAAGCGGATCGCCCCCGGTCTCGATCCGAAGGCGATCGGAGACGAGATCCGCAACCGGATCGAGGAGGAGCTCGACTATGAGCTCGAGGCGTCAAATCAGCGCACGCTGGCCCGCATCTTCAGGGAGCACCCGTTCATCTACGTGCCCGATGTGATCTCGAGCCTCTCCCACGAGCGTGTGATGGTGTCCGAGTTCGTCTCCGGGACCCGCTTCGAGGAGCTCAAGGGCTACCCCCAGGAGGACCGCGACCGGATCGGCGAGATCCTGTTCCGCTTCTACTTCGGGTGCCTGTATCGCCACCACCAATTCAGCGGGGACCCCCATCCGGGCAACTCGATGCTGATGGAGGACGGCCGGATGGCGTTTCTGGACTTCGGGCTGTTCAAGCGGATGCCGGCGGGCGCCGTCGAGCTCGAGATGGAGGTGGCGCGAGCGGTCATCGAGGGCGATGCCGAGA
>DATGFT010000116.1:0-27909 GCA_035308915.1 Solirubrobacteraceae bacterium
AGACGAACGTCATCCAGAAGTGCCACTTGCCCAGACGCTCGTCGAACATCCGGCCGGTCATCTTCGGGAACCAGTAGTAGACGCCGGCGAAGATCGTGAACAGCGAGCCGCCGAACAGCATGTAGTGGATGTGGGCGACGATGAAATAGGTCTGGCTCACATGGATGTCGAACGGGATCATCGCGAGCATCACGCCGCTGATCCCGCCGAGCGTGAACATCGTCAGGAACCCGAGCGCGAACAGCATCGGGGTGTCGAGGTGGAGCACGCCTCGCCACAGCGTCGCCAGCCACGAGAAGATCTTGATCCCGGTGGGGATCGCGATGATCGCGGTGGTGATCATCATCGGGATGCGGATCCACGGCGGCATCCCCGAGACGAACATGTGGTGCGCCCACACGGTGAAGCCGAGCACGACGATCGCCAGCAGCGAGAACGCCATCATCCGGTAGCCGAAGATCGGTTTTCGCGACTTGACCGCGATGACCTCGGAGATGATCCCGAACCCGGGCAACATCATGATGTACACGGCCGGGTGGGAGTAGAACCAGAAGACGTGCTGGTACATGAGCACGTTGCCGTTCTGGTTGGGCCCGACGAACGCGTCGAAGAAGTGGAAGTGCAGGGCGACGTCGAGCAGGACGAAGAACTGCGAGGCGGCGATGAACGGCGTCGCGATCACGACCAGCAGCGAGGTCGAGAAGTTCGCCCACACGAGCAGCGGCATCCGGAAGAAGCTCATCCCGGGCGCACGCATCGTGATGATCGTCACGAGGAAGTTGAGCGCGGTGAAGATCGAGGAGAACCCGGCGAACTGGACCCCGATCGAGAAGAACAGCTGGCCGAGGGGCATCGTGGTCGAGAGGGGCGCGTAGGCGGTCCAGCCTGAGGCGAACGACCCGCCGGGGGCGAGGAAGCTCATCAGCATCACGATCCCGCCCAGCGGCAGCAGCCAATACGAGAGCGCGTTCAACCGCGGGAAGGCCATGTCGGGCGCGCCGATCATCAGCGGCAGGACGAAGTTGGCCAGCCCGGCGAAGACCGGAATCACGAACAGGAAGATGAGGACCGTGGCGTGGACCGAGAAGACGCCGTTGTACTGCTGGGGGGTCAGAAACTGCATCCCGGGCTTGGCCAGCTGGACACGGATCAGCATCGCCAACAGCCCGCCCACGAACAGGAAGAAGAACGAGGTGACCGTGTACTGGATCCCGATCACCTTGTGGTCGGTGTTGACGCGGAAGTAATCACGCCAGCTGTAGGCGCCGTGACCCGAGTGATCCTCGGGCCGTGTGACCCGTCCGGCGGCCCAGTAGAGCCAGTAGTCGCAGGCGCCGATTCCAACCAGGAAGAAGATCGGGACCGTGAACAGCGCCACGGTGGTGACGGCGTCGCCGCTGATCACGGGGTGGATGTGCTGAAGCCACCGAATCAGCGCCGTGATGCCGAAGGCAAACCCCAGGCCGAGAACCTCAAACAGCGCCGCGCGATACCACCCGGCGGCTCTCAGCCGGGGCGGCAGGGGGACGCGTGTGCGCGGTCGTTCGGCTGTCGGTTCTGCTACTGCCACCGCCATCAGCTGCTCGCCTCCCTCTCGACCTTGTGACTCGTCAGTCTGCCGCTCCCCCGGTCGCCATCACTTTGCCATGCTCGCGCCGAAGTTGGCAACTCAGGAGCCTCCTGAACTTGTCCCGGCGGTGACGCCGCCGCCCTTGGAGCCCGGAACCCCGGGCTGCGAGGTCTTTGGCCCCGGCATCCCGAGCGGCGGTGGGCGGTTCGTGGGCTGTGCGGCGAGCCATGACTGGAAGCGTGAAGCTGAGATCACGTGGACGGTCGAGCGCATGAAGGCGTGGCCGGGGCCGCAGAGCTCGGTGCACTCGACGGGATAGGTCCCGTCCCGGGTCGGGGTGACGCGCAGGGTCGTGGTGATGCCGGGGACCGCGTCCAGCTTCTCTGAGAACTCGGGCACGAAGAAGCTGTGGATCACGTCGAGCGAGCGGAGTCTGAACACCACCGGCTGGTCCTTGGGGAGGTAGAGAGCCGAGGCGACCACGGTCTTGCCGTTCGCTTGGGGGTAGGAGAACTCGAAGCCGAACTGCCGTGCCGTGACGTTGACCGTCATCTGGTTGGGCTTCTTGGCCTCGTTGGAGCGCAGCACCGTGTAGGCGTAGCTGACGAGCCCGATGATGAGCAGCGCGGGGAGGACCGTCCAGACGACCTCGAGCCGGGTGTTGCCGTGGATCGGGGGCCCGTCCACCCGCCCGTCGCCGGGGCGCAGGCGGAACTTCCACACCGAGTAAAGGACGACGGTCTCGACGAGCACGAAGATCGGCACCGACGCGATCAGCAGCACGTAGTAGAGCGTGTGAATGTTGCCCGCCTGGCGCGAGGCCTCGGTGGGGAACCAGGGCACGATCAACGACAGCGGAATCAGGATCGCGCAGCCGATCACCCCGAAGACGATCATCTGCACGAGCGGGCGATTTCGCAACGGCGCTACTCCTGACCCCTCGCGTGACGCATCGTACGGGCGGGATGCTAGGGATTCCGGACGCAGAATGGCGCGACGGCCAACGCCGCCCAGATCGTCCAGCGGGATCGATGGTGGCTGAGCTCACGGCCCAGGCCAGCCGTTCTATGATTGCGTCAATTGTTGCAAACTATGCGGAGGCGGCCATGCGCGTGCGCGAGGGGATGTCCGAAGTCGTTCTCACCGTCGGCCCCGGCCACAGTCTTCGCGAGGCGGCCGCCGCGATGTCACAGCGCCACGTGGGAGCAGCGGTCGTCCTGGACCCCGACGCGCCGGGGCCGGGCGTCATCACCGAGCGTGACATCCTGCATTCGGTGGGCGCGGGCCAGGATCCGGCCAGCGAGCGCGTGGCCGACCACCTGACCTCGAAGCTCACGTTCGCGGCGCCGGATTGGTCGCTGGAGCAGGCCGCAGTGGCGATGGTGCGCGGAGGCTTTCGTCACCTCGTCGTGGTCGAGCGCGGCGAGCTTGTGGGCATGCTCTCGATGCGGGACATCGTTCGCTGCTGGACCGAGGACGGGGCGACGAGCGAGGTGCCCGCGGCGGCCAGCGGCTAGAGGTGCTGCTCGGGGAGCTCGTCGATATCCCGGCGGGTGTCCGCGATCCAGCGCACGGCGACCACGATCAGGATCACGGCGCCGACGCCGGAGATGATCCAGCTGAGGGTGGTGCCGATCACGATCATGGTGATCGCGATGGCCGCGACGAGCGGCAGGATCGTCGGCCCCGGAATGTGAAGCTCTTCGCCGGCCGGCGGGGCGTCGACCGGATGCTCCGCCGGGCTCGGAGTGATGCTCATGGGTGGACGTAGATGGCGGAGGCCACGAACGTCAGCCCGAACATGATCAGGACGATCGCGCCGGCGATGAGCCCCGAGCGGATGTTCTTGCGAGCCAGGCGCCGATCCATGGGTGCGCGAAGGCTACAGCTTCACGTCGGCGACCATGGCGCCGAAGAGAAGCGCCAGGTAGGCCAACGAGAACAGGTAGAGCTGGAGAGCGGCGCGACGATCCGCCCGTCGGTAGAGCCGCCACGCCCCGCCGAGGAAGGCGAGCCCGAGGACCATCGAGCCGATCAGGTAGGTCCCGCCGAAGGCGCCGGCGCAGAACGGGAGCTGTGAGATGGCGTAGAGGAGCAGCGTGTAGAGCAGGATCTGCCGACGCGTCTCCCGCTCGCCCCGGGCGACCGGCATCATCGGCACCGAGACGCGGGCGTACTCGTCCTTCATGAGCAGGCTGAGGGCCCAGAAATGCGGGGGCGTCCAATAGAAGACGATCGCGAACAGGTAGACCGCCGTCCAGGAGATACTGCCGCGGGTGGCCGCCCAGCCGACCAACGGCGGCACTGCTCCCGCGGCGCCCCCGATCACGATGTTCTGCGGCGTCCGGCGCTTGAGCCAGATCGTATAAACGCCCACGTAGCCGAGGAACCCGGCCAGCGAGAGCGAGGCGGCGAGGAGGTTGAGGCAGGTCCACATGAGCACGAACGACAGCGCGGCCAGCGTCAGCCCGAAGGTCAGCGCGGCCCGCGGCGTGATCCGCCCAGCCGGGATCGGACGTGAGGCGGTCCGCTTCATCTGGGCGTCGATGTCCCGGTCGTAGTAGTGGTTGACGGCGCCCGCGCCGCCCGCCGAGAGGTAGCCGCCGAGGCAGGTGAGCCCGATCTTCACGACCGACGGGCTGCCCGCGATCTCCATGGTGGTCACCGTGGTGAAGAGGAGGAGGCTCTGGACCTTGGGCTTGGTCAGCTCCAGGTAGTCGCTGAGCAGCCGGCGGGTGCGGGCGTGGAGAGCGAGCGCGTTCCCGGCCACGGCCGGGCTGTGGATCGGGGTCACGCGTGAGGCTGACATTTCAGCTTCAGGCCCCGGCGAAGCGTTCGCTACCGCCGGTCTTCTGGCTCACCCCGGTCGAGCGCTCGACCTGGCGGCGGATGTCACGCATCGGCTCCACCGAGCGCACGCGCGGAATGACGTCGAAGTTGTTCACCGGGGGCGGCGAGGGGACGAACCACTCGAGTGTGTTGCCCTTCCACGGATCCGGCCCCGCGATGCGTCCACGCTTCAGGCTCATCACCACGTTCGCGATCGTCATGGCGATCCCGAGGGCAAGGATGTAGGAACCGATCGAGGAGATCAAGTTGTAGGTCGTCCAGCCCTCGTTCGGCTGGTAGGTGTAGATCCGCCGTGGCATGCCCGAGAGGCCGAGCGCGTGCTGCACGAAGAAGGTCAGGTTGAAGCCCACGAACATGACCCAGAACGACGCCTTGCCCAGGCTCTCGCTCATCAGACGTCCGGTCATCTTGGGGAACCAGTAGTAGATCCCCGAGAAGATCGAAAACACCGCGCCGCCCATCAGCACGTAGTGAAAGTGGGCGACGACGAAGTAGGTGTCGGTGAGCTGCCAGTCGACCGGGAAGGTGGCCAGGAAGATGCCCGTGATCCCGCCGATGATGAAGATCGCGATGAAGCCGACCGCGAAGTAGAGCGAGGTCGTCATGACGATCGAGCCGCGCCACAGGGTGGCGATCCAGTTGAAGATCTTGACCCCGGTGGGCACGCCGATCAGAAACGAGCTGAGCATGAAGAAGCCGAGGACCACGATGGGGACGGGCGAGGCGAACATGTGGTGCGCCCAGACCAGCGTGGCCAGGAACGCGATCACCGCGGTCGAGGCTGCGACGGCCTTGTAGCCGAAGATCGGCTTGCGGCTGAACACCGGGATGACCTCGGAGATGATCCCGAACCCGGGCAGGATCATGATGTAGACCTCGGGGTGGCCAAAGAACCAGAACAGGTGCTGCCAGAGGACGGGCGAGCCATGGGCGGTGGGGTCGAACCAGTGGGTGCCGAAGTGGCGGTCGGTGAGCAGCATCGTCACCGCCGCAGCGACCACGGGGAGCGCGATGATGAGCAGAATCGCGTAGACCAGGATGGCCCAGATGAACAGGGGGATCCGACCCCAGCTCATCCCCGGGGCCCGCATGTTGACGATCGTGGCGTAGAAGTTGATCGCGCCGAGCAGCGAGGAGATCCCGGTGAGGTGGATCAGGAAGATCCAGGCGTCCTGCCCGCCGGTGGGCGAGAACTGGATGCTCGACAGTGGCGGGTAGCTCCACCAGCCGGCCTCCGGAGGGTTGAAGAAGAGGGTGGCGTAGAAGACCAACCCGCCGGTCAAGAGCAGCCAGAAGGAGAGCGCGTTCAGCCGCGGGAAGGCCATGTCCCGGGCGCCGATCATCAGCGGCACGAAGTAGTTGCCAAAGCCGGCCATGACGGGAACGACGAACAGGAAGACCATCGTCGTCCCGTGGAGCGTGAGGAGCTCGTTGTAGCGCTCGCCGCTCAGCAGGGTGTTGCCCGGTTGCGAGAGCTGGAGGCGCATGAGCAGCGCCTCGACCCCACCCAGGATGAAGAACACGAAGGTGAGGACCAGGTACATGATCCCGATCTTCTTGTGGTCGGTGGTCATGACCCAGTCGATCCAGCGCCGGGTCTGGCGCGGGCGCACGACCTCGTGGGCGACTACCTGGGGGATCGGCCGAAGCTGGGTCTCACGGGTGGTGATGGCTGACATGGGGACTAGAGGTTGCCGCTGGCGGTGAGGATCTGGCGAAGCTGGGTGACCTGACTGTTGGCGTTCTTGATCGCCTGGCTCTGGTTGGAGAGCCACTGTCGGTAGGCCGACGGGGTCAGGACCCTAACCAGTGCCGTCATGTAGGCGTGCTGGCGACCGCAGAGCTGGGCGCAGCGGCCGTGATAGAGCGCTCCCGCCTTGGGCGCCTTGAACCAGGTGTACGTCGTGTAGCCGGGCACCGCATCCACCTTGCCGCCGAGGGAGGGGACCCACCAGGAATGGATCACGTCGGTGGACTGGATGTCCAGGATCACCGTCGTACCCGCGGGAACGTACATCTCCTGGTAGCTGTAGGGCAGCTTGGCGGCGAAGGCGTTGTTGAGACACCCGTTGCCGTAGGTGTAGCGCCAGATGAACTGGCGCCCCTGGACGCAGATGGTCAGCTTCTTCCCGTTGGGCGGGGCCGGCGCGGTGACCGAGGCGGACAGGAAGGACGCGCTGGCGTTCGAGTTGGGCGGATTGATGATCGACGGCAGCTTCACGAACGTGACCACGGTGATGATCACCAGGATCAGCGCCGCCGCGACGGTCCAACCGATCTCGAGCGGGGTGTTGCCGTGGATCTGTGCCGCCACGCGGCTCCGCTTGGCTCGGAAGCGGATCACCGAGTAGAAGAGGGCGCCCTCGACCAGGACGAAGACCACGGCCGCCAGGTAGAGGATGATCTTGTAGAGCGAATCGATCTCGTTCGCGTTCGGCGACCCGCCGGATTTCGGCGTGAAGAAGTTGGCCAGCGCCGTCGAGGGCTCGATCAGGACCAGGGCGAGGGCCAGCGCGGGGACGGCACACCGCTTGAGGCGACGTCCGAGTCGGATCTTGCGGGGGGGTGGCAAGGCGCGGCATTCTACCCACGGGATAGGCCGCTGGTCGGGGCGAGGGGAGGCGCCGGAGGCCGACACATATACTCGCGGTTCCTTGCCCGTGTCGAGGGGGATTCGAGCGACTGCCTGGGCCCTCGTCGTCGCGGGGGTGGCCGCGCCCGCCATGCGGCGGCGGCTTCGTCTGCCCGCGCCTGTCGTCCTGGGTGCGGCGTGGAGCGCGCCGGTGGCCTTGAGCGTCGTCGCGCCGCCGGGGAAGGTCCGGCAGGTCGCCGTATCGGCGCTCAACATGTGGGCCTACATCGCGGCCTACGAGATGCCGCACGACCAGCCGGAGCGCTTGGCCAGGCGGGCGCGGGTCCGCTATCCGATCGTCGCCGATCGCCTGCTCGGGCTGGGCGTCCTGCCCACGGTTCGCCTTCAGCGCGCCTTCTCGGCTCCCGGCAAGGTCAACCGGTTCGAGCGGCTACTCGTGTTCTCGCACTGGATCTGGTTCTTCACCCCGCACGGCGCCCTGGCTTACATTCTCCTGCGCCGAGGTGACCGGTTTCCGGCCGCCGCGGCTCGGATGTACACGGTGTTCGACCTGGGCGCGATCTTCTACTGGGCGATACCGACGGCGCCGCCCTGGTGGGCTGCGGCAGAGGGCCGTCTGGACGAGGGCCGCGAGGTCGAGATTCGGCGCATGATGATCGAGTACGGCCCCGTCTTCTGGGGAGACCTCTGGCAGCCGCTTTACAGTTTCCTTGGAGGAAATCCGCTGGCTGCAATGCCGTCGCTGCATTTCGCTACGTCGCTGATGGGTGCACATCTGCTTTCCGAGGTGGGCCCGGTGTCGGGGGCTGTGGGCTGGGGCTACGCGGGGATGCTGGGCCTGGCGCTCGTCTACCTCGGCGAGCATTACCTGGTCGACCTGCTGGCCGGGGCGCTGCTCACCGAGACGGTGCGGGCCGCGGCCCCGGGTGTTGCCCCCCTGGCCCGGCGGCTGGTCGGGCAGATCGACGCCGTCCGCGCGCGCCTGTCCGAGGGCTGACGATGGACCCGGCGGAGGACGAGGTCGCGGCTGCCAGTCAGGAAATGCCGCGGGTGCGCTTCACCCGTGGGCGTCTGTTGGCGGGGGCGCTGTTCGTGGTCTCGATCGTGGCCTTCCTGTACTTCGTGCTGCCCAAGCTGCTCGGCCTGCAGGAGACGTGGAATCGGCTCCAGCAGGGCAACGTCTGGTGGCTGGTCCTGGCCGCGCTGTTCACCGTCGGCTCGTTCGCGGCCTACGTGTGGTTGTTTCGCGCGGTGTTCGTTCGCGACGACTCGCGAATCGGGTGGGGCGTCAGTTACGAGATCACGATGGCGGGCCTGGCCGCGACGCGCCTGTTCGCCGCCGGTGGTGCGGGGGGTATCGCGCTGACGGCCTGGGCGCTGCGCCGCGCCGGACTCGGGCCGCGGACGGTCGCGGCGAGGATGATCGCGTTCCTGGTTCTGCTCTACGGGGTCTACATGGCCGCGCTCGTGGTCGACGGACTCGGTCTATACGTGGGGCTGTTCCCGGGGTCGGCGCCGTTTGCCATCACGGTCGTACCGGCGATTTTCGGCGCGGTGGTGATCGTTGTGTTTCTCGCCATGGCGTTCGTGCCGGGCGATCTGGAGCGGCTGGTGGCGCGCTGGACGACGGGCGAGCACTGGAGGGGTCGAGCCGCGCGTAAGCTGGCCGCGCTGCCGGGCACTGGGGCGACGGGGATCAGAACCGCCCTCGCGCTGACCCGAACCAACGACCCGGCTCTGATCGGCACGATCGCATGGTGGGGGCTCAACATCGCCATCCTGTGGGCATGCTTTCACGCCTTCGGTAGTGCGCCGCCCCAGGCCGTGATCGTGATGGCGTACTTCGTGGGAATGCTCGGAAACCTGCTGCCGCTGCCGGGCGGGGTGGGTGGGGTGGACGGCGGGATGATCGGGGCCTTCACGGCCTTCGGCGTCAACGTCGAGCTGGCGGTGGTCGCCGTCCTGGCCTACCGTGCGTTCGCCTTCTGGCTGCCGACCCTGCCCGGGGCGGTGGCGTACTTCCAGTTGCGGCGGAGGATGCAGCGCTGGCGCTCAGCCGAGGGTCCAGGCGCTCCCTCCGAGGTCCCAAGCTATACTTAATGAAGTGAACGAGCGGATCGAGAACGTGATCATCGTGGGCAGCGGCCCGGCCGGGTACACGGCCGCGCTGTACACGGCACGAGCAAACCTCGCGCCGCTGGTCATCGAGGGATTTGCCTGGGGCGGTCTGCTGCAGCAGACGACCGACGTCGAGAATTACCCCGGATTCCCGGAGGGCATCATGGGCCCCGAGCTCATGCAGCATTTCCGGGACCAGGCCGAACGCTTCGGGGCGCGCCTGGAGACCGACGATGCCACCGCGGTGGAGTTATCGACCGACGGAGGCCTCCACAAGGTGTGGACGGGCGATGAGGTACATCTTGCCCGCGCGGTGATCCTCTCGATGGGGGCGCAGCACCGCAAGCTCGGAGTCCCAGGCGAGGCTGAGCTGGCCGGCCGCGGCGTGAGCTACTGCGCCACCTGCGATGCCGCCTTCTTCAAGGGGGCTCCGACGCTGATCGTCGGCGGGGGAGACTCGGCCATGGAGGAGGCCATGTTCCTGGCCAAGTTTGCCTCCCGCGTGGCCATCGTGCACCGGCGCGACGAGTTTCGGGCTTCGAAGATCATGCTCGAGCGCGCCCAGGCGATGCCGAACATCGATTGGTTGACGCCCTACGTGGTCGAGGAGTTCGTGCCCGGCGAGACGGGATCGCTTGGCGTGGCACGGCTGTGCCACAGTGAGGGCGGCGAGAATCGCGAGCTCGAGATCACGGGGGCGTTCATCGCCATCGGCCACGAGCCGCAGTCGCAGCTCGTGGAGGGCCAGGTCGAAATCGACCCCGCCGGTTACGTGGTCACTCAGGGTCGCTCGACCCTGACCAGCGTTCCGGGAGTGTTCGCGGCCGGAGACCTCGTCGACCACACCTACCGTCAGGCCGTCACGGCCGCGGGCAGCGGCTGCCAGGCCGCACTCGACGCCGAGTGGTACCTGCGAGATACGTCCTTTCCGGTAGAGACGGAAGCTGAGGCGGCGTCGGCCTAGGTGGTAACTGCCCGGAGCGAGCGGAGCGGTCTCCCGGACTCCAGGAGCGGAGCGCGCGAGGGCTTAGAGCCGAAGGCGGTACGCGCGCTCCGGACAGTTACCACTAAGCCGGCGTCCGGCCGGCTAGTACGGGCAGCCGTTCTGGGCGCGGGTGTTGTGTGAGGGCGCCCGCTGGCTCATCAGCAGCCCGAAGTCCTGCGTCCACGTCGAGGGCTGCGTAGCCCAACTGCCGACCGCGGACGGGGTCTCGCCGGTCCCCACGTCCCGGAAGCTCGGATCGAGAATGTTGCGGCAGTGGTCGGGACTGGCCATCCAGGCGTTCACGACCTCACGCGGGGTCCCGAAGCCGGTGGCGATGTTCTCGCCAGCGGTCTGCCAGTCGTACCCCACGGCACTGATCCGGCCGGCGAAGTCCGTGCCGTGGGTGAAGTTGCCGGTCGAGACCATGGTCTGATTCCAGTCCTGGGCTGAGCGATTGAGCTTGTCGGAGACCTTCAGGGCCGGGAGGCCGTGAGCCACACGCTGCTGGTTGATCAGGCAGACGACGGCCGCCCGCATCTGGGGGAGGGAGGCGCTGGTGGCAGGGGTGTCGGCGCCCGTGCACTGCTGGGAGACCACGGCGCGTGAGCGGTGCACACCCTTCAGGTGATGGCGGCGGCGGTGGTGGCGGTGGTGGCGGTGCATCCGGTGGTGGTGGCGAGTGCTGGCCGCCCCCGCCGCGGGGACGACGCTGCCGGTGAGCGCGATGGCGACTCCACACACGATCGCGATCTGCAGGCAGCGGGTGAAGAAGATCGGCGCTCTCACACTCCCTTGATCGGGAACTGAGAGCCGCCGTTTTCAGGCTGCGCGTCAGAGTCCTACGAACGTCCAGTTCGCGGCTCGAACGTTTGTCGAGTCTCGGGGGGAATCGCTTCGCTCGTTTGACCTAGCCGTCGCGGGTCTGGGCGGCGGCCGCCGACGAACTTTGGCGTTTGGGTTGACGTATAGACAACTACAACGCCAAAGTTCGGGGTTATGGCCGCCGTCAGGCGAGCTTCGTCCACACGGTCTTGGTCTCGAGGTACGTCTCGAGGCCCTCACGGCCGTGCTCGCGTCCGATCCCCGACGCTTTGTAGCCACCGAAGGGCGCGCCGGGATCGACCTCGCCCCAGCAGTTGACGTACACCGACCCCGCCTTGAGCAGCGCGGCCAGGCGGTGGGCGTTGCCGACGTCCCGGGTCCACACGCCGGCCGCGAGCCCATAGTCGGTGTCGTTGGCGCGCGCCGCCACCTCCTCGAGCGACTGGTAGGGAAGTGCGACCAGGACGGGGCCGAAAATCTCCTCCCGCGCGATCTTGAGGTCATCGCGCGTGGCGGTGAACAGCGTCGGCGACACGAAGTAGCCCCCGTTCTCCTGGTCGGTGTCGCCGCCCGCCACCAGCTCGGCGCCCTCGTCGCGGCCCGACTGGATGTAGGAGAGGACCCGTTCACGCTGCTCGGCCGACACGACCGGGCCAAGCTGGGTCTGGGGATCGAGACCGGGACCGAGGCGGGACTTGGCCGCGCGGTCGGCCAGGGCCCGGACGACCTCGTCGAACTGGTCCTGGTGGACGAACAGGCGGCTGCCCGCGTTGCACGCCTGCCCGGTGTTGAAGTAGATGCCCATGAACGAGCCGGCGACGGCCGCCTTCAGATCGGCGTCGGGCAGGATGATGTTGGGCGACTTGCCGCCGAGCTCGAGCGTGACCCGCTTCAAAGCGCGTCCCGCCTTGGCGCCGATCTCCCGCCCCACCTCGGTCGAGCCGGTGAAGGCGATCTTGTCGACGCCGGGATGCTCGACCAGCGCGGCGCCCGTCTCTCCGTCGCCGGTGATGACGTTGATCACCCCGGCGGGGATCCCGGCCTCGAGGGCCAGCTCGCCGAGGCGAAGCGCGGTCAGGGGGGTCTGCTCGGCCGGCTTGAGGACCACGGTGCATCCGGCCGCGAGTGCCGGCCCGAGCTTCCACGAGGCCATCAGCATCGGAAAGTTCCACGGGATGATCTGACCGCAGACCCCGACCGGCTCCTTGCGCGTGTAGCAGTGCATGTCGGGCTGACGGACCGGAATCACCTCACCGCGCACCCGCTCAGCCCAACCGGCGAAGTGGCGAAGCCAGGCGACGGTCTGGCTGACGTCGACGATCCGGGCGAGCTTGACCGGTTTGCCGTTGTCGAGGGACTCGAGCTCGGCCAGCTCGGCCGCGTGCTCCTCTACGAGATCGGCTAGGCGGCTCATGAGACGGCCCCGCTCGGCCGCGGCCGCGGTGCTCCACGGCCCATCGTCGAGCGCGTTGCGGGCCGCCCGGACGGCGCGGTCGACGTCCTCCCGGCCGGCTTGAGCCACCTCGGTGATGGCCTGACCGGTCGCGGGATCTATCGTCTCGAACGTGCGGCCGTCGGCGGATGCGGTGGGTTCTCCGCCGATCAGCAACTGGTGGCGACGGGAGGCGAACTCCCGCGCCTCCGGCGAGAGCTGGTCAGGCAGTGAGGACACGGACATCGATACCTCCTACGGCGTGAGCACGATCTTCAGGGCCTCCCGCCGATCGTAGAGCCGATACGCATCGGCGGCGTCGTCAAGCGCCATGTGGTGGGTTACCAACGGTCCGGGATCAAGCGTCCGGGCCGTGAGCATCCCCAGCACCCGGTCGACATGTCCGATCACGTTGGCCGGCCCCGCCTTGAGCGTCAGCCCCTTGATCCAGACGAGGCCCATGTGAACCTGGGCGCGCTCGGCGTAGACCCCGATCGCCACGACGGTCCCGGCCTTGCGGGCGAGGCGGATCGCGAGCTCGAGGGCGTCGGGATGGCCGACGGCATCGACCGCGAGGTCGACGCCGCGGCCGAGGGTGAGCTCCTTGACCACGTCCCGGGGGCTCTGTTCGGTCAGGTGGATCGGGGTGGCTCCGAACTCGGCCGCGGTGCGAAGCCGGTCCTCGACCGTGTCGATGGCGATCACCGGGCCGGCTCCGGCGGCCACCGCCGCCTGCACGGCGCACAGGCCGACCGGGCCGAGGCCGAGGACCGCGACGCTGTCACCCGGCCGTAGGTCGCCATCCGCGATGGCGTGGTAACCCGTCCCCATGACGTCCCCGGCGAACAGCGCGATCTCGTCCGACACCCCCTCGGGAACCCGGCGCAGCGTGAGATCGGCGTTGGGGACAAGCGCCTGCTCGGCCTGGGTTCCCTGGAGATCCCCCATGTTGGCCCCGTGACCGAAGGTGCGCTTGTGGTCGCACTCGTGGTAGGCGCCGATGAGGCAGAAGAAGCAGCGGCCACAGGCGGTGTGAAAGCAGCCGAGGACACGGTCGCCGGCCGCCACTCGGCTGACCTGCTCGCCCGTTTCGAGCACCCGGCCGACGAATTCGTGGCCGATCGTGAAGCCGGGCTCGATCTTCACCCGCGCGTGGTAGATGTGCAGGTCCGAGCCGCAGATGCCACTGGCCGCGATCTCGACGATCGCGTCCTGGGGGGACTCGAGGCGCGGCTCAGGCTTGTCCTCGATGCGGACCTCGCCCGCGGACTGGAAGGTGACGGCTCTCATGGTCGTTCACTCATAGCGGAAGAAGCCTTCCCCCGTCTGGCGTCCGAGCCGCCCCGAGAGGCCGAGCCGCCGAAGCGCCGGGGCCATCCGGTAGCGGTCATCGTGCTGCTCGTCGTAGAGACCGTCGAGCACGGCCGTCACGTGATCGAGCCCGATCTGATCCGCCCAGGCGAGCGGGCCGCGCGGATAGTTGAGGCCATGGATCATCCCCAGGTCGATGTCCTCGGCGGTGCCGACCCCCTCGCCGAGGGCGAAGGCGCACTCGTTGATCAGCTGGCAGACGATCCGCCCGAGCACGAGCCCGGGGGCGTCGCCGACCCACTGCGTCTGCTTGCCCAGCGTGGCGAAGAAGCGTTCCGCAGCCGTGGCCGCCGACCGCGTCGTGTCCAGGCCGCGGGTCAGCTCGACCAGGCGGGCCTGATCGAGCGGGGGGAGGACGTGGAAGCCCACAGCTCCGCCTCCCGGGTCGAGCGCGCTCAACGAGCCAGCCGCGCAGCAGATCGCCTGGGGACCGCCCTCGAGAGGCGCCTCGGGCTCTTCGTCGGGATAGAGCAGGTCGAGGATCAGGAATGGAGGCTGGCGGTCGCCGGCCTCCTCGGGGTCAAGGACGTCCCAATCGGCAGCCGCGGCGTGCTCACGCAGCTCCGTGGCCAGCGGTGAGCTCCCGGCGATGACGACGATTCCGTCACCGCCGCCGGTGGGCTCCGGGTCCGGGTCCGGCGGGCGATAGGCGTCCGATCCACCCGAGTAGTCGTAGTAGCCGCGTCCCGCCTTGCGCCCCGCCCACCCCGCGGCGACAAGCTTGACCGGGAGCTGGGTCGGGCGCCAGCGGGGCTCGCCGAAGCTCTGGGCGAAGAACGAGCGCGCGACGTCCAGCCCGACGTCGACGCCCACCAGGTCGCTCAGCTCGAACGGGCCCATGCGAAAGCCGCCCTCGAGGCGACAGATGCGGTCGATCTCCTCCACCGTCGCGATCCGCTCCTGGGCGAGCCGCTGGCTCTCCAACCCGAACGGCCGGCTGCACCGGTTGACCAAGAACCCGGGTCCGTCGACGGCGTCGATCACGACCTTGCCCATCGCCTCCCCGGCGGCCCGCGCCACGCCGAGCGCGTCCTCGGAGGAGCTGGTCCCGGCGACGACCTCGAGCAGGCGCATCAGCGGAGCCGGGTTGAAGAAGTGCATGCCGACCACGCGCTCGGGGCGCTGGGCCCGCGCCGCCACCGCAGTGACGAGCAGCGATGAGGTATTGGTAGCCAGCACGCACTCATCCGAGACGACGTCTTCGGTGAGCTGGGCGAAGAGCTCCTGCTTGAGCTCGAGCCGCTCGGGCGCGGCCTCGATGACAAGGTCGCACGGAGCCAGGTCTTCGAGCGACGGCGCTCGCTCGAGGCGTTCCTCGGCCGCCGCGGCAGCCTCGGCGCTCCAGCGACCGCGCTCGGCGCCGCGGGTCAGGTGGCGCTTGATCTGGTCGATCCCCCGGTCGAGCGCCTCCGCGGCGGGATCGTGCAGCAGCGTCCGCGCTCCGGACAGGCACGCCAGCTGAGCGATGCCCGCCCCCATCGTCCCGGCGCCGGCCACGCCGATCGTCTGCGGAGGCGCCGGCACTAGCTGGGTACGAGCGCGTTGATCCCGGTCAGCGCGCGGCCAATGATCAGCTTCTGGATCTGCGAGGTGCCCTCATACAGGGTCGTCACCCGCACATCGCGCAGGTAACGCTCGACCGGGTAGTCGTCGACATACCCGGAGCCGCCGTGGACCTGAATCGCCGTGTTCGCGCACTCGATCGCTGCCTCGGTGGCGTACAGCTTGGCCACCGAGGTCTCAGTCGTGTTGGGCTGGCCCGTGTCCTTGAGGTAGCCGGCGCGCCACACGAGCATCCGGCCCGCGTCGGTCTTCAGCTTGATCTCGGTGAGCATCTCCTGCACGAGCTGGAAGCTGGCGATCGGGCGGCCGAACTGGACGCGCTGCTTGGAGTACTGGACCGAGGCATCGAGGCAGCCCTGGCAGATACCCACGCAGCCCGAGGCGACGCTGTAGCGCCCTGAGTCGAGGGCGCTCATCGCGACCTTGAAGCCGTCGCCGATCTCGCCCAGCATGGCGTCGTCGCTGGCCGCCACGTCGTCGAGCGCGATCTCCGCGGTGTCGGACCCCCGCAGCCCCAGCTTGTGGTGGATCTCCTGGGGCTGAAAGCCAGGCTGATCGGTGTCGACCAAAAAGCAGGCAACTCCCCGGTGCCCGCGGTCGGGATCGGTCTGCGCGAAGACGAGGGCGACCTTGGCGTGGTTCCCCATCGAGATGAACATCTTCGACCCGTTGATGACCCAGCCGCCGTTTGTCCTGCGCGCGCGCGTCTTCTGGTTGGCGGCGTCCGAGCCGGTGTCAGGCTCGGTCAAAGCGAAGCAGCCGAGCCATTCGCCGGAGCAGAGCCTGGGCAGGTAGTGCTGCTTCTGCTCCTCGGTCCCCCAGCGCAGGATCGCCGAGCAGACCAGCGAGGTCTGGACCGAGACGACGGTGCGCATCGACGAGCAGCCCCGGCCCACCTGCTCGACGATCAGGCCGTAGGTCAAATAGTCGAGGCCGGCCCCGCCGTACTCCTGCGGGACGATCGCGCCGAGGTAGCCCTGCGCCGCGATCTTGCCGACCAGCTCGAGGTCGAAGTGGCCGTTGCGGTCGTTCTCACGCGCGCGGGGAACGATTTCGTGGTCGGTGAACTCCCGGGCGGTCTCCTGGACCAGGCGCTGTTCATCGGTGAGCTCGAAATCCACGCGGCGGGGAAGCTAGCGCAGGCCAGTAGCCTGACGGCGCGATGGGGCCGGAGACGAGGTACGCGCGCAGTGGCGAGCTTCACATCGCCTACCAGGTGGTGGGGGAGGGGCCGATCGATCTTCTGTGGGTGCCGACCTGGATCTGGGAGGTCGAGCACATGTGGGACGACCCGCCCACGGCGCGGATGATGCAGGCGATGGCCTCGTTCTCGCGGCTGATCATGTTCGACCGTCGCGGCCTCGGGCTCTCGGATCCGCGACCGGGGGGCGGGGCGCCGACGCTCGAGGAGCAGATGGACGACCTGGTTGCCGTGATGGACGCCGCGGAGTCCCGTGAGGCGGCGGTGGTGGCGATGCTCGACGCCGGTGCGATGGCGTCGCTGTTCGCGGCCACGCACCCCGAGCGAACGCGCGCGCTCGTCCTCTTCGAGGCGCAACCCTGCATGTGCTGGGCCCCTGACTACGACTGGCCCATGACCGACGATCAGCGCGAGGCGTTCATCGAGTCACTCGAGGCTGACTGGGGATCCGGGAAGCGGGTGCTCGCGGTAACCGCGGGCGCCGATCCGCGTCTCAGGCAGTGGGCGGGGCGACTCGAGCGCCTGGCCGCGAGCCCGGCCCCGGCCGTCGAGGTCGTGCGGATGAACGGCCGGATCGACGTCCGGCCGGTCCTGCCCTCGATCCAGGCACCGACCCTCGTCCTGCACCGCCCCGAGAACACCTACGTGGACAACCGCCACTCCCTTTACCTCGAGGAGCACATCCCGGGCGCGCGGCGGCTCGAGCTTCCCGGCAGGCACACGCTTCCCTTCGGTCCCGGCCAGGACGAGTTCGTGGAGGAGATCGAGGAGTTCCTCACCGGCGCTCGTCATGCCAGCGATCCCGAGCGCGTGCTGGCGACGGTGATGTTCGGGGACATCGTCGACTCGACCCGGCGGGCGGCCGAGCTCGGCGATCAACGCTGGCGCCAGCTGCTCGAGGACTTCACGCGCGCCTACGAGCGTGAGTTACAGCGCTTCCGGGGGCGAACGGTCAAGGCGCTGGGCGACGGGGTCCTGGCGACCTTCGACGGTCCCGCGCGCGCGATCAGCTGCGCGTCCGCGCTGCGCGACGTGGCCCGCACCCAGTTCGGGCTTGAGCTGCGCGCGGGGATGCACACGGGTGAGGTCGAGGTGATGGGAAACGACATCGGCGGCATCGCCGTGCACATCGCGGCCCGGGTGCTGAGCTTCGCGGGCCCGGGCGAGCTCGTCGTCTCAGGGACGGTGAGGGACCTGGTCGTCGGCTCCGGGATTCAGTTTGACGACCGTGGCGAGCATGAGCTGCGGGGGGTACCGGGGAGCTGGCGCCTGTGGCGCGTGCGCGAGCGGTAAAGGCGGATGGCGGGCGCGGGGGCGCGGGTAGACTCGCGGGCGATGGACCCCTTCGCGGCCATCATGCTCAGCGGGATCGTGATCATCGTCGTCGCGGTGTGGCTGGTGGGCCGCTTCTACCCAGGCTCCGGGCTCGAGCAGGTGGGGCTTCGGACGGCCAGGGAGATCCACGAGAGCCGGGAGGCGCTGGAGGCCGAGGACCTCGATCAGATGCTGGCCGCCCACAACGCGCGGAGGCGGGCGCGGGGGGAGGCCGAGGTGAGTGCAGCCGACCTGGAGCTGCGGGTTTCCGGTGAGCTCCGGGCGCAGGAGAGTCGCCGGCAGGCGTACCTTGCCGATCGCGAGCTCGACCAATTGCTGGAGGCCACGAACCGCCGTCGCCGGGCGCGGGGACTGCCCGAGCGAACGCGGGAGGAGGCGCGCCAGGAATTCGCCGGCGGGGCCGGCGCGAACCAAGCCGGGCCCGAGGATGAAGCCGCGGGTGGAAAGCCGGCGGGCGCCTGAGCCCGTTTGGCGCGCTGCCTGATCATCGGATGCGGCTGCCGGGGCCAGCTACTGGCCCGCGAGCTTGGCTCGGCGGGGCACGCGGTTAGGGGCACGACCCGGTCCGTCGATCGGCTCGAGCAGATTCTTGCCAGCGGGGCTGAGCCGGTGCTCGCCGACCCCGACCGCGTGGCCACGCTCGTGGAGGCGTTCTCGCACGTGACCGTGGTGTGCGTGCTGCTTGGGTCGGCCGTGGGGACTCGTGCGGAGGTGGCCGCGCTCCACAGCACCCGGCTCGAGATGCTCCTGACCAAGCTCGTGGACACGACCGCGCGGGGCGTGGTTTACGAAGCGCGGGGCTCGGTCGACCCTGAGATCCTCGCCGGCGGAGCCGAGCGCGTGCGGTCATTCGCCGAGCGGTCGCTGGCCTCGTATGCCCTTGTGGACGCTGACCCGGGGTCGCCTGGGGCGTGGGTGGCGGCAGCCGTCGGGGCGGTCGATCAGGTGATGGGTCACGGGGGCGGTTGACCCGGGGATCGAGGTCGCGGGGACATGTCTTCGCAGTGACGCGGGGGACGCTCCGCCCCGGCTCGTCCGATGCCTCCGACTACACTCGGAGGTGGAAATACACAAATCTTTATCGGGATTTCGGGGAGTTCCGATGGCGAGCAGAGGAGGCCGCGGTGGCTGACTACGCGAAAGATGTACTCGTCGAGCCCGATTGGCTCGAGCAGCACCTGAACGACGACTCGATCCGGATCGTCGAGGTCGACGAGAATCCGGCTCTTTACCGTGAGGCCCACATCCCTGGGGCGATCGGCTTCGATTGGAAGCTCGATCTGCAGGATCAGGTCAAGCGGGACTTCCTCGGCCCGGAGGACTTCGGGGCGCTGCTGGGCGGCCGGGGCATCGGCGACGAGCACACGATCGTGCTCTACGGCGACCGGAACAACTGGTTTGCCGCCTACACGTACTGGTATCTGAAGTACTACGGCCATGACGCGGTCAAGCTGCTCAACGGTCCCCGTGAGCGGTGGATCGCCGAGGGCAAGCCGACGAGCACCGAGGTTCCGAGCTACCCGGAGGCGACGTTCAACGCGCGGCCGGGCGATGACTCGATTCGGGCTCGGCGTGACGAGGTGCTAGCCGCGATCGACAACGCGCACAAGCTCGTCGACGTTCGCTCACCCCAGGAGTTCTCAGGCGAGCTGATCTCTCCCGCGGGATATGAGCAGGAGGGCGCGCAGCGCGGCGGCCACATCCCCGGCGCCGCGTCCATCCCCTGGGCGCAGGCGGTCAGAGAGGATGGGACGTTCAAGTCGGCCGACGAGCTGCGTGAGCTCTACGGCGGCAAGGGCGTCCTGACGGGCGACCCGATCATCGCGTACTGCCGGATCGGTGAGCGCTCGGCTCACACCTGGTTCGTCCTCCACGAGCTGCTCGGGCAGGAGGACGTCAAGAACTACGACGGCTCGTGGACCGAGTGGGGCAACCTGGTCAACGTCCCGATCGAGACGGGAAGCTGACGGCTTAGCGGGGTTAGAGCAACGGCGCGATCCTGTCCAGGAGATCGGACAGGATCCGCGCCGTGGCTCCCCAGATCAGGTGATCGCCGACCGTGTAGGAGTCGGTGAGGATCGGGATGCCGCGACGGATCAAGCGCCGGCGCCGGTAGCCGGCGCGAAGCTCCTGGAGCGAGAGCTCGAGCACCTGCGCCACCTCTCGCGCGCTGAGCGTCCACGTCATGCCGGGCTCGATGACGCCGACAAACGGATAGATCGCGTAGCCGGTGGCGATGGTCGGCGTGGGCCTGAGGGCACCCACGATGTCGACGGCTGTCCGCGGCAAACCGATCTCCTCCTCGGCCTCCCGAAGCGCGGTGGCCTGGAGATCTGCCTCGCCCTCGTCATGCCGACCGCCCGGGAACGAGACCTCGCCCGCGTGTCGCCGAAGATCGCTGCGGCGCTCGGTGAGGACAGCCTTCAGCTCACCGTCCTCGAGGTACAGCGGCACCAGCACCGCAGCGTCGGTCCGTCCGTGGACGTCGAGGCCGAGCGACTCCTCCGGTGTGAGCAGAAGGTCGGCCAGCTCGCCCCTGATCTGCTCGTTTTGGAGCGGCATCGTCCGACTATATTTCGCCGCCGATGGACGCGCTGATCGTTGTCGACGTGCAGAACGACTTCTGCCCAGGCGGCGCGCTTGCGGTTCCCGACGGCGACGCCGTCGTGGCCCCGATCAACCGGCTGATGAACGAGGTTCCGTTCGTCGTGGCAACGCGGGACTGGCATCCGGCGGACCATCGTTCGTTCGCCGAGCAGGGCGGCCCGTGGCCCGCTCACTGCGTGCGGGAGACGAGTGGCGCGCAGCTTCACCCCGGGCTCCATTCCAGCGAGATCGACGCCATCGTCGACGCCGGTCAGGGGCGCGAGGACGACGGCTACTCCGGGTTTGAGAAGACGGACCTCGAGCAATTGCTGCGCGGTCGTTCGGTCGACCGCGTACACGTCGCCGGACTGGCGCTCGACTACTGCGTTCGCGCGACCGCTCTCGACGCGCGCCGGGCGGGATTCGAGGTCGTCCTGCACCGCGACGCCACTCGGGCGATCAACGCCGAGCCCGGCGACGATGAGCGGACGCTGGAAGAGCTGCGGGCAGCCGGGGTCGAGGTCGTCGACTAGGCCGCCGGCGCGGTCTCGACGCGTTCACGAAAGACCACCTCGCCCTCGAGCGTGCGGTGGACCGGGCACTTCGACGCGATCACGCGGAGCTTCTCGAGCTGCTCGGCGCTGCAGGCCTCCGGGAGGCGCAGGACGAGCTCGAACATGGTGGCCGCGCCGCGCTCGGCCGGCTCGTAGGCGCATTCCACCTCGATCGGGGAGACCGTCCAGCCCTTGCGCTTGGCGTACATCTCGAGCGTGATCGCGGTGCACGAGGCGAGGCTGGCGGCAAGGAGCTCCTGTGGGCTTGGACCCAGATCCTCGCCCCCGTCCTCGGACGGCTCATCGACGATCAGCTCGTGGTCGCGGATCGTCACCCGGTTGGTGAAGGTCCTGCCGGTCTGGCGGACAGCGGCCTTCTTCATCACGTGAGGGGGTTGAAGATCAGACCCGTCGGGACCTTGGGAAAGAAGTACGTCGACTTGGGCGGCATGCTCTCGCCGGCGGCGGCGATGGCCTGAACTCGCTCGATCGGTACGGGGGCGGTCAGAAACGCGGCGTCGTATTCACCGCTGGTCACGAGCTCGATCGCGTTCGCGGTGTCACGGGCGTAGCCGAGCTGGCGAAGCTCGTCGATGTCATGGTCGCTCATGCCAAGCGTGCCCTTCAGGATCAGGGTCTCGAGGACCGCGGTGTCGAGGTGCCGGTAGGCGTCGCTCTTGTCAGGTAGCGCCGCATCAACCGCCGCCTGGTCGCTCAGGGTGAGCCTGAAGGAACGCCGAAAGTGCGAATCGACATAGCCGAAGCGGACCGCATCCGGATCTGCCGGGGGCGCTAGCTCGTCGAGACCGTTCAGCGGCTCAATATCGAAGTGCTCGCGGATGCCGTTGGCCAGGGCCTCCTGTTGCTCTGAGGTCAGGGCCCTGAGCAGGCGGTGGGTGGGGAAGACGGTGAGGCCGGGATCCTGCAGCGCCACGAGGTCCATCAGCACGTATCGGTGAGGCCCGTCGCCGCCGAGCTCGTCGGCGTAGGTTCGCGCCGTCTCGTAGCGGTGGTGGCCGTCGGCGATCAGCAGTTCTGCGTTTTTGACGGCTTCTTGGACCTCGGCGATCGCGGTGGGGTCGGTGATCCGCCATAAGCGGTCTTCGGTGGCGTCTTGGTCTACGGCTTGCCCCCACGGTGGCTCTGAGGTGCTCGGCGCGAGCGCCTTCCAGGCGCTCCCCTCGGGATCCGAGAAGAGCGCGAAGATCGGGGACAGGTTCGCCTTGGTCGCCCGCGTCAGCCGCAGCCGATCCTCCTTGGGGCCGGGATGGGTGCGCTCGTGGGGCCGGATCCGCCCCGGCCCGTAATCCTCCACGCGCACGCGCGCGAGGAAGCCGCGCCGCGCGCGGCGCTGCCCGTCAGGGCCGACGTACTCCTGCTCGAGCGCCCAGAGGGCGGGATGGTCGTCCTGGACGATCACTCCCGCCTCCCGCCAGCTGTTCAGTTCGTGCGCCGCCGCCTCGTAAGGGTCGTGTCCCAGCGGGAGATCGATCCGCACGACGTTGTACGGCGAGAGCCCCTCAAGCCGGCTTCGCTGCGCACTGTCGATCACGTCATACGGCGGCGCGATCACCTCCTGAAGCCCACCGGTCTTGGCGAGGTTGTAGTGCAGCGCCCGAAGCGGCTCGATCTCGGCCATGAGGGCGGCTGAGGCTACTCGACTTGATGGCGGCTCGGTGCCGGGGCGGAGCGGGATGGCGGATTTGCAGCAGCGGCCGGGATGCGAGCATTCCGTCCGCATCGCAGGGGAACATATGTTCGGTTGTGGCGTATCCGGCGTATCTACGCGAACGAGCCCGCGAGCTGCGCGTAACGAAGCATCTGAGCCTCGATGAGATCGCGGAGCGGTTGGCGCTGCCGAAAACGACCGTGTACTACTGGATTGTCGATCTGCCGCTGGGGCGGCCGCGACGTTGGTCACAGGGCCAGCGCAAGGGCAATGCCTCGATGCAGAACCGGTGGCGAGTGCTCCGGGAGGCCGCTTACGCGCAGGGTGTGGCCGAATGGGACGAACTGGTCGTTGAGCCAACCTTTCGTGACTTCGTGGCTCTATACGTCGCCGAGGTTGCTCCTATGTCAAGTGACGTTCGCTAGTTCCGGTTTTCCAGCGACCGATTGATCCCACACGGGGGGCGGCTGGGGCGGTGCGTACAGGAGTCCCCATATGTGGCGAGCGAGGTGTCGCTTCAGACAGCGGATGGCTTCTCGTTTGGTCTTGCCTTCGGCCGCTTTGCGGTCGAGGTAGAGCCGAGTGCTGGGATCGGTTTTGGCACGGCAGAGGGCGATGATGTGGATGGCTCGGTTGAGTTGGCGGTCCCCGCCGCGGTGCAGTCGGTGTCGGCTGGTGTTGCCGGAGCTGGCAGGGATGGGTGCGGTTCCGGTGTGCCGGGCGAACGCGGCCTCGGTGGCGAAGCGTTGCGCGCCGGCGGTGTGACCGATCAGGATCGCTGCGGTGATCGTCCCGCAGCCGCGCTCGGCGAGCAGCCGCGGGTTGTGCTTCTGGACAAGCCTGGTCAGCTCGGTCTCGAGCTGTGACTCTTGGCGGGAGATCTCAGAGATCCGAGTGAGCATCGCTTTCGCGATCCGTACCTGAGTGCTCTCAGGCTGACGGCGGAGCTGGCGAGCGAGCCGCGCACGTACTCGGGGGCCATCAAGCGCTGCGGGTGACAGCTGTGCCTCGAGCTCGGGCTCGATCGCCAACAAGTGCCAGCGCAGCCGGTTGATCAGGCGCACGCGCTCTTGATGAGCTGATCGCGGTAGTCGCACAAAAGGCGGATGTCCATCGCCCGCTCGTCCAAGAACGCCTCCGGGAAGCTGTCGATGCCTTCTCTGAGCGCCGCCCGCGCAATCGCGGTGGCGTCGATCGGATCAGACTTGCCCGGCGTGCGTGCCGTTCGCCTGGCGGCCGAAGTCAGCGCCGGCGGGATCCTGATCACTCGCTCACCGGCAGCGATCAGCGCTCGCTCGAAGCGTCCTGATACATGCCGGCAGTCCTCGATCGCCCACACCCGCGCTTGATCCAACCCCTGCCCGAACCGCAACGCTTCAAGCGCCCCGGCATCGCTGGCCAGCACCGTCCGCTGTCCGAGCAGCTCTCCCGTTCCCGCCTCCAGCGCGACCAGCGTCTGGCTGCGCTTGTGCGCGTCCACCCCAATCACGATCATGTGCACGTCCCTTCGTTGAAATGGTCGACGGAGCGGATCTCCGGCCGACACACCTCAGTCGGGGCGATGCCACGCTCCTATCAAGTCACGCCGGCGGTCCTTGGGCGGCGACGGGCGACAGAACCAAAGCAGGTCAGGCCGAACGGTCGACAGGCTAAAAGAGAGTCAGCCCGCCGCCGTCCAAGAGACAAACCGACTGGTCGGACGACACCGCCCGCCCGACCAAACCCTCTCACTGAGGCTATAAGCGGGACCGCAACACAGCGTCGATGTGCAATTCCGACCCGGCGGTCGTCGTGCTGGCGATGCACTGGTTCCGGCGACTCTCATCGCGTATGCCCAGGGTCAGCGTCCAACATCACCGCGACCAGGCCGAGGCTGAGCTGCGTGCCTTTTGGGGGGCTCAACTAGATGTCGACCCCACGACGATCCGTCTTCAACTCAAGAGCAACAGCGGCGCCTTGCGGCACCGCGTTTGGCGCTGCGCTCAGGGGGTCGCCAACGTCGCGGTCTACGACACCTACCTACGTGCGCGCATCCAAGCATGGATGGACCGCATCCATGAGAGTTGGGTCTAGACTCGAGGATGCCCACGGGGCGTGGCGAAGTCTGGTATCGCGCACGGTTTGGGGCCGTGAGAACCCCGGTTCGAATCCGGGCGCCCCGATCTCGCCGGTTCGAAAATCGGCTCCGAGCCTCGTCCTTCCGCGTCTAGAGTCCCCGACGAGCCCCCGTAGCTCAGTGGACAGAGCGCCGGACTTCTAATCCGATGGTCGCAGGTTCGAATCCTGCCGGGGGCGTGCAAAGTCGCATCAACTGGCGCCGCAGCACCGTGACGAGCGGACGCGCCACGGCGCCGGGGGGGAAAAATTGTCCCCAGACATGTCCCCCTTTGGGTTGTTTGCGTCGCGTTCTGAAGGTTGCGCACCCCGAACGAAGCAGGAAGTGGTGGGCCCTGCTGTTGGCGCGAACACGGGGACCAGCGTCGCCTAGCTAGCGGGAGACCTGCCTTGCTATAGGCGCGATACTGCGGCTACCTCGCGATGGCATGGTAAAGCGACCGGCCCGCCGGGCTGCCGCATCTCGCCCCATTACGGAAGCCAAATGCGGGCGACAGGCGACGGCCGGGGTCTGGCGATGCAGTAGCGCCACTGCTCGGGATCGAGGAGAGCCGGCGCCCGTGGCTGCGCCAGGCGCTCGGTGGGCAGCACGTTCCGCCCGGCGCGAGCAAGCGCTCGGTCGCCGAGGGCGTTGACTATCCGCAACTGGCCGCGCCACTCTTGCACCGCTCGTTACGCTCGTTTTCCGCGTGCGGCTGCGGCCGAGAACGACGTCGCCCTTGGCGTCGGTCGCGACGCATCTCGAGGCGGATGGGCACGCGATCCAAGTCACTTCGCTGCTGCCCTCGATGTGCGTGTGATGCCAGGTGCGTGGACGGGTCGGGTTAGTGGATGCGGCGTCGTCGGTACCGTTGATGAGAAAGCACAACGAGATCGACGGGCACGACACCAACCCTTCGCCCCCTTGCGTTGCGTCTCCGCCGACGTCCCGCCATGCTCGTGCGCGACGACCGGTGGGGTTGGCCGATGCGAAGACCTCCACACCGCAGAAGCCGACATCGCCCGGGCAACCGCCGAAGTAGCCAGCTGCCGTCACGCACACAGACACCGACGGGCAGGACAGCTGCAGGCCTGCCACGGTTGAGTCATAAAACGGAAGAATGTGGCGCTTCCATGTGGCCACCCGGCCGGCGGGATTTCTAGAGCTGAGGATGTCTCCAAAGGAGTCGAGCGCGAGACACAGTGAGGTGGCTGGGCAAGACAAGCTGCTCAGGCCGAAGTCATCCACCTTGGCGTGTGTCCATGCGGACACCCCGTGGCCTGGGTGGGTGGAGGCGAACACGTGCGCGTCATCGAACGCCACGCACAGCAGGGCGTGGTGTCGCGACGCGCACGAGATCCCGACCAAGCTGGGAGAGGTAGAGCGAGGGGGGGCCAGAGGGAACGGGTCGATGTGCGCGAGCGTCCAGCCCGAGGCGCCCGCCGTGGGGTCGGTCGAGGTGAGCACGTTGCCGGCGTCATCGCTCGCCGCACACAGGTGTGCGGTAGGGCAAGACACGCCAGTGAGGGAGTTGCCTGGATCAACGCGAGCGAGCGTCCAGGCCGAGGCGGCGCCGTTCGGGCTTTTCGTGCTGAGCACGTTTCCCGCGTCGTCGACGGCCACGCACAGCGATTTGGTAGGGCAGGCGACCTGCGTAAGGCTGTTGTACTGGCCGACCTCCGAGGCGCTCCAGGCTGCCGCGCCACCCGTGGGGTTGGTCGAAGTCACCACGTTGCCGGCGTTGTCTACCGCTACGCAGAGCGACACCGATGGGCACGAGACAGCGACCAGGCCGCTGGCATTGACCTTCGTGGCGGTCCAGGCCGACGGGCCTCCGGTGGGGTTGCTCGAGGTGACCACGTTGCCGGCGTCGTCCACTGCTACGCAGAGCGAGCTCGATGGGCATGACACGCGGTGGAGCCTGTGCCCGGCGTCGATTGGGGTGGGGGTCCAGGCAGACGTGCCACCAGTCGGGTTGGTTGAGGTGATCACGTTCCCTGCGTCATCGGTGGCGACGCACAACGACACCGACGGACACGACACCCCGGTCAGATGGCGCGCACCGTCGATGCGTGCGAGCGACCAGCTGGACGCGCCACCAGTGGGGTTGGTAGAGGTCGCTACGTTCCCGGCTTGGTCGACCGCGGCGCACAGTGACGCAGACGCGCAAGAGATGGCAGCGAACGACCCCGCGCCCGAGACGGCGGTCGCGTTAGTCCTGGCTGTGGAGGCTCCCGGGTTGGTTACCGCCAGCACGTTTCCAGCATCGTCGACGGCCACGCACAGCGATGTCGATGGGCACGAGACCCCGACCGTCATGCTTCCCGTGCAGCACGGTGAGTAGCCACCGACAGTCCTCCAGCTGGACGCCCCACCGGTCGGCTTGGTCGAAACGGACAACGCGCCGGTGGGCCCATTAACAGCTCCGCCATCGGCGGCGACGCACAACGACACCGACGGGCACGACACGTCGTTGATCGACAGCATGGCGCAGGATTCCATCGGACTGGACTGGCACACGTTTGGGGCGACGTCAGCTTCGTGCCAGGCGGGCTTCCCCTGGCCAGGGTTGGCCCAGCTCACGACGCTCTGACCGCCAGCGGCGACGCACAAGGACGCCGTGGGGCAAGACAGCGCAGAAACATCCGGATGATCCGCGAACGGGGGCTGATCATCCACCGGCATTGGCGTGCCCCACGAGAACGTGGCCGACGCCGTTCCTGACGCTGCGAAAGCCAGAACGGCAAGGACGAGCGTCGCCCACCAACAAGCCCTGCCCGCGTGTCCGCGAGCCGACCGCGCACTCGCGAGACGGCCGCTAGCTCCGGAACATGAACGACGATTCGAAATCAAGCGGTGTGACCTCCAAGGCGACACGCCGCACTCAGTCGAGTTTCGATGTGATCACGTGATCTCAATGACGTAACGTTGCCGACATCGGTTGTCCGTCGTGCGTCCACGTCACTTCGTCGCTAGTGATGTTTAGGTTGGCGACGCCGCTCGAGCTGCCTGACACTGACTCAGTATCGAGCTGGCGCGTGCCTTGGCCATCGAGGGCGAAGATCGCCTGGCTGCTCGAAACCTGCGTCTCCCACGCACCGAATCCGTCCGGTGACAACACGAGCGAGACGAGGAACCATCCCTCTCCGGGGGGCCGGCCGTACG
>DATGFT010000117.1:0-17188 GCA_035308915.1 Solirubrobacteraceae bacterium
AGCTCGCGCTTCATCTCCTCGAACTCGGCCGCCGAGACGACCTCTGGCTCGGGCTCGGTGAGCCGTCCCGTCCGGCGACGCTTCACCGTCGGCTCCACGTCGGCTCCCGTCGGGGCGTAGGCCGGCACCTGGCCGTACTCACTCTCGAGCCGGCGGCGACGCCCGGCGTACTGGGGCTCCCGCTCCTTCCAGTGGGTGAGGACGGGCGAGGCGATGAAGATCGATGAGTAGGCACCTGACGCGACGCCGATGAGCAGGGCGAAGGCGAAGTCCTGGAGCTCCGAGGATCCGGCCACGCCGCCGAACAGGAGCAGGGCCACGATCGGCATGAGCGTGCACGCGGTGGTGGCCAGCGAACGCGTCAGCACCTCGGACATCGACCGGTTCACGATCTGCGAGAAGGCGGCGCGCGGCATCCGCGGGATGTTTTCGCGCACGCGGTCGAACACGATAATCGTGTCGTAGAGCGAGTAGCCCAAGATGGTCAGCAGCGCGGCCACCGTCGCTGTCGTCACCTCCCGGCCGGTCAGGGCGTAGACGCCGCTTGTGATCAAGAGGTCGTGCATCAGCGCGATCAGCACCGGCACCGCGAACTTCCACTCGAAGCGCAGGGCGACGTAGACCGAGATGACGAGCAGCGAGACGATGATCGCGATCACCGCGCTGTTGGCCACCGTCTTGCCGAAGGTCGGGCCGACCGAGCTGAAGTTGAACCCGTTGGGGCGCAGGCCGAACTTGCTCTTCAGGGCGTCCTCGACCCGGACCAGACCTCCGGGCTGAAGCTTCTTCGCCGAGATTTGAAAGACGTTGTTGCCCAGACCGCGGTTGGTGATCTTCTGGACCACGGCGCCGGTGGCGCCCGCCGAGGTGACCGCCGAGCTCACCTGGGGCTGAGTCGCGCCCTGTTCGAGCGCCGCGGTTATCCGGGTTCCCGAGGTGAAGTCGATTCCCAGGTTGAGCCCGCGCCCCCCGATGGCCAGCGCCCCGATCAGCAGGATCACTCCCGAGAGAGTGAAGAAGTACCGGCTCGCGCCCATGAAGTCGTAGCGCCACACGCGCTTCGGCCCACCCGCTCCGAGGGCCGACGGCCGCGAGATGGCCCGTGAGCTGCCCATCGTCGTGAGGATCGCCTGGGTGGCCATGACCGCCGTGAACAGCGAGACGATCGTGCCGATTCCCAGGGTCAGGGCGAAGCCCTTGACGTCGGAGGTCGCGAGCACGAACAGGATGAACGCGGTCATGATCGTCACGACGTTCGCGTCGACGATCGCCGAGAGGCCCTTGCGGTACCCGGTCAGGATGCCCTGGCGGATCGACCGGCCAGCCCGGATCTCCTCCTTGACCCGCTCGAAGATCACCACGTTGGCATCCGCGGCCACGCCGATGGTCAGGATCAGACCCGCGATCCCAGGCAGCGTGAGGACGATCGGGATCAGCTTGATCAAGGCGAAGAAATAGATCGCGTAGACGATCAGGCCCGCGGTGGCGATCAGGCCGAGAACGCGGTAGTAGGCGATCAGGAAGACGATCACCGCGAGCAGGCCGATGATCCCGGCCAGGATGCCCTTGTGCAGGGCCTGCTTACCCAGCGTTGCCGACACCTGCGAGGTCGAGATCAGCTTGAGCCGGATGGGCAACGCGCCCAACCGGAGCTGCTGGGCGAGATCCTGCGCGGTCGTGATCGTGAAGCCACCGGTGATGTCCGCGCCGTTGCCGCCCGAGATCCCGTCCGGATACGTGTTGTAGTCGATGTTGGGCACCGTGATCAGCTGCGTGTCCAGGGCCACGGCAAAGTGCTGGGCCCACCTGTGCCCGAGCCCGCTGACCAGCGCTCCGCGGTGGGCGATCTGCGCGGTCACGTTCTGGAACGCGTTGGCGCCCTTGCCGGTGAAGCCGAAGGCGACGTCGGGCTGACCTGACGGGTCGGTCGACTGTTGCGGATTGGTGATCTCGTTGCCGAACAGCGCAACGTGATCCCGGAGCACGTAGTACTGCGCGGTTGGGTTGGTCCAGGTCAGCTCGTGACTGAACCCGTTGCTCGGAACCGCCTGAAGCACGACCCACCCCTGGGGGACAACCAACGTCTTCACCCCGGGCGAGGAGAGGCTCACGCCGGTGGGCAGCGTGGCCGCCAGATCGCTCGGGTTGTCCTGGGGCGACGGTGACAGGTTGCAGTACTGACCCACGAGCGCGGTCACGTGGTAGAAGCGCGCCGCGGTCTTGCAGACCGGGGAGCCCGGCGCCCCGAAGGCGAAGTACTCCGAGCCCGGGCGCGCGTTGCTGGCGCTCACCTCCTTCGGCTGGGCGGAGGCCAGCTTGACCGCCTGGTAGAGCGGCATGCTGCCGCCGCCGAGCCCGCCGGGAGCCACCGCCCCCCCCTGGCTGATGGTCACCGCGCTCGGGTCCTGGGTCGTGAGCAGGCTCGCCACCGTCTTTCCGCTCGGGGTCAGCGCGTTGGCCTCCCAGTCGTAGAACTCGAGCCTCGCCGTGGTCCCCACGAGCGCCTCGGCGCGCTTGGTGTTCTGAACGTCGGGGAGGCCGACCGAGATCTGCGCGCTGCCCTGGGTTTCGATCTGGGGCTCTGAGACGCCCAGCTGGTTGACGCGCTGGTTCATCGTGTCGACCGCGCGTTGCAGGGCGGCCTGGGTGACGTGCGGCGTCTGCGGTGTCGGCTTGGCCTGGTAGACGAGCTGAACGCCGCCCTTGAGGTCGAGGCCGAGGAAGGTCTTGTCGACCGCGATCACCAGCACGGAGCCGGCGATCAGAAGCAGGACCAGGAGCAGGATGAAGACGTTGCGCTGACGGTCGGTCATCGCCTGCGCCGGATGCTAGACGCTGTGGTGGAGATCATCGCCCGGCCCGGCGCGGCGACGCTAACGGCCGTTGGACGGCGTGAGCACGACGAGGACGCCGCCCTCATCGTCGTCGTAGGCGGGGAAGATGTCCGCCACGGCGTGCGCGGGATCGCCCCCGTTGGCCTGAACCTCGACCGGCTTGCCCTGGACCCGGACCTCCCACTCGAGCGCGGTCTGAACATGGTCGGTCCCGTCCGCGAAGCGCAGCCCGAGCACACGCGCGATCGGCTGGCCGATCGCCCGCTCGGTGGTCAGCCCGGTCAGCTCGAAGGAGCCCTTGCCGCAGTCGACGATCCGCCCGCTGTTGTCGCAAGCGAAGAAGGCTGCGTTGGGGGCGGGGTAGTAGTCGTCGAGGAGCTCGAACAGGTAGGCGAAACCGCACTTGTCGCACCCCCTGACCTCGTCGGGACGAAACGCCGTCGTCCGCTCGGTGGCCATCGAGCGGTTACCGCAGTGGGGGCAGATGAAGTAATGCTCTCGGCTCATCGTCGGCCCAGGATAGCCGTGCCTTTACCTCTCTTACGGGACTCTTAAACGAGCCGCAACGGCCCCGGGGCCTCCAGCTCCAGGTGCTCGTAGGCCCTCAGGGTGGCGGCTCGGCCGCGGGGTGTGCGCTCGATCAGTCCCTGCTGGAGCAGGTAGGGCTCGTACACGTCCTCGATCGTGTCCCGCTCCTCCCCCACGGCGACAGCGAGCGTCGAGAGACCGACCGGGCCGCCGCCGAACTTCTCGCAGATCGTGCGCAGGATCTCCCGATCCAGACGGTCGAGCCCCTCGTGGTCGACTTCGAGCAGATCGAGCGCCTCCGCCGCCACGGACGCTGTGATCACGCCCTCATGGCGCACCTGGGCGAAGTCGCGGACCCGCTTCAGAAGCCGGTTGGCGACGCGGGGGGTTCCTCGGCTGCGTCCGGCGATGGCCAGCGCGCCGCCGTCGTCGAGCTCGACGTCGAGCAGGCGGGCGGACCTGCGCACGATCCGCGCCAGATCGTCGGTGCCGTAATGCTCGAGCCGGTGCTGGATGCCGAAGCGGTCCCGCAGCGGGGTGGTCAGCAGGCCCGACCTGGTGGTGGCTCCGATGAGGGTGAACGGCGGCAGCTCCAGGGTGACGACGCGGGCGCCCGCCCCCTGACCGACCGTGATGGGCAGCGCGCCGTCCTCCATCGCCGGGTAGAAGGTCTCCTCCAGGGCGCGCGGGAGGCGGTGGATCTCGTCGACGAAGAACACGGCGCGCGGCTCGAGCGCGGTCAGGAACGCGGCCACGTCGCCTTTGCGCTCGAGCGCCGGACCCGCCGTCTGAACGAACTGTACCTCGAGCTCCGCGGCGACGATCTGGGCCAGCGAGGTCTTGCCGAGCCCGGGCGGGCCCGCGAGCAGGACATGGTCCATCGCTTCTCCACGCCGCGCCGCCGCTGCGATCGAGATGCCCAGCTGGTCCTTGACCGCCTCCTGGCCCACGAAATCGTCCAGCCGCCGGGGGCGCAGCGAGCGATCGAGCTCGTCCTCAGGCAGGGCGTCCGGGCCCTGGATCCTGGGTGAGGCGCTCATCGGCGGGCCATCCACCACGCGCTCATCGGCGGGCCAGCCTCAGCGCGCTCGAGATGAGCTCCTCGGGCCGCTCCCCGGACGCCCGGCTCAGGAGCTCCTCCGCCTCCTGCATCGTGTAGCCGAGCTCGAGCAGCCCATCCCGGGCGAGCCGACGCGGATCATCCGTCGCCTCGACGGCGGCCACCGGCGCCGAGACGCTCACGCCGACCTTGTCCCTCAGCTCGACGATGATCCGCTCGGCCGTCCGCTTACCGACGCCGGGGGCGGCCTGGAGCCTCCCGGTGTCGCCGGCGGCCAGTGCGCGGAGCAGGTCACGCGGGGCCCCGCCTGAGAGGACGGCCAGCGCCACCTTGGGCCCGACCGCCTGCACCCCGAGCAGCATCAGGAAGAGCTCACGCTCCTCCTCGGTGGCGAACCCGTAGAGCGAGAGCGCGTCATCTCGGACCACGAGATGCGTGTGCAGCGCGATCTGCTGGCCGACGGCGGGCACCTGGCGCAGCGTTTCCGCCGAGACGGCCAGGCGATAGCCCACGCCGCCGCAATCGATGATCACGTGGTCGGGGCGACGCGCCGCGACCGCTCCGGAGACCAGGGCGATCATGCCGGGGCTCCGGTCAACTGCTCGGCGACAGCCCGGGCCAGCGGGGCCCGATTCAGATCGCAGATCGCCACGGCGAGCGCGTCGGCGGCGTGGTCGGAACCGGGTGGCGTCGTCAGGCCGAGGAGCCGGGCCACCATGCTCGCAACCTGCTCCTTGCCGGCCCGCCCGTGACCGCATACCGCTCCCTTGACCTGCTGCGGGGTATAGGAGCGGATCGGCGTCATTCGCAGCCCGGCGGTGAGCAGCACCACCCCGCGCGCCTGGCCGACGGCAAAGGCGGTGCGCACGTTGACGCCGAAGTACAGCTCTTCGACCGCCACGGCATCCGGCCCATGGCGATCGAGCAGCTCGGCCACCGCCGCGTGGATCTCAGCCAGGCGCTGTTCGAGCGGCGTACCGGCGCGGGTTTGGATCACCCCCGCAGCCAGCGCCCGCAGACGGGAACCGGCGCTCTCGACCACGCCATAGCCAGTGTCGGCGGTTCCCGGATCGATGCCGAGGACGATCACGAGAGACCATTCTGCGTGGGCCCCCGGACGCCTCCTCGTGACCGTCGGCTAACGACCGACGCACCGGGTGTCGGCGCCCGGGCTCGTCATCCGGTAGACCCGCCACACGCCGGCCTGGGCGATCGGCTGCGGCTGGGTCAGCCGGGGGTCGATGCGGGGCGCGCCGCCGTCGATCGAGTCGTGAGGTCCGACGAACATCAGCCCCTGGTGGCGCATCGAGGTCCCGACCCGCCCCAGGGTGACATGGAGCTTCCAGGCCAGCGCGGTCTGCACCGAGTGGTTGACCGCGGCGAAGCTGGAGTGGCACGGATAGACCGCATGATGGCCGCCGACCGCGGCCACGGCGGCGGAGAGCTCGTCCAACCGGGTGACCGCGCGGGCGGCGATCGACTCCTGAGCCCGCGCCACCGATATCCGGAGCGTGGTGAAGGGCACGGAGGCCGCGAGCAGACCGACCGCGACCGCCGGACCCAGCCAGGCGGCCCGCCGGCCACAGAGTCTCGCGAGCCGGACAACGCCGATTCCGCCGAGCACGCAGATCGCCGCCGCGGCGGGCAGATAGAAGCGCTCGAGGCCCGGATAGCCGTCGAGGGTCATCGCGATCACGACGGCCCACCAGGCCAGTCCGAAGATGGCGAGAGCGACGGTCAGGCCATCCCGGCTCGCCAGGAGCCGCCGGGGATGCGCGCCGCGTTCGCGGAGCAGCGTCATCGCGCTCAGCCCGACCGCGACCAGCCCGACGATCAGCGCCGGAAGCACCTGGAGATCGACCCCGCGCCCGAGCACGGTCAGCAGCCGGTTCGACCCGAGGTGGCCGTTGTACTCGTGGGCGTGGACGGCGGCCAGGAAGGGCTGGCCTGACCCGATCCAGGGCGGCACGAACCAGAAGAAGGGAACCGCCAGGACACCGGCAGCGACCAGGACCCGCAGGGACGGCCGTCGCAGCCACAGCCAAACCGCGTAGACAGCGAGAAGCGGCCACGCCTCGGGCCGCATCAGGCTCGTCGCCACAGCCAGGACGAAGGCCGAGCCGTGGCGCCCGGCCAGGAGTCGGTCGATGGCCCACAGCGAGGTCGCGATGAGCATCGGCTCGCTTGTCCCCCGGAACATGTAGTAGGCCCAGTCCTGGGTGAGGACGATGGCCGCCGCGGCAATCACGCCGGCCACCACGCCCCAGGCCCCGCCGCCGGTCAGCCGCCGCGCGAGTTGAAACGCCCCGGCGAGGCCCAGGAGCCCGCCCGCGCGCGCCGTGATCACCCAGAGGGTCGGCGCCGCCCCGCCGAACAGGCCGAAGATCGCGGTGAAGATGACCGGCAGCGGTTTCCAGGACGGCCCGCCCCCGATGGCGAAGCTGAGATGCGGGTCTGAGACCTCGCGCCCCCAGACGATCCACGCCCAGGGGTCATAGCTCGGAACGGTGGGCAGGACCGCCGCGGAGACGGCGGCCGCAGCGACGCAGGCCAGACCCCAGAGGAGCAGCGGGGAGTCGGCGAGCCGCCGCCAGTCGCCCGCCCCGAGCCGCTCCCCGCGGCGCGCGGGCCGGGGTGCGGAATCCGCAGGCGCCGAGACGGCCGTCTCAGCCGCCACGGTGGTTCGGGTCCGGCGAGAAGCGACAGCGCAGGAGCGTGCCGAGCACGCGGAAGCCATCGACCGCCGTCAGCTTCTTGCCCTCCTCGGTGGCGCGCGCGCGGTAGTGCACCGGAACCTCGAAGATCCGCTCGCCGCGCTGAACCAGCCGAGCGGTTATCTCAGGCTCGATCGCGAACCCCGGCGAGCGGAGCGGCAGGCTCCGGAAGAGGTCGGTTCGGATCATCTTGTGGCAGGTCATGATGTCGTGCAGGTAGACGTTGTAGAGGAGGTTGCAGGCCAGGGTCACGCCCTTGTTGCCGAGCACGTAGAGAAACGAGTGGCTCGTGTAGCCGTCGAACGCGCGGACCCCGAAGCAGGCATTGGCCCGGCCGTCGAGCAACGGCGGCATGAGCAGCGCCAGGTCGCTGGGGTCGTACTCGAGGTCCGCGTCGAAGATCGCCGCGAATTCCCCTCGTGCCTGGCCGAGCGCCGTCTGGACGGCCGCGCCCTTGCCCCGGTTCTCAGGGTGTTCGAAGCGCCGCACGCGTTCGTCCCATTCGGCTTGGCGAAGAATCTCCCGAGTCCCATCTGTCGAGCCGTCATCGACGACGATGAGCTCGAACTCGGTGGGCAGCTGCGTCTGCAGCACCTCACCGATCGCCTCCGCCACGCGTTCGCGCTCGTTGTAGACAGGCATCAGGATCGACAGCATCACAGGGGAGGAGAAGCTAGCGAACGGCCCCGGATTCCGAGAGGATGCCGGGAATGGACTTCGCTGCGGCGGGACTCCTGAACGGACTCGAGGGAAAAGACCGCGAGGCGCGTCAGCAGTTGCTCGAGCGCTTGGCCGACGATGGCTTTTCGCTCGAGGAGCTGAAGAGCGCGGTGGCCGAGGACCGGCTTGCCCTGCTCCCGGTGGAGCGCGTGCTCGGGGGTCACTGGAGCGCAGATGAGATCTCCGAGCGGACAGGCCTGTCCGTGGAGCAGCTGCTGCGGCTGCGCCGCCAGCTCGGACTGCCGGAGATCGCCCCCTCCGAGCATGCGTTCAGCGACGAATGGCTGGCGGCCGCCGAATCGACCCGGCTGTTCATGGACGCTGGGCTGCGTGAGGATGCGATCGCCGAGATCAGCCGCGTCCTGGGCGAGGCCATGGCCCGTGTGGCGGCGACGACCACGGCGGCGTTCGCGGACAGCTTCCTCAAGCCCGGCGACAGCGAGGAGGACGTGGCCTGGCGCTTTGCCGGGCTGGCCGAACAGCTGACACCGCCGTTCGGGCCCGTACTCGTGGCGGCGTTCAAGGGCCACCTCCGAGAAACCGTGCAGCAGGGCATGATCAGCCGGGCCGAGCTGGCGGCGGGCCAGCTGGCCGGGGAGCAGGAAACCGCGGTGTGTTTCGCCGACCTGGTCGGCTTCACCACGCTCGGCGGGCAGCTCCAGGCTGAGGAGCTGGGCGGGGTGATCAGCCGGTTTGCCGAGTTGGCGGGCGAGGTCGCCGATTCCCAGGTGCGGCTGGTCAAGACGATCGGTGACGCCGCGATGCTCAGCGCGCGTGAGCCCGGTCCTCTCGTCGATGCTGCGTTGTCGCTGCTCGAGCTGGTCGAGGCGGCCGACCTGCCGAGCCTGCGCGCGGGCGTCGCCTGCGGCAAGGCTGTCCAGCGCGCCGGCGACCTCTATGGACACGTCGTGAACCTGGCCAGCCGGGTGACGGGGGTCGCCCGGCCGGGCAGCGTTCTCTGCACCAAGGAGGTGCGTGATGCGGCGCCCGACGACTTTGACTGGTCCTACGCCGGTAAGCACCGACTGAAGGGCGTCGGCAATGCGGTTCCCCTCTACCGCGCCCGACGCCTGCCCGGCGAGTCGCGAAACTAGCCGACCGAGACCAAATCGACGACGAACACCAGCGTCGAGTTGGGTGGGATCGTCGAGCCGCTGCCCCGCTTCCCATACGCGAGGTTCGGCGGGATGATCAGCTCACGCCTACCCCCCACCCGCATCCCCGGGATCCCTTCCACCCAGCCCTGGATCACCCCACTGGGGCTGAGCGACGTGGTGAAGGTCTGGTTTCGCTTCCAGGAGGAGTCGAACTCCTGGCCCGTCTTACAGAGCACGCCGACGTAGTTGACGGTGACCGTCTGACCGGCCTGTGCCACCTGGCCTGACCCGGAGATCAGGTCCTTCTTGATCAGCTGCCTGACGTTGCAGTCCTTGGGCGGCGTGACCGAGGGCTTGCTCGAGATGGCAGCCGGGATCTTCGGCGTCGTCGGCACCGAGGCCGCGGTCGCTCCCGCGGAAGGCGCGAGCTGAACGCCCGGCGCCGTCGAGCTCCCGCAGGCGGCGAGGACGAGGGCAGCGAGTCCCGCACAGCCCGCTGTGACGATCGGCTTGCGCATCGAGCGCGAGAGGCTAGCGAACGACGAATCCGGGGCCGCCCGGTTGAGCGGCGCCGCGCGACCTCTAGGAGGCGATCCGTTCCAGGACAGCGGCGTCCACGTCGAAGTTGGCGTGGACGGCGGTGACGTCGTCTGACTCTTCGAGCGCGTCGATCAGGCGCAACAGCCGGGTCGCGTCGCCTTCGTCGATCGGGACCCGGGACATCGGCCGCTGGACGATGTCCGCGCTCTCGATGTCGACGCCCGCGTCCGCCAGCCCATCTCGGACCGCAACCAGGTCACTGGGTTCGGTGGTCACCTCGAACACGTCTTCGTCGACCCCGATGTCGAGCGCCCCGGCATCGATCGCGGGAATCAGGTCCTCCTCGTCGTAACGGCTGGCGTCGACCACGATCAGGCCCTGCTTCTGGAACAGATAGCCGACCGATCCTGGTTCGCCCAGGGTGCCGGCGTGCTTGGAGAGCAGGTGGCGGATGTCGGCGCCGGTCCGGTTGCGGTTGTCGGTCAGCGCCTCGATCAGCAGCGCCACCCCGCCCGGACCGTAGCCCTCGTAGAGAACGGTCTCAAATCGATCGGCGTCGACGCCCTCGCCGGTGCCCTTGCCGATCGCCCGCTCGATGTTGTCCTTGGGCATCGACGCGTCGCGGGCCTTCTGGATTGCCAGGGCCAGGGCGGGATTGCCGTCGGGGTCTCCCCCGCCCTCCTTCGCCGCCACCGTGATGGCGCGCGCCAGCTTGGTGAACTGCTGGCCGCGCCGAGCGTCCACCACGGCCTTCTTGTGCTTGATCGAGTGCCACTTCGAGTGCCCGGACATGGATATCCAGTCTAGAAGGGGCGCCCCAGGCGACCGGGCCCGCCGGCCGGATTAGTCACGGGCAGCGGGGTAGGATCGCTCGGTGAGCGCAATCACAAATCCCGGCATCTTCAAGGCCTACGACATCCGTGGCATCTACGGCCGTGAGATCGACGCCGAGGTGGCGGAGCTGATCGGCCGAGCCTTCGCGCGGGTCATCGCCGAGACCGAGAACAAGGCGCCGCACGAGCTGACGCTGGGGCTGGGGCGTGATATGCGGCTGACCGCTGAGGAACTCTCAGCTGCTTACCGGAGGGGGATGTGCAGCGAGGGAGCCGCAGTGCTCGATGCGGGGATGGTCGGGACCGAGATGCTCTACTACCTGGTCGGCTCGCGTGGCCTGGACGGTGGCCTGATGTGCACCGCCTCGCACAACCCCAAGGAGTACACCGGGGCGAAGCTCGTCGGTCGGGGCGCGCTCGCCCTCTCCGGCGACGCGGGGATCGATGACGTGCGGGCGAAGATCGAGGCCGGCCTCGACGACCCGCCGGGGGGTGGCAGCGTGGAGGAGGTCTCGATCTACGAGGACTACCAGGCCGCGGTGATGCGCCTCATCGACCCGGAGCGGGTAAGACGCCTGCGCGTCGTCGTCGATGGCGGCAACGGAATGGCGGGGCCGATGGTGGGTCCGCTGCTCGAGCAACTGGGTCTCGACCTCGTGTGCACGTACTGGACTCCGGACGGAGAGTTCCCCGATCACGACCCCAATCCGCTGCTGCCCGAGAACCGCGAGTTCATCATGCGCGAGGTGGTCCGCCAGCACGCGGACCTCGGCATCGCGTGGGACGGAGATGCCGATCGGTGCTTCTTCATCGATGAGACCGGGCGCTTCGTGGACGGCGATTTCCTCACCGCGCTGCTGGCCCAGTCGATTCTGGCCAAGCGCTCGGGGGCGACGATCCTCTACGACGTCCGCGCCAGCCGCGCGGTTCCGGATACCGTGGAGACGGGGGGCGGCCGGCCGCTCATGAATCGCGTCGGCCACGCCTTCTTCAAGTCGCGGATGCGTGAGGAGCAGGCTGCCTTCGGGGGCGAGGTGAGCGGTCATTACTACTTCCACGACTTCTACTGCGCCGACTCGGGGACGATTCCCGCGCTGCTCATCCTCGAGCTTCTCTCGGATCGTGATGCGGCGATGTCCGAGCTGCTCGAGCCGTATCGCTCGAAGTACTTCATCTCCGGCGAGATCAACTCCGAGGTGTCTGACCAGGCGGCGAAGCTGCGCGAGCTTGCCGAGCGCTACAGCGACGGCCGCCAGTACGAGCTCGACGGCTTATCGGTCGAGTACGACGATTGGCACTTCAACGTTCGCCCCTCGAACACCGAGCCCCTGCTCCGGCTCTGCCTCGAGTCGTTGCGCTCCCCGGAAGACATGGAACGCCGGCGCGACGAGGTGCTTGAGCTGATCCGCTCCTGAGCTCCGAGGCTCAGATCAGGGATGCGCTCAGATCAGGGATAGGCGGAGGTCCCCGGCTGCATCGGTGAGACCGTGGCCGTCTGGCACTCGTAGGCGCCGCCGGGCAGCGCGATGCGGAGCGTCGCGGTGTCGTTGGGAGGAATCACCTGGAGCAGATAGGCGGTGGTGCAGCCGGCGGTCGAGGCCGCGCCGTGAGTCACGCCGAGCCGGAAGGACACAGTCGCCCCGGGCGCCACGCTGAGCATCCGCTCCGGAAGCGAGCCGAAGAAATCGGTCGTCGTGTGGTTCGGAACCGTCGGCAGCGGCTCGGCGCTTTGGCTGAGGAACTGGATCCCGGGATATCCGAAGGTCGTGCACGTGTGACCGCTCACGTTCTGCAGCGCGAAGCCCAGCAGCCCATGGCCCGTGGCCGCCTGGCCGCCGAGATAGGAGGCGGTCAGGTCCGCGGCGCGGCACATTCCCGGCGTGGCCGGCGTGCTCGTGGACGTCGCCGGCGTACTCGTCGTACTCGCCGGCGTGCTCTCGGTTGCCGGGTTGGTGGCCGGGGCCGGCGCCTGGGTCGAGGTGTCAACGCTCGAGACGGTTTGGCTCGCGCCGGTCGAGGATCCGCCGCAGCCAACCAGCGCCAGGGCGCCGGCCAGAGCAAGTACAGGGGCAAGCAGCAATCTCATGAGGCTTGTTTCGCCCACAGTACGGGCAGGTCCTGCCGACAGGTCGGCCTGCGAGTATCCACGATCAGAGGATGCCCACCGCGCCCCATGTTCCGCACCCTCGAGGCCTCCCGGGTCGCCCGTCGGCCAGCCGGCTGGTCGCCAAGCTCGACGAACTGTCCCCGTACTGGGAGCCTCAGGCGGTGGTGGCGGCGGCGATCCTCCTCGACCTGCTCCTCCCCGCGCGGCTCACGGTCGGGCCGTCCTGGCTGTTGCCGAGCGTCGAGGGGCTGCTGCTCCTCGGCCTCGGCCTGGCCTCGCCCCACCCGCGGGTCCGCCATTCGCCCGTACGGCGCTACATGGCGATCCTCCTCATTGCGCTGGTCAGCGGCGTCAACCTGTACTCGTTGGTCGAGCTCACGCGGTACCTCCTTCACGGGCAGGTGTCCAACGGGCGAGAGCTCGTGTACTCGGGGATCGCGCTCTGGGTTACCAACGTGCTCCTGTTCGGCCTCTGGTATTTCGAGCTCGATCGCGGCGGTCCGTCGGCGCGCGCTCAGGGCGAGGAACGCTACCCGGACTTCTTGTTCGTCCAGATGGGTGAGGGGGCGCAGTTCTGTCAGCCCGGGTGGATGCCTCGCTTGATCGACTACCTGTACACGTCGTTCACCAACGCCACCGCGTTCAGCCCCACCGACACCATGCCGCTGAGCGCAGCCGCCAAATGGCTGATGAGCCTTCAGGCGCTGGCCTCGCTGACCACCCTCGGGCTCGTGGTGGCTCGCGCCGTCAACATCCTCAAGGGATGACCGCCGACGGCGACGCGGCGGGTCAGGGGGGTGTTTCCGCCCCCGCGCTCGAGGAGCAGATTCAGCGCATCGGACGGGAGCTGGCCGACGCCTTCCCCCCGGGCGCGCTGCATCCTCTGAGGACCCTCGACGCCCGGGCCATGGACCTCGCGGCCCGCGACCGCGAGCTGCGCGCGGCGCTGTTTCGCTTCGTCGACGTCGTCCCCGCGTGTCGATCGCTCGACGACGTGGCCCGCCACCTGCGGGACTTCCTCCGGGAGCTCCCGGAGACGCCGCCCCCGATCGCAGCCGCGATGCGCATCAGCGACGTCCGCGCGGCCCGGACCGCGCTCGGCGCCGCCGCGGCGGCCGGGGTCAAGCACATGGCCCATCGGTTCATCGTGGGCGAGAGCCCGGAGGCCGCGCTCCGGGTCTTGCGGGGCCTGTGGGACCACGGGGTGGCGAGCTCGGTCGACCTGCTCGGCGAGGCGACGGTAACCGAGGTCGAGGCCGATCGCTACGCCCGGCGCTGCACCGAGGCGCTCGAGGTGATCAGCGCCGAGTCGACTCGCTGGCGAGCGCGCCCGGTGCTCGAGCAGGACAGCTCGGGTCCGATCGCGCGGACCAACGTCTCGGTCAAGGTCTCGGCGCTGACCCCGCTGCTCAAGCCGGACGCGCCTGAGCTTGGTAAGGAGGACGCAGCCGGGCGACTGCGCCCGCTGCTGCGCCGCGCGCGTGAGCTCGGCGTCCACGTTCACATCGACATGGAGTCGCTCGACTCACGCGAGGCCGTTCTCGAGCTCGTGCTCGAGCTGCTCCGTGAGCCTGAATTCGCCGCCGGGCCATCGGCCGGACTCGTCCTCCAGGCCTACCTCCGCGATTCCCCGGAGCAACTGACGGAGGTCCTCGACTGGGCGACGGCGGCCGAGCGCGACCCGCCTCTGACCGTACGGCTTGTCAAGGGTGCCTACTGGGATCACGAGCTCGTGGAGGCTCGCCAGGAGGGCTGGCCGGTGCCCGTCTTCGAAGTCAAGGCCGAGTGCGATCGGAACTTCGAAACGCTGACCCGCAGGCTGCTGGACGCCCGGCCGCTCGTGCGAGTCGCGGTCGCCTCGCACAACCTGCGCTCGGTCTCCCACGCCATCGCCTATAACCGGCTCACCGCCGGGCAGGACGGCGACGTCGAGCTCCAGGTGCTGCGGGGCCTCGGCGATGAGCTTCAGGATGCCCTGGCGGCCCGCGGCTTTCGCGTCCGGACGTATTGCCCGGTGGGTGACCTGGTGGCCGGGATGGCCTATCTGGTCAGGCGCCTGCTCGAGAACACGAGCAACGAGTCCTTCCTGCACGAGCAGGCGAGCGGGGTCGCGCTCGAGACACTCCTGGCGGCACCCTGATCGCGCGCGGGGCCACGCGGCGTAACAGAATGTAGAGAGCGTCGTGTCGCCGCTGCCCCCGTTTGCCAACGAGCCCGTCCTCGAGCTGCGCCGCTCTAGCGTGCGTGCTCAGCTGGCCGATGCCCTGGCCCGGATCGATCGCGAGCTTCCCCTCTCGGTACCGGTGCTGATCGGCGGCGAGGCGCGAGATGGCGAGGAAATGGCCTCCACCGATCCCGGCTTGCCTGATCGAGTCGTCGCGCGCAGCGCCGCCGCCACCGACGCCGAGACTGCCGCTGCCGTGGCGACGGCTGACGCAGAGTTTCCCGAGTGGAGCCGACGGCCCGCCGCGGCGCGCGCCGAGACGCTCGTGCGAGCGGCGGCATGGATGCGGGAACGGCGACTGGAGCTCGCGGCGCTGGAGGTCCGCGAATGCGCCAAACCGTGGCCCGAGGCCGACGCCGACGTGTGTGAGGCGATCGATTTCCTGGAGTACTACGCCCGTGAGGCGATCGCTCTGGACCGCGGGGCCGACGTTCTTCAGGTGCCGGGAGAACGCAACCAGATGCGCTACGCGGCGCGGGGCGTGGCCGCCGTCATCGCGCCGTGGAACTTCCCGCTCGCCATCCCCTGCGGGATGACCGCGGCCGCGCTGGTGACCGGGAACACCGTCGTCTTCAAGCCCGCCGAGCAATCGCCGGCGTGCGGGCTGAAGGTGGCCCAGGCCCTGCTGGCGGGCGGCGTGCCTGAACGCGCCCTGGCCCTCCTTCCCGGCGAGGGGCCGGTCGGGGCCGCGCTGGTCGCCCACCCCCGCGTCACCACGATCGCCTTCACCGGGTCGCTGGCCGTGGGTCTCGAGATCATCCGCAGCGCCGCCGAGGTCCGGCCCGGTCAGCTGGCGATCAAGCGGGTCATCGCCGAGCTCGGGGGCAAGAACTGCGTGGTGGTGGACGCCGATGCCGACCTCGACGACGCGGTGCCGGCGATTGTCTCCTCAGCGTTCGTCTACGCGGGCCAGAAATGCTCGGCCGCGGCTCGGGTGCTCGTGCACGAGGCGATTGCCGACCAGCTGATCGAGCGGATCAGCGGAGCCGTCAACGTGCTTCAGGTGGGACAGGCCCAGGACCTCGGCACCGACGTTCCACCGGTGATCGAGCGCTCGGCTCAGGAGCGAGTCAGCCATTACGCGGAGCTGGCCGAAGCGCAGGGTGTGATTGCCGCGCGGGTGGACCGCCTTCCGCCGGCGGGCTGGTTCTGCCCGCCCACCGTTGCCGTCGATCTGGCTCAAGACTCACCGGTGCTCGCCGATGAGATCTTCGGCCCGCTGCTCGCAATCGAGCGCGTGCGCGACGTGGAGCACGCGATGGACATCGTCGAAGGCCTGCCCGTGGCCCTCACCGGCGGCCTGTTCGCGCGTGATCCCGCCACCGTGCGCTACGTCGAGGAGCGCAGCCCGGTGGGCAATCTCTACGTCAACCGGGGGATCACCGGCGCGAAGGTGGGCCGGCAGCCGTTCGGCGGTAACCGGCTGTCCGGGAATGGCACCAAGGCCGGTGGACCCGATTATCTGCGCCACTTCGTCGAGCCGCGGGCGGTGACCGAGAACACGGTCCGCCACGGGCTGGTGGTCTAAGCGGCGGAGCCGCAGCCTCGCGCGGCGAGGCACCCGAGGATTCAGGCGCAACCTCCCCAGGATTAGACAAAACGCCTTGATTTCCGGGCCTCAGCGGTCGATTATCGACGGGAAGGCCTGTGTGGGTGGCACCTGCTGATTCGTGGAAGCTGGTCTTGGCGATCGTGTTGTTTGCAGCGGTCGTCGCCAGCGCCTGGGCCAAGCCGCCGCGGCGTTCGGTCCCGCGCTCGGAGCTGCGCCGGCTCGTCGTGGGGGCGCTGGCGCTCTATGGCGTCGGCCTGGCGGCATCGCTCACCCACCACACGGCGGTGGCAGCGGTGCTCTACGCCTGTGGGATCGCCGTCTCCGCGCTGGCGGCCTGGCTCTCCCGCGGCGTTGGATCACGCGGCGGACCGCCGCCCGGGACTGACGAGCCGCCCGTCACCCCGCCCCCCTCGCCTGATGATGCGCCCCGCTTCGACTGGGCCAGCTTCGAGCGTGAGCTCGAGGCCTACTCGCGCCGGGGGCGAGAGCCCGCCGGCACGCGCCGAACACGCACCGCCTGACCTACTGGCTCTGCGTCAGCGGCGCGAACCCCCGTTGGCCATGGCCAGCAGGAGCTCGTGGAAACGCGTCTCCCCCGTCAGCTCGGGGTGAAACGACAGCGCCAGCAGATTGCCCTGCCGGATCGCGACCGGGTGGCCGTCCACCGACCCGAGGACCTCGACCTCGGGACCGGTTTCCTCGACCCAGGGCGCGCGGATGAACACAGCATGGACCGGTGCCCCCGCGAACGCGTCGAGCTCGAGATCGGCTTCGAAGGAATGCAGCTGGCGACCGAACGCGTTGCGGCGGGTGCTCACGTCGAGCAGCCCGAGGTGGTCACGGTCGAGCATGATCATGCCGGCGCAGGTCCCGAGGATCGGGGTGCCAGCAGCCGCCAGCTCGCAGAGCGGCTGCTTGAGCCCCTCACGCTCGATCCCGAGCGTCATCACGGTCGACTCGCCGCCCGGCAGGATCAACG
>DATGFT010000118.1:0-66517 GCA_035308915.1 Solirubrobacteraceae bacterium
TCTCTCAGCACTGAGCGTCTACTCTGTGCCGAAGGGCGCACTGATGACGACTCTGGAGAGGGCAACAGATGGCACGTCCCACTGACTCGAACGAACAGCTTCTCTGCAGCTTCTGCGGGAAGTCGCAGCGGCAGGTCAAGAAGCTGATCGCCGGTCCGGGCGTCTACATCTGCGACGAGTGCATCGACCTCTGTAACGAGATCATCGATGAGGAGCTGACCGCTCCACCGAGCTTCGACATCGAGAACCTCCCCAAGCCGCGGGAGATCTACGACGTCCTCAACGAATACGTGGTCGGTCAGGAGCAGGCCAAGCGGACGCTTTCGGTGGCGGTCTACAACCACTACAAGCGTGTCCAGATGATGCAGTCCGACGAGAACGACATCGAGCTGCAGAAGTCGAACATCCTGCTGCTCGGCCCCACGGGCTGCGGGAAGACGCTGCTGGCCCAGACGCTGGCCAAGATCCTGAACGTGCCCTTCGCGATCGCCGACGCGACGGCGCTGACCGAGGCCGGCTACGTCGGCGAGGACGTCGAGAACATCCTGCTCAAGCTGATCCAGGCCGCCGACTACGACGTCAAGAAGGCCGAGACGGGGATCATCTACATCGACGAGGTCGACAAGATCGCGCGCAAGGCGGACAACCCATCGATCACGCGCGATGTGTCCGGCGAGGGCGTCCAGCAGGCGCTGTTGAAGATCCTCGAGGGCACGACGGCAAGCGTTCCGCCGCAGGGCGGCCGCAAGCACCCGCACCAGGAGTTCCTCTCGATCGACACGACCAACGTGCTGTTCATCTGCGGCGGCGCGTTCGCGAACCTGGACAAGGTGATCGAGCGCAGGATCGGCCATCAGGGCATCGGCTTCGGCGCCTCGATCAAATCCAAGGATCAGCGCGACCTGGGCGAGCTGTTCGAGCACTGCCTGCCCGAGGATCTGATCCAGTACGGGCTGATCCCCGAGTTCATCGGGCGCCTGCCCGTGATGAGCGCGATCCACCAGCTGAGTCGCGACGAGCTGATGCAGATCCTGACCGAACCGCGCAACGCGCTGGTCAAGCAGTTCCAGCGCTTCTTCCAGTTCGATGGGATCGAGCTCGTGTTCGCGGACGACGCGCTCTCCTCCGTTGCCGACAAGGCGCTGGAGCGAGAGACCGGCGCCCGCGGTCTGCGCTCGATCATCGAGGAGGTTCTGCTCGAGGTTCAGTTCGAGCTGCCCTCCCGGCGTGACGTGCGCAAGTGCGTGGTCACGCGCGACACGATCGAGAAGGCGACGCCACCGACGCTGGTCACCGCGGCGCCCGAGGAAGAAGCGGCTTAGCCGGTTCTCGGGGGCGCGCATGCGCGCCCCCGGCGGCGGGTGCATGCACCCGCCGCGGCTGGGTCGCATGCGACCCAGCCATACACTCATCGCTCCATGTCAGACCTGGAGTCAAAGACCCGCTACGACCCCTCCGAGGTCGAGCCGCGGATCGTCGAACGGTGGCTGGACTCCGGTCTCTTTCACCCGGAGCCTGAGGGCTCCGGGGCCGAGAACTACTCGATCGCGATCCCGCCGCCCAACGTCACCGGGTCGTTGCACATGGGGCACGCCTACCAGGACGCCGTGATGGACGCGCTGATCCGCCGGCACCGGATGAGTGGGCAGCGCACGAAGTGGATCCTCGGCACCGATCACGCGGGCATCGCCACCCAGACCCAGGTCGAGCGGCTGCTCGAGTCCGAGGGCTCGAGCCGGGAGGCCATCGGCCGCGACGCCTTCGAGGCCCGGGTGTGGCAGTGGCGGGTGGAGTACGGGGGCCAGATCATCGGGCAGCTCAAGCGCTTTGGCGCCTCGTGCGACTACGACGACGAGCGCTTCACCCTCGACGAGGACTACGCCGCCGCCGTGGTCCGGGTGTTCGTCGCGCTGTACGAGAAGGGCTACATCTATCGCGACCGCTACATGGTCAACTGGGATCCCGGGAGCCGCTCGGCGATCTCGGATCTCGAGGTCGAGGACCGCGATGTGGCGGACACCCTGTACTACGTGGACTACCCCCTGGCTTCGGGCGAGGGGATCGTCACGGTGGCGACGGTGCGCCCGGAGACGATGCTCGCCGACACCGCCGTGGCCGTGAATCCCGGGGATGAGCGCTACCGGAGCCTGGTCGGCCAGGAGGCGGTCCTTCCGCTCGTCGGCCGTCGCCTGCCGATCATCGCCGACGAGTACGTGAAGACCGAGTTCGGGACCGGCGCGCTCAAGATCACGCCCGGCCACGATCCCAACGACTTCGAGATCGGGCGCCGCCACGAGCTCGAGCAGATCAGCGTGATCGGCGAGGACGGCCGGATCACCGACGCGGCGCCCGAGGCGTTTCGCGGGCTCACCGCGATGGAGGCACGGGACGCCGTGGTGGCGGCGCTCCGCGAGCAGGGACTCATTCGCCGTGAGGAGGAGTACATCCACGCCGTGCCCTTCTCGCAGCGCTCGGGCGAGCGGATCGAGCCGCTGATCTCGCTGCAGTGGTTCATGCGCATGGACGAGCTGGCGCGTCCGGCGATCGACGTCGTGGGGCGCGGGCGGGTGCGCTTCTACCCCGAGCGGTTCACGCGCGTCTACATGGATTGGATGGAGAACATCCGCCCCTGGGTGCTCTCACGGCAGCTGTGGTGGGGGCACCGGCTGCCGGTGTGGTACCGAGACGGGGAGACCTACGTGGGGAACTCAGCTCCGGAGGGCGAGGGCTGGGAGCGTGATCCCGACGTCCTCGACACCTGGTTCTCGAGCGCGCTGTGGCCGTTCGTCACCCTCGGCTGGCCGGCGCAGACGCCGGAGCTGGAGGCCTTCTACCCGACCGACGTGCTCGTCACCGGGCGGGACATCATCTTTCTCTGGGTGGCGCGGATGATCATGATGGGCCTCGAGTTCGCGGGCGAGGTGCCATTTCACGACGTCCACATCCACGCCACGATCCAGGCCCCGGACGGGCAGCGGATGTCCAAGTCGCTCGGCACCGGTATCGACCCGCTCGATCTGATCAACGGCGGCCCGCGCCCACCCGTGTTTCCCGAAGGGGGTTCGTTTCCGGCCTATGGCGCCGACGCGGTCCGCTGGGGCCTGCTGGCGATGGCGGCAAGTCAGGACGTCAACTTCAGCGAGGAGCGGATCGCCCAGGGACTGCAGCTGACCAACAAGCTCTGGAACGCCGCCCGCCTGATTCTGCTCGGAGTGGTCCCGGAGGCCCGCCCGGCGGCCAGACCCTCGGTCGTCGAGGACCGCTGGATCCTGTCTCGGCTCGAGCGGGCCAAGCGCGCGGTCAGCGGTCGGATGGGGCGCTACGAGTTCGCCCACGCGGCCCTCGCCCTCTATGACTTCGTCTACGGCGAGCTGTGCGACTGGTACCTCGAGCTGGTCAAGCCGCGGCTGCGCTCCGGGGAGGCTGACCTCAGCGCGACGCTCCTGCACGTGTTGATCGAGACCCTGGCTCTGGGCCACCCAATGATCCCGTTCGTCACCGAGGAGATCTACAGCTACATCCCGGGGGCCGACGGGCTGCTGGCCGCCGGCATCAGCTCCGAGCCGGCGCCCGTCGATTCGGGCGCCGAGGCGGCGGTGGGCCAGCTGATCGGGGCCGTGCAGGCCCTGCGGGCCTGGCGTGACGTGGCCCAGGTCCCGGCGGGCACGACGCTCCCGGCGCGGCTGGCCGCCGACGGGTACGCGGACACGCACCCCCATCTGGCTCGCCTGGCCCGACTCGAGTTGACGCGTGACGGCGCGGCCCCGATGGCGACGGTCCCGATCCCGGGGGGCACGGTCGAGGTCCTCCCCAGCGAGGCCCTCGATCTGGGCGCCGCCGAGCGCAAGCGGGAGGCCCGCCGGGCCGAGCTCGAGCAGGAGATCGCGCGCTCGGAGATGAAGCTCTCCAACCAGGGGTTCGTCACCAAGGCGCCGCCGTCGATCGTCCAATCCGAGCGTGACAAGCTCGCGGCCCTGCGCGCGGAGCTCGAGGCCCTGTGACCCCGGAGGAAGCCGAACGCTACGTCCTGTCCCGCGAGCTCTTCGGGATGCGCTTCGGGCTGGACCGGATGCGCCGGATGATGACCGCGCTGGGCCATCCCGAGCGGAAGTTCGAGTCGGTTCACGTGGTCGGAACGAACGGCAAGTCCTCGACCACGCGCATGATCGCGGCCATCCTGAGCTGGCACGGCCTGCTCACCGGGGCCTACCTGTCTCCCCACCTGGTGTCGTTCGGTGAGCGCATCCGCATCGGCGACCGCGATCTCGAGCGCTCCGCCTTCGCCGCCGCCGTGCAGCGGGCGGCGCGAGCGGCGGAGCTGGTCGAGCATTCGCTGCCCCCCGAGGACAGGGTGACGCAGTTTGAGCTCCTGACCGCGGCGGCGTATTCGGAGCTGGCGCGCCGCGATGTCGACGTCGCGGTGATCGAAGCCGGACTCGGCGGGCGCTACGACGCCACCAACGTGATCCCGTCGAAGGTCCAGGTTCTGACGAGCGTTGGCCTCGAGCACACGCGCTGGCTCGGGCCGACGATCGGGGCGATCGCGGCCGAGAAGCTCGACGTGGTGAGGGAGGGCGCGACCCTGGTCCTGGGCGACGGCGTTCACCCCGAGGCGAGTGCGGTGGCCGAGGCGGTGGCCGCCGAGCGGGGTGTGCGGCTGATCCGGGCCCCCGCCGATCCCGGCGTCGCGCTGGGCGCGCCGGGCGCGTTCCAGCGGCGCAACTTCGCGCTGGCCCGGACCGCCGCCGAGGTGTTCCTGGGGGAGCTCGACGAGGCAGCGGTGGCCGCGGCCGCCGCGTCGGTTCGCGTCCCCGGTCGCCTGCAGATCGTGGACGACGATCCCCTGGTGCTGCTGGACGGGGCGCACAACCCCGAGGGGACGGCGGCCCTGACCGAGTCCCTGCCCGAGATCGTCGGCGCCCGGCGCCCCGTGGTCGGCGTGATCTCGATCCTCGACGACAAGGACGCGGCGGCCATGCTCCGGACGCTGCTTCCGGAGTGCGACGCGGTGATCTTCACAAGCTCTCAGAACCCGCGGGCCCTGCCCCCGCCGACGCTCCTCTCGCTGGCGGGTCAGCTGGGGGGTCCGCCAGCCGAGATCGTTCCCGGTGCCCATGCGGCGGTGCTCCGGGCGCGCGAGCTGGCTGGTGCCTCGGGCGCCGTCGTGGTCAGCGGCTCGATTTATCTCATCGCCGACGTCCTGCAACCGACGGCTCGCCACCGCGCTTCAATGTTGTAAAGCAACGTGCGGGACCACGACGAGCAACCAAGCTTTCTGACCATGATCGGACTGGTGGCGTTAATCGTCGCCGTCGTCATACTTGTGTTCTTCGGAATCGGGTATCTCTTCGGCCGGGCGTTTCTCTGAGCCCGCCGCAGATTGCCGGCCACCGAGGCGGCGCTAACCGACCGCACCCCCCATTACACTCGCGACTTTAATGCTCTCGCTCGCCATCTTCGGCATCAGCAACAGCGGGATAAACCTCGCCATCGACCTGCTGATCCTGTTCCTCGTCGTGATCTGGCTGGCGCTGGTCTACTGGACCTACGCCGATGCCCGCCGGCGGATCAGTGATCCCTGGATCATCGGATCGGCGACCGTGGCGTCGCTGTTCCCGTTCGTCGGGACGCTCGTCTACATGATCGTCAGGCCGCCCGAGTACCTGGACGACGTCCGCGAGCGTGAGCTCGAGATCCAGGCTGCCGAGGCCCGCCTGGCCGAGCTCGGCTATCACCTCTGCCCGCACTGCGATTTCGAGGTGGAGAAGGATTTCCTGCGCTGCCCCAACTGCATGCGCAAGCTCAAGGATCCGTGTCCCGTGTGCGGGAAGCCGCTCGACCCCAACTGGCGGATCTGCCCGTTCTGCGAGGCCGAGGTCGGCGGGGCGGCCCCGGCACCACGCCGCGCCCGTCGTCGCCGGGAAGCCAGCATGGAGCGCCCGGTGTCCACGGGCTACGCCGAGACCGAGCGGCCGGTGGCGGACGGCTTTACCGGCGCCGAGCGGCCGGTGGCCGGGGGCTACGGCGGTGCCGAGCGCTCGGTGGGCGGTGGCTACGGGGCAGCCGAACGGCCGGTGGCCGGGGCGACCGGGTTCGGCGAGAGCACCCCGCCGCCGCGTGAGCGCAGCGGTCCCTCCTCGGCCTGAGCCCGATCACACCCGCAGCCAGCCATGGAGCGCACGCTCATCCTCGTCAAGCCCGATGCCTTTGCCCGCAACCTCACGGGCGAGATCATCGCCCGGTTTGAGCGCAAGGGCCTCCGGCTCCTCGCCCTCCAGCAGATGAAGATGACGCGCGAGTCGGCTGAGCAGCACTACGCCGAGCACGCCGGCAAGGGGTTCTATGAAGAGCTGGTGAGCTTCATCACCTCCGGGCCATTGGTGGCGATGGTGCTCGAGGGGGAGCAGGCGGTCCTGGCGGCACGGCAGGTGATCGGGGCCACCAACCCGCTCGAGGCGGCGCCGGGCTCGATTCGGGGCGACTACGCGATCGAGGTGGGGCAGAACATGGTTCACGGCTCGGACTCCACCGACTCCGCGGCCCGCGAGGTAGGCCTCTTCTTCCCTGAGTTGGGGTGAGCGGCCTGGTTTCCTCTGAGCTGGGGTGAGCGGCCCCGGGACGCTCGCCGGGTGCCGAGCCTGATCCTCGCCTCCCGCTCGCCGCAGCGGCGGGCGATCCTCACGCAGCTGGGGATCGACTTCGAGGTCCGGCCGCCCGAGGTGCACGAGGTGACCGCAGGCACGCCGCGGGAGGTCGCGGTCGAGAACGCGAGCCGGAAGGCCGAGTCGATCGATGAGCCGAAGCTCGCCGTGCTGGGCGTCGACACCGTGGTCTGCGCCGGAGAGCGCATGTATGACAAGCCACGAGATGAGCGCGAGGCTCGGGCCACGCTCGAGGCACTGGCGGGCCGGGCGCACACGGTGATCAGCGGCATCTGCCTGATCGAGGGCGGGGAGCGGCGGAGCGCCGCCGCCAGCACGGTGGTCGAATTCCGGGAGCTCGATCGCGCCCTGCTCGACTGGTACATCGCGAGCGGGGAGTGGCGCGACCGCGCCGGCGGCTACGCCATCCAGGGCCGGGGGGCGGCGCTTGTGAGGCGGGTCGAGGGCGACTACCTGAATGTTGTCGGGCTTCCCGCGGCCACGCTGCTCGACGTGGCCCCATGGCTCCTCCAGGGGTTCGGCTCCTAGCAGATTTCCAGCGGATTTCCCCCCCCACGGGGCCCCCGAGCCGTCCCGACGGGCCGTGGTCATTCGGGTACACTCGCGCGAGGACGGCGCTGGCGCACGGCGTGGCTACCAACCTTCCGCCGCCACGTCGTTCGCGTCCCTGCTGTCTAGACCTCAATCGTTCCTGACCCATGGGCTTTTTCAGCTACCTAACCGGCTTCGGCGGCCGCGACATGGCCGTCGATCTCGGCACCGCGAACACCCTGGTCTACGTCCGCGGCCGCGGAATCGTGCTCTCCGAGCCGAGCGTGGTCGCCGTCGACTCCCGCAGCGGTGAGGTCCACGCGGTGGGGATCGAGGCCAAGCGGATGCTCGGCCGCACGCCGGGGACGATCCAGGCCATCCGCCCACTCAAGGACGGCGTGATCGCCGACTTCGAGGTCACGGAGGAGATGCTCCGGCACTTCATCCAGAAGGTCCACCAGAACCGCTGGGCGCACCCCCGCGTTGTCGTGTGTGTGCCCTCAGGGGTCACCGGGGTCGAGAAGCGGGCCGTGGAGGAGGCGTGTCTGAGCGCCGGGGCGCGCCAGGCCTACCTGATCGAGGAGCCGATGGCGGCGGCGATCGGAGCCGGGCTTCCCGTCGGCGAGCCGACCGGCTCGATGGTCGTCGACATCGGCGGCGGGACCAGCGAGGTCGCGGTGATCTCGCTCGGTGGGATCGTCGTCTCGCAGTCGATTCGGGTGGGAGGCGACGAGCTCGACGAGGCGATCATGAACTACGTCAAGCGGGAGTACAAGCTTCTGATCGGGCAGCAGACCGCCGAGGAGGTCAAGCTCGAGATCGGGTCCGCCTTCCCGATCGGGGAGGAGGTCCAGGCGGAGATCCGGGGTCGCGACATGGTCTCCGGGCTCCCCAAGACGGTCGTACTCACGAGCGAGGAGATCCGCGGCGCCCTGGAGGAGCCGGTGACGCAGATCATCGACGCGGTCAAGGAGACGCTCGACCGGACACCACCGGAGCTCGCGTCCGACATCATGGATCGTGGCATCATGCTGGCCGGAGGCGGATCGCTGCTACAGGGGCTCGAAGAGCGTCTGCGCCACGAGACGCAGATGCCGGCGCATCTGGCCGAGTCGCCGCTCACCTGCGTGGCGGTCGGGTCGGGGAGATCGTTGGAGGAATTCGAAGCAATCCACCGCTCCAGCAAGAATTCACGTAATCGGCGTCATCGGTACTAGGACAGAGAGCCTGGTTCCGGGCTGCCGAGGCAAGACTTTGGAGACTCACCTCACGTGCACTCAAAGCAAGTTCGGCGGCGCCGCGCCGTAGTCGCGGCGCTCGTCGTCGTCTCCCTGATCCTGCTCACGGCCTACTTCGGCGGGTCATCGAGCGACCCGTTGCACGCCGTGCAGCGCGGGGTGGTGACGATCTTCTCGCCGATTCAGAAGGGGGCGAGTGTGGCCCTCTCGCCGTTCCGGGACATCGCCAACTTCTTCTCGGACACGTTCAAGGCCAAGTCGCAGGTGGCCAAGCTGCGCAGCGAGGTCCACCAGCTGCAGGCGAGCCTGGCCCGGGCTCAGTACGCGGCCAGCCTGAACGCCCAGCTGTCCCGGCAGGTGCGCCTCGATAACAACAACAGCATCTCCACCTACAAACCGGTGGCCGCGCACGTGACCTTCCGCGACCCCAGTCTCTGGTATGCCACGGTCGAGGTCGACAAGGGGACGGCCGACGGGGTCAGGACGGGGGATCCGGTCACCGGCGACGGGGCGCTCGTCGGCCAGGTCACGGTGGCCGGCTCGGACTTCTCGATCGTCACCCTGATCACCGATCACACGATGGCCGAGGCGGCCCAGGTCAACGACTCAGGCGGCGACACCGGCGTGCTGGTGCCGGCAGTGGGGAACCCCAACGAGCTAGTGCTCCAGTACCTGCCGCGGAACGCCTCGGTCCAACCCAACCAGCAGGTCGTGACCGTCGGCTTCAGGTCCGGCCCGCTCCAGGATCTCTATCCGCCCGGGATCCCGATCGGCCAGGTCTCGAATGTCGGCAACGACCTGGCCAACAACGGGGAGGTGCAGGTGACCCCGGATGCCGATCTGCGCCACTTCGCCGTCGTTCAGATCCTGACCAGCCCTCACGCGGGCACGGCGCGGGCCCAGTTGCCGACCGGATGAGCTACGCGTCGCTGCGTCTACCCCTGCGGCTGGTCGCGCTCGCCGTCGTCACCGTGATGATCCAGGAGGCGGCCGTCTCCCAGATCACGATCTTCGGCACCAGCGCCGACCTGACGCCGCTCGTCGTGATGGCGGTGGGGCTGCTGTCCGGATCGATTCCGGGCGCGATCATGGGCTTCGGAGTCGGGCTCCTGGTCGACCTGCTCCTGTTCCAGACGCTCGGTGTGACCTCGCTTCTCTACATCGTGATCGGCTACTGGTCCGGCCGGCTGCGAGAGCTTCGGGACCCCTCACATGGGCTCGTGCCGATGGGGATGGGCGCCGCGGCCACCGCGTTCGCGGGCGTGGGCATGACCCTGATCCAGTTTCTCCTCGGCGTCGATTCGCCGGTCAGCCTGCTGCTCGTCCAGCAGATCTTCGTCGCCGTGCTCGTCAACACGCTGCTGGCCCTGCCGGTGTATGCGGCGGTCAAGCGGGTCGTTGACCCGGCCCTGCCCAAGGATCCGCGCCGCCGGCGCCGCCGCGCCTACACGACCGGCGGGCTCAGCCCGCTGCAGCAGTCCTCAGCTCGCCTCCGACCGACCCCGAGGACATCCCGGTGAGCCAGCCGCCCGAGGAGCGACGCCCGCCGCTCACCCCTCAGCTCGCGCTGCGGGTGGCGATCCTGGGCAGTTTCGCGCTCGCCATGTTCGCGATCATCTTCTTCCGCCTCTGGTTCCTCCAGGTGCTCTCAGGGGACAAGTACCTGGCCGAGGCGAAGGTCAACCGGGTGCGCGACATCGCGATCCCGGCCCCGCGGGGCCAGATCCTCGACCAGAGCGGGAACGTGCTCGTCGACTCGGTACGGGCGATCGCCGTCCAGATCGCCCCGCCCGACCTGCCGGTCCCACTCCAGGCCTGCGATCCGGCGACCCAGTACGTCGGCGGCACATGGTCCTCGTCGTGCACCGTGGCTCATCCGCCGGTCAAAGACGCCAACCTGTACACCCGGCTGGCCCACGTCCTGGGCAAGCCGACCCGGCGGCGCAAGTGCAAGGTCGACTACCCCTACGGGACCCTGCGGCTCTCGCCGATCGGCTGCGCGGTGGCCCAGGGCTATGCCGCCCTGCCCTACGCCAACGTGACGGTGGGAGCCGACGTCAGCCGCGACGTCCTCTTCTACCTCCAGGAGCGGGAGAGCGAGTTCCCGGGAGTCCAGATCCAACCCGTGTGGCTGCGCAGGTACCCGCTGCACGACCTGGCGGCGCAGCTGTTCGGGACGATCGGGCCGATCACTCCGCAGGAGTACCAGACGCCGCGTTACAAGGGTCTGCCCCAGAGCGCGATCGTCGGCCAGTCCGGGCTCGAGTGGTACTACAACCGCTATCTGCAGGGGGTCGACGGGGCCGAGCAGGTCCAGGTCAACGCCCTCGGCCAGGCCGCGGGCAGCGTGGGCGAGATCAAGCCCCTTCCTGGCCACAACCTGCGCCTCTCGCTCGACATCAACCTGCAGAAGGTGGGGGAGGCGGCGCTGGCGCAGTCGATCGGCCAGAACTTCGGTAACGGCGGCGCGTTCGTGGCCATGAACCCGGACAACGGCCAGATCTACGCGATGGGGTCGAACCCCTCGTTTGACCCGAACATCTTCACCAAGCCGGTCTCCTCGTCGGTCTACAAGCGGCTGAACAACCCGGCCTCGAACTACCCCCTGATCAACCGAGCCATCCAGAGCGCGGGCCCCGACGGCTCGACCTTCAAGCCGATCACGGCCACGGCGGCGCTCGAGAGCGGAGCCTGGAGCGTGGGCGAGACCTACGACGACACGGGCGCGTTCACGATTGACGGGCAGACGCGGCACAACGCGGGCAACGCGAGCTACGGCGTCCTTGACCTGGTCAACGCGATCAAGGTCTCCTCCGACATCTTCTTCTACAACCTCGGCGCGCTGACGAACGCCGACCCGATCAAGCACCCGAACGGAGGCGCGCTCCAGCAATGGGCACGGGGCTATGGAATCGGGCGACCCACGGGCATCGACCTGGGGGGCGAGGTGGCGGGCAACCTGCCGACTCCGCGCTGGCGCTTGGCCATCGACAGACTCGAGCTCAGGTGCGAGCGCAAGCGCCACGTCCCGAGCTGCGGCATCGCCGACGGCCGTCCATGGTCGATCGGCGACAACATCAACCTGGCCGTCGGCCAGGGTGACGTGCAGGTAACACCCCTGCAGCTGGCCGTTGCCTACTCGGCCATCGCCAACGGCGGCACCGTCGTGCGGCCGCACATCGGGCTCGACGTCCAGCAAGCCGACGGCACGGTGGTGCAGCGGATCGATCCGCCGCCGGCCCGGCATCTGAACATCAATCCGCTCTATCTGGAGACGATCCGGGCCGGTCTGCGGGCCGCCGCCTCGCAGCCCGGGGGGACCTCGGCCGACGTCATGGGAAGCTTCCCCGAGCAGGTTTACGGAAAGACCGGAACCGCCCAGTACAACGGCCAGCAGGACTACTCCTGGTACTCCTGCTTCGTTCCCGCGAGTGCGACGAGCAAGCCGATCGAGGTCGTCGTCTGGGTCGAGCGGGGCGGCTTCGGCGCGGTGGCGGCGGCTCCGGTGGCTCGGGAGATCCTGTCCCAGTGGTTCTTCGGCAAGGCCGGTCAGTACGTGGCCGGGAGCTCGCGGACGCTGTGAGCACGGCGACCCAAGTCACGCCGATTCGCGCGAGTGAGGAGGCTGCCGTCTCCCGGCCCCGAGCGCTGTTGCTGATCGATCCGCTGCTCATGCTGGCGGCCCTCGGGCTGGTCGCCTGCTCGCTCATAACCCTGCACGGCGCGACCCACAACTCGGGGCTGTATTACGTCCAGCGCCAGGCCATCTTCGCCGGGGTCGGGCTGCTGGTGGCGCTGCTGGTGGCCCAGATCGACTACTCGCGCCTGCGGGAGTACCGCTACGTGCTCTACGGCGTGATGATCGCGCTCAACATCGTGGTCCTGGGAATGCCGGCCGTGCGGGGATCGCACCGCTGGATACCGCTGCCCGGGTTCGAATTCCAATCCTCCGAGTTCGGCAAGGTTCTGGTCATCGTTTCGTTGTCGGCGTTCCTGGTCAACCGATCGCGCCGCCTGCACGAACGCCGAACCACGGCACGGATCATGCTCTTGGCGCTGGTTCCGGCGATGATCGTGATCCCCCAGCCTGACCTGGGGACGGGCATGGTCTACGCCGTGGTCGGCTTCGCGATCCTGTTCGTCGCCGGGACCTCGTGGAAGCAGCTGGCCGCGCTCGGCGCGCTCGGCGCCGTGGCGGTGGCGATCGTCCTGGCCGGCGCTCCCGCGCTGGGCGTTCACGTGCTCAAGCCCTATCAGCAGCAGCGGCTGACCGGATTCTTGAATCCCTCCCGTGATCCTCAGGGGTCGACCTACAACATCACCGAGTCGTTGATCGCGATCGGATCAGGTGGGAAGACCGGCCGCGGCGTGGCCCACGCGCATCAGACCTCGCTGGGCTTCCTGTCCGCCGGGGAGACCGACTTCATCTTCTCTGTGGTCGGTGAAACCTACGGGTTCGTGGGCGCGGCGATCGTACTTTCGCTGTACGCGCTGCTGATTTGGCGCGCGCTTCGTATCCTGATGATTGCGAAGAACCTGTTCGGCACCGTCATCGCGGGAGGCATCCTGGCGATGCTGATGTTCCAGGTCTTCGTGAACGTTGGGATGACCATCGGGATCATGCCGATCACCGGTGTGCCACTGCCGTTGATGAGCTATGGCGGCTCCTCGGTCCTGGTCACGTTCATCGGCCTGGGGCTTCTCCAGTCGATACATGTGCAGGCACGAATGGCGGCGGCAGGAAAGAGTCGAGGACTGGTTTGAGTTTGTTGGGGCCGCAGCCGATAGGCGCGGCGAATAGATGAGAGATATAGGCCGGGCCCGGATGGGCCGCCGGCCGTGACAACTACTGGGCTGCCGCCGCTCGATGGCGCGCCCGAGACAAAGGACTGAATGAAAATTGAAGAAGCAAGTACTGGTCAGCGTCGACCGCGGCGAGACGCGCGTGGCGCTGTTGGAGGCCACGGGAACCGTCTCCGCCGCGAAGGCGAGCAGCGGCCGGGGCCGACGCCGGCGTAAGTCAGGCAGCCCCGACGCGGGCTACCGCGTCGCCGAGCTCTATCTGGAGCGCCGCGGCGCCCGCTCGATCGTCGGCAACATCTACAAGGGCCGGGTCGACAACGTCCTGGCCGGGCTCGAGGCGGCGTTCGTCGATATCGGCCTGGAGAAGAACGGCTTTCTCCACGTCGACGAGATCGTGCTGCCCGGGGTTGATGCCCCGCGCCGGGGTCGCGGCTCAGGCCGCGACGGCCGGGAGATCGCGGACCTGCTCAAGCCCGGTCAGGAGATCGTGGTGCAGGTGGTCAAGGACCCATTGAAGACAAAGGGCGCGCGGCTCTCGATGGAGCTGACGATCGCGGGCCGCTACATGGTCTATGCCCCGTTCGGCGAGGGCGTCGGCGTGTCCCGGCGACTCGACGACAAGGAGCGTGACCGGCTGCGCAAGGAGGCCTCGAAGCTCGACCTTCGCGGTGGCGGGGCGATCATCCGCACCGCGGCCCAGGGGGCGAAGCGCGCCGACCTGGAACGGGAGCTGCTCTACCTGTTCAAGCTGAACGAGGTGCTCCAGAAGCGGGTGGCTGAGAGCCCGGCTCCGGCGCTCGTCTTCCAGGAGGCCGACCTGTCGGTTCGCGTCGTGCGGGACATCTTCTCGGCCGAGTTCGAGCGAGCGTACGTGGACGACGCCAAGCAGCACCACCGACTGATCTCGTTCTTCTCTCGCACCGCACCTGAGCTCGTGGATCGGGTCGAGCTGTGGGATTCGTCGGAGTCGCTGTTCGAGAGCTTCGGCGTCGAGCAGGTGCTCGACTCGACGCTCCAGCGGCGGATCGACCTGCCGAGCGGGGGCTACCTGGTGATCGACTACGCCGAGGCGCTGACCGTGATCGACGTCAACACGGGGTCGTTCGTGGGGCGGGGGAAGAGCGCCCGGCTTGAGGACACGATCACCAAGACCAACCTCGAGGCCGCCGACGAGGTGGTGCGCCAGCTGCGGCTGCGGGATATCGGCGGCATCATCGTGATCGACTTCATCGATATGGCGCGGGCCCGCAACCGCGACGCCGTGCTGAAGGCGTTACGGGCCGCCCTCGACGAGGATCGGACCAAGACGTTCGTGGTCGAGATCTCACCGCTCGGGCTGGTGGAGATGACCCGCCAGAATGTGACCGACGGCGTGCGGGAGATCATGACCCGCCCCTGCCCCACCTGCGACGGCGAGGGCGTGATCAAGTCCGAGGAGACGCTGGCCATCGAGTTCGAGCGCCGCATGCGCGAGGTGGCGGCCGAGACCTCGGCCGAGGCGCTCCTGATCCAGATGAACCCGCGCGTGAGCGCGGAGTTCACGCGTGACGAGGCCCGCGTTCTCCGCGCCATCGAGGAGTCGACCGGCAAGGTGTTCGTGTTCGAGGGCTCCGAGGGGCTGCCGCTGAACCACTTCGCGGTGATGCTCGAAGGCACGCGCGACGAGGTCCTCGAGCGGGCCGTCCCGTTCCGAGTCGGCGAGGAGGTCCACGTGGAGATCGTGGAACCGCACATGTACAGCCCCGGCGACGCGGTGGCCAAGGTCGACGGCTACGTGATCTCGGTGGTCGGGGGCGGACCGTACGTGGGCGAGAAGCACCTGGTCCGGATCGACGAGGCGGGGCGGACCGCGGCGCTGGCCACGCTGCTGGATGCCGAACCGGCCGTGGTCTCGGATTCGCGCTCCACAGCGGCGTCGGCGGGGGCCTCGGACGCCCCAGGCGATGGCCTACAATCGAAGCCTCGGCGCCGCGGCCGCAGAGGCGGACGGCGCCGTTCCGGTGCCAGGGCCGAGTCAGCCTCGGCGGCATCATCATCGGATTAGCCATGTACGCGATCATCAAGACAGGCGGAAAGCAGTACCGGGTCCAGGAGGGCCAGTCGCTGCTCGTGGAGCGGCTGCCCGTGGATGACGGCGGGAAGGCCGCGTTGACGCCCCTGCTGGTCGTGGACGGTTCGACCATCCTCGACGGCTCCGATCTGTCCAAGGTGACCGTCGAGGCGCGGGTGGTCGGCCACGAGCGCGGCCCCAAGCTCCGCGTGGTCAAGTTCAAGCCCAAGCGCGGCTATAAGCGACGCACCGGCCATCGTCAGGAGCTGACGCGGATCGAGGTCACCTCGATCAAGGTGGGTAGCTCTCGCCGCGCGGCTTCCGGATCCGGGCGGGCGGCGTCGGGGGGCTCGACGCCGAAGCCCGTGGCTGCTCGTGGGGCGGAGGCTGGTGAGGCTGCGGGTGGTTCGGCTGGTTCGGCGGCGGGTGCTTCGGCGGGGGCGGGTGCTTCGGCGGCGGCGGGTGCTTCGGCGGCGGCGGGTTCGGCCGAGGCGGCCGAGAAGCCGGCTCGCTCACGCGCACGCAAGCCGGCTGGCGATGGCGGGGAGGCCAAGCCCGCACGGAGGCGGACCAAGCCCGCCGCGGAGAAACCCAAGCCCGCCGCGGAGAAACCGAAGCGAGCCGCGGAGAAACCGAAGCGAGCCGCGGAGGAACCGAAACCCGCCGCGGAGAAACCGAAGCGAGCCGCGGAGGAACCGAAACCGGAGGACGGGAATGGCGCATAAGAAAGGCCTCGGCTCTTCACGGAACGGCCGGGACTCGAACGCCAAGCGGCTCGGCGTGAAGCGCTTCGCGGGCCAGACGGTCACAGGCGGCGAGATCATCGTCCGCCAGCGCGGAAGCCGTTTCAAGGCCGGCGACGGCGTCGGGATAGGCAAGGACGACACGCTCTATGCCCGCTCGCCCGGAACCCTCGTGTTCAAGCGAGGGCGCCAGGGCCGCGTCGTCTCAGTGGTCCCCGGGGAGTCACCGAGCGAGTAGTGGTTCGGGGCTTCGGCCCCTTGGTCGTTGGGTGGCGGTTCCCGTTGGGTGGCGGTTGCCGTTCGGTGGCGGTCTGCCGCGGTGTGCGCTGCGTGCCGGTGCCCCGCTCACCTGCCACAGTCTTGTTGCAGCTCGCGGTCTTGTTCCGTTACACACTTTCCGGAACTCTCGGTGGGTGCCCGAAGCGTCGCACGATCCGGACCCTATGTGCACGAAATCCGCGACGGTTCTGGCGGCTGAGGTCGCCGGAGGACAGTGGGGGGTGATCGGGGCTGCCCAGTTGGAGGCTTGCGGCATCACGCGAAACACGGCCAGGCGGTGGCGACGGCGGGGGCGGCTCTACCGGATCCATTCGGACGTCGATGCCTTCGGGCACCCGTCGGTCCCGCCCGAAGGGCTCATGGTGGCGGCGCTCCTGCATGTCGGAGCTACGGCGGTATTGAGCCACAGGACCGCGGCGTGGTGGTGGGGCATTCTCGATGAACGGCCGGATCTCATCCACGTCAGCTGCCTTCACCGTGCGGGATCTAGCCCAGGCCTCGTCATCCACCAGCGGCGCCGGCTCGAGGCCACCCGCCACCGCCGTTTCCCCATCACCACCCTCTCCCAGACCTTCATTGACCTAGCGGCGGGCGAGCCGCGTCCGACCGTGCGGCAGGCTCTGGCCAACGCCGATTACCGGGGCATTCTCAAACCTGCGGCCATCGCTGCCGTTTCCGGGCGCGGGCGACCGGGGACGACTTCACTCCGGCAGGCACTGAAGGAGCATCAGCCGCGGCTTGCCCAGACGCGAAGCGAACTCGAGCGGAGGTTCCTCGCGCTCTGCGAGACCGCCGGCTTCCCGCTACCTGAGGTCAACGGCAGGCTTGCCGGCTGGACGGTTGACGCCCTATGGCGCGCCGAGCACGTCGCGGTCGAGCTCGACGGCCGCGGCAATCACCGCAGCCCGGCGCAGATCGAGCGCGACCGCCGGAAGGAGCTCGAGCTGCGGGCCGCGGGCTTCGTGGTGCTGCGTTACACCTGGCGGCAGGTGACCGACCAGTCGGAGCTCGTGATCGCGGACCTGGCCGCGGCGCTCGGGGGCGCCGTGGCCGAGCGCTCGTGAGATCCGTTAGCTGTCCTGGGCGGTCGGACGGAGGAGGATCTCGTTGACGTCGACGTGGGCGGGCTGAGAGACCGCGAACAGGACCGCTCGCGCCACATCATCGGGCCTGAGCGCATTCTCGGGGCGCTTGGAGAAGAACGCCGTATCCACCATCCCCGGCTCGATCAGGGTCACCCGCACGCCGGTCCCGTTCAGCTCCAGGCGAGCCGCCTCGCCCATCGCGGTAACCGCCCACTTGGTGGCCGAGTAGAGCGACCCCGGAAGCGCCCGGCGGCCCGCGACCGACCCCGTCAGGACGAGATGGCCCTGGCTCTCCTTCAGCGCCTGGAGCGACGCTCGGATCGTCAGCGCGGCGCCGTAGACGTTGGTGAGGACCATGGCCCGCCAGTACTCGGGAGACTCGGCGAGGAACCCTCGCGTGGCGCCAAAGCCGGCGTTGGCGAACGCGACGTCCAGACGACCGAAGCGGGCCAGCGTCTCGGCAACCATCGCCTCCTGCTGGTCCCACTCGGTGACATCGCACTGAACAGCCAGAGCCCGCTCCTTACCGCCGAGCTCGGCGGCGAGCTCGTTCAGGCGGTCAGTCGAGCGGGCGGCCAGGACCAACCGGTACCCCGCGTCAGCCGCCTGGCGTGCGGTTGCCGCGCCGATGCCGCTCGACGCACCGGTGATGAGAAATACGGGGTCGCTCAAGTCGTGCCGGCCCTGGCCATCGAGGGTCGCATTATGGCGTCACCCAGCTGTCAGGATCATCGGGATGCAGGATCGCGCGCGAATCCACGTTCAGGCCGGTGCCGGCGGCAACGGCTGCTCGAGCTTTCGGCGGGAGGCGCACGTGCCGAAGGGCGGCCCCGATGGCGGCGACGGCGGCCGCGGGGGCGACGTGAGGCTGATCTGTGACGACTCGCTGCGCGACCTGGAGCGCTACCGGCGTCGGTCGCATTTCAAGGCGGGGCGCGGTGGCCACGGCCAGGGTGCACTCCGCCACGGCAAGGACGGCGACACGCTCGAGCTGGCGGTCCCGCCCGGGACGCAGGTGAGACGGGAGGAGGATGGCACCCGATTCGACCTCGTACGCCCCGGCCAGCAGGTTGTCGTGGCGCGCGGGGGCCCGGGCGGACGCGGCAACAAGCGCTTTGCGAGCCCAACCGACCAGGCGCCCAGGTTCGCCGAGCGCGGACTGCCGGGTGACGAGACCTGGTTGACCCTGCAGCTCAAGCTGCTCGCGGACGTCGGTCTGGTGGGCCTCCCGAACGCGGGCAAGTCCTCGTTGCTGACGCGGCTGACCCGGGCCCACCCGAAGGTCGCCGACTACCCGTTCACCACCCTCGAGCCGGTTCTGGGGACCCTGGAGGCCGACGATCGCCAGCTTGTCATCGCAGATATTCCCGGCCTGATCGAGGGTGCGTCGGGCGGCGCGGGGCTCGGCCACGAGTTCCTCTCCCACATCGAGCGAACGCGGCTCCTGGTCCACGTGCTCGAGCTGACGCCGGTTGACGGCTCCGATCCCGTTTCCAACCATCAGCTCGTGGAGCGGGAGATCGCGCTTCACGACCCGCGACTGGCAGGGCTCCCCAGGATTCTGGCCCTGTCAAAGGTCGACCTGCTCGTAGCCGAGGCCCGCGAGGTAGCGCGCGAGCAATGGGCAGAGCGCCTCGGCCCAGAGGTGCCGGTCATCCTCACCTCGGCAGCCACGGGGATCGGGCTCGGCGATCTCCGGACAGCGCTGCTCCGTCAGGTCGCGAGCCAGGCGGAGGACGGACCTGACGCCGGAGTGGGTGACCCCGAGCAGGAGCTGGCCGACTATCGCCTCTATCGGCCCGCGGCGGACCGGTCCTGGCGGGTCGAGCGGGTGGGTGAACGCGCCTTTCGCATCACAGGCCGCGGCATCGAACGGCTGGTGGCCCGCTACGACCTCGACAACGAGGACGCCCTCAGCTACCTCGAGCGGCGCCTGCGGGGGATCGGCGTGATCGACGCGCTCCAGAACCAGGGCTTTGAGCCCGGAGATGAGGTCGAGATCGCGGGCGTGGCCTTCGAGCTCGATCCCGATCTCTAGGCCAAGAGCGACGCCGCGCGGCCGGCCGGGGAGGGAACCGGCGGCCCGCGAGTTTGGTCCGGCGCGGGAACCGGCGCCCCGCGCGGCCGGCCGGGGGAACCGGCGCGCCGCGAGTTTGGTCCGCGTAGGGGAACCGGGCGCCCCGCGAGTTTGGTCCGCCGGGGGAACCGGCGCGCCGCGAGTTTGGGCCGCGTAGCATCGCCCCGCTCCAGTCGTGTAGAGGGAGGTTCTGCATGCGTCGTTCCCACGTCATCGTTGCTGTGCTTGCCGGTGTGCTTGCCCTGTCGTCGGCCGCCAGTGCGAAGGTGCTGCTGGTCGGCACCTACCACGGCATCAAGGGCAACTACAGCTCGATCCAGGCCGCCGTCGACGCGGCCTCGGCGGGCGACTGGATCCTCGTCGGGCCGGGCGACTACAAGACGACCGCCAGCCGTGCCCCGAGCGACAAGCCCCAGACGCCCGCGGCCGTGCTGATCACGACCCCGAACCTGCGGCTTCGCGGAATGGACCGCAACACCGTGATCGTGGACGGAACCAAGCCGGGTTCGCCTCAGTGCAGCAGCGCCGAGGCGGATCAGAATTTCGGGCCGTCGAGCTCCGGTGGGCCGCTGGGCTTGAACGGGATCATGGTCTACAAGGCCAACAACGTTTGGGTGCAGAACCTCACGGCGTGCAACTTCCTCAGCGGAAGCGGGTCGGCGGGTAACGAGATCTGGTGGAACGGCGGCGACGGCCAGGGGAAGATCCAGGGCTACGGCTACGACGGCTCGTACCTGAACGCGACGAGCACCTTCTTCAAGGACGAGTCGACCGCGATGGCCTACGGGATCTTCTCGAGCGACTGGAGCGGTGGGACCTGGTACCAGGACTACGCGAGCAACGCCAGCGACTCGAACTTCTACGTCGGCGCGTGCCAGCAGGTCTGCGACCAGACGCTCGACACGGTGTGGTCCGAGTACAGCTCGCTCGGCTACTCCGGGACCAACGCGGGTGGTCAGCTGGTGATCAAGAACTCCCAGTTCGACAACAACCAGGACGGGTTCGACACCAACAGCCAGAACAACGACGACTGGCCCTCACCGCAGGACGGGGCGTGCCCGAACAACGGGACGAGCCCGATCACCCACACCCATTCCTGCTGGGTGTTCATGGACAACTACGTCCACGACAACAACAACCCGAACGTCCCCGGCGTCGGTGTGGCCTCGAACGGCCCCGTAGGTACGGGCATGTCGGTCTCAGGCGGTCGCGACGACACGGTGATGAACAACCGGTTCGTCAACAACGGAGCGTGGGGGACGATCTTCGTCCCCTATCCGGACACCGAGACGCCACCGTCAGACGCGCCGTCGTGCGCCGGGGGGATCGCTGGTCCCGGGAACCTCTGCAACTACGACGACTGGGGCAACGCCCTCCTGAACAACACGTACACGAACAACGGCTTCTTCCACAACGACACCAACGGGGACTTCGCGGAGATCACGACCACCCCCGGTCACCCGATCAACTGTTATCAGGGCAACACCGACACGAGCGGCACGGTGACGAGCTCACCGTCAAACCTGCAGAGCACGAACGCCAACTGCGGCCAGACGGCCGTCCTTCCGGATGCGAACCCCGCGTTCACGAACCAGGTGGCGTGTGACTCGCAGTTCTTCGCGTCGCTGGTCCCTGGCGGCTCGCAGCCCTGCACACCGGGGTCGAACTATCCCCGCCGGAGCCAGGTCATCATGCACCCGCTGCCCACGGCGGATCTTCCGACGATGCCGAACCCGTGTTCCGGCGTGCCGGCGAACCCGTGGTGTACCGCGAGCGCGACGACGACGCACAAGAGCTCCAAGAAGCACAAGAAGCACAAGAAACACAAGAAGCACAAGAAGCACGGGCGCAAGCTCAGCCGTCCGCCCAGGAGGGCGGCGGGCTTCACCGGCTGAGCCAGGCCGCAGCGGCATAGCTCCGAGAGCGGCAGCCGAAGGGCAGCCGCCTAATCTCTGGGGCCATGGGATGCCTGGTCGTCAAGTTGGGTTCGAGCATCGTCGTAGACGACGCCGGCGAGCCGCGGCTCGATGTGCTTGAAGCCACCTGCGATCAGCTGGCGCTCCTGCATCGCCAGGGGCGGCAACCGGTGGTGGTGACGAGCGGCGCCATCGCCCGCGGCATGGGCGTCCGTCGGATCCCGATCCGACCGCGGGCCATCGACGAGCTCCAGGCGGCAAGCGCGGTCGGCCAGGGGAAGCTCTACCAGGTCTACGACCAGCTTCTGCGGGCACGCGATGTCCCCACTGCGCAGGTGCTCCTGACGTTCTTCGACATGAGCGCACGGACGCACTACGTGAACGCCCGCCAGACGCTGCGCAAACTGCTCGACTGGCAGGTGGTGCCGGTGATCAACGAAAACGACACCACGACCACGGATGAAATCTCCTTCGGCGACAACGACTTCCTGGCCGCTCAGGTGGCAATTCTGCTGGGCGCGGACCTGCTCGTGCTCCTGACCGACGCCGGGGGCGTCTTCACCGCCGACCCGCGGGTGAACGCTGGCGCTCAGCTCGTGTCCGAGGTGGCGGACTTCGACGCTCTGGCGGGCCTCGACATCGGTCACGCAACGTCGCCGCTCGGCTCCGGCGGGATGCGTTCGAAGGTCGTGGCGGCGGAGATGGCGACGGCGGCGGGAATCCCGGTCGTGGTGGCCAGTGGGCTCGCTCCGGGGACGATCCTGGCCGCGGCCGGTGGTGAGGCGGTGGGAACCCGCTTCCAAGCCCGTGAGGGGCGGTATTCGAGCTTCAAGCTGTGGCTGAGATACGCCAAGCCGGCGCGCGGCCGGGTGGTCGTGGATGGCGGGGCAGCGCGAGCACTCCGGGAAGGCGGGACGAGCCTGCTTCCGGTGGGGATCGTCGACGTGGCCGGTGAGTTCGACGCCGGCGATGCCGTCGAGATCTCCCACGACGGCCACGCCGTCGGCAAGGGGATCAGCAACTACTCGGCCGACGAGCTCCGGCAGGTCCGAGGGTTGAAGTCCGATGCCGTCAAGACGATCCTGCCGCGCGCGACCGAGGAGGCCGTGCATCGCGACTACTTCGTCCTGACCTAGCCAAGCGCGACCCCTAAGCTGTGCCGATGGCCACGACCGTGCTCTCCGTCGCCGAGGCATGCGCTGCCGCGAAGCGGGCTTCCAGGCTCCTCGCGACCTTGTCCTCGGAGGCGAAGGACGCCGCGCTGGCGGCGATCGCGGATGCGCTGGAAGGGCGGAGCGATGAGATTCTCGAGGTCAACGCGCGTGATCTCGAATCGGCCCGTGAGGCGGGCCTGGCGCCGGCCCTGGTGGACAGGCTGCAGCTCGACCGCCCGCGGATTGCCTCCATGTCGGCGGGGCTGCGGAAGATCGTCAGCCTGCCCGACCCGGTGGGCGAGGTGATCGACGGCCGGCGACTGCCCAACGGGCTCGACCTGCGTAAGGTCCGCGTGCCGCTCGGGGTCGTCGCGGTCGTCTACGAGGCGCGGCCGAACGTGACCATCGACGCCACGGGGCTGTGCCTGAAATCGGGGAATACGGTTGTGCTGCGCGGATCCTCCACGGCGGCGCGCTCAAACGCGCTGCTGGCCCAGATCGCGTCCGATGCCGTGGCCGCAGCGGGCCTGCCGGAAGCTTCAATCGCGTTTCTGCAGGGCGGCCGGGAGGAGATCGCCGAGCTGGCGACACAGACCGGCAACGTCGATCTGATCATCCCACGCGGCGGCGAGGGCCTCAAGGCGGCGCTCAAGGGCGTGGCGACGGTTCCGGTGATCTACGCCGCCTCCGGGAACTGCCATGTATTCGTCGATGAGAGCGCCGACCTGGAGTCGGCGCGGGCCATCGTCCTCAACGCGAAGCTCCAGCGTCCGGGCGTCTGCAACGCGGCTGAGACCCTGCTCGTGCACTCGCGGATCGCGGAGGCTCTGCTGCCCCAATTGCTGAGCGCCCTGACGGATGCGGGCGTCGTCTTGCACGGCGATGATCGAGCTCGAGAGGCCGCGGCCGGGGCGCCGGTCACGCCGGCGCGCGACGAGGACTGGGACACCGAGTACCTGGGGCTCGAGCTCGCCGTTCGGGTGGTCGACTCGGTCGAGGAGGCGATCGAGCACGTCAACGCCCATGGGAGCGGACACTCGGAGGCGATCGTGACCCGTGACACCGACGCCGCGCGGAGCTTCCAGCGTGGGGTTGACGCGGCCTGCGTCTACGTCAACGCCTCGACCCGGTTCACCGACGGTGGCGAGTTCGGGATGGGGGCCGAGATTGGGAACTCGACGCAGAAGCTGCACGCCCGGGGCCCGATCGGGCTCCGTGAGCTCTGCACGTTCAAGTACCTGGTGGAGGGCGGTGGCCACGTCCGGCCCTGAGCGCCGCGCCCGGCCCGATCTCTCGTGATGGCGCCCGGCGTCTGAATCAGTGCGAATCGGCGTTCTGGGCGGAACCTTCAATCCGCCACATCTTGGTCACCTGGTATGCGCGCAGGAGGCCTATTTTCACCTCGAGCTCTCGTGTGTGAACCTGATTCCGGCCCGGATACCTCCACATAAGCCCGTCCCTGAAGAGCCTGGCGTCGAGCATCGCCTCGAGATGTGCCGGCTGGCCATCGCCGGGCACGAGGACCAGTTCGCGGTCTCTGACCTCGAGGCCAGGCGGCCCGGGCCGTCATACACGGTCGATACGCTTGAGGAGCTTCATGCCAATGATCCGGAAAGCGAGCTCTTCCTGATCGTCGGCTCTGACGTTGCCATTGGCTTTCCGAGCTGGCGAGCGCCGGAGCGCGTGCTTGCCCTGGCGACACTGGCGGTGGCCCAGCGGCCCGGGACCGGTCGTGAGTCGGTCGAGCGGGCCCTGGCCGAGGTGCCCGGTGGAGAGGCCGCCTGCTTCTTCCCGATGCCGGAGATCGACATCTCCTCGACGATGCTGCGGGAACGGGCGGCCCGCGGGGCGCCGACGACATATCTGATCCTTGATTCGGTCCGGGGCTACATCGATCAGCATCGGCTCTACGGGGGTACGCCGGACAGATGACCTCCGAAGCTCTGGCTGCCGCCGTCGCCGGGTATGCGTCTGACCGCAAGGCGCTCGACCTCGTGCAGATGGACCTGCGGGAGATCATCGGCTACACGGATTACTTCGTGATCTGCACCGGCCGGACGGACAGGCAGACCAAGGCGATACACGACGCGATCTACACCGGTATGAAGTCAGCGCACGGGATCCTCCCGGCGCGCGTCGAGGGACTGCCGCAGGCGCGGTGGATCCTGATCGACTACCTCGATGTCGTGGTCCACATCTTCACGCCGGAGACGCGGGATTACTATCGGCTCGAGCAACTTTGGGGTGAGGCGCCGGCGGAGGTCGTGAGCGTGGGTTCAGGCTGACCTCGGCAACCGCCGTGAGCACGCACTTCACGCTGCTGACGGCCGTCCTGCTGTGTCTGCTCGGCTTCGGCGTCGGCACCTTCGGCACGATTGTTGGGGCGGGTGGGGGTTTCATCCTCACGCCGGTCCTGCTCCTCGTCTATCCCCACGACACGCCGGCGCTGATCACCGCGATAAGCCTGGTCGTCGTCTTCTTCAACGCTGCCTCGGGGACCGCGGCCTATGCCCGCCAGCGCCGCGTCGATTTTCGTTCCGGCGCGGTGTTCGCCGCCTGCACGCTGCCGGGCTCGGTGGTCGGGGTGCTGTTGGCCGACCGGATCTCGCGGCCGACGTTCGACGTGATCATGGGGGTGGCGCTGGCCGGCCTTGCCGTATGGCTATGGCGCGGGCGCGAGGAGCCGCACGGACACGATGACGGGCGCGGCTCCCCGCGCACGATCACCGATCGGGAGGGCAACGAGTACCGCTATCGCGCCAACGTGCGGCTGGGCGCGGCGTTCAGCGTCTTCGTGGGTCTCGTATCGAGCTTTCTGGGGATCGGAGGCGGAGTGGTCCACGTGCCCCTGCTCGTTGCCGTGCTCGGCTTTCCGACCCACATCGCGACCGCGACCTCGCATTTCGTACTTGCGGTCATGGCCCTCGTGGCCACGATCACCCACATCTTCGCGGGAACGTTTCACGAGGCCGCGGGGTTGCGGAGGGCGGCCGCGCTGTCGGTGGGAGTCGTGGTCGGCGCCCAGATCGGGGCTCAGGTCTCACAGCGCATGAGCGGGAGGACGATTCAAAGGCTCCTGGCGGGAGCTCTGCTCCTGCTCGGGCTCCGCCTCGTGCTCAGCGTCGCCCTCTAGTCGTGGTCGGAGGGCGCCTCCGGTCTGACCGTCGTCCTCTAATCGTGGCGGCGGCGACCGGCAGCCGATACGGTCTGCCTGCAGCCCGGGGCGCAGCGGGCGCTGCTGCGCGCTGGGTCCACTCGAGCCAGGAGCCAGAGCATGCCCTCAGCACCGCAGATACTGCCCACCCAGATTCCGGAGGGCACGGCCCCGGGGCTGCGCTACCGCCTCGAGGGCGAGCTCGTCCCCGTCCTCCACATGGCGCTCGACGGTCAGGTTCCCGTGTACTTCGAGCATCACGTGTTGCTCTGGAAGTACCCGGCGCTGAGCATCGGTTTACACCCGCTCAAAAAGGGCCTGAAGCTGCGCGTGTTCGGCGGGATGCCTCTGCTTCTGCTCCAGGCCGAGTCTGCGGGTGAGCTGGCGTTCAGCCGCGACGCGCCCGGCCACATCGTCGCCCTGCATCTCCAGCCCGGAGAAGGGATCATGGTGCGTGAGCACCAGTTCCTCGCCGCGACCGGCGGCGTCGAGTACGACTACAGCCGGATCCAGGGCTTCGCGAACATGCTCTACGGCGGTGGCCTGTTCGTCGACCACTTCGTGGCCGGTGGCCAGGAGGGGGTCGTGTGGATCCACGGCTACGGGAACGTGTTCGAGAAGCAGCTCGACGCGGGGGAGACGATCGACATCGAGCCCGGGGGCTGGATCTACCGTGACCATTCGGTTCAGATGACCCAGGAGGTCTACGGCTTCAAGACCGGGTTCTTGAGCGGCGCCGGCAATCTCGTCTTCAACCGCTTCACCGGCCCCGGCCGCGTCGGGCTCCAGAGCGCCTACTTCCATCCTCCGGTGGCCGAGGGCGCGGGCGGGAACGCCCAGCGAAGCGGCGGAGGGCTCGGGGGAATCATCGGCGGCCTGATCGACAACTAGCCTCCCGCAGCTTCGGGCCGCCGATATGTCCGATCGAAGCTCAGCAGCGGGTTTTCCGCCCGGCCATCTGGCCGAACACCCTCTCCCAAGCGGCGTTGTCGGAGCGCTCGGTCTGAGCGGCTACCAGCTCCTGACCGATATCGCCGGGGTGGGTGCGGGGCGGCTCGGTAGCCACGCCTTCCTGCTCGTGGCGCCGGAGCCGGATCCCGCCGGGGCGGATGCCGGCACGCAGATCTCGCTGCACCAGCCGCGGCTCCGGGATGAGGCCGAGGCCGGGGCATTTGTCCAGCTGGCCGCCGAGCTCGGCTACCTACGACTGTCCGGATACAGGGTCATGCCGGTCCGCTCAGGCCTGCGAAGCCAGGTCAATCTGATCAATCCCGCCACCGGCGCCATCGTCATGAGCATCCCGGAGAAGCACCCGGGGCGGATTCTCGGTGGGGGAGTCAACGTCTGGCGGTTGCTGGAGGGTGCGCGGGCGCTGCCGCCTGCGGGTCCGCCGCCGGACACGCGGAGTCCGGAGGTGCTGCGTCAGGTTCTGCTGGCACTCGCGCTCCGCGACGAGGCCATGGGCGGAGCCGAGGCGGCGATGCTGGCCGACCGGGCGCTCGAGCTGGCCCGGGTCGACGTGACCCTGGATCCGCCGGCCGCCCTGGCGGCGGCGAAGGCGGAGGGATTGCCGGGGTAGCGAGCGGGGGGGTCACGTGGCCGCCTAAGCCGGCTGCCGCGGGGATACCGGGCTGGCTGAGCCCTCTGCCGTGGGGCTCAGGCGTTTCCGAGGAGCACGCCGGCGGCCACGATCAGCGCGCCACCCAGCGCAACCTGGAGAAGGCTGAGGCGGAGGGGGACCTGCAGGAAGCGCTTGCGAATCAGGGAGATCGTGATCAGCTCGATGCCGACGACGATTCCCGCCACGACCAACGCCGTGTTGACGTCGTGGATCACGAACGGCAACGAGTGAAAGACGCCACCGAGGGTCGTCATCAGCCCGGTCACGACACCTCGGGTTACGGCCGACCCGCGGCCCGTCTGAGTGCCGGTGTCGGATAGCGCTTCTGAGAAGCCCATGCTGATGCCGGCACCGACCGCGGTGGCCAGACCGACGAACAAAGCGGTGTGGGAGCCGGAGAGGACAGCGGCGGCAAAGATCGGGGCGAGGGTCGAGAGGGTGCCGTCGATCAGGCCCACGAGCCCCGGCTGCACGTAGCGCAGCACGAGCGCGTGCTCATCCATCCCGCGAAGCTTGGCGATACTTTCTACCACGTTGTTATTATAACAACTGAGTTAGATTAGGCAGCCCTAATTCGCACATGAGAAACCCGGACAGAGCAGTCAAGATCGCCCAACCCGACCTGGTGCAGCTGTTGCACAGCCGCGGCCAGCGCGTCACCCCTCAGCGCCTCGTGATCCTCCGCGAGCTGCGCCGCCGGGGCCGACACGCGACCGCTGAGGAGATTCACCGCAGCGTGCATGGCGAGCTTCCCGGCATCTCGGTGCCGACGATCTACGCCACGCTCGATCTGTTCGTCGAGCTGGGGCTGGCGCGGCGGATCGAGACCGGGGTCGCAGCCCTGTACGACGCCGGGCTCGAGCCTCATCAGCACGCCGTCTGCCGACGCTGCGGCAAGGTCCAGGACGTGGAGGGCCGGTTGAACGCCAGTGCGCTTCTGGGCCGGGCCCGCGCCTCGGGCTTTCAGCCCCAGGGGGCGGAGCTGGTCATCACGGGACTGTGCGCGGAGTGCCAGCAGGCAGCTGGGGCCACGGTGGGGTAAGGCGGACGCGGGGCCGGCCCCGGTAGGTCACCACGGCCTCCTCGGCCGCCGCGACGCGGTCAAGCCAAAAGGAGAAGCGGCTGCGGAAGTCGTCGGAGGCGACGACGATCGGTCCGTTCCGAGGAGTGGAGCTAGCCGGGCTCGAACCGGCGACCTCCTGCGTGCCACGCAGGCGCTCTCCCAACTGAGCTATAGCCCCGACGAAGTCGAAGTCATCAGCAAGGTTAATGCATGATTTCTGGTTGTTGCGGGCGGGAGTCACCCTAAGCCAAATCGCTCGTCGGCCGCATGCGAGTGCCGCGGGAATCAGAAAGCATCGATCGAGCGCGCCGCAGTAGACGCCGAAAAGATCTACCTCGTCACGGCTATACGTGGTCCTGACGTAACCGCGAGGGGTCAGGCGCGTTGCGGCTAGGTTCACCCGTACGACCGCCCTGTCTCGGCTCAAATTGCCCCACTTGCACTGCACTCGCCAGAGCCGGCCGGCGATGCTCAGCGCCAGGTCGGATCGCTCGTGTTCACCGACCTGCGTGAGTACGGGGACGTAATTCTTCACCGCCTCGAACACGATCGCCTGCTCCGCGATGTTGCCCTTGACGTTCGAATTCATGTCGAACGTATGTCCGCACAACCTGCGGACGGAACCCCGGGGCTACCGCTGCTGAACGAAATCCGGCACGTCGAGCTCCGCCTCGGCACTCGGCTTGGCCGCGGCACGCGCTTCGGCGTCCGCCTCGCCGGAAGGAGGACCAGCGTCGCCCTCCGGCTCCATCCGCTCCAGCTCGCCCACCATCCGCGAATGGATGGACTGGATGTCGGCCAGGAGACGCTCAGCGTTCATGCGCAGGGAGTCGCTCATCTGGCGGAGGTTCGAGACGATCTCCATGCCCTCGGCCCTGACGCCATCGGCGGTGGCTCGGGCGTCGAGGATCAGGCCGCGAGCGTGCTCCTCGGCCTCGGCGCGAATCCGCGCGGCGTCGGCATCGGCCGCTGCGCGGACGCGCTTGGCTTCCGCCTGCGCTGACTCGACGACCCTGGCCGCCTTGCGCTCGGTGCTCTGCACCTTGCCGGCGGTGGATCGGCTTCTGGGGCTCGTGGCTTTGGGCACGAGCCTGATGGTAGAGCGGAGGACCCGGCCGCCCGCCGGGTTCGGCGTGACGCGCGACCCTTGCCGCCCGGCGCGCCGCAAGTAACCTCATGCGCCATGGCTGAACGGCGGTACGAACCCAGCGCGATCGAGCCCAAGTGGCAGGCGGTGTGGGCGCGCGAGCGCACGTGGGAGGTATCGAACGACGCCATCCAGGACGACGCGCGGGAGAAGTCCTATGTGCTCGAGATGCTGCCCTATCCCAGCGGCGAGCCTCACATCGGGCATCTGAAGAACTATGCGTTGGGTGACGCGATCGCGCACTTCCACCGGCGCATCGGACAACGCGTGCTGCACCCGATGGGCTATGACGCGTTCGGGCTGCCGGCGGAGAACAACGCGATCAAGACCGGGGTGCACCCGCGGGAGGCGACCAATCAGTCGATCGCGAACTTTCGCGAGGCATTTCACCGCTGGGGGATCTCGATCGACTGGTCGCGGGAGCTTGCCACCCACGACCCGGCCTACTACCGCTGGACGCAGTGGATCTTCTTGCGCCTGCTGGAGCGAGGCCTGGCCTACCGCAAGGAGGCGGCGGTCAAGTGGTGCCCCAACGACCAGACCGTGCTGGCCAACGAGCAGGTGGTCGATGGGCGCTGCGAGCGCTGCGGCGCCGAGGTCGAGGTGCGCCAGCTCGAGCAATGGTTCTTCCGGATCACCGACTATGCCGACCGGCTGCTCGACGGCCTCGACGAGATCGACTGGCCCGAGCACGTCAAGGCGATGCAGCGCAACTGGATCGGGCGCAGCGAGGGGGCCGAGGTGACATTCCGCAATGAGGAGCTCGGCATCGACTATCCGGTGTTCACGACGCGGCCGGACACGCTGTTCGGGGCGACGTTCTTCGTCATGGCCCCCGAGCACTCGGACGTGTTCAAGCTGGCCCAGGGGACCGTCCATGAGGACGAGGTCCACGCGTACGTCAACCGCGCCCTGACCGAATCCTTCGAGACCCGTGGTGCCGCTGACAAACCCAAGACCGGGGTTCCGCTCGGCCGCAGTGTGACCAACCCGGTCAACGGCGAGCAGATCCCGATGTTCGTCGCCGACTACGTTCTCATGGAGTACGGCACCGGCGCGATCATGGCGGTCCCGGCCCACGATCAGCGCGACTATGACTTCGCGGTGGAGTTCGATCTGCCGATCCGCCAGGTGGTGGCGCCCGAGGGCGGTGAGCTCCCCGACGGTCAGGCGTTCGTCGCCCACGGGCCGGACGAGCGGCTCGTCAACTCCGGGCAGTTCGACGGGCTCAGCGCGATCGAGGGTCAGCAGGCAATCGTCGCCTGGCTCGACCGCGAGGGAAAGGGCAACCCGTCGGTCAGCTACAAGCTGCGCGACTGGCTGCTCTCCCGTCAGCGCTACTGGGGCTGTCCGATCCCGATCATCTACTGCGAGCGCTGCGGGATGGTGCCCGTGCCCGACGACGAGCTCCCGGTCGAGCTCCCTGACATCGAGGACTACCAGCCGAAGGGACGAGCGCCGCTGGCCACCGCGGAGGACTGGGTCAACGTCAGATGCCCCAACTGCAACGGACGAGCGCGGCGTGAGACCGACACGATGGACACCTTCGTCGACTCCAGCTGGTACTTCATCCGCTACTGCGACGCCCACAACATCAAGCAGGCGTGGGACCCGTCGGTCGCCGACTACTGGATGGCGGTCGACCAGTACATCGGCGGCATCGAGCACGCGATCCTCCACCTGATGTACGCCCGGTTCTTCGTCAAGGCGTTCGCGGACATGGGCCTGCTCGACGTTCAGGAGCCGTTCAACGCGCTGTTCACGCAGGGGATGATCCTGGGCCCGGACGGCAACAAGATGTCCAAGTCGCTCGGCAACGTGATCAGCCCGCAGCCGATCGTCGAGCGCTATGGCGCCGATGCCGCGCGCACGTACATCCTGTTCCTGGGACCGCCGGACCAGGACGCGGCCTGGGCGGAGACGGGCGTCGAGGGCGTACACCGCTTCCTGAGTCGGCTGTGGCGGCTCGGCGCGGAGCTCTCGGGAACAGCGGCGAGCGAGGCGCCCAGTGAGCCCCAGGGCAATGACCTCGTCCTCGTCCGCAAGGCGAACTGGGCGATCGACAAGGTGACCCGCGACATGACCGGCCGGTTCGCCTTCAACACCGCGATCGCCGCGGTGATGGAGCTCATCAACGACGTCTACCGCTACCCCGACGCCGACCCCGGCGCGCGGCGCTTGGCGACCGTTACGGCCGCGTCACTGATGTTCCCGTTCGCGCCGCACGTGGCAGCTGAGGTGTACGAAATGCTCACGGGCCGAAGGGTGTGGGAGGACCCGTGGCCGGACGCGGATCCCGACATGCTCCAGACGGAGAGCTTCGAGCTGGTCTGCCAGGTCAACGGCAAGGTTCGCGACCGGGTCAGGGCGCCCACCGGCGCCTCCCGCGAACAGCTCGAGGAGCTCTGCCTGCAGAGCCGGGGCGTCCGGAGCCGCATCGACGGCCACGAGATCGACAGGGTCGTGGTCGTCCCGGACAAGCTGGTCAACGTCGTCGTCCGCTGAGGTCCGCGGTGAGATACGTCGCGGTCGTGGGACCCGGTCAGGCCACCGCAGATCAGGAGCGCATGGCCGAGGCGGTGGGGCGGGGCCTGGCCGAGCGCGGCGCTGTCGTCGTGTGCGGCGGCCTCGGCGGCGTGATGGCCGCGGTGTGCCGAGGCGCCGGGTCAGCCAACGGCAGGACCGTCGGCATCCTCCCGGGCAACGACCGCTCAGAGGCCAATCCGTGGGTCGAGATCGTGATCGCCACCGGCCTCGGCGAGCTGCGCAACGGGCTCATCGTGCGAAACGCGGACGCCGTCATCGCGGTGGGTGGCGGCCATGGGACGCTGTCGGAGATCGCACTCGCGCTCAAGGCCGGACTACCGGTGCTCGGCCTCGGTTCCTGGGAGATCGAGGGGGTCGAGCCGGCAGCGACGCCGGCCGATGCAGTCGCCCGAGCCTGCGACGGCGCGGCCACCTAGACTCGCCGACCGGTGCCCGCGTTCAAGCCCGCCTACCTGATCCATGGTGAAGACCATGGCCGGATCAGCGAGCGCCGCGCCCGGCTGCGCCGACTGGCCGAGGTGGAGAGCGGGGCCCAGGGGATCGAGCTGCTCGAGGGCGACGCCGCGACGCCGGAGGCGGTCGCCGCGAGCCTCAACGCAATGACCTTCGCCCTGGGGCGGCGGTTCATCGTCGTCGACGGGGTCGAGCGGTGGAAGGATAAGGACCTCGAGCCGCTCGAGGCCGCGCTGGCGGCCATGCCGCCAGACACCACGGTGGCGTTCTTTGCCCGCGAGGATGCCCGAGCCAAGGCCCCGGCGCGGCTTCACGACGCCGTGCACAACGCCGGCGGCGACGTGGGCGCCGAGGTCACGGTCAAGCCGTGGGAGCTTCCGCGGTGGGTGGCGGCCCAGGCGCGGGACCTGGGGCTTCAGCTCGACTCGGAAGCGGCGCGGATGCTCGTCGCCCATGTCGGAGAGCGCCAGCAGCGTCTGCTCCGAGAACTCGAGAAGCTGGCCCTGTCACATGGGCGAGGCGCGCAGGTACTCGCGTCCGAGGTCGAGGCCGAGACCGCGCCGTCGGCCGAGCGCCGCGCCTGGTCGCTGGCCGACGCCCTGGTCGGAGAGGATGCAGCCGGCGCGCTCGCCATGTATCTGGGTCTGCGGGCTCAGGGCGAGCGGCTGTCAGGCCTGATCTACTCGATGGCCCAACGGGTGAGGACCGCGATCGAGGTGGCTGAGGCGCTCGAGTCGGGAGTGCCGGCCTCGCAGGTCAAACGCACTCTGCGGATGCCGTCCAAGGCCGCGGATCGCCTGCTCGCTGACGCCCGCCGAGCCGGGGCCGCGCGCCTGCGGGAGACCCTCGAGCGGATCGCTGACCTCGAGCATGACTCCCGGGGAGGCAGCGGGGGCGGGGTGAGCGAGGACACGGCAGCGCTGATCACGCTGTCGCGGATCGCCGGTTAGCGCCTCACAGGGCGTGCAAGACGATCAGCGCCGCGAACACGACACCGATCAGCACGAGCACGACGAGGCTACGGCGCAGCCACCCGACGTGTTGCTCGTGGGCCGGGAGCGCGCGCGTTGCCCCGCGCATGACGAGCGCAGCTCCGCGCGCGGCGAGGGCCTGGTCGCGCTCGCGGCTCAGCGTCTCGAGCGTGGCCTGCGTCTGCGCAAGCGTCGTCCTGAGTCCGGCCTGGTCGGCCGCCAAGCTGTCGCGCTCCGCCTCGGCCTGAGCCGCCTCCGCGAGCGCGGTCTCGCGCTCGGATTCCGCGCGTGCGGCGCTCCGCAGGGCGGCCTCGCGGGCGGCTCGGGCCGCGGTCAGCTCGGCCTGCGCGTCCTCGATGCCCTGACCTCGGAGACTCAGTTGACGCCGAGCGTCCTCGAGCTCGCTGCCCACAGAGTCGAGCTGACGGCGCACGGCCGCGAGCTCGGCGTTGGACGCCGCCAGCGACGCGGTCGCCTCATCGAGCTGGGCGCGGAGGGCCTCGACCTCGGCGGCCAGCTGCGCCGGATCGGGCTCGGTAACCGCCGCCTCCGGCTCGCCAACCGCCCTCCCTTCCCGCGGGGCCGTCTCGGCTTTCGCGGCGATTTCCACCGAGCTGATGACGTCGCCCCAGCTGGCGGTCATGGCTTCCCGGCGCGGGACCGCCGGCAGCCGTTCGGGCCGTCCGCGCCGAGGTCGAGGTGCCGGAAGCTGAATCGTGATGTCAGGGGCGACCGACAGCTCAGAGGCCTCGGGGCGGTCGTCGCTGTCCCAGGGGAAGGCGGCGGTCCAGGGCTCGCCGTCCTCGGCGGCCCACGGCTTGTCGTCGAGATCGGCCAGGGCCCGGACGCGGCCCGACGCGAGATCGGTGGTCAGGGTCGGGCGCATGAAGCGCCGCCCGCGTACGCCGAACCAGCGACCGCTCAGCTCGAGGCGTCCGGCGGCGGGTTCGAAGCGCTCAAGCTCGAAGGCGATGGCGTCGGACGCGACCGCGGGCTCGAGGACCTTCGTCATGAGGCCGAATCATGCCAGCGCGCGCCCGAGATGGCTGGGCGGCGTCATGCAGACCTACTGACTCGAGTGGCCGCCGCGCACCCGGGCGGCGCGTGACTTCTTGCGGGCACCGGTGTTCCGATGCAGGGCCCCGCGCTTGACCGCCTTGTCGATCGTCTTGACGAGCTCACGGTGCTCGGTGTCGGCGATGGCGTCGTCACCGTCGGCGACGGCGCGCTCCAGGCGACGGAAGTAGGTCTTGATCCGAGACACGTAGCGGCGGTTCTCGAGGCGCTCCCGCGCGGCTCGGTTGATCCGCTTCTTTTGCGAAGGAATGTTGGCCATCAGGAGAAAGCCGCGGTCGATTCGCCGCGGCGCGCCCGTACTATAGCGGCCCCCAGTGGCAGCCGACACGATCGAAGCGAGCGCAGCGACGAGCGCCCAATCTCCGATTCCGCGACGCCGACGAATTGCCGTAAGCACCGCGATCTTTGCCGTGGCGACCGCCGCCTCCCGCGTCGCCGGGCTGGGCCGGGAGATCCTCGCCTACGGCTTCTTCGGCACCACCAAGGCGATGTCCGCCTTCACCCTGGCCGCGCAGGTCCCGAACCTGGTCAGCAACCTGTTCTCGCAGGCCGCGCTCTCGGCGGCGTTCGTGCCGGTGTTCACCGAGCTCATGCACGAAGGGCGCAAGCGCGACGCGTTCCGACTCGCGGCCACGCTGTTCTGGATCATCCTGATCGCACTGGTTGCGCTGACCGGGGTGTGGACGTTGCTGGCCGGGGTGATTGCGCCGCTGTTCACCGGATCGGGGATCCCGATCGGCCTCACGGTCGGGCTCTCCCGCGTCCTCTTCCCGGTGGTGCTGCTCCTGAGCCTGACCGGCCTCATAGTCGGCGTTCTCCAGGCCTACGACGAGTTTTCGATCCCTGCCGTGGCGCCGGCGGTCTGGAACGTAGTCATCATCGTCGTGCTGGTCCTCCTGCGCCCGCAGTTTCACCAGCACATCTACGCCTACGCCGTGGCGTGGCTGGTGGCGACCGTGGTGCAGCTGGCGATGGTCGCCTTCGCGCTGCGCCGGATCGACTTCCGGCTCTCTCTCACCGTCGACTGGCGTGACCCCCGGGTCCGCCAGGTCTTCGTGCTGTTCATTCCCGTGACCCTGAGCATCGGGATCATCAACCTCGACGCGTTCCTGAACGCGGGCTTCGGGTCGCTGGTATCCAAGCAGGCGCCGGCGGCCATCAACGGAGCCTTCCGGATCTACATGCTGCCCCAGGGCGTCTTCAGCGTCGCCGTGGCCACGGTGCTGTTCCCAACCCTGAGCCGGTTCGCGGTTCAGCGCAATCCGGGCGGGATGCGACGGGCGCTCGGCAACGGGATGCGCCAGATCAACCTGCTTCTGATTCCGTCGGCCGGGCTGCTGCTCGTACTCGCGACGCCGATCACACGGCTGATCTATCAGCGGGGAGCCTTCACCGCGCAGTCGACCCATCTCGTCTCGACGGCGCTGGTGTGGTTCGCCGTGAGCCTTCCCTTCGCCGGTATCAACCTGCTCCTCACGCGGACGTTCTTCGCGCTCCAGCGACCCTGGATCCCCACGCGCCTGGCGGCGATGAACATGGCCGTCGACGCGATCGTGAGCATCGCGCTGTACAAGCCGCTGGGCATCGCCGGCCTCGTCATCGGCACGGCCGTGGCCAACCTGGTGATGACGGTGCTTCAGCTCCATCGATTGCGGGTCGGGTTCAACGGCCGGCTCGAGGGCGGACAGACGCTCATGATCACCGTGCGGATCCTCGTCGCCAGCATCCTCATGGCCGCTCTCGGCCGCGGCGTCTGGGTGGGGCTGAACGACCTGCTCGGCCAGTCCCTGGCGGCGCAGATCGTCGCCGTCGGTGTCGCCGTGAGCGCGGCATGTCTGCTCTACGGCAAGGCGGTGCTGACGATGCGGATACCGGAGGCCTACCAGATCCAGTCGCTGGTGCTCCGTCGCCTGGGCGGCGCATAGCCAGGCCGCCGTGAGTCCGAAATACCCTTGAGGACATGGCCGATCAGGCTCACATCCGCAACTTCTCGATCATCGCCCACATCGACCACGGCAAGTCGACGCTGGCCGACCGCATCCTCGAGCTCACCCATACCGTCGACCCGCGGCTGATGCGGGCCCAGGTGCTCGACTCGATGGAGCTCGAGCGTGAACGCGGAATCACGATCAAGGCCCAGGCGGTCCGAGTGTTCTACGAGTCCCCGCACGACGGCGAGACCTACCAGCTGCATCTGATCGACACGCCCGGGCACGTCGACTTCACCTACGAGGTGTCACGGTCGCTGGCCGCCTGTGAGGGCGCGCTGCTGGTCGTCGACGCATCCCAGGGAGTCGAGGCGCAGACCGTGGCCAACACCTATCTGGCCGTGGATGCGGGGCTCGAGCTGATCCCATGCTTGAACAAGGTCGACCTCCCCGGCGCCGAACCCGACCGGGTGGCGGAGGAGGTCGCGGAGCTCCTGGGTGAGCCGGCGGACAGCGTGCGCCGCATCAGTGCCAAGACAGGCGAGGGCGTGACCGACGTGCTCGATGAGCTGATTGCGCGGGTCCCGCCACCCGGCGGCGATCCGGATGCGCCGCCGCGGGCGCTTATCTTCGATTCGGAGTTCGATCAATACCGCGGCGTGATCGCGTACATCCGGGTTGTCGACGGGACCTTCACCAAGGGGGAGGCGATCTTCGCGATGCAGGCCGGAACCGAGGCCGAGATCGACGACATCGGCTTCTTCACTCCCGCCATGGCCCCGGCCCGGGAACTTCACGCCGGTGAGGTGGGCTACCTGATCACCGGGGTCAAGGACGTGACCAAGCTGCGGGTCGGCGACACGCTGACCGTGAAGCGCAACGCGGCCGCGCACGCGCTTCCCGGCTACCGCGAGGTCAAGCCAATGGTCTTCTGCGGCCTCTTCCCGATCGACTCCGACGATTACCCGGACCTGCGCGACGCACTCGAGAAGCTGTCGCTCAACGACGCGGCGCTCAGCTGGGAGCCGGAGACGAGCGACGCCCTCGGGTTCGGGTTCCGCTGCGGATTCCTGGGGCTGCTGCACATGGACATCGTCCGGGAGCGACTGGAGCGCGAGTACGACCTCGAGCTCCTGGCGACGATGCCGAGCGTCGAATACGAGGTGACGTTGACCGACGGCGCGACGCTCCCGGTCCACAGCCCGAACGACATGCCGGACCCCGCCCAGGTCGCCGCGGTGCGCGAGCCCTACATCCGCGCCTCGATCCTCACTCCCAAGGACTACGTGGGCGCGATCATGGAGCTCTGCCAGGAGCGGCGCGGCGAGCATGCCGGGATGCACTACCTGTCCTCCGAGCGCCTCCAGCTCACCTATGACCTGCCGCTGGCCGAGATCGTGCTCGACTTCTTCGACCAGCTGAAGTCGCGGACCCGCGGCTACGCCTCGCTCGACTACGAGCTGATCGGCCTGAGGGAGTCCGATCTGGTCAAGCTCGACATCCTCCTGGGGGGAGAGCCGATCGACGCGTTGTCGATGCTGGTTCACCGATCCAAGGCCTATGACGCCGGGCGGACATTGACCGAGAAGCTGCGGGAGAAGATCCCGCGCCAGCAGTACGACGTCCCCATCCAGGCGGCGATCGGCTCCCGGATCGTGGCCCGGGAGACGATCAAGGCCTATCGCAAGGACGTGACCGCCAAGTGCTACGGCGGCGACATCACGCGTAAACGGAAGCTGCTCGAGCAGCAGAAGCGCGGCAAGCAGCGGATGAAGCAGGTGGGCAGGATCGAGGTCCCCCAGGAGGCGTTCCTGGCCGTGCTCGAGTTGGGGGAGAAGGGCTAGAGCCGGCTACAGCCAGGGGGTGAAACTGCCGGCGATGCGCCGGTCACTGCGGTGGCGGTGGGAGTGATAGGCGCGGATGCCGATCGCCCAGGGGCCGCGGCGTAGGACTCGGGCGCGCGGGCCGAGGAACAGCGCCGCCAGCGTCACCGCCACGGCCCAGGCGGTGAACAGCGCCACGATGGCCACGATGAAGGCAGCCGCGATCGCGAGCGCCATCGGGAACAGGATGACGAGGGCGAGGACCGTGGCCGGCCTGAGCCGGAAAGGGATCCGGGGGAGGCGGCGATCCGGGTGGTGGCTCTCCCGGGGCAGGTCGGCGAGAACCGAGCCGAGCTCGCCGTAGGTGCGGGCCGAGAAGGCGATCTCGAGCCGATGCTCGAGCTCCTCGGCCAGGAGGCGCCCCTCGGCGGCGGCGTTGCGCAGCCGCTCGGCCACGTACTCCCGGTCCGCGTCTGAGGCTCGGATGGCTGACCGCCGCACCATGCTCGCTTCCGAGGCTATCGCCCGGACCTGCGGTCGGCAAGCCATCCGGTCAAGAGGCGACCCGAACGCGGATGGAAGAATCCCCGGGGTGGACCTCGGCCTGCGTGATCGCGCCTGCATCGTCACGGGCGCGTCGGGGGGGATCGGCCGGGCTACCGCGCTCGGTCTTGCCGCCGAGGGCGCGGCACTCTTGCTCACGGGCCGCCGCGAGGAGGCGCTGGCCGAGGTCGCGGAGGCCTGCCGAGACGCGGGCGGACAGGCGAGCACTCTGGTTCTGGACATCACCGCGGTGGATGCCGGCGAGCGTTTGCTGGCCGCTTGCCTGGATGCCTTCGGACGGGTGGACGGCCTGATCAACAACGCGGGGACGAGCACGGTTCGTCCTCTCGAGGAGGTTAGCGACGCGGAGTGGCAGGACTACTGGGACCTTCACGTCATGGCGCCGATGCGGGCGATGCGGGCGACGGCGCCGGCGATGGCGGATCGGGGGTGGGGACGGATCGTCAACGTGTCCTCCTCGTCGGGCAAACGGCCATCCTCGTCGCTGGCCATGCCCTACTCGGTGACCAAGGCGGCCGTTCTGTCGCTGTCACGAGCCTTCGCGGAGCAGTTCGCGGGCCGCGGCGTGCTGGTCAACGCCGTCGCCCCCGGCCCCGTGGCCGACGAGCTTTGGCTGGCCCCCGGGGGCATGGCGGATCAGAACGCGGCCGTGCAGGGCATCAGCCGCGAGGAGGTGCTCGAGGCGACGGCCAAGCGGGTTCCGGTGGGCCGAATGGCGCGCCCGGAGGAGATCGCGGCGGTGATCGTGTTCCTCTGCTCGGAGCTTGCCGCCAGCGTCGCCGGGGCGGCCTGGTCGGTGGACGGCGGCACGGTTCCGAGCATCATCTGAGACACTGGCGCGCCGATGGCGCTCAACACCGACGCGGTCGGCAAGACCTACCCCCCGTCCGTGTACGCGGTCGGGCGAGAGAAGGTCCGTGAGTATGCGGCCGCCGTGGGGGAGACCAACCTCGTGCACTACGACGTCGAGATGGCGCGCGGTGCCGGCTATGCCGACGTGGTGGCGCCGCCGATGTTCGCGGTCGTCTACGCGTTCGGGTCGATCACCCCGGCGATCTTCGACCCCGAGGTGGGAATCAACTTCCCGATGATGGTCCACGCCGGGCAGGAGTTCGTCTGGGGCACGGTCGTCGTGGCGGGCGACGAGATCACGAGCACCGCCTCGGTGAAAAGCATCGAGGAGCGGCGAGGGATGAACTTCTTCGTGTTCGAGAGCGTGTCGAAGAACCAGCGGGGGGAGACAGTGTGCACCGGGACGTGGACGCAGATCGTGCGGAGCGCCGCGTGAAGCCAGGCGACACGATCGAGCTCCGGGTGACGCCGGACCGCTTCCTGACCGTCCGCTACGCGGGGGCGAGCGGCGATTTCAATCCGATCCACATCGACGAGGAGTTCGCCAAGCAGGTGGGCCTCCCGGGGCGGATCCTCCACGGCCTGTGGACGATGGCGCAGGTGGCGCGCGCCCACACCGAAGCGGCCGGAGGGCCGGAGAAGCTGAGACGGCTGTCGGTGCAGTTTCGCGGGATGGGCCGGATGGAGGCGGAGATCGTGGTCAGCGGGACGGTGCGTGAGGTGAACGAGGGGGTGGCGGTGATCGAGTGCGAGGCACGACAGGGAGACCAGCGGATCATCCGCAACGGGGTCGCGGAGGTTGAATCGGCCTGAGCGCCGGCGCGCCGCGGCCGTCGGGGCGAGGCCAGAGAAACGCCAGAGCGCCGACCTAAAATCTCAGCCGTGCTGACTGATAGGCAGGAGCTCGTCTTGCGCAAGGTCATCGAGGAGTACCTCGATGCCGGCGTCCCGGTGGGGTCCAAGCTGCTCGCGGCGGAGGTCGCGTGGGGTCCGTCGACGATCCGCAACGAGCTCGCCCAGCTCGAGGAGCAGGGTCTGCTCGCCCACCCCCACACCTCGGCCGGCCGGGTGCCAACTCAGGCCGGATATCGCTATTTCGTGGACGGGTTGCTGAGCGCCCGCAGCGACGAGGGTCCGAAGCTCTCGCTGTCGCTCGTCCGGCGTGAGCTCGACGACGCCATGCAGGTGACCAGCGAGACCCTGTCCCAGGTGACGAACCTGCTGGCGATCGTGACCGCGCCGCCGATCGAGACCTCGACGATCAAGCACGTCGAGGTGCTCGTGCTCCAGCCCCAGGTCCTGATGGTGGTCGTGATCACCTCGACCGGCGGGGTGACCAAACGGCTGTTCACCTTCTCCAACGCGGTCGACCTCGGCCTGGCGGACTGGGCGGCCAGCTACCTCAACGAGCAGCTCGTGGGGCTTGGACTGGGCGCGCGAATGCTCCACCAGCGCCTGCGCGACCCCTCGCTCTCAAGCGCCGAATCCGAGTTCCTGGAGGCCCTCACGCCCGCCTTCAGCGGCCTCGAGGACGGGCTTCACGACGCGCTCTATGTCGACGGCACGGGGCGGCTGTTGCGCGATGACCGCTGGCGTGACGTCTCGGAGCTCAATTCGCTGATGGACATGCTGGAGCGGCGCGTGACCCTGCTCGGCGTGCTGCGGGCGGCGCTGAACGAGAATGACGTGATCGTGCGGATCGGCGCCGAGAACGACAGCCCCGAGCTCCGGTCGGTGGCAATCGTTGCCGCCGCGTACGGCCTGCCGCAAAGGAAGCTCGGAGCCGTGTCGGTGATGGGCCCGCTGCGGATGGACTACCGGCGCGCCATCCGTTCGGTTCGCGATGCCGCGGCTCAACTGTCGAGCTTTGTCGCCGATGTGTACGACGAGCGGTGACCTGGATGAGCGCGACGCGTGACTACTACGACGTTCTCGGCGTCTCCCGCGATGCCGACGACGCGGCGATCAAGAAGGCCTTCCGCCGCCTGGCGCGGGAACTGCACCCGGACGTCAACTCCCACGACCCGCAGGCCGAGGAGAAGTTCAAGGAGGCCGCCGAGGCCTACGAGGTGCTGTCCGATCCCGAGCGCCGGGCGACCTATGACCGCTACGGGCACGAGGGGCTGCGAAGCGGCGGTTACGCGCCGAACTTCGAGGGCTTCGGGTCCGTGGCCGATATCTTCGACGCCTTCTTCGGCGGCTCCGGGGGCTTCGGCGATTTGTTCGGCGGCGGACGGAGGCGGCCAGGCGGCCCGGTCCAGGGCGGCGACATCGCCGCGGCCGCCGAGATCGACCTCGGTGAGGCAGCCACCGGCACGACAGCCCAGGTGAGCTATGAGGCGGTCGCCCTGTGTGAGCACTGCCATGGCAACGGGGCGGAGCCGGGGACGCCCATCGAGACGTGTCCGAGATGCGGTGGGGCGGGGCAGCTTCAGGCGGTCACCCGAACCCCGTTTGGGCAGGTGGTCAGAGCGACGGTGTGCGACGTCTGCCAAGGCGATGGCCGCGTCGCCCGTGAGCCGTGCAAGACGTGCAAGGGGCGGGGCCGCAAGGTTGAGCGCGCCAAGGTGTCGGTCGAGATTCCGGCCGGTATCGCCGACGGTCAGCGCATCCGCGTCTCAGGGCGCGGACACGCAGGCGAGCACGGCGGCCCACCGGGCGATCTCTACGTGCTGGTCCGGGTCCGTGAGGACCCGCGCTTTGTCCGTGACGGCGAGGATCTGGTCACGGTGGTTGATGTTTCGGCGCCGCTGGCGGCGCTCGGGACGACCGTCGAGGTGCCGACGCTGGATGGCCCGGTTGAGCTCGACATCCCATCCGGCACGCAGCCGCATGAAACGCTGGTGGTACGGGGCGCGGGGCTGCCGGCGCTCCGCGGGCGCCGGACGGGCAACCTGCGCGTGGTGATCAACGTCGTGGTTCCGCGCCACCTCGACCATGAGCAGCGAAAGCTCTATGAGCGCCTGGCCGGCTCGATGACCGAGCACAATCTCCGCTCCGATGAGGGCGTGTTCGGGAAGCTCAAGCGAGCCTTCGGCGGGTAGCCAGCGCCCGGGACGTCCGCGCCGCTGATTCGGCTCACGATTCGCGTCGTCCCCGAGCAGGCCGAGGTGGTGCTGGCCGAGCTGCTCGAGCTGGTTCCCGCCGGGGTGGAGGAGAGCACCCTCGCTGACGGCACCGTGGAATACGCCGTCTACGGGGCGCCCGGGGAGCTGCCGGCGCTCCCCGACCTGACCGCCGCGGCCGGGCCGGCGCTCGTCGAGGTCCGGACGGAGACGATCGCCGATGACTGGGCCGAGCGGTGGCGGCGGTTTCATCGCCCCCTCGTGATCGAGTCCCGGCTGGCCGTCAGACCGCCCTGGGAACCCGAGGTCGGAGCCGCGGTCGAGCTGGTGATCGATCCCGGACAGGCGTTCGGGACCGGAGCCCACGCCACGACCCGACTCTGCCTGGAGGCCCTGCTCGCGCTGCCGGCCGCGGGCCCGCTGGTCGATCTCGGCAGCGGGTCAGGCGTCCTCGGCATCGCCGCGGCCAAGCTCGGATGGGAGCCGGTGGTGGCGCTCGATCTCGACCCTGCCGCCGTCGCCGCCACTTCGGCGAACGCGGCGCAGAACGGCGCCCAGTTGGAGGTGGCGCGCTACGACCTCCGACGTGACCCGGTCGAGCGCTCGGTCGCGCGCACGGTGACCGCGAACCTCGTCGCCCCGCTGCTCATCACGTGGACTGAGCGACTGCGGACGGCTCCGGAGCTCCCGCGGACGATCATCGCCAGCGGGCTGCTCGTCGGCGAGGACGACCGGGTGGCTGAGACGTTCATGAGCCTCGGCTTCGGTGAGGCCGAGCGTTTGGCGGCCGGAGAGTGGGCGGCGTTGGTGCTCGAGCGGTGAGCGGAGACGGGTGCTCTTTGGCCCGCGAACGACCGGGGCTCGCTAACTTCCGCCCCCAGTGAGCAGCTTCGCCGTGAAGTTCCTTGGCTGCAAGGTCTCGCAGGCCGACGCGATGCTGGCGCGGCGGGCACTGCTGGCGGCCGGCCACCGGGAAGTTGGCGAGGACGAGGCCGAGCTCCACGTGATCAACACGTGCTGCATCACTAGCGAGGCCGAGGGGAAATCGAGACAGGCGGTCAGGCGGTCGCTGAGGAGCGCCGGGCAGGTCTACGTGAGCGGGTGCGCGGCCAACCTGAACGCCGCTCAGTTCGAGGAGATCGCGCCGGGGGTCAAGGTGCTTCAGGGCGCGGCGGAGGATGTGGCGGTTGAGGTGGCCGGGCTGGTTTCTGCCCGGGAGGGCTCGCTGGCCGCAGGCCTGCCTTCGGCCCCCGCCGGCGGTTGCGCCGACCTCGAGCACGACGTGCTGGCTCGCCACCCGCGTCTGGAGGCGGCCACCCGCACCCGGGGGTTCGTCAAGGTCCAGGACGGCTGTGACTCGCGGTGCGCGTACTGCATCATCCCCACGGTTCGCGGCGGCGCCCGGTCGCGGCCGGCCAGCGCGGTGATCGCCGAGGCACGGCGCCGGGTGGCGGAGGGGCAGCCGGAGATGGTGATGACGGGGATCAGCGTGGGCGACTACCGCGACCCCGAGCGGGGGCTCGAGCTGGGCCAGCTGATGATCGAGGTGGCGCGGGTTCCCGGGGTCGAGCGGGTGCGGCTGTCGAGCGTCGAGGTGATCCACGTCAAGGATTCGCTGCTCGAGGCGCTCGCGACCGAGCCGAAGGTCTGCCCCCACCTGCATATCCCGATGCAGTCAGGCGATGATCAGGTGCTGCGGGACATGGGGCGCCATTACACGCGTGAGCAGTACCTCGACCATGTCGCGGCGGTCCGCCGCGCGGTGCCTGAGATCAACATCACCACCGACGTGATCGTCGGCTTCCCGACTGAGACCGACGGCGCCTTCGCGCGCACACTGAGCGCCGTCGGCGAGGCAGGCATCAGCCGCGTCCACACGTTCTCCTACTCCCCGCGTCCGGGGACCGTCGCGGCGGACCTGGGCGACCGGATCGCGCCGGAGGAGAAGAAGCGCCGCTCGCAGACCATGCGCGGCTACTCGGAGGCCCGATCCCGTCAGCACCGGGCGCGAAAGCTCGGCACGAGCGAGCAGGTCCTGATCGACAAGGTCGCCGACGCGCAGTGCTCCGGGTACACCGCTGACTACACCCGCTGCTACCTGCCCGCCGGGGCCGGCGCCAGAGGGCAGTTCGTGAACGCGGACTGCGCCGAGCTGCACGCCGACGGGCTGCGGGCCGTCCCGGCCTGACACCGTCCCCGGCGCTTGTGAGGCCCCCGTCGGCAGTTCTATCCTCAGTCTGAGTGACCATCCTCGATCAGGTGCGGACTGACATCAACTCGGCCATGAAGAGCGCCGAGCGTGAGCGCGTGAACGCGCTTCGCCTCGTGCTCTCCGAGCTCCAGAAGGCGGCGAAGGAGGGGGAGAGCGACGAGGTCGCGGTGCTGCGCCGGGAACGCAAGCGCCGGCTTGACGCGGCCGAGCAATTCCGCGGCGGCGGCCGACCCGAGCTGGCCGAGAAGGAGGAGTCGGAGGCCGGGCTGATCGAGGGCTACCTGCCCGCGGAGCTCGACGACGCCGAACTCGAGAGGATCGTCGCCCAGGCCATCGCCGAGACCGGGGCCAGCCAGCCCAAGGACATGGGGCAGGTCATGAAGGCCGCGATGGCTCAGGTGCAGGGACGCGCGGACGGCAAGCGCGTATCGGCCCGCGTCCGGGAGGCGCTCGAGGCAGCGCGTGCGTAAACAGCTCGAGCTCGAGAACACGGTCGCCAGCGAACTCGCGGGAACTCGCGACAGCGTTCTGCGCGCACTCGAGTCCCACCTCGAATGCGATCTCTATCTGCGCGGGAACGTCCTCACGCTCGACGGCGAGGAGGCGGCCGTCGACACGGCCGAGGCCGTGGTCCGCGAGCTGGCCGAGCTGATCGAGCAGGGTCATGAGATCGCCCCGGGGACGATCGAGGCGGTGACGCGGGCGCTTGACCAGCACGAGTCTCCGGCCGAGATCCTCGAGGACGTGGTCTGGCGCCACCGGGCCACCAAGGTGGCGCCCAAGACGGTCAATCAGAAACGCTACGTCGACTCGATCCGCCGCACCACGATCACCTTCGGCATCGGGCCCGCGGGGACCGGCAAGACCTTCCTCGCCGTGGCGCTGGCGGCGGCCGCGCTGAGCCGCCGGGAGGTCAACCGGATCATCCTCACGCGCCCGGCCGTGGAGGCGGGCGAGCGGCTCGGCTTTCTCCCCGGCGATCTGATGGCCAAGGTCGACCCGTACCTCCGGCCCCTGTTCGACGCGCTCCACGACATGCTCGAGCCCGAACGCGTGAGCCAGTACCTGGAGCGCGGCGCGATCGAGGTGGCGCCGCTGGCCTTCATGCGCGGTCGCTCCCTGAACGACAGCTTCATCATCCTCGACGAGGCGCAGAACACGAGCCCCGAGCAGATGAAGATGTTCCTGACCCGCCTGGGGTTCAACTCCAAGATGGTTGTCACCGGTGACGTGACCCAGATCGACCTCCCGCGAGACCAGGAGTCAGGCCTGGTCGTGGTGGCGGACATCCTCCAGGAGGTCGAGGGCATCGAGTTCGTCCGCTTCGGCGATGAGGACGTCGTGCGTCACAAGCTCGTGCGGCGGATCGTCGAGGCCTACGCCGAGCACTCTCAGCGCCTGGCGCCCGAGCTTCGCCCCCGTCGCCGCGCCTAGCCGCGCCGATGCTCGAGGTCGAAGTCATCGGCGCGGAGGTCGTGGCGCCGGGCGGTGCCGACGAGCTGGCGGACGGGCCCACGGCGGCCGAGGTGGGCGAGCTGTGCACGCTGGCGCTGTCCTCGGCCGGGATCACCGAGGGCCACGTGGCGGTCGAGTTCGTCGACGAGGCACGGATCCGTGAGCTCAACCGCGACTATCGCGACCTCGACGAGCCGACCGACGTGCTGTCCTTCGCGGTCGACGAGGACGGTCCCGCCGCCGGCCCACGGGAGCTCGGCGACATCGTCATCTGCCGACGCCACAGCGAGGACGTCCGCGAGGCGATCATCCACGGCGCGCTCCACCTGAGCGGCATGGACCACGAGAGTGACGACGGCGAGATGCTGGCCCTTCAAGCCGAGCTGATGCGGTGGATCAGCTGAGCGAGCCGGGCGGGCGCCTCACCCGGTCCGGGTTCATCGCGCTCGCCGGCCGTCCCAACGTCGGCAAGTCGACCCTGGCCAACGCGATGGTCGGCGCGAAGGTGGCGATCGTCTCCGACAAGCCCCAGACGACGCGGCGGGCCATCCGCGGGGTGGCCACGGGACCAGACTGGCAGCTCATCCTGGTCGACCTCCCGGGGGTCCAGCGGCCGCGCGACGCGCTCACCGAACGGATGCAGCAGCGGGTCGAGCACGAGCTCGCGGACGCCGACGCTTGCCTGTTCGTGATCAACGCCCAGGAGGGGATCGGCCCCGGCGACCGCTTCATCTCCCGCCAACTGAGCCGGGCTCCTGTCCCCGTGGTCATCGCCGTGAACAAGACCGACAGCGCCGATCGCGCCGCGACGGCCGGCGCCCTCCAGGCGGCTGAGGAGCTTCTCCCGGCTGCCGATGCAATCTTCCCGGTCTCAGCGCGCCGGGGCACGGGCATCCAGCGTCTGACCGAGCACCTGGTCTCCCTGCTCCCCGAGGGCCCGTTCTACTTCGAGCCCGATCAGCGCTCTGACCAGAGCCCGGCGCTCAGGCTGGCCGAGATGGTCCGTGAGCAGGTGCTCCGGCGGACCCGGGACGAGATCCCCCACGCCGTCGAGGTCCAGGTCGAGACGATCGATGCCGGGCGCGGGGACCTGGTGCGAATCGAGGCCGTGGTGCTGGCCGAGACGGAGTCCCAGAAGCGAATCCTGATCGGCGCTGGCGGGGCGATGATCAAGGCGATCGGCACCGCGGCCCGGCGTGAGATCGAGCGTGAGCTGGGCAGCCGGGTCCACCTCGAGCTGCGGGTCAGGGTGCGCCGCCACTGGCGCACCGACGAGCGCGTCCTCGACCGTCTGGGGATCGAGTAGGGGCGCTGGCGCACCTAGAATCGCCCGCCATGGAGGACTCGGAGGTCGTATTCGACGAGCGCGGGCTCGTCCCGTGCATCGTCCAGGACTGGAAGACCGGCGAGGTGCTGACGCTGGCCTACATGAACGCCCAGTCGCTCGCCCTGACCCGAGACACCGGGGAGACCCACTTCTTCAGCCGCTCGCGCCAGGAGCTCTGGCACAAGGGCGAGACCTCAGGTCACACGCAGGTGGTCAAGGCGATCCGCTACGACTGCGACAGCGACGCTCTGCTGGCGCTGGTCGAGCCGCGGGGACCGGCTTGCCACACGGGTGAGCGGACGTGCTTTCACCGCGGCGGGCTCGAACCGGCGGCCCCGAGCGAGGTCCTCCCGGGCCTCGAGCGGACGATCGCCGAGCGGGCCGCGACGCGACCCGAGGGGTCGTACACCGCGCGGCTGCTCGCCGACCCCAGGCTGGCCCAGGCCAAGGTGCGCGAGGAGGCCGAGGAGGTGGCGCGAGCGGCGGCCGAGGAGTCAGATCAGCGGGTGGCCGAGGAGGCCGCGGATGTGATCTACCACCTGACCGTGCTCCTGCACGCCCGCGGGCTATCGCTGGCCGACGCCGAGCGGGTGCTCGATGGCCGTCGCGGTTGAGCGCGCCTCGGCGGAGCCGACGCCCTCGCTGGCCGAGATCCGCTCCCTGGCCGGCGACTACAACCTGATCGCGCTGCGCCAGACCTTCGTCGACGACACCGACACGCCGGTGTCGGCGTTCCTCAAGCTGCGGGGTGAGGGGCCGTCGTTCCTGCTCGAGTCAGCCGAACAGGGGCGGGTGGGGCGCTACTCGTTCATCGGGGTGCGGCCGCGCCAGGTGATCCGGTGGTCGCTCGGGGATCCGGGCGACCCGTACGCGCTGGCCGCGGCCGAGCTGGGCCGGTTTCGTCCGGCTCCGCAGGCCGAGCTGCCCCCGTTCGCCGGAGGCGCGGTGGGAATGTTCGCCTACGACCTGGTGCGCACGGTCGAACCGCTCGGCGATCCGAAGGCCGACCAGCTCGGGCTGCCCGACCTGGCGCTGATGTTGACCGACGCGCTCGTCGTCTTCGATCACCTCAAGCGCACGATCACGGTCCTGGCCAACGTCTACACCGAGCCCGATCTCGAAGCCTCGTACGCCGAGGCCGTACAGACGCTGAACGACCTTCGAGCCCGGCTGGCGGGTCCGATCCCGCCCGCCGACCCGCCGCCGGCGCGCGAGCGGGCGATGCCGGACTTCGAGGCCAACATGGCGCCGGAGCAGTTCCAGGCCATGGTCAGCCGCATCGTCGAGTACATCCACGCCGGCGACGCCTACCAGGTCGTGCCCTCCCAGCGCTGGTCGGCCCCGGTCCCGGTCGACGCCTTCTCGATCTATCGCGGGCTGCGGGCGGTCAACCCGAGCCCGTACATGTACTTCCTCGACTTCGGGGACTTCGAGATCGCCGGCGCCAGCCCGGAGCCGCTGATCACGGTCCGTGGGCGCAGCGTGGCCACCCGCCCGATCGCCGGGACGCGGCCGCGGGGGGCCAACGTGGAGGAGGACCGCGCGCTGGCCGAGGAGCTGCTGGCCGATCCCAAGGAGCGCTCCGAGCACATGATGCTCGTGGACCTGGGGCGCAACGACCTGGGACGCGTATGCGATTACGGCACCGTCGCCGTGGATGAGCTGATGGCGGTCGAGAACTACAGCCACGTGATGCACATCGTCTCCCGCGTGAGCGGCCGGCTGCGTGCGGGCGTGGGGGCCCTGGATGCGCTGCGCGCGGTGCTGCCGGCGGGCACGCTGTCGGGCGCTCCCAAGGTGCGCGCGATGCAGATCATCGACGAGCTCGAGCCGGTCAAGCGCGGTGGCTACGGGGGGGCGATCGGCTGGGCGAGCTACACGGGCGACCTCGACACCTGCATCCACATTCGCACGCTCGTGGTCAAGGACGGCGTGGCGCACATCCAGGCCGGTGGCGGCACCGTGGCCGACGCCAAGCCGGACTTCGAGTTCCGTGAGTCCGAGGCCAAGGCGCGGGCCGTCCTCGCGGCGATCGAGCTCGCGATCGGCCAGCCCGAGTGGCCCTGAGCGCCATGCGCGTCCTCGTCATCGACAACTACGACAGCTTCACCTACAACCTGGTCCAGTACCTGGGGGAGCTCGGGGCTGAGCTCGAGGTCGTCCGCAACGACCACGCCACGGTCGACGAGCTGCTGGTCCGGGGCTATGACCGCGTGATCGTCTCGCCCGGGCCCTGCACGCCCAACGAGTCGGGCATCTCGCTCGAGGCCGTGCGCCGCTTCCCGGAGGCGGCGATCCCCACCCTCGGGGTCTGCCTTGGCCATCAGGCCCTGGTCCAGGCCCACGGCGGACGGGTCATCCGCCACCAGCCGGTGCACGGGAAGGCGACGCGGATCGAACACGACGGGCGGACGATCTTCCGGGGCCTGCCCAGCCCGCTCGAGGTGGGCCGCTACCACTCGCTGGTCGTCGACCCCGAGCTGCCCGACGCTCTGGAGCAGAGCGCCGAGGGCGACGGCGTGGTGATGGCGGTGCGCCACCGCGAGCTGCCGGCCGAGGGGGTCCAGTTTCATCCCGAGTCGATCCTCACCGAGCAGGGCCGGCAGCTCCTGGTCAACTTCCTCTCCGGGGATAGCGCGGCGGATGAGCGCTGACCTCCTGACGCGCGCCATCGATGCGCTGGCTGACCGCCGCGACCTGACCCAGGAGCAGACCGCAGAGGTGCTGGCCGAGATGATGGCCGGCAACGCCACGGAGATCCAGATCGCCGCCTTCCTGATCGCGCTCCGGACCAAGGGCGAGACGGTCGAGGAGCTGGCCGGGCTGGCCCAGGCGATGCGGTCCTTGGCCACTCGGGTCGAGGTGGAACACGAGGATCTGCTGGACACCGCGGGCACCGGCGGCGGACGGCGGACGTTCAACGTCTCGACCACCGCGGCGCTGATCGCGGCCGGCGCCGGCTGCGTGGTGGCCAAGCACGGGAACCGCTCGGCGACTGGGCTCTCCGGCTCGGCCGACCTGCTCGAGGCGCTCGGGGCGCGGATCGACCTGGACCCGAGCGCCGTGGCCCGCTGCATCGAGGAGGTGGGCTTCGGCTTCATGTTTGCGCCGGTCCACCACCAGGCCACGCGCTACGTGGTGCCCGTGAGGCGCGGCCTGGCCGTGCGCACGATCTTCAACTTCCTGGGCCCGCTGACCAACCCGGCGGGCGCCACGCGGCAGGTGATCGGCGTCTCGGATCCGGCGTATCTGGAGACGATGGCCGGCGCGCTGGCCCTCCTGGGGACGCGGCACGCTCTGCTTGTCTCGAGCGACGACGGCCTGGATGAGCTCAGCATCTCCGGCACCACCTACGTCGTCGAGGTGCGCGGCGAGGAGCTCCGCAGCTACGCGGTGACCCCGGAGGAGGTGGGCCTCACGCGGGCGCCGGCGCGGGCCATCCCGGGCGGCGATCCAGCCCAGAACGCCGACACGACGCGCCGCATCTTCGCCGCCGAGGCGGGCCCGGCGCGTGACCTGGCCGCGCTCAATGCCGGCGCCGCCGTCTACGCCGGTGGCCGCGCGTCCACGCTGGCCGACGGCGTGCGGCTGGCCGAGGAGGCGATCGACAGCGGGGCGGCGGCCGAGGCGCTCGAGCGGTTCGTGGCCCGAACCCAGGAGCTCGGAGGATGAGCGCGCTCGAGCCGATCCTCGCCAGCACCCGGGCCGAGGTGGAGCGACGGCGCGGCCAGGCTCTGCCCGCGCGCGAGGACGGGCTCCGGGACTTCGCGGGGGCGCTTAAGCGGGCCGGGATCGCGGTGATCGCCGAACACAAGCGGCGTTCCCCCTCGGCGGGCGCAATTCGCGAGGACCTGGAGGTGGAGGACGTCGTCCGGGCCTATGAGCGCGGTGGCGCGGCCGCGCTGTCGGTGCTCACCGAGGGGCCGAACTTCGGGGGGGCGCTGGAGGATCTGCGCCGGGCGCGACGGGTCTCGAGCCTGCCCATCCTGCGCAAGGACTTCGTCGTCGACACCTACCAGGTCCACGAGGCGTTCGCCGCCGGCGCCGATGCCATCCTGCTGATCGTCGCGGCCCTGGGCTGGCCTGAGTTGAACAAGCTGTACGCGGCGGCTCGCGAGTGCGGCATGGCCGTCCTCGTCGAAGTCCACGACGAAGCCGAGCTGGAGCGCGCGCTCGGCATCGGGGCGGCGTTGATCGGCATCAACAACCGTGACCTGACCACGCTCGAGGTCGACCTGCGCCGCACCTCCGCGCTCCGCGCGGCGATCCCCGACGGCATCACGGTCGTGGCCGAATCGGGCTACAGCAGGCCCGAGCAGCTGCGGGATCTGGGCGTGGACGCCGTGCTGATGGGCGAGACGCTGATGCGCTCGGCGGATATCGAGGCCGCGGTTCGCGCCCTCGCCGCACCTACGATGTGAACCGTGACCCAGGTCAAGTTCTGCGGCATCACCAACCTCGAGGACGCGCAGCGCGCGGCTGACCTAGGTGCCTGGGCGATCGGGCTGATCTTCTGGCCCGGCTCCCGGCGGAGGTGCTCGTTTCCGGCGGCGGCCGAGATCGCGGCCGCGCTTCGCCGTCGCGTCGAGGTGGTCGGCGTGTTCGTCAACCCGAGCCTCGACGATCTGACGCGCCGGGCGGAGGACGTGGGGCTGACCATGCTCCAGCTCCACGGCGACGAGGGCCCGGCGTTCTGTGCCGAGGCCGCGCGCCGCACCGGCTGCCGCGTGATCAAGGCGGTCCGGGTGCGCAGCCGGGCCGAGATCCAGGGCCTGGCGTCCTTTCACACCGACTTCCACCTGCTCGACAGCTACGCCCCGGGACATCCCGGCGGGACCGGCGAAGTGTTCGCCTGGGAGCTCGCGCGCGGGCACCGGGGGCCGGTCCCACTGATCCTGAGCGGGGGCCTGAGGCCTGAAAACGTGGCCGAGGCGATCTCGGTCGTCGGCCCCTACGCGGTGGACGTGGCCAGCGGGGTCGAGCGCGAGCCGGGCGTCAAGGATCCGGGCAAGCTCGAGGCGTTCATGCAAGAGGTCGGGAAGGCGGGGCCGCATGCGGCCCCGCCCGGACGGGTGCATGCACCCGTCCGCCGGTCCGCGCATGCGCGGACCGGAACTTCGTCGTGACGACCGTCGAGCACCGCTTTGGCCCCTACGGAGGCCAGTACGTGCCGGAGACGCTGATGCCGGCGCTGGCCGAGCTCGAGGCGGCCTGGATCGACGCCCGGGAGGACCGGGCCTATCAGGGCGAGCTCGATGCGCTGCTGCGCGACTACGTCGGCCGGCCGAGCCCGCTCTACGAGGCGCCGCGGCTGAGCCAGCGGGCCGGGCACCCGGTCTATCTCAAGCGCGAGGACCTCAACCACACCGGCGCGCACAAGATCAACAACGCCCTCGGGCAGACCCTCCTGGCGCGGCGGATGGGCAAGCGGCGGATCGTGGCCGAGACCGGCGCGGGCCAGCACGGCGTGGCCACGGCCACGGCGTGCGCGCTGCTCGGGCTCGAGTGCGTCGTCTACATGGGCCGCGAGGACATGCGCCGCCAGAAGCCCAACGTCGAGCGGATGGAGCTTCTCGGGGCGAGCGTCGTGTCCGTCGAGGCCGGGGCGCGGACCCTCAAGGAGGCGGTGTCGGCGGCCATTCGCGACTGGGTGACCAACGTCGAGACGACGCACTACGTGATCGGGTCGTGCGTCGGGCCGGCGCCCTATCCGGCTCTGGTGCGCGATTTGCAACGGGTGATCGGCGACGAGGCGCGGGCGCAGATCCTGGAGCGAGCGGGCCGGCTGCCCCAGCGAGTGCTGGCCTGTGTGGGCGGAGGCTCGAACGCGATCGGGATGTTCACCGCGTTCCTGGACGACGCCGAGGTCGAGCTGGTGGGGGTTGAGGCCGCGGGCGAGGGGATCGCGACCGGCCGGCACGGCGCGCCGCTCACCGAGGCGGGGTTGCCCGGGGTCCTGCACGGCGCCTTTTCCGCCCTGATGCAGGACGAGGACGGGCAGATCCTCGAGGCTCATTCGATCTCGGCCGGGCTCGACTATCCGGGCACCGGGCCCGAGCACGCCTGGCTCCGAGATTCGGGGCGGGCGCGCTACGTCGCGGTGACCAACGACCAGGCGCTCGAGGCGTTTGCCCAGACCGCGCGCCTGGAGGGGATCATCCCGGCGCTGGAGAGCTCGCACGCCCTCTGGTGGTCGCTCCACGAGGGCCCATCCGAGCTCGACCTGGTGTGCCTGTCGGGTCGCGGCGACAAGGATCTGGAGGAGGCGCTTCACCTCCTCGCGCAGCTGGCGTGAGCGGAACCGAGCGGATCGCCGAGGCGTTCGCCACCGCGCGGGCCGACGGCCGGCGGGCGGCGTTGATGCCCTACCTGATGGGAGGCTTCCCCGACCTCGAGACCTCGGTGCGGATCGGCTGCGCGTACGCGGACGCGGGGGCGCACCTCGTCGAGCTGGGGGTGCCGTTCTCCGATCCCCTGGCCGACGGCCCGGTGATTCACGCCGCCGGGACCGCCGCGCTGCGCGCGGGTGCGCGGGTCGGCGCCGTGCTCGAGGTGGGGCGGGCGATCGCGCAGCGGATCCCGGTGGTCGCGATGTGCTACGCCAACCCGATCTTCACCCGGGGGCCTGAGCGGTTCGTCGCCTCATTGCGCGAGGCCTCGATCAGCGGACTGATCGTTCCCGACCTCCCGCTCGAGGAGTCCGAGGAGCTCCGCGGCGCGTGCGACGCGGCGGGCGTCGCGCTGGTGCCGCTGGTCACGCCGACGACGCCGGACGAGCGCCTCGAGCGGATCGGCTCGAGCGCGCGCGGCTTCGTCTACACGGTCTCGCTGACCGGAACCACGGGGGAGCGCGGGAGCCTCGACGGCTCGCTGGCGGAGCTTCTTTCGCGGGTCCGAGGCCATACCTCGGTCCCGGTGGCGGTTGGCTTTGGCATCGCCGCTCCCGAGCAGGCCGCGGCGGCGGCAAGCGCCGGGGCCGACGGCGTGATCGTGGGAAGCCGTCTGGTCCGGGCGGCCGCGGAGGCGGCGGATCCTGTGGCCGCCGTGGGCGCACTGGTGCGCGAGTTCTCAGGCGCGCTCATCGGCTAGGAGCGGCGCGCCTGGAACCACTAGCATCCCGCGGCAATGGGTCTGATCCTCACTGCCACCGCAGGCCTGGTCATCTGGATCGTCCTCTGGGCGATCGACGTGGCCAGCGGCTTTGACGCGATCCTGATCGGAATCGGCATGGTCCTGCTGGCGATCGCGATCCGCAGCGTGCTCCCGTATCTGCCGGGACGCCGGTAGTCCGCGTCTCCATGGCTCGCCGCCTCCTGGCACGGCGCCTGGCTCTGACCGGGTGCGCCTGCGCCGCACTCGCGCTGGCCGGCTGCACGAACGCGAGCAGCACCTCGAGCGTCTCGGTCAGCGGCACGACGCTGATGATCTTCCAGAGCATCCCGCCCGGATCGCTCTCGACCGAGACGCAGGACATCCTCGCCGCCGAGCAGCTCGCGTTCAAACAGACGGGCGGGAGGGTGGGGCCGTTCACACTGCGCCTCGTGCGCTACCCCGGGCGGGAGGTCTCGGCCAACGCCCGCCAGGCGATCGGAGACAAGAAGACGATCGCCTATCTGGGGGAGATCGCGCCGGGCAGCTCCGCCGACAGCCTCGGCATCACCAATGCGGAGGACGTGCTCCAGGTCAGCCCCACCGACACGGCGCTTGAGCTGACCCGCCAAGCGCCCACCATCTCCGGCACGCCGGACCGCTACTACGAGGCGCTCAGCACCTACGGACGGACGTTCGCGCGAGTCGTGCCGACGGACGCCGCCGAGGCGCGGGCGGTGGTCGGGGAGCTGCCCGCGCTCGGGGTCAAGCGGCTCTACGTGACCAGCGACGGGACGCCGTATGGGAACGCGCTGAAGCATGAGCTCCTCAGCCAGGCCAAGTCCGGCCTCACCGTAGCCTCGGCACCCTCCGCCGCCGACGCGGTCTTCTATGCCGGCAGCTCTCCATCCGGTGCGAGCGCCGTGTTCAACCAGGCGCTGTCCGCGAACCCCAAGGCCAAGCTGTTCGCGCCCTCGGCGCTGGCCCTGGGCTCGTTCGCCTCCTCGCTGTCGCCGGCGGCGCAACACAACCTCTATATCTCCGCGCCGGGCTTCACCGCCGCCAACCTGCCACCCGCGGCGGGACGGTTCGTGAGCGCGTTTCGCGCCGCCAACGGCCACGATCCCGCTCCTCAGGCGATCTTCGGCTATGCCGCGATGGCCGCGGTGATCCACGCCATCCAGCGTGCCGGCAGCTCCGCCAACAACCGCAGCGCCGTCGTCCACGCCTTCTTCTCGATCCGGAACTTGAGCTCCGTGCTCGGGTCGTTCTCGATCGACAAGAACGGCGACACGAGCATCGCCCCGTTCGTGCTCGAGCGCGTCAAAGCCGGGGCGCTCGTCCCCACGGTTCAGCTCCAGGGGTGAGCGGGCGGGCCGCGCTCGGGACAGCGGTCGCGGTGGCGCTGCTCGCGGGCTGCGGGAGCAGCGACCGGCCGCGGGCGCGGATCCACGGCCAGATCCTCACGATCTATTTCAGCGGCCCCCGGCGCGGGGACTCGAGCGTCGCGGCGGCCGCCGCGCTGAATGGGGCCAGGCTGGCGCTCGCGCACATCCATGCCAGGATCGGGTCGTATCGGATTCGCCTGCGCGTGCTCGACGACTCGACGCCGCAGAGCCGCGGCTGGGACCCGAACCAGACGACGTTCGACGCCCGGAGGGCCGCCCAGGACCCGACCGCGATCGGGTATCTGGGTGACTTCAACTCCGGCGCGAGCGCGATCTCGATCCCCCTCCTGAACCGGGCGGGCATCGTTCAGATCAGCCCCGCCAGCACGGCCGTCGGCCTCACCACCACAGGCCCGGGGGCGGCTCCCGGCGAGCCGCAGAAGTACTACCCCAGCGGGGTGCGGACGTTTGCCCGCGTGGTGCCCACCGACGCCGGTCAGGCACTCGCGCTCGTCCGCGCCGAGCAGTCGGTCGGCTGTCAGAGCACGTTCGTGCTCGAAGACGCGGAGGTGGACGGCGAGGCGGCGGCGCTGAGCTTCCTGCTCACCGCGCAATCGGCCGGGCTGCGCGTGGCCGGCGTTCAGGCCTTCCAGCGAGGCGCCCCCTCCTACGCCGGTCTGGCCCAGAGCGTGGCGGGGACCGGGGCGGACTGCGTCGTCCTCAGCGCGATCGACGAGCCGAGCGCGGTGCGCCTCACTGAACAGGTCGTCAGGGCGGTTCCCAAGGCGATGATCCTGGCCACCGACGGGCTGGCCGACAGCGCCTTCGGGAGCCCGAGCGACGGAGGGCTGCCGAGCAGCCTGGACAACCGGGTGCTGGTGATCAGCCCGGTCCTTCCCCAAACGGCCTATCCCCCCGCTGGGCGGGCGTTCCTGAGCGAGTACGCCAGGCGCTTCGGTCCTCCGCCCCCGTCGGCCATCTTCGGCTATCAGGCCATGACCCTGCTGCTGGGAGCGATCGACGCCGCCACCGATCATGGTCGGCGCGACGCCGAGCGGGCGGACGTGCGTGAGGAGGTGTTCTCGGGCCAGCTCGTGCACGGGGCCGTGGGCACCTTCCGCATCGACCGCTGGGGAGACACGTCCCTGCGGGGCTACGGCATCTATGCCTTCAGCGCGGGGCATCTCGTGCGCTGGCCGGGACGAGGGTGCTGCGGCCCGTGAGGCTTCGATTCAGGTTCGGTTAAAGCCGCCGCCCAGGGTTTGATACGTCATGCTGCGCCATTAGGGTGGGCACCGAGATCCCCCGGGGTGGGGCCTACGAAAGGAGGAGTATGAGGTTCCGAACAGCACTGGTGGCCTGCTGTGCCGTGGTCGCGGCGTTGGTGGTTGCGGCCTGCGGCTCGAGCAACAACTCGAGCTCGAGCTCGAGCTCCACCTCGAGCTCAAGCGGCGGTTCGGGTGGCAACACGGTTGACATCTACTCGAGCCTGCCCATGCAGGGTGCCTCGAGCGCCCAGACGGTCCCGCTGGTCAACGGCATCAAGCTGGCCCTCTCGCAGGCCGGCGGCAAGGCGGGCAAGTTCAACGTCAAGTACACGGTTCTCGACGACTCGACCGCGGCGGCGGGCAAGTGGGATCCGGGTCAGACCGCGGCCAACGCCCGCAAGGTGGCGGCCGACCCCAAGGCGGTGTACTACATCGGCGAGTTCAACTCCGGCGCGTCCGAGGTCTCGATCCCGATCCTCAACCAGGCCGGGATCCCGCAGGTCAGCCCGGCGAACACGTACGTCGGTCTGACCACGAACCTGCCGGGAAGCGCGCCGGGTGAGCCGCAGAAGTACTACCCGACGGGCACGCGCACGTACCTGCGGATCGTGCCGATCGACTCGATCCAGGCCGCGGCCGACCTGATCGCCATGAAGCAGGCCGGCTGCACCAAGGTCGCGGTGGCCAACGACAAGGAGGCCTACGGCCAGGGCCTGGCCACGCTGCTCGGGCTCGAGAAGGGCTTCTACGGCGTGACCATCGCGTCCAACACCGGAATCGACCCGACGGCGCCGAACTTCCGCTCCTACGCGGCCACGGTCAAGGGAGAGGGAGCCGACTGCTTCTTCTTCGCGGGCATCGTGTCCAACGGCGCGGTCCAGATCACCAAGGACGTCCACGCAGCCGTCCCCACCGCCAAGGTCTTCGGCGGCGACGGCGTCTGCACCGACTCCTACACTGCCGCCTCCAAGGGCGGCGTCCCGGCCGCGATCGACCCGTTGATCCAGTGCACGGTGGCCACGCAGGACCTCGCGGCCTATCCGGGCGGCAAGCAGTTCCTGGCCGCCTACAAGGCCAAGTACGGTCCGACGCCGCCTGACCCGTACGCGATCTACGGCTACGAGGCGATGAAGCTGGGGCTCGACACGATCGCGGGCCTGGGCTCCAACGGGAACAACAAGGCCGACGTGCTGAAGGCGCTGTTCGCGACCAAGGCCCGTAAGTCGGTGCTCGGCACCTACGGGTTCAACAAGAACGGCGACACGACGCTCAAGTCATACGGCCTGTACAAGGTGGACTCCAAGGGAGAGCCCGTCTTCCTCAAGTCGCTGACTCCGACGAAGACGGTCTGACCCAGTCCGCTGACAGCTAGGAAAACCGGCTGAGGCGACGGGGAGGGGATGCGTGGCATCCCCTCCCCGCCATCGCCTCCAGCGTGTAGGCTCGCGCGGGGCTCTATGTAGATGGAAGCCAGCTCGATAACGCCCAGGATTCCGTCGTCGGCAGCGAGGCCGCTCGGAGTGCTGCGCACGTACGTGGGGCGCTGGGGCCTGATCGTCCTCCTGGCCGCGCTCCCCGCGTTCTATGTGGTGCGCGACCTCACGCACGGCTACCAGGCCGGGTTCGTCCACGGCCACGCGGTCGTTGCCCACGACCTCAGCCGGATCGGTCTGAACGTCGTCCAGGGTCTGGCCAACGGGGCGATCTGGGCCCTGATCGCGATCGGCTACACGCTCGTCTACGGGATCATCGAGCTGATCAACTTCGCCCACGGCGATGTGTTCATGATCGGCTCGTTTGTCGCCGTCGGGCTCTGGGGAACGCTCGGGATCGGTCTCTCCACGGGCACCGCCGGGATCATCGGCGGGCTGATCCTCACCCTGATCATCGCGATGGCGGTCACCGGAGCGCTCAACGTGCTGATTGAGCGGGTCGCCTACCGACCGTTACGCAATGCGCCCAAGCTGGCCCCGCTGATCACGGCGGTCGGCTTCTCGTTCATCCTGCAGAACGTCGGGCTGCTGTGGCGGGGGGGCTCGCCGCAGAGCGTCGATGACCTGATCAACCAGGGCAACACCGTGTTCAACATCTCGGGGGTGGCGATTCAGCGCGGCTACATCCTCGCCGTGGGGACGATGATCCCGCTGGTCATCGGGCTGGGGTGGTTCATCTCCAACACCCGGATGGGGCGGGCGATGCGGGCCACGGCTCAGGACCCCGAGGCGGCGCGGCTGATGGGCATCAACGTCAACCAGACGATCTCCCTGACCTTTCTCCTCGGGGGCATGCTGGCCGGCGCCGCCGGGCTGATCTACGCCCTCTACCAGACCAACATCTGGTACTTCCAGGGGTTCAAGGCGGGGCTGATCGCATTCACCGCCGCCGTCATGGGTGGGATCGGGAATGTTCGCGGCGCCGTGCTCGGAGGGTTGATCATCGGGATCATCCAGTCGTTCTCCGATAACCGGCTGGCCGGCGGAGAGTGGACGGAGGCGGTCGTGTTCGGCTATCTGATCCTGATCATGGTCCTGCGCCCGCGCGGGCTGATCGGCGAGGAGACCCGGGAGGCGGGATGACCGAGCTGCGCGGCGGCGATCGCGGCTGGGACGAGCTCCGGGCCCAGCTCCGGGAGTGGCGGGCGGCGATCGACCGCATCCTGCCGTCTTGGTGGGGGCGGGGGGTGGCCGTGCTGGCGATCGTCATCGGCATCGTCCTGCCCTTCGCCTTCTCGAGCAACAGCGGCTTCATCGACGCCACGATCAAGGCCCTGTCGCTGGCGGTGATGTCGCTGGGCTTGAACATCGTGGTCGGCTTCGCCGGCCTGCTCGACCTCGGTTACGTGGCCTTCTTCGCCCTCGGCGCCTACTCGCTGGGCTGGTTCGGCTCGGACTTCTTCTTCAAGGCGCACGTCCACGTCGGCGTGGCCGGGGTGGCGGCGACAGAGACCGGCATCCATCTGAACTTCCTGCTCATCCTGGTCGCCGCGGCGGTCATCTGCGCCATCGCCGGGACGATCATCGGCTTGCCCACCCTGCGGCTGCGCGGCGACTACATCGCGATCGTCACCCTCGCCTTCGGGGAGATCATCGGCGAGGTCGCGGTCAACGGCACCGACATCCACCTCGGTGGCGGGATGACGCTGACGGCGGGGAACCTCGGGATCAGCGCCGTCGATCTGCCCTACTTCCCGGGCATAGGTCACTTCAACCTGCTCGAGCTGAGACCCTGGTACTGGCTGATCCTGGCCATTCTGTTCCTCGTCCTGTTCGTCAACGTGCGCTTGCGGGACTCACGGCTGGGCCGGGCCTGGATCGCCCTACGTGAGGACGAGGTGGCGGCGGTCTCGATGGGGATCCCGCTGGTGAAGACCAAGCTTCAGGCGTACGCGATCGGAGCGGCCTTCGGCGGCATGTCCGGCGCCTTCATCGGGGCCTACTTCACGACCGTCAACGCCAGCCAGTTCCAGTTCGGCTTCTCGGTCCTGATCCTCTCGATGGTCATCATCGGCGGTATCGGGTCGATCTGGGGGGCGGTCGTCGGCGGCCTGCTGCTCGGCTACATCAACTACTGGCTGCTGCCTGACGTCCTCAACAACGCGCCCAGCAAGATCGGGCTGAACTTCCAGCTCACGTCGGTCCAGTTTGGGATCTATGGCTTCCTGCTCGTGCTGGTCATGGTCCTCCGGCCTCAGGGGCTGATCCCCGAGCGCCGGCGCAAGCTCGAGATGACGGGGGCGATCGCGCCCGAGGCCGGGGACAGCGAGCTGGCCGAGCCGGTGCCGGAGATGAACATCGGAGCCGTCGAGTGAGCGTGAGCGAGAACGGCGGGGCTCTGATGGAGGCCCAGCACCTGGTCAAGGAGTTCGGTGGCCTGGTCGCGGTCGACGACGTCTCGATCGATATCCCCAACCACTCGATCGTCTCGATCATCGGTCCCAACGGCGCCGGCAAGACGACGGTGTTCAACATGCTGACCGGCCTCTACAAGCCCACCGCCGGCCGGATCGCCTTGGGCGGGCGCAACGTGACCCGCATGCGGCCGGACCAGATCACGAGCCTAGGCGTGGCGCGGACGTTCCAGAACATCCGGCTGTTCGGGGCCATGACCGCGGTCGAGAACGTGATCGTGGGCCGGCACGCGCGGATGCGCGCGGGGGTGTTCGGCTCGATCGTTCGCGCGCCCTGGGTGCGCCGCGAGGAACGCGCGGTGGTGGCTCGCGCGCGTGAGCTGCTGGCCTATGTCGGGCTGCGAGAGAGCGTCTTCGATCAGCTGGCGGCGCAGCTCTCATACGGCGATCAGCGCCGCGTCGAGGTGGCGCGGGCGCTGGCCTCCGAGCCCAAGCTGCTGCTGTTGGACGAGCCGACGGCGGGGATGAACCCCAATGAATCGGCCGCCCTGACCCAGTTCATGCGCAAGCTGCGCGACGAGCTGGAGCTGACGATCCTGCTCATCGAGCACGACATGAAGGTCGTCATGGGGGTCTCCGAGCGGGTCACCGTGCTCGACCACGGCACCAAGATCGCCGAGGGCCCGCCGGACGAGGTGCGCCACGACGCGCGGGTGATCGAGGCCTACCTGGGGACCGCGGCGTGAGCGTGGGGCTCTCGGTCTCGGTCCCTGGCTCCGGCTCGGAGAGGGCGACCGGATGAGCCCGCTGCTCGAGGTCTCGGACATCCACACCTACTACGGCTCGATCGAGGCGCTGAAGGGGGTCTCGCTGTCGGTCGAGCCCGGCGAGGTGGTGACGCTGATCGGCTCCAACGGCGCCGGCAAATCGACCACCCTGAGGTCGATCTCAGGGCTCACGCCCGCCCGGTCGGGCACGGTGAGGTTCGACGATGAGGAGATCACCGGGGTCCCGGCGCACGAGGTCGTGGGGCGAGGGGTGGCGCTGGCGCCGGAGGGCCGCCACGTGTTCCCGCGGATGACCGTGCGGGAGAACCTGGAGCTCGGCTCCTATCTGCGGCGCGGTGGGGCCGACGCCGAGGACTTCGAACGCGTCTACGACCTGTTTCCCCGCCTCAAGGAGCGGGACAAGCAGAAGGCGGGGACGATGTCCGGCGGCGAGCAGCAGATGCTGGCCATCGGGCGCGCCCTGATGGGCCGCCCGAAGCTGCTGATGCTCGACGAGCCCTCGATGGGGATTGCCCCGATCCTGGTCCAGCGGATCTACGAGACGATCGCGGAGATCAACCGGACCGGAGTGGCCATCCTGCTGGTCGAGCAGAACGCCAACTATGCCCTCGAGGCGGCGACTCGCGGCTACGTGCTGGAGACCGGGAGCGTCGTGCTGGCGGGCGACTCGGGAAAGCTTCGCGACGACCCCGAGGTCCAGAGGGCGTACCTGGGGACATGAGCTCGGGGGCATCCGCGTGATCGTTGTCGCGTCCATCGGCGCCAAGGCGCTCTACTTCTTGTTCCTGTGGCTCGTGTCGGCCGCTGCCGCCGCGTGGGTGGCCGACCGCAAGGGCTACGGCGAGCGCGTGGGGCTGACCTTCGGGCTGATCCTGACCGTGGTCGGGCTGATCATCGTGCTCCTCCTGCCCGGGCGCCCGGGCTCGAAGTGGCGCGAGGAGGGCTGGCTTCCCCGGCGCGCGCGGCGGGCCGAGTAAGCGGGCCGCGGTTTCGGCCGAGGGCCTGCTGCTCAGGCGCTGGCGGTCTGGCGCGCGAACCGCGCCGGCGCGTCGTCGTCGCACTGATCGAAAAAGCCGCCGACGACCTCCATCAGCTGCTCCATCGAGTCTGCGGCGTAGAGGATCGGCTGGTACTTGGTGATGTCGTACTCAAGGACGCCCATCTCGGGGATATCCAGCGGGCGTATCTCGGCGGAGCGAAACTCCTCGATCTCGCCGTATGAGGAGAGCAGGCCGGCGCCGTAGCAGCGCAGCTCCCCGTCCTCGTGCAGGACGCCGAATTCGATCGTGAACCAGAAGACGTGGGCGAAGAAGTCCTTGGCCTCCGGCGTGGTGACGCGACGGGCGGCCCGGCCCGCCTTGCGGTTCAGCTCGGCGAAGCACGGGCTGGCCAGCATCCCTCCGTGGCCGATCACCTCGTGTATGAGATCGGGCTCAGGCGTGTACAGCGGCTGGCCGTGGTGGCGGAGGTACTGGGTCGAGTGAAACACGCCGTCGGCCAGCGAGCCGTAGAACTCCTCGAAGGGGACGAGGCCGGGGGCGGGGTGGTACACGAAGCCGGTGAGTGGGTGCAGGCGATCGCCGACCTCGTCCAGCTGGGGGACACGATCGATGGGGAGGTCGAAGCGGCTCATGGCCTCGCGGTACTCGACACAGGCGAGGCGCTCGTGCTTGGCCGCCAGCTCACGGCGCACCAGCCGCCACACCTCGTGCTCCTCCTCGGTGTAGTCGGCGTGGGGGATCGGCGTGGACGGATCCCAGTCCAGGGCCAGCGCGGCGATCGCGTTTCGCCGCCTGCGGTACGCCGGATCGGCGAAGCCGGGGTGATCCTCGTCGAGGTGGACGGTCACGCTCCCATCCTCGGCGGTGGTGACCGGGGCGTAGAGCTGGGCTTCCTTGAACATCCGAGCCTCCTAGATGTGGCTGGTCACTCCGGCCGAGCTCGTCTCGGCGGTCCCGTCGGGGTCGCTGGCCCAGGACAGCGCGTACCTGCCGTCGTCCAGCTGGCGGGCCAGCGGCGTGAGCCTGAGCGGGCGGAAGGTGTCGCACATGACCGCGAGCTCGTTGGTGAAGCGAGTCCCGATCGACTTCTCGGCCAGCCCCGGCTGGGGACCGTGCGGCAGGCCCGACGGGTGCAGGGTGATTGAGCCGACGTCGATCCCCCGGCGCGAGCCGAACTCCCCGCTGACGTAATAGATCATCTCCTCGGACTGGAGATTCGAGTGGTTGTAGGGGATCGGGATCGCATCCTCGTGCCAGTCGAGCATCCGGGGACAGAAGGAGCAGATCACGAAGTTCGGGCCCTGGAAGGTCTGATGCACCGGCGGCGGCATGTGGATGCGTCCGGTGATCGGCTCGAAGTCGTCGATGTTGAACGTGTACGGATACACGTAACCGTCCCAGCCGACGACATCGAGCGGGTGATAGTCGAGCCCGTAGTGCTGATAGCCGCGGCGGGCCCGGACCACGAGCTCGTAGTCGCCTCGTTCTCTGTGCGTTTCGAGCTCGGTGGGGGGGTGGAAGTCCCGGTGGCTGTACGGCGCGTGCTCGAGCAGCTGGCCGTAGCGGTTGCGGTAGCGGTTTGGCGTCTCGATCTCGCCCGGGGTGGAGAAGGTGAGGTAGAGCTGGTCAGGCGTCTGGGGCCGGAAGCGGTACGTCGTGCCGCGCGGGATGACGATGTAGTCGTGCTCGCTGTAGGGGAGGGTTCCGAAGGTGGTCTCGAGGGTGCCCTGCCCCTGATGGACGAACAGCACCTCGTCACCCTCGCCGTTCCGGTAGAAGTAGGACTGTTCCTCGGCCGGGCGGCAGATCCCGATCTCGACGTCGTCGTTGAACATGAGGATCCGGCGGCCTCTCACCGGATCCCCCTCGGGGGACAGGCCGGCGGTGTCCAGGAGGTGGTGGGCGTGGGCGTCGGGCACCCATTCCTCGAGCTCGATCGCCTCGAAGGCCCCGAGCTCGGTGACCCGGCAGGGCGTCTGGAGGTGGTAGAGGATCGACTCGTTGCCGGAGAAGCCCTCGAAGCCCATCACCTCCTCGGTGAGCAGGGTGCCGTTGTCCCGGAAGGCGACGTGACGCTTCCTGGGGAGGCTGCCGCGGGATTCGTAGCGCACTAGGAGACCTCGGTTCTCTGCGGGGAGCTCATAGGTTCCCGCGTCGCTCCTGCTCCCGCTCGAGCGCCTCAAACAGCGCCTTGAAGTTGCCGTCGCCGAAGCCGCGGGCGCCGTGGCGCTCGATCACCTCGAAAAACAGCGTCGGGCGGTCGCCCACGGGCTTGGAGAAGATCTGAAGCAGATAGCCCTCGTCGTCGCGGTCGACCAGGATCCCGAGCCGGCTGAGGTCGGCCAGATCCTCCTCGATCTCGCCCACCCGCTCAGGCACCTCGTGGTAGTAGGACTTGGGGATCGGGAGGAACTGGACGCCGCGGGCTGTCAGCTCGTCGACGGTCTTGACGATGCTCGTCGTCGAGAGGGCGATGTGCTGTACCCCGGGGCCGCGGTAGAACTCGAGGTACTCGTCGATCTGTGACTTCTTCTTGCCTTCGGCTGGCTCGTTGATCGGGAACTTGATCCGGCCTGAGCCGTCGGTGACCACCTTCGACATCAGCGCCGAGTACTCGGTCGAGATCTCCTCGTCGGAGAAGTGGATCATCTCGGTCATCCCGAAGACGCGCTCGTAGTACTGGACCCACTCCTCCATGTGCCCAAGCGGAACGTTGCCGACGACGTGGTCGATGCCGACGAACAGGCCATCGGGGGTGCTGGCCGGGCGCTCCTCACGGGCGGCGAAGCCGGGGAGGAAGGCGCCGGCGTAGTCGTGGCGCTCGACGAAGACGTGGCGGGTCTCGCCGTAGGTCTCGACCGAGGCGAGCCTCACCGTGCCGTGCTCGTCGCTGAGCTCGTAGGGGGTGTCGATCCCACGGGCGCCGTGCGCGACGGCATGTTCGTAGGCCGCCTTGGCGTCCGGGACGCTCAGGGCAATCGAGTGGACGCCATCGCCGTGGCGCTTGTGATGCTCGGCGATGCTGTCATCGCCGGTCAGCGTCCCGGTGAGCACGAGACGGATGCGGCCCTGCTCGAGGACATGCGAGACGCGGTCGCGGGTCCCGGTCTCGAGCCCCCGGTACGCGGTCTCGGTGAAGCCGAAGGCATGGCTGTAGTAATAGGCGGCCTGGGCGGCGTTGCCGACGAACAGCTCGAGGTGGTCGATGCCGTGGATCGGCATCGCGTCGGCGGTCTGGGGGGCGGGGCGCGTGGGGGTTTCGGTGGTCATCCCGCAATGATCCGGCGAAATTTGTGCGGTCTCAATAGCGAATCGTTGCGCGTGGTAGCTTGTCTACCC
>DATGFT010000119.1:0-17725 GCA_035308915.1 Solirubrobacteraceae bacterium
CCCTCGCTATATGAGGGATTTGGGCTACCCGTGCTCGAGGCCATGCGGCGCGGCGTGCCGGTGGCGTGTTCGGACCGGTCCTCACTGCCCGAGGTCGCGGGGGACGCCGCCCGCTTCTTCGACCCCGAGCAGCCCTCGGAAATCGCTCGGGCCATGGTGGAGCTGCTGAGTGACGCCGAGGCTCGAGCCGAGCTCATCCGGCGCGGCCTGGTCCAGGCAGAGCGCTTCACCTGGGAGCGCTGCGCCCGGTTGACATTGGCGGCCTACGAACGCGCACTGGAGGCGCGGCGCGGCGAGCGCTGATCTGTACGCTGCGCCGCCAGTGACCAACGGCCGTCGCGCACTGATCACCGGAATCACAGGGCAGGACGGCTCCTACCTCGCCGAGCTCCTGCTCGACAAGGGCTACGACGTCCACGGGCTCGTGCGTCGCTCCTCGACCGAGCGCTTCGATCGGATCGAGCACCTGCGCCAGCGCATCACGCTGCACCAGGCCGACCTGCTCGACCAGCGCTCGCTCGTCGACGCGCTCCGCGAGGCCCGTCCGGCGGAGATCTACAACCTTGCCGCGATGTCGTTCGTCGCGGTGTCCTGGATCCAGCCCACGTTGACGGCCGAGTTCACCGGGGTTGGCGTCACCCGGATGCTCGAGGCGACGCGTGAGGTCTGCCCCGATGCCCGCTTCTACCAGGCCTCCTCCTCGGAGATGTTCGGCAAGGTGCGAGAGGTCCCCCAGAACGAGCAGACAGCCTTCTACCCCCGCTCGCCCTACGGCGTGGCCAAGGTCTACGGCCACTTCATCACGGTCAACTACCGCGAGTCATACGACCTGCACGCGACAAGCGGGATCCTTTTCAACCACGAAAGCCCCCGTCGCGGGCTTGAGTTCGTGACGCGCAAGATCACCTGGCACACGGCGGCGATCAAGCTCGGTCTGGCCGAGCGGCTCGAGCTTGGGAACCTCGACGCGCAACGCGACTGGGGCTACGCCAAGGACTACGTCGAGGCGATGTGGCTGATGCTGCAGCGAGATGATCCCCAGGATTACGTGATCGCGACCGGGCTCTCGCACTCGGTCCGAGACTGTCTGGAGATAGCGTTCGACCAGGCCGGCATCGCGACCGACGGCCACGTTGTGATCGACGATGCGCTCAAGCGGCCCGCCGAGGTGGACCACCTGATCGGCGACGCGTCCAAGGCCAAGCGAGATCTGGGCTGGGAGCCGCGGACGAGCTTCGAGGAGCTGATCCGGCTGATGGTGGACGCCGATCTCAAGCTCCTGAGCCGCTAGCGGTGACCGGCGATGGCCAAGGCCGGCGGACAGCGCTGGTCACGGGGCTGAGCGGACAGGACGGCTCCTACCTGGCTGAGCTGCTGCTCGATCAGGGCTACGAGGTCATCGGCATGGTGCGTCGTGACGGCTCATCGCTGGGGGCGGCCGAGCACCTGCGCGGGCGCGGGCGCCTCCGGCTCGTGGCCGGCGATCTCCTCGACCACGATCGCTTGACCCGGCTGCCCGGCGAGCTTCGCCCGACGGAGCTCTACCACCTGGCGGCGCCGTCGTACGTGCCGGCCTCGTGGCGCCGCCCACGAGAGACACTGGCAGCGATCGCCGGCGCCACGGCGGCGCTGCTCGAGGGCGTGCGGAGCGGGAGCCCCGAGACGCGCGTGTTCGTGGCCGCCTCGAGCGCGATGTTCGGCGACGCGCCGGAGACCCCGCAGCACGAGGACACGCCGTGTCGGCCGCGCAATCCCTACGGCGTGGCCAAGCTCGCGGCGCACCAGCTCACGGGCCGGCTTCGGGCCCACGACCGGCTGTTCGCGTGCTCGGGGATCCTCTACAACCACGAGTCCGAGCGCCGGCCCGAGGCGTTCGTCCCGCGCAAGATCGCCCGGGCTGCCGCAGCGGTCAAGCTCGGCCTGGCCCACGAGGTGGCGCTGGGCACCCTGGAGGCCGTCCGCGACTGGTCCTTCGCCGGCGACATCGTGCGCGGGGCCTGGCTGACGCTCCAGCAGGACGGACCCAATGACTACATCCTGGCCAGCGGGGTCGGGCACACCGTGGCCGAGCTCGCCGAGGTCGCCTTCGGCCACGTCGGCTTGGAGGCGCGAAACCACATCCGCGTGGATGCCGATCTCCTGCGTAGCGCCGAGACCATGCCGCTGGTCGGAGACCCGTCGCGCGCCCGTGAGCGCCTCGGCTGGCAAACCACGTGCGGCTTTGAGGAGCTGATCACGCGGATGGTCGACGCCGACCTCCGGGATCTGGCCGCCCGCCACTAGCATTCCCAGCGCGTGCGTAGGCGCTTTTCTGTGACCCCCAAGCAGTTCCGCCAAGGCTCGTACCTCGCGCTCGGGGCGCTGACCCTGATCGTGCTCACGGGAGCCGCGGTCAGGTTGACCGACTCGGGGCTCGGGTGCTCGAACTGGCCGAAGTGCGGCGGGACGCCGTTACCCCCGCTGAGCTATCACGCGCTCGTCGAGTTCGGCAACCGGGCCGTATCCGGGGTCGTGGGTGCGATAACCGTCGTCCTGTTCGCCCTGTCGTTCTTCCGGCGCCCGTTCCGGCGTGATCTGATGTGGCTCGCCCTCCTGCTTCCGCTGGGCGTGGTCGCCCAGGCGGTGCTCGGCGGCTTCACGGTCCTTCACCACCTGGCACCGGGATTCGTGATGGCGCATTTCAGCCTGTCGCTCTTGATCATCGTGGCGGCGCTGGCGCTGGCTTGGCGGAGCACGTTCGAGCGCGGGGCCCGCCCGCGCTCGAGCGACCGCGTCGGAACCTGGGCGGTCCGAGCCCTGCTCCCGCTGGGCGCGCTCACGATCTTCGCCGGAACCGCCTCCACCGCGGCGGGCCCCCACTCAGGCGGCTTCACCGGGCAGGTCGTCCATCGGCTCCATTTCAAGGGCGCCGAGACGCTGACCTGGGTCATCCACCGACACGCCACGATCGCAGCGGTGTTCGGCGTCGCGGTGGTGGCCGTCTGGCTGCTGCACCGCCGCCGGGCGTCGGCGCGAACCGAGGAGCCACTGATGGTTCTCGGCATCCTGCTCGCCGCCCAGGGGCTCGTCGGCAGCGTCCAGTACGAGCTCCACCTCCCCTCCGACATGGTGTGGGTCCACGTCGCGCTGGCCACCTTCACCTGGGTCGTGCTTCTCTGGGCGGTCGCCGCGGCTGGCGCGCTCGTCCCTCGGCGAGCCCGTGTGCCCGCCGAGGACTTGGCCTCGGAACCGCCGCGCCTGCACGACCTCGAGCTGGCCGGCCGCGAGACCTGACGCGCCGGGCAGCTGCCCGGTCGCGTAGGTGCCCATAGCTAGCATTGCGGCTGGAAATGACGACCAGCCGAGCAGTGCCCGCGGCTCCGCCGCGTGTCGGGCGCAAGGGTGATCCTTCGCTCAACATCCTCGTCGTCGACGACGAGTCGGATCTCCGCGACATGTTGACCCGATCCTTCTCCCGCGAGGGCCACCGCGTCCTCGCCGTGCCCGACGGGCGAACCGCCATCGACCGCGCCAGTACGGAGCACTTCGACATAGTGCTCCTCGACGTGGCGCTCGGCCCCGGCCCCGACGGCTACGAGGTGTGCCGGACGCTGCGCAGCCGCCGCAACGTCGTTCCGATCATCATGCTGACCGCGCTCGACTCCGAGGCCGACGCCGTCCTCGGGCTCGAGGCAGGCGCCGATGACTACGTCACCAAGCCCTTCGGTCTCGCCGAGCTGCGCAGCCGGATCCGCGCCGTGTTGCGGCGGTCGGGGACGCGAGCGCTGGGCGATGAGGTGCTGATCGTGGGCCCGATCGCGCTTGACCGCGCGCAGCGCGAGGTGAAGATGGACGGCAGGCCGGTCCGGCTGACGTTCTCGGAGTTCGAGCTCCTGGACGCGCTGATGACCGATCCGGGGAGGTTGCTGAATCGCCAGGAGCTGCTGCGCGCGATCTGGGGAGACAGCGCCTACCGCGACCCGCGTGCCATCGACGTGCACATTCGCCACCTGCGGGAGAAGCTTGAGCCTGAGCCCGAGCGGCCCCAGTACATCCTGACGGTACGCGGGGCGGGATACCGGCTACAGGGAGGCTAGGCGTGCCCGGGCGAGCGCTCGGCGCCCTGGGCCTGCGCGGCCGGATCGTCGGCGCCGTCCTCGTTACCGCGGTTGCCGCACTGGCGGTCGCGGCGGTCGTGCTCCTCGGCCCGCTCGAGCATTCGCTGCGCAGCGCCGAGGAGAGCACGCTGCGCCAGCAGGTGCCTCCCGCATCCAGGAACAGCTTCGCCCGGGTCGACCCCAGCCTCGCCTACTACTACAACATCGCGCCAAGGGCACACAACCGCCTCCACCGCGAGGGTCAGGCGGCGCGCGAACGGCTGCTCGCCGCGGCTAGTGCCCTGGCCCGGCACATCGGAAATGGCGAGGTCGGGGTGCTGGGCTACGCCGACGCAGCGGGCCAGAACGCGTCGTGGATCGTCGCCTTTCCGGACGCCGATCTGATCGCCGGCGATGCCGCCGACGATGCCGCGAAGGCGTTCCGAACTAGGCAGCCGGTGTACGAGCTGGGCTCGATCAACGGCGTCGAGTACGCCCGCGCGGCGATCCCGTTCACCACGACCGCCGCCTATGGCCCCGTGCGCGTCCGCCAGCATTGGGTGCTGCTCGTCCGCAAGTCGCTGGTCGAGGTCCACTCGGCGGTGGCGGCTGTCCGCACGGCGTTTCTGATCGCCGCCCTGGTCGCGCTGGCCCTGGCCCTGCTCCTGGGAATTCCCCTCTCGGCCCGCATCGTCCGCCGGCTTCGGCGGCTCCGCCAGGCCGCCCTGCGCCTTGCCCAGGGCGGGCCCGGGGTCGACGTCCCGGTGGACCGGGTCCGTGACGAGGTCGGCGACCTGGCGCGGACGTTCGCGTCGATGCAGACGCAGCTCCAACAACAGGAGGAAGCGAGGCGCGCCTTCGTCGCCACGGCGTCCCATGAGCTGCGGACGCCGCTGGCTACGCTCGACGGGATGCTCGAGCTCTTGGAGGACGATCTGGCCAGCGGCGATCCCGATCTGGACGATGCCCAGTCGCTGCTCGTACGGGCCCGAGCGCAATCACACCGCTTGGGTCGCCTGGCCGCCGACCTCCTTGACCTGAGCCGCATCGACGCGCAGGTGGAGCTGCGCTCCGAGCCGGTCGAGCTGAGTGAGCTGTGCCGCGCCGTGTTGGCCGAATTCGACCTCGGCATCGCGCACCGCCACATTTCGACCTCCCTCGATGACGCGGCCGGTCCGGTGTGGGCGATGGGTGACCCCGGAAGCGTCGCGAGGATCGTCCGGATTCTCGTGGACAACGCGGTGCGCCTGAGCCCCGAGGGAGGCCAGATAACGGTCGAGCTCCGCAACGGCGAGCACGCGGCGCTCAGCGTCTGCGATCAGGGCCCCGGGGTCGCCGAGGAGGAGCGCGAGCTGATCTTCGAGCGCTTCATGCGCGGGCGCAGCACCGGAGGCCGCGCCGGCTTTGGGCTCGGCCTGGCCATCGGGCGTGAGCTGGCCGAGCGCATGGGGGGCGAGCTGGTGCTCGAGGAACAGCATGCGCCCGGGGCGCGGTTCACGCTCAGGCTCCCCGTCGCACAGGCGCCGGACGAGGAACCGGTCGCCGTCGCGTAGCCCGCCTACCGACCGCAAAACTGCGACGATCAGGCCGTGGATCAGCGCTTGATGAAAGCCATGCTCGATCAGGACGAGCACCACTGGTGGTACCGCGGGCGGCGCCTGATCGTGCGCAGCGAACTGGCGCGTCTGCGTCTCGGTGAGCACGCTGAGGTACTCGACGCGGGATGCGGATCCGGGCGCATGCTGGAGGACCTCGTCGAGTACGGAAGTGTGTCGGGGCTCGAGCTCGATCCTGACGCGGCCGAGTTCGCCGCCGCACGCGGGTGCGGCGAGGTAAAGCAGGGGAGCCTCGAACGCCTGCCGTGGGACGACGCGAAATTCGACCTGATCACCTGTCTGGATGTGCTGGAGCACGTCCCCGACGACCGCGGCGCGCTGGCCGAGTTGCGCCGGGTGGCCAAGCCTGGTGGATGGCTGCTGCTCACGGTTCCGGCTTACCAGGCTCTATGGTCGTTGCACGATGCCGCCAATCATCATTACCGGCGCTATTCACGCCGCAGCCTGCGCCTCGTCGCGCTCGAGGCGGGGTGGCGGATGGTGCGCATAACGTCCTTCAACAGCATCCTGCTCCCCGTGGCGGCGGCGGTGCGTCTGGCCCAGCGCCGGCGCCATCCCGACTCGAGCTACAACCCTGAGCTGAACCTCGGGCCGGCGTGGCTCAACGCGGTCCTCGAGCGCCCGTTGCGCGTGGAGGCACGGTGGCTCGACCGCGGGGGGACGCTCCCCGCGGGGCTGTCGCTGCTCGCGGTGCTCGAGAACCCCGTGCTGCGCATGGACGGCGCCGCCGCTGGGCCCTGAGCTGGGCGGTTGGACGTCTCCCTCGCAGCTGTACTCGGGATCTCGGTCTCGAGCAGCCTCGGGTATCTCCTGCCCGCGATCATCGGCCTCGAGTCGATGGGCATCCCGTCTCCCGGCGAGACGGCGCTTGTGCTGGCGGCAGTGCTCGCCAGCCAGGGCAAGCTCCAAATCTGGCTCGTGATCCTCATCGGCGTCGCTTCAGCGATCACCGGCGACAACCTCGGCTACCTGCTCGGCCGCCGCTTTGGGCGCGAGTTCGTCCTCAAGCCAGGTCCGCTCTGGCACCACCGCATCCAGGCTGTTCGGGCCGGCGACCGCTTCTTCGAGCGGCATGGTCCGAAGGCGGTATTCCTCGCCCGCTGGATCGCGCTCGTGCGCTTTGCCGCGGCGTGGCTCGCAGGCATCAACCGGATGCAGTTTCGCCTCTTCTTCTTCTGGAACGCTCTCGGCGGAATCACCTGGGGCGTCACCTTCGGCCTCGTGGGTTACTACGCCGGCGAAGCCGGCGCCGGCGTCCTGGCCAGGTTTGGCCTAGCCGGGGCGGCCGTCCTCGCGGCGCTGTTCATCGGGATGCTGGTCCTCGGCGTCGTCAGGCACCGGCGCCAGGCCAGCCGGTTCGAGCGCGAGGATCGACGCCTCGCCCTGCCCGATCAGGATCGACGCCTTGCCCTGCCCGATCAGGACGAACCTGAGTCGAGCTGAAGCGCGCAGGAGTTGATGCAGTAACGCTGGCCGGTGGGTTCCGGCCCGTCGGCGAAGACGTGGCCGAGATGCCCGCCGCAACGCCGACACACCGCCTCGGTGCGGACCATCCCCAGGCTTCGATCAGGCCGCAGCTCGATGTTCTCGGCCACCGCCGGCTCGTAGAAGCTCGGCCAGCCGGTGCCCGACTCGAACTTGGTGTCCGAGCTGAAGAGCTCGGCTCCACAGCCGGCGCACCTGTAGATCCCGTCCTCCTTCACGTCCCAGTAGCGGCCGGTGAAGGGGCGCTCGGTGCCCTGCTGTCGGAGGATCGAGTACTGCTCCGGGGTCAGCCGCTCACGCCACTCAGCGTCGCTCAGCTGAACATTGCGCTGCTCGTCTACTCGTTCGGTTGCCATACCCCTACGGTAGCGCCGGCCGCGACGCTTCAGCTGTGTAGCCCGGCTTAGCCATCGCCGAGGTAGCTCGATGCGGCGCCCGGGTCGGGGTCCGCGAGCTCGAGGCACAGCGCCGACCACGCGAAGTCGACCGCGCCCATGCCCCGCCCGGTATACGGGTCGTAGTACTCGCGGAGGTGGTTGGAGATGACGGCCTGAGCGAGCCGACGAGCCAGCTCGTCCGCCTGCTCCCGGTAGCCCAGGCGGACCAGGCCAAGCCACAACAGCCAGGCGGCGTTGATCCACGTGGGGCCGCGCCAGTAGCGCCGAATTCCCGGAAAGACCGAGTCGCGCAGCGAGAACGTCGGATCGCCCTCGGACACCGAGGGCGGCGGAACGGGAAGCCAGAAGCGCCCGGGCACGAGCAGATACTCCTCGACCAGTCGCTTTCCGATCTGCACCGGCAGATCGGGCAGCGCGAGCGGCGAGAGCGCAGCCCAGGTCAGCGGCACCTGGTCACGCGGGGTGGGGTGGGCGAGGGGAAAGAAGACGCCGCGGCGCTCGTCGTACATCCTGTCGATGATCGCCGAGGTCAGGGACGGCTCTCCCATGGCCAGCCGGGACAGGTTGTAGAGGACGTTGGTCATCACCTCGCAGCACACCGGGCCACCCGCCGCGTGGACCCGCCGCAGGTCATAAGCCATCCGCCGGTTGCGGTGGACGAGGCGCACGAAGCCGGGCCGGCTGTGGCCACGACGCCCCCAGATCGGGTCGAACTGGGGCGAGGCATCGAGCCCCGACTCGTCAGGCTGGACGATCCACAGCAGCCCGTCTCCTTCAAGATCGCGGTGCTCGGCCAGCCATCGGTGGTGCGCCATGATCCCGGGCTCGCGCGCCGGATCGCCGACGGCGATCCGCCACGCCCAGGCCAGCGCCGGGGGCTGAATGCTCGCGGTCATCGTCGCGCTTCGGGAAAGCACGTTGTAGGTGAAGCGCCGCAGGTCATCCGGCGGCCCGATCCAGAAGATCGTGTGGCCGATGAAGCCGTCGGTCTGTTGGGCGGCTAGCAACGTGCGCAGCTCCCGCTCCGAACGTTTCGGATCGAAGCGGCGCCAGGCAATCGCCGCAAAGCACGAGTCCCAATACCACTGCCAGGGGTAGTGCCCGGGGCTGGGGCGCGTGTAGGCGAACCGAGCGTGATCCGACGCCCGCTCGCCCTCCAGCCAGTTCTCGCGGAGGGTCTGCTCACATAAGGTCCGGATCGCGTCGAGGTCGGCTGGCCGCAGGGGCCGCCCGTTCACTCGCGCAGGAGTGCCGAGACGCGTTGGCGGGTGACGCCGAACAGCTTGGCGATCTCGTCCATCGTCATCCCTTCACGGTGGAGGGCGCGCGCTTCGGTTCGCCGCACCCGATTGCCGTAGGAATGAAGCAGATTCGTGCTCTCGGTGATGAGCTGGACGATCAGCGGGGTCTCCTCGTAGGGGACTATCTCCCGCAGCGGACGACCGTCCGCGCGCACAGCGCGAATATCGGCGATGCGCGCCTTCATCCGCTCGGTCATCTCGACCGTCTTATCCAGAGCCTGGTCGAGATCGTCGAGAGCCTTCATGAAGGCCTCGATATCACTCCCTGCGCCACCTGCCACCAGTCGTTCACCGCCCCGTATCGCGGCCCGCACGCAATGGTCATTTCGGCAATAACCCTTGCGCATATTCTACCCGTGGGTGGAAGGCGGGCCGGAGGCGTCGGCTCCTCGGGCGGGGGCTAGGCGCGGCCGAGACGCGCCTCCGGGGTGGGGGGGTCCCCGGCGCGGTCGCCTGCCGAGGGCGAGCGCTCCGCGGAGCTTCCGGAGGCGATCGCCTCCGGAGGGCGATCGCTTCCGCGGCGAGCGCTCCGCGGATGCCCTGGCGCACCAAGCCGGGGACCTGGGCGAACGAGAGATCTCTCAGATCGCTCGTTCGCCCAGGTTCAGCCGGGGCTGCGATGCGTGATCACTTTTTGACCCCCAGAGGGCAAATTCTGATCACGCTGACGGTGTGGCGAACGGGCGAGCACCGGCTTGCTGTCACTGCCCCGCTGTCGCCGCCTACCCGCCCACCCCACCAAAGCCCCCCAGCCCCGCGTATTGGACAAAAGCCCCACGCCTACCGACCTCCCGCACCCGCGCGCCACGGCCAAATCACCCCTCGTGTAAATCGCGGATTAACGGGTAGAAGAGGGGCGCAGGAGTTGGCTGTCTGGCTTTTGCGGGATTAAGGAGGAACGGGATGCTCGGGTCACTTATCGGGGTGAGTGGGGTCGGGATTCACGCCAACTCGCTCGACTACGCGATTCTCGGCATCTACTTCCTCGTGGTGCTCGGGATCGGGGTCGTCGCTCGGCTGACCATCAAGACCGACCTCGACTTCTTCCTCTCGGGACGGTCGCTTCCGGCTTGGATCACCGGCCTGGCTTTCATCGCCGCCAACCTCGGCGCGCTCGAGATCCTCGGCATGGCCGCCAACGGCGCCCAGTACGGGGTGGCGACGGTTCACTTCTACTGGATCGGCGCGGTGCCGGCGATGCTGTTCCTGGGCGTCGTGATGATGCCCTTCTACTACGGCGCCAAGGTGCGCAGCGTGCCTGAGTACCTCCGGCTGCGCTTCGGCCGCTTTGCCCACATCTGGAACGCGTTCAGCTTCGCCGTGGCGACGGTGCTGATCGCGGGAGTGAACCTGTTCGCGTTGGCCCTCGTCGTGCACCTGATGCTCGGCTGGACGATCGCCGTCTCGATCTTCGTCGCTGCCGCCATCGTGCTCGTCTACATCACCCTTGGCGGGCTGACCTCGGCCATCTACAACGAGGTGCTCCAGTTCTTCATCATCGTGGCCAGCCTGGTGCCGCTCGTGATCGTGGCGCTGCACTCGATGGGCGGCTGGTCAGGTCTCGAGAACCGCGTCAAGCACTCGACGCTCGGCAGCGCCGGGCTTCACGCCTGGAAGGGCCTTGGCATCGGGCATGTGACCAACCCGATCGGAGGTAACTGGCTGGTCATGGTCATGGGGCTCGGGTTCGTGCTCTCGTTCGGGTACTGGACGACCAACTTCGCCGAGGTACAGCGCGCGCTGTCGGCCAAGAACCAGTCCGCGGCGCGCCGGACCCCGCTGATCGGGGCCTATCCGAAGATCTTCATCCCGGCGCTGACGATCATCCCCGGCTTGGTGGCGCTGGTCGCCATCAAGGGGTTGGGCAAGTCGGATCCGAGCCTTCAGTACAACGCCGCGATCCCGCTGCTGATCGGGAAGTACCTCCCGATGGGGATGCTCGGGGTGGCGATCGCCGGGCTCATCGCAGCCTTCATGGCCGGGGTGGCCGCGAACGTGACCGCGTTCAACACCGTCGTCACCTATGACCTGTGGCAGCCCTACGTGCGAAAGGACCGCGACTCCTCCTACTACGTCTCCGTGGGCCGGATCGCAACCTTCATCGGCCTGCTGATCTCGATTGCCACCGCGTTCATCGCCAAGGGCAACTCGAACATCATGAACTACGTCCAGGACCTGTTCGCGATCTTCAACGCGCCGCTGTTTGCCACCTTCATCATCGCCATGTTCTGGAAGCGGGCGACGTGGCTGGCGGGTGGCCTCAGCATGATCGCCGGCTCGGCCGCCGCCGAGGCGACCCACCTGCTCGCCTCGAACAAGGTGATCAACATCAGCTCCAAGCTGGCCCTTACGTGGTGGCAGGCGATTGCCGCCTTCATGGTCGACGCCATCGTGCTCGTGGCGTTCTCGCTGTTCACCAAGCCCAAGCCGGATGAGGAACTCCGCGGCCTCGTCTGGGGGCTCAAGCGAGAGGAGCAGGAGAGCGACGCCATCGCCGGTGACACCGCGTGGTATCGGTCGATCCCGGTGCTCACCGGCGGTGCTTTGGCGCTCATCGTGGCTCTCAACATCATCTTCATCTAGGAGGCATCGGTGACCGATTCAGAGCAGCCCCAGCCGAACGCCCCGCAGCCGGGCCACCCCCGCGATGAGGTGGAGCGTTCTTTTGAGGCACACCGTGAGGCCGAGCAGCCGCAGGCCTTTCGTGGTCCGATAACGCCGAGCACCGGCGAAACCGACGCCGACGAGGTGGCCGCCGCACGCGCGGCGAACCGGTTTGACATCCGCCGCATTATCGGCGGCCTGTTCGCCGTCTACGGCGTGATTCTGGTCGTCACCGGGATTGTCGGTTCCCATCACGTCAAGACCAAGGCCGCCGGGATCAACATCGATCTGTGGACGGGGATCGCGATGATCATCTTCGCGATCATCATGATCGCGTGGGCGTTGCTGCGCCCGGTGATGCCCGAGCCGGAGGCGACGCGAGGTCAGGGCTCAGGACGGCTGCGCCGGGCGCCGGCTACCTGACCCGGCGTGAGTCGAGGTGCAGCGGGACGATCCCGCGCAGCACCTCGCACAGACGCGGGGGAATCTGGATGCGGCCAGCAGCGGCCGCGCGCAGCGCCTCCTCGAGCTGCGCCCCAAGCCCCCGTGGTGCGAGCTCGATCTCGTACTCGGCGACTCCGCCGCTCCTGCGCGTGATCTGGGCTGGCGTATCGAGACCGTGAAGCAGCCCCTGCATGTTGCGATTCTCGAGCGAGACGAGCGCGGTGAATTTCCGCACGCCCTCCTCGCGGGCGCGATCCGACAGCCGTGCCAGCAGGAGCTTCCCCAACCCTCGGCCCTGCCAGTCGTCGGCGACCGTGACAGCCACCTCGGCGCGCTCGGGATTCTTCCGGTCGCGTACAAAGCGCCCGATTCCCACGGCCCGCCCGCTCCCGGGATCGACCGCCGAGAGGGCGACGTGATCGTGGCCATCTACCTCGGTCAGGTAGCGCAGCTCCGATGAGCTCAGCGTCGGCTTGGGTCCGAGGAATCGCAGCTGGCGTGATTCCTCGCTCAGCCGGGCGAACGCCTCGGCGAGGCGGGGCGCGTCCGCCGATGTAAGCGAGGCGATCACCACCTCTGTGCCGTCCCGCAGCCGGACGGCATCGCGCTCCTCTGAGGCCAAGGGCATATCCCCAGTCTGACGGATCGACCTCCGGCTAACGTCGGACGGACGGCGCGAGGTTAGTTTGCGACCAGCTCCCCCAGCCAGGAGGCGACGGCACCTCTGACGGCGGCGCCGTCCCGCAGCGAATGGTCCCCGCTCACCCGGATCACCTCCCGCTGTGGTCCCGGAGGCGGCATCCCGAACGGGTCCCGTTCGCCCTGAACCACGAGCACGGGCAGGTCGACCGCATCCAGCTCACCCAGACGGCTCTTGGCTGGGTCATCCGCCTTTCCCGGGGGGTGGAGGGGAAAGGCCAGGCAGAGCACCGCGATCGCGCCGGTCGCCGCTGCGGTCCGGCAGGCGACGCGAGCGCCCGCCGAGCGGCCCCCGACGACCAGCCGAAGCTCCCGCAGCTCTCGCCGACTCAGATTGCCGACCACGGCTCGCCACGCCGTGTCCAGCTGGTGGGCCGGGGCTGGCGAGCGGCGGCCGGCGACGCGATATGGCTGCTCGACCAAGGCGACGCTGATGCTGAGTTCTGCCGCGGCCTCGCTCGCGGCCACCAGGTCCGGCGCGCGGATGCCGCCTCCCGCGCCGTGACCCAGGATGAGGCCCGCGGTCGCGTCGTGCGCGAGTCGGAGCTCGACCCGCGCCGGGCCGTGCGCGGTGCTGATTGTTCGCGCGCGGGCTATACGACCGTCAGCTCACGCTCTGCCCGCAGCCAATTCGCGAGCTCGTCCGAGCCGCCCTCTTCGAGGTGGATGTAATACGCCCTTTCGGCGATCGCGCTGTGCTCGGGTCGACGCCGCTTGGTCCTCGTCTTCGACGATGTTGAACGTCGCCCCGCTGACGCGCGGGTCCGTTTTGCGGGCTCTGCGGGCTTGGCAGCTCTGGAAGGCATGGCGATCCTCTCTGTCTTGCGTGTTACGGCGCCGCAGCGATACGCGGCGCCTCCGCGCGTGTTCGACGCGATCAGTGCCAGCCCTGCTGGCCGCCCGCCCCTTTGTCTGCCAGGTCGAGCAGTTCCTCATACAGGGCGAGCGACGCCTGACCGATTCTGCGGATGACCGCCTCCTCCGGCGGCCCAACCCGGACCACCGGCAGTGAGACAACGCCATGTCGGCTGATGTTTACGACGAACTCGTCGGCGATCCGGCGTGCTGCATCCTGCCAGCCCAAAGGCCGGCCCGCTCGGTTGATCGCGGCTCCGTCGTCGGTGACCGAGACGCGACGGTCTCGATGCACGACACGGAGACGTACCGCGTCCCCGGGGCGGAAATTGAGCTCGGCGTCGACGACGCTGTCGCTGCGGTCAGGAGTGTGGACGGTCATGCCTATCCGGGGCGGGCGACCTCGAGGGCTATGTGGCCCCGACCCGGGTCTCGCGGTCCTGCCATTCGCGCTCCCGCAGCACGAACTTCTGGACCTTCCCGGTCGAGGTTTTCGGCAGCGGCCCGAACTCGACGGCATCCGGGCACTTGTAATGCGCGAGCCGCTCGCGGCAGAACGCGATGACCTCCTCTGCGGTCGCGCTCGCCCCCGGCTTCAGAGTTACGAAGGCCTTGGGTCGCTCGCCCCAGTAATCGTGCGGAATCCCCACGACCGCACACTCGAGGACCGCCGGGTGCGCCGCGATCGCCTGCTCCACCTCGATGCTGGAGATGTTCTCGCCGCCGGAGATGATGATGTCCTTGCCGCGGTCGCGCAGCTCGATGTTGCCGTCCGGGTGCCAGACCGCCAGGTCGCCCGAGTGAAACCAGCCCCCGCGGAACGCTCTGTCGGTGGCCGTCTCGTCGGCGAGGTAGCCGCTCATCACGTTGTTGCCCCGCATCACCACCTCGCCCATCGTCTCGCCATCCTGGGCGACATCGCGCATCTCCTCATCGACAACCCGAATCAGGTCGGCAGTCGGATACCCCTGGCCCTGCCGGGAGAGGAGCTTGGCTCGCTCTGCGATGGGCAACTCATGCCACGCCTCCTGAGCCGGGCAGACCGTGATCGGACCGTAGGTCTCGGTCAAGCCGTAGACGTGGACGATCCGGAAGTTCAGCTCGGCCATCCGCGCGAGCAGCGTCGGTGACGGCGGGGCTGCAGCGACCATCGCGGTAACCGCCTGCTCGAGACGGTGGGCGGCGGGGTGATTGATGACCATCAGTTGCACCGTCGGGGCGCCGTTGTAGTGCGTGATGCCCTCTTCGTCGATCAGCCTCCAGATCACCCCGGCGTCGATGGCTCGAAGGGCCACGTGCCTGGCGCCGGTTGCGGTCACGGCCCAGGGGAAGCACCAACCGTTGCAGTGGAACATGGGGAGGGTCCACAGGTAGACGGAGTCCGGATTCATCCCGGCCACGATCACCTCGCTCAGCGCGTTCAGGTAGGCGCCGCGGTACGTGTACTGAACCCCCTTCGGCTGTCCGGTCGTCCCCGAGGTGTAGTTGATCGAGATCGTCTCCTCCTCGTCCTCCAGCCAGCTCTCGGGCGTCACGGGGGAAGCTGCGGCGAGGAACTGTTCGTAGGCGTCGCCTGTGGGGTCCGCGCCCGTCACATCGATCACGGCGATCTCAGCGCCGACGTGGTCAGGAACCAGCGCGCGGAGCTCCGCATCGACAAGCAGGAAGCGAGCGCCGCTGTGTTCGAGGATGTATCCGACCTCGGCGCTGGCGAGCCGATTGTTAACCGCCACGAGCACCCCACCGGCTGCCGGGACCCCGAAGTGCGCCTCGAGCATGGGACCCGAGTTGAACAGCAGCGCTGCCACTCGGTCACCCTTGCGAAGCCCGGCGTCTCGCAGCGCGTTGGCCAGGCGCCACGAGCGCTCAGCCAACTGCCGGTAGGAATACCGGCGCTCGCCATCCACCACCGCGATCTTGTCCGGATAGATGTAGGCAGCTCGCCGGAGGAAGTCGACCGGGTTCAGCTCGGTCCGAAACGTCTTCTTAGCGGCGGCTTCGCGCGCCGGTGCGTCTTGGCTCGCGGTCAGTGCGTCGGTCATGGCCCCTCTCCTGCTCGATCCGGTTGTGTCACGCGCCCGAGTCGGATTATCCCGCTGCCGGGGCGCTGCGGCCAGGGGGGCCGGGTTTCGAAGGGTTGTGCCTCGAGGAGGCCCGCAGTAGCTTGTCGGCGTGACCTCGGTGCCGACGACGGACTACGCCAACCTGTCGGTCCGCCAGGACGGACCGGCGGTCCGGATCGTCCTCAACCGTCCCGAGAGACGGAACGCGCTCTCGCTTGAGCTGATGGAGGAGCTGATCGCCGCTCTGCGCGGAGTCGCCAGCCAGCCGGACATCCGAGCGGTTGTCATCGAGGGTGCCGGGCCTGCCTTCTCGGCCGGGCACGACCTCTCCGAGATGATCGGCCGTGATGAGACGTTCATGAGCCAGCTCTTTGAGACGTGCACGGTGATGATGGAGACGATCCACGAGCTGCCTCAGCCCGTGATCGCGAAGGTCCACGGGATCGCGACTGCGGCTGGGTGTCAACTCGTTGCCTCGTGCGACTTGGCGGTGGCCGCGGAGCGGACGCGCTTCGCCACGCCGGGAGTCAAGATCGGCCTCTTCTGCTCGACGCCGATGGTCCCGGTGTCACGCGCCGTCGGCCGTAGGCGCGCGATGCAGATGCTGCTCACCGGCGATCCGATCGACGCTGCGACGGCGCTCGACTGGGGCTTGGTCAACCGGGTCGTTCCGGCCGACGAGCTCGAGGCGGCGGTGCTCGAGTTCGTTGACGCAATCACCCGCTCAAGCGCCTATACCGTGGCCACCGGGAAGCACGCCTTCTACTCCCAGATCGATCGCCCGGAGAGTCAGGCGTACGAACACTGCAAGGTCGTGATGACCGAGAACGCGCTGGCGCATGATGCGCAGGAGGGGATGAGCGCATTCCTCGAGAAGCGCGACCCGGTGTGGCGCGGGGGGTAGCGGCAGCGCGGCAGCTGCGCCTCTTCGCAGGAGGCCGCCTAGAAGAAGGACCCGAAGGAACCCCAGCGTATGGCGACGATGACGGTCACCGCCCCCGCGGCGAGAACGACACCAGCTGCAACGCCTCCGAGCCTGCTGAACCGGGTCACCGGGGCGATCGCCAGCAGCGCACCGGCGACCGCGACGAGCGCGAAGCCGATCTCGGCCACCCTCACCCCGGTGTGCCTCGTGAACGCGAACAGGATCACCCTCCCGTTTTCGAGGGTGGACCGTCGTTCTCCTTCAGACGTCAGCGTTCTGGTCCGCTCACAAGCGGTAGGCCGGGCGCGTCTCTAAAAAGTGAAAATCCGAGTGACTCTCTACAGATAGAAGAGCCGGTCACGCGGGTGCTCCGGTATAAGGCGACCGCTTGGTAACCGGCGGACAGACGGCTCGAGGTCCGACCGCCCACTCTTCAGTGCTCCGCGGGACGGGCGGAGGATGCCCAAGCCGCGTTCATTATTGGTGGGTCGAGGGCGCCGACTGGAGGTGACCCTGGGCTGGGCGCGCCGATCTTGAGCTGGCGCCAAAACGGATGTAGGCTGGCTGTGGGAAGGCCTGCTTTCCCAGGGGTAGATGAGAATGGACGGAGGCTGAGTGGCTTGGTGAGCGGTGGCGTTGGATACCACGGCGCTAGGGGCTGCTCGTCGCGGTCGGCGGGGGCGTTGGTCGGACTCAGGTGGCTTGTCGAGTTGAGGAGATGAGTCAGATGTTGAGGCCCACACGCGTAGCAGCTGTCGTTGGTACATGCGCCGCGCTTGTGATGGTGGCTGCTGTGGCACTCGCGGCTGGGACGCGTCGCCCGCAGCTGGTGCTCACATCCGTCTCGGCGTCCTCCACGCGGGTTGCGCCTAACTCTACGTTCTCCGTGCGCTTTTCCGAGAAAAACGTGAGCGCCAAGCGAGCGCGGGCATCGACCGTCACCCTTTACTTCACGTCATCGGTGAAGCTGGGACCCGGGGCGGTCCGTCTGGCCAGCGTCCACGTCAGGGCCCTGAAGCCGCACAAAAAGGCAAGGCGGCGTGTGTGGCTGACGGTGCCCGCCGGGATGCCGGCCGGGTCGTATTTCCTGGTCGGATGCGTGAACCGTCCAGGCCTGGCGAGGCGGCGCCATGCCCGCAGCAGCTGCCGTCGCGCGAGCGGACTGATGACCGTGGTGCGAACGAGCGCCGGGGGTGGAAATGGCGGCGGGGGCGGGAATGGCGGCGGCGGGGGCGGGAATGGCGGCGGCGGGGGCGGGA
>DATGFT010000120.1:0-13109 GCA_035308915.1 Solirubrobacteraceae bacterium
CTCGGCCTGGGGCCGGCTCTGATCGAGACGACCCGCAACTGGACGCGCAGCCTGCTGCTCGTCACCGTCGGCCTGACGATTGTGTCGGTGCTCCTCCGACACCCGATCGCCTCCGCGGTCGGCGTCGACCGAGTGGTCGTACACGGTCACGTCCACCATTACGCCTGGGCGGCGGCGCTCGGAATCCCGGCTGGGTGCCTGTACCTCGAGGTATCGCTGCTGCGTGGAGCGCTCCAGGGGGTGGGTCACTACAAGAGCGTTGGCGTCAGCTTGGTCGGGGAGCAGGGAGCGCGGCTCGTCGCCGGAGCGGCCTTCGCGGTGGGGCTCAGCGTGACCGGCGCGTATCTGGGCTCGCTCATCTCCTACATCGCGATGTCCGTCTACTGCATGATCCAGCTGCGGCGCTACGCGGACGCCTACCCGACGGTGCCCGCCACGGAACCGACGCCGCCGGCCACGGCGCCCACGCAGGTGTCGCTGTGGCGCCACGTCCGCGGAGCCCTTGTGCCGATTGGCGGGCTGGCCGTGATCGCGGTGCTCCAGAACATCGACATCATCGCGGCCAAGCACCGCTTCGACAGCCATACCGCGACCTCGTACGCCGCGGTCGCCGTCGCCGCGAAGGTGCTGATCTGGGTCGCGATCGGCGCCGGCTTCTACCTCGTCCCGGAGGTCTCTCGGCGCCGCGTCGAGGGCGAGGACACGCGCCCCGTCCTGATCAAGACCCTCGGGATCATCCTCGTGGCCGCCCTTCCCTGCCTCCTGATTTACGCCTTCGCCTCGCATTTGCTCATCAGCTCGGTCTTCGGCAGGGCGAAGGCGGGGGCGTCGGGCTCGCTGCTGCCGTTGGGGGCGGCGTTCACGGTCCTCGCCTGCACCTATCTGGCGATCCAGTACATGCTGGCCCTCAAGCGCACCTGGTTCCTGATCGCGCTGGCCGCGGTTGCCGTCGCAGAGCCGATCCTGCTGCTCCAGGCGTCTCGTCACCCGTCCGGGTTCGCGCTCGTCGTCCTGGCCATCCAGACCGTGGGCGCCCTCCTGGCCTTCGCGCTCGCCCTCCGGCGCGACGGGGCGCAGCGAACCCCGGCCCGCAAGGAGTCGGCCATCACCCCCGAGCCCGCGTAGCCGGGCGACCCGGGGCCCCTCGTCGCCGCCCCGCGCTTAGAACAGACCCAGCTGTGCCGCCGCGGCCTCTCGCTCGAGCCCGGCCGCCGGCGCCTCGAAGAGGGGCTCCTCGTCGATCTCCGGCAACACCGGAAGCGGCTCGGGCTGCGGGGGCGCGCCGAGCGAAAGCAGCTCCGGGATGCGCTGAAAGTCCCGCCTCAGCGTCTCCAGCATCGAGGGTGTGTACAGCGCCGCGGCAGGGTGATAGAGCGGATACAGGCGGACCGCGCGCGACCCGATGATCCGCACCTCCTCCCGCCCGTGGAGACGGGAGATCCCGGTCGTGTCGGCTCGCAGGAGCTTGGTCGAGAAGTTCCCCAGGCTGCAGATCACGGTCGGCTCGATCAACTCGACCTGGCGCTGGAGGTAGTCGTGGCAGGCTTCGATCTCCTGGGGGTGGGGGTCCCGGTTATCCGGCGGTCGGCATTTCAGCGTGTTGGCGATGAACACATCGCCGCGCTGCATCCCGATCTCCCCCAGCAGCTTGTCCAGGAGCTTTCCCGCCTGGCCGACGAAGGGCAGCCCCATCCTGTCCTCGTTGGCCCCTGGCGCCTCCCCGATGAACATCAGCTCAGCGTCGGCGTTCCCGGCCCCGAAAACCACCGTGGCCCGCGTCTGGTGCAGCGGACAGCGCTCGCACATCCGGGCCTCGTCGTAGACGGCCTTCAGGAGCTCGCGGCGCTCGGCGGCGGTCCTCACGGCGGAGGATGGTAGAGGCAGACGAGGACGGGTATCCTCGACCTCGAGGCCGTCACCGACGGGACGGACCTCGTCACCTTTATCACTTTTCTCCAAGCCGACCGGTATCTCAGATTGCGGGAACTGGAACGGGACTTCTCCTCGAGCGTCCCTGCTGCCGCGCCCTCCGCGACGGGTTCTTCGCGTGAGCTGCGGCTAGCCATCATTGGCGACGGCCGCCTGGGCCGAGCCCTGGCCGCGGGGCTCCGCAAGGCCGGCTACCGGATCGACGGGCCGCTCGGCCGCGGCGCCGACGCCGGCGGCAGCCAGGTTGCGCTTCTCTGCGTTCCGGACGCCGAGATCGCGGCCGCCGCCGCCCATCTGGATGACGGCGCCATCGTCGGCCACTGCTCGGGGGCCACCGGGCTCGGGCCGCTGGCCCCCCACGAGGCCTTCTCGCTTCATCCCCTGATGACCGTGACCCGCGCCGGAGCTGACTTCACCGGTGCCGGCGCCGCCGTCGCCGGCACCACACCCCGAGCCCGCGCCCTCGCCGCCGAGCTGGCCGCGGCTCTGGGCATGCGCCCGGTCGAGGTGGACGACGCCGACCGGACGGCCTACCACGCCGCCGCCTCGATCGCCTCCAACTTCCTCGTCACCCTCGAGGCCGCGGCCGAGCGGTTGGGCGCCACCGCGGGGGTGGAGCGCGCACTCTTGGTCCCCCTCGTCCGCGCCACGGTGGAGAACTGGGCTGCCCTCGGCCCCGAGCGGGCGCTCACCGGACCGGTGGCCCGCGGTGACGAGGCGACGGTCACCGCCCAGCGCGCGGCCCTCGCCGAGCGCACGCCTGAGCTGCTGGGGCTGTTCGACGCGCTCGCCGACGCGACCCGTCAGCTGGCGGCCATGCCGGAGCCGGTATGAGGATCGTGCGCAGCATCGACGAGCTCCGCGCGTCGCTGGCCGACCAGCGCCGGGGCGGCGCGCGGATCGGCCTGGTTCCCACGATGGGTGCCTTCCACGCCGGGCACCTCTCGCTCATGCGTCGGGCGCGGGCCGACTGCGACGTCGTCGTCGTCTCCCTGTTCGTCAATCCCGCTCAGTTCAACGAGGCCGGTGACCTGGCCGCCTACCCCCGGGCCGAAGGACGGGACGTCGGGCTGGCCGAGCAGGCGGGCGTGGACGTGCTGTTCGCGCCGCCTGTCGACGAGATGTATCCCCCGGGCTTCGCCACCACCGTCTCGGTGTCAGGGCTGAGCGAGGTGCTCGAGGGCGCGGCGCGCGGGCGAAAGCACTTCGATGCCGTGGCCACCGTGGTGGCCAAGCTGTTCAACGCCGCCGGCCCCGACGTCGCCTACTTCGGCCAGAAGGATGCCCAGCAGGCACTCCTCATCCAGCGCATGGTGCGAGACCTCGCCTTCCCGGTCCAGATCGAGATCTGCCCGACGATCCGGGAAGCCGACGGGCTCGCGATGTCGAGCCGCAATGCCCGGCTCTCGGCGTCCGACCGCAGCCGCGCCGGCGCCCTCCACCGCTCACTCGAGGTCGTTCGCCGGGCGGTTGCCGGGGGCGAGCGGGATCCGGCGGCCGCGCGAGCCCAGGCCCTGGCTGAGCTTTCCGCCGCCGGGGTAGAGCCCGACTACCTGGAGCTGGTCACTCCCGACGGGCTCGCGCCCGTCCAGCGCATCGAAGCCGACGTGCTGGCTCTGGTCGCCGCCCGTGTCGGCGAGACCCGGCTTATCGACAACCAACTCATCCACCCGCTCTCCATAGTTCGCTCCGCGAGCGACAACGGGAGAGGCTGAGCATCAGGAGGCCAAATGTCCGCCACCCCGCACCTCCCCGTCCCCCGGAGCCTCGACGAGCCCGTCCCGATGACTCTCCCCCGTCTGGCCGAGAAGAAGCGCCTGGGCGAGCCGATCGTGATGGTCACCGCCTACGACTACCCCTCCGCCCAGGTCGCCCAGGAGGCGGGGGTCGACGTCGTGCTGGTCGGCGACTCGGGGGCGATGACCGTCCTCGGCTACCCCTCGACGGTGCCCGTCTCGGTGGAGGAGATGCTGATCCTTGCCGCGGCGGTCAAGCGCGGGCTGCGGACCCCGCTCCTCGTGGGCGACCTCCCCTTCGGCTCCTACGAAGCATCGGACGAGCAGGCGATCGCGACCGCCCAGCGTTTCGTCAAGGAGGCGGGGTGTGACGCGGTCAAGCTCGAGCGCGGCGGCACCAGCGCGCAGCGCGCGCGGGCCATCGTCGACTCGGGGATCCCGGTCATGGGACACGTTGGGCTGACTCCGCAGACCGCCACCGCGCTCGGTGGCTATCGCGCCCAGGGCCGGACCTCCGACCGCGCGCTGCATGTCGCGCATGACGCCCTGGCGCTCCAGGAGGCGGGCTGCTTCGCGATCGTGTTCGAGGCGATTCCCGCCGCCGTCTCCGCCGACGTGGCCGCGCGGCTCGACGTCCCCGTGATCGGGATCGGCGCCGGGCCGGCCACCGACGGCCAGGTGCTCGTCTTCCACGACCTGCTCGGGATCTACGACGGCCATGCTCCACGCTTCGCCAAGCGCTATCAGGAGATCAAGGCCGAGATGGTGGCCGGGGTCGCCGAATACGCACGGGAGGTGCGCAACCGCTCGTTCCCGGGGCCCGAGCACAGCTATTCGATCGACGAGGATGAGCTGGCCCGGTTCCGGGCCGCCTTCAGCTGACCGGCCCGCAGTGCACACACCGCGCGGTCCAGCCGAGCGGCAGCACCTGCACCACCAACTTGCGCCCGCAGGTGACGCAGTAGCGGGGCGGGTCTGTGGCGTCTCGACGCATCCGGCAGGCCGCGTGGTCATCGAGCTCCACAGGCTTTCCACACCCGTCGCAATGAGCGGCCGCGCTCACCACCGCGAGCTCAGAGGGTTTGCGATAGGGCCTTCACCGGCATCGAGAGCTCCTCGAGCAGATCGAGGTCCTGCTGGGGGTTGCGCCCGAGTGTGGTCAGGTAGTTGCCGACGATCATCGCGTTGATCCCGCCCAGCACGCCCTGGCGCGTTCCCAGGTCGCCCAGGGTCAGTTCGCGCCCTCCGGCGAATCGCAGAACCGTCCGCGGCAGCGCCAGCCGAAACGCCGCGATCGCCCGCAGAGCGTCCCTGGTCGCGAGCGGCGGAAGCTCGGCGAACGGCGTCCCGGGGCGCGGATCGAGGAAGTTCAGCGGCACCTCGTCCGGCTCCAGGCTCGCGAGCTGGACCGCGAACTCAGCCCGTTGCTCGAGTGATTCCCCCATGCCGACGATCCCCCCGCAGCACACCTCCATCCGGTACTCGCGGACGAGCTGAAGGGTCTCGAACCGCTCCTCCCACGTGTGCGTGGTCGCGACCTGCGGGAAGTAGGACCGCGCCGACTCGAGGTTGTGGTTGTACCGGTGGACCCCGAGTCCCGCCAGCTCCTCGGCCTGGTCACGCGTGAGGATGCCCAGCGAGCAGGCCACGTTGATCTCGACCGCTTCGTGGATCGCCTCGACCGCGCTGCGCACCTGGGCCATCAGGCGGGCGTCCGGACCCCGGACCGCGGCCACGAGGCAGAACTCGGTGGCGCCGGTCGCCGCCGTCTCCCGAGCCGCCTCGACGAGCGCCGGAATGTCGAGTCGCACCGCCCGCACCGGCGTCTCAAACCGTCCCGACTGAGCGCAGAAGTGGCAGTCCTCCGGGCAACCGCCGGTCTTGATCGAGACGATCCCCTCGACCTCGACCTCGGGGCCGCACCAGCGCATCCGCACCGCATGCGCGACCTCGAGCGCCTCCTCCACCGCCTCGTCCGGGAGCCGGAGGACCTCGATCAGCTGCGCTTCATCCAGGCCGACGCCCCGGCCGAGAACCTGTTCGCGGGCTGCATCGAGCACCGAGGCTGGGCTCACGCCATCGCCTCCTCAGCCACGACGTTCACCCTCAGCGCCGCCAGCCGCGATGTCGCGGGAGCGAGGCCCCGGCGGGCCGCCTCCAGAAAGGCGTCGGGAGGAAGGGTCCCAGCGTTTTCCGGGATCGCGCCGAGCAATGGCGAGCGCGCGTAGGGCTCGAGGTCGTCGAGGTTGCAGGTCGCGGCCAGATCAGGGGCCGCGGGCCAGGCTCCGATCACGATCCCCGCACACTCGAGACCGCGATGTCTGATCGCCGCACAGGTCAGCGCCACGTGATTGAGCGTCCCCAGCCCGGCTCGGGCCACGACGAGGACGGGAGCCGCGAGCTCCCGGGCCAGGTCGGCCAGAGTGCCGCCCGCGCCATCGAGCTCGACGAGTAAACCACCGGACCCCTCGACGAGGACGAGATCGCGGCCGCCCAGGCGGCCGATGCGGTCGGCCATCGCCTGCACGCTCGGGAGCTCCATTCCCACGCGGCGAGCCGCGCTCGCCGGGGCGAGCGGGTCCGGAAGCCGGACCAACTCATGCACGTCCTCGATCTCGGCCAGCCGCCGGACCTCGTCGACATCGCCCGCCTCGTTCTTGCCGACGCCGGTCTGAACCGGCTTGACCACCGCGACCGCCCGCCCCGCGGCCCGGGCCAGGCTGGCCAGGGCAGCCGTCACGACAGTCTTCCCGACCCCGGTGTCGGTCCCCGTGATCACCAGCGCGGTCACGCACCGCAGTCTTTCAGAAGGCCATCGCCGCCGGGGCTACGGGTACTCGATCTGGCGCAGCACCCGGGCCGGGGCGCCCGCCGCGAGCGAGAACGCCGGCACGTCGGAGGTCACCACCGAGTTGGCGCCGATGACGCTGCGGCGCCCGATCCGCACGCCGCTCGTGACCACGACTCCGGCGCCGCACCAGACGTTGTCCTCGATGCGCGTCGGGCCGCGGCTCGTGAAACCCTGCCAGGGCACGGGGAGATCCGGGTCGTCGAAGCGATGGTTGCTGTCGGTGACGAAGCAGCCGTTGGCGAGCATGCAGTGCTCGCCAATCTCGACCAGCTCCAGTGCGGCCACCATGACGGCGATGTTGAGAAAGCTCCCGGCCCCGATCCGGATCTCGGCCGCCCCGGGTCCCGTCAGCCAGACATGCGGCTCGAGCAGCGTGTTCGGTCCGACCTGGAGCCGCCCCTCGGCGAACATCTCGAGCACGTTTCCGTGGATCGGCCAGCGCGCGAACGCGCCCCGGCGCATGAACTCGTAGTGGATCCGCGCCCGGTTCCAGGGCAGCGAGTTGCGCTCATACCAGCGCCACTTCTGTGCCCACAGCCGGGCCGCGGCGAGGTCCATGCCCGCAGCCTAACCGCGACGCGGGGGGTCTCAGCGCGGCGTTACGCGGGCGCGGCGCGGCTCAGCGCGCCGCGACCGTGGGCCGGCGGCGGGGCGCCGCGCGCCTCCGCGGCCGCGTCGGAGCCCGCTTTCCCTGACCCAGGATCCGGGCCAGGAACTCACCCGTATGGGAGGCGGCGACGCCCGCCACCTGCTCGGGGGTGCCGGTGGCAATCAGCTGGCCACCTTCATCGCCGCCCTCGGGCCCGAGGTCGATCAACCGGTCCGCGACCTTGATCACATCGAGGTTGTGCTCGATCACCACCACCGTGTTCCCGGCCTCCACCAACCGGTCCAGGACCTCCAGCAGGCGCTGGATATCCGCGAAGTGCAGGCCGGTCGTCGGCTCATCGAGGATGTAGATCGTCCGGCCCGTCGCCACCTTGCACAGCTCGGAGGCCAGCTTCACCCGCTGCGCCTCGCCTCCGGACAGCGTGGTCGCCGGCTGCCCCAGGCGCATATAGCCCAGGCCGACATCGTTAAGCGTCTCCACCCGCCGGCGGATCTTCGGGATGTGGGCGAAGAACTCGAGGGCTTCCTCGACCGGCATCTCGAGCACGTCGGAGATCGTCTTGCCCTTGAAGCGGACCTCGAGCGTCTCCCGGTTGTAGCGCTTGCCGTGGCACTGCTCGCACGGCACGTAGACATCGGGCAGGAAGTGCATCTCGATCTTGATCTGGCCGTCGCCCCGGCACACCTCGCACCGGCCGCCCTTGACGTTGAAGGAGAACCGACCTGGCTTGTACCCGCGTGCCCGGGCCTCCTGGGTCTTGGAGAACAGCTCGCGGATCTGGTCGAAGAGCCCGATGTAGGTCGCCGGGTTGGACCGCGGGGTCCGCCCGATCGGCGACTGATCGACGGAGATGATCTTGTCCAGCTGCTCGAGTCCGCTGATCCGGCGGTGGGCGCCGGCCCGCTGCCGCGTGCGGTGCAGGCGATTGGACACCGCCTTGTAGAGAACCTCGTTGACCAGCGTCGACTTGCCCGAACCCGAGACCCCGGTGACGCAGCAGAACACCCCCAGCGGGACCTTGACGTCGATCTTGCGCAGGTTGTGCTCGCTCGCTCCCTCGATCTGCACATAACCGCTGGGTCGCCGCCGCCGCGCCGGGATGTCGATCTGCCGCGTTCCGGCCAGGAATTGGCCCGTCAGCGACTCACGCACTCCCGCCAGCTCGTCCGCCGTCCCCTGCGCGACCACATACCCGCCGTGTTCGCCTGCCCCCGGGCCCATGTCGATCAGGTGGTCGGCGGCCCGCATCGTCCCCTCGTCGTGCTCAACCACCAACACCGTGTTCCCCAGGTCCCGCAGCCGCTCCAGCGTCGCGATCAGCTTCTCGTTGTCACGCTGATGGAGCCCGATCGACGGCTCGTCGAGGATGTAGAGCACCCCGACCAGGGACGAGCCGATCTGCGTGGCCAGACGAATTCGCTGCGCCTCGCCACCCGACAGCGTCGCCGCCGCCCGTTCCATCGACAGATAGCCGACGCCGACGTTGTCCAGGAACTGGAGCCGCTCCTCTATCTCACGCAGCACCAGCCGAGCGATCCGCCGGTCGTGCTCGGACAGATCGAGACGGCGAACCCATTCGAGCGCCCGGCGCGCCGACAGGGCGGTGAACTCGTGGATCGGCGTCCCGGCCACCAGCACGGCGCGCGATTCAGGCCGTAGGCGCGCGCCGTGGCACTCCGGGCAGGGCCGCAGCGTCATGTACTCCTCGATCTTCTCGCGCGTTAGTTCGGAGTCGGTCTCTCGGTAGCGCCGCTCGAGGTTGGGGACGATGCCCTCGAACGTCGTCGCGTAGGAGCGACGACGCCCGAAGCGGTTGCGGTAGGAGACCTGCACTCGATCGCCGTTGGTGCCGTACAGGAAGAAGTCCTGGGAGGACTCGGGCAGCTCGTCCCACGGCGTCTCGAGATCGACCCCGTAGCGCTCGGAGATGGCCTGGATCAGCTGGTCGTAGTACTCGGACGCGCTGACCGCCCAGGGCGCGATCGCGCCCTCGCCGATCGACAGCGTCGGGTCAGGCACCACCAGCTCGGGGTCGATCTCCATCTGCGACCCGAGCCCGGTGCACCGGGGACACGCGCCGTGCGGCGAGTTGAAGCTGAAGATCCGCGGCTCGAGCTCCACCAGGCTCGGTCCGTGCACCGGGCAGGCGAACTTCTCGCTGTAGGTCCGGATCTCGCCCGTGTCGACAAGCTCGATCTCGACCAGTCCGTCGGCCAGAACCACCGCGGTCTCGACGGAGTCAGCCAGCCGCTTGCGAAGCTCCCCCTTCATGACCAGGCGGTCGACCACCACCGCGATGTCGTGCTTGAACTTCTTGTCGAGCGCGATCTCCTCATCCAAGCGGCGGAGCTCGCCATCGACCTTGACGCGGCTGAAGCCTTCGGCGCGAAGCTCCTCGAGCTGCTTGCCGTACTCCCCCTTGCGGCCACGGACGATCGGCGCCAGGACCATGAAGCGCGTCGCCTCCGGCAGCTCCATCACCTGGTCGATGATCTGCTCGGCGGACTGGCCGGAGATCGGACGGCCGCAGATGTGGCAGTGCGGATGCCCGACCCGGGCCCAAAGGAGCCGCAGATAGTCGTAGATCTCGGTCACCGTGCCCACGGTCGAGCGCGGGTTGCGTGAGGTTGTCTTCTGGTCGATCGAGATGGCCGGCGAGAGCCCTTCGATCGAATCGACGTCCGGCTTGTCCATCTGGCCCAGGAACTGGCGGGCGTAGGCGGAGAGCGACTCGACATACCGTCGCTGGCCCTCGGCGTAGATCGTGTCAAAGGCCAGCGAGGACTTTCCGGACCCTGAGAGTCCCGTGATGACGGTCAGCGACCCTCGCGGAATCGCGACCGTTATGTCCTTGAGGTTGTGCTCCCGGGCGCCCGAGACGACCAGCTGATCCACGCCTTCGAGTCTAGACGAGCGAACAGACGTTCCCCCGCCGCCGTGGTCGCAGTTTGCGGCCTAAGCTCGGCCGATCGAGGCGTACACCTCGTCGAGCAGGCGGGCGGGCTCAGATACCCCGTAGTGGTCGCGCAGATGGCGCGCGATGTCCTCCCGCGAAGCGCCGTCAAGCGCCATGTTGAGGGCCACCAGCCGCGCTCCCTCGAGGTCTGTCCCCGGCGCCTCATCGAGGCCCACCGCCGCGTCCTCGGCCAGCGCGATGTCCGGGTCCTCTTCGATGGCAGCGTCTTTCACGGAAGCGGTCCGGCCAGCCGCAGCCTCACCGGGCCCGGCGCTCTCTGAGGGCTCGCCGAGGCGCTGCTCGAGCTGCTCGAGGTCGCCCCGCAGCCGGTCCACCGCATCACGGATCGAGCCCAACAGCCCTTGCACGTCACTGCGGGCTTCGCTGCGCAGCGCGCTTGCACGCTCCCCGGCCTGCGCGCGGATTCGCTCCGCCTCCGCCTCGGCCTCGGCACGGATCGCCGCTGCCGAGTCTTCCGCCGCCTCGATGATCGCGCGCACGTGTTCGCCGGCCGTCCCGGCGAGAGACTCCTGCTTGGGGCTCCGGCGTGCCGCGGGCATCGCCGCTCAGCCTACCGGTGCCTGACCTTCAGCCACGGCTTGATCGAGCTCACGCTTGAGGTCGCGGATCTCGTCGCGCAGCTTGGCCGCGTACTCGAAGCGGAGATCCTCAGCCGCCTCGAGCATCTCCTCCTCCAGTTCCACGATCGTCTTCTCGATCTCCGCCGGCGACATCCCGCTCGCCGTGGTGCGCCGGCGCCGCCGGGAGCGCGGCACCTTGGACTCCGACTGCAGGAACTCGGCGATATCCGAGATCCCCTTGACGATCGTCTCCGGGGTGACGCCGTGCACACGGTTGTACTCACGCTGAATCTCACGTCGCCGGTTGGTCTCGTCGATCGCCGCCTGCATCGCCGCGGTCTCCTTGTCGGCGTACATGAGGACCTTGCCCTCGATGTTCCGCGCCGCCCGCCCGATCGTTTGGATCAGCGAGGTCTCGCCGCGCAGGAAGCCCTCCTTGTCGGCATCGAGGATGGCCACGAGCGACACCTCGGGCAGGTCGAGACCCTCGCGCAGGAGGTTCACCCCGACGAGTACGTCGAACTGACCCAGCCGGAGCTCCCGGATGATCTGGATTCGCTCCAGCGTGTCGATCTCCGAGTGCAGGTAGCGCACCTTGAAGCCCATCTCGAGCAGGTAGTCGGTCAGGTCCTCGGCCATCTTCTTGGTCAGCGTCGTGACCAGCGTGCGCTCGTCACGGTCGACCCGGCCGCGGATCTCGTTCATCAGGTCATCGATCTGGTTGCGCGTCTCCCGGACCTCGACCTCGGGATCGACAATCCCCGTCGGGCGCACGATCTGCTCGACGATCCGGGGCGAGTTCCTCCGCTCGTACTCGCCCGGCGTGGCCGACACGAACACCATCTGCGGCGTGATCGAGAGGAACTCCTGGAAGGTCTGGGGCCGGTTGTCGAGCGCACTCGGCAGGCGGAAACCGTAGTCGACCAGCGTCTGCTTGCGTGACCGGTCACCCTCGTACATGCCGCCAATCTGCGGCACCGTCTGGTGCGACTCGTCGATGAAGCAGACGAAGTCATCAGGGAAGTAGTCGAGCAGGCAATAGGGGCGCGATCCCGGGGCGCGGCCGTCGAGGATCCGGGAGTAGTTCTCGATCCCGGAGCAGAAGCCGAGCTCACGCAGCATCTCCATGTCGTACTGGGTGCGCTGGCGCAGCCGGTGGGACTCGAGCAGCTTGCCCTGGGCCTCGAGCTCGGCGCAGCGCGCATTCAGCTCTCGCCCGATCTCCGCCACCGAGTCCTCGATCATCCCTTCGCGGACGTTGTAGTGAGAGGCCGGCCAGATGCCGATGTGCTCGATGTCCTCCTGAAGGACCTCGCCGGTCACGGGGTCGAACTCCTGAAGCTGCTCGACCTCGTCCCCGAACAGAACGACCCGGTAGGCGGTCTCGGCATACGCCGGGAAGACCTCGAGCGTTTCCCCGCGGACCCGGAAGTTCCCGCGCGCGAGCGCCGTGTCGTTGCGGGTGTATTGGATCGAGACGAGCTTCCGCAGCAGACCGTCGCGATCGACGAACTCTCCCTTGCGGAGGGTCTGCAGGTTCTCGTCGTAGGTCTGCGGCGAGCCCAGGCCGTAGATGCAGGAGACGCTGGCCACGATCAGCACATCACGCCGCGCGAACAGCGCCGCGGTGGCCGAATGGCGCAGTCGGTCTATCTCCTGGTTGATCGCCGAATCCTTCTCGATGTACAGGTCCTTGCTGGGAACGTAGGCCTCGGGCTGGTAGTAGTCGTAGTAGGAGACGAAGTACTCGACGGCGTTGTTCGGAAAATAGGTCCGGAACTCGTTGCACAGCTGAGCGGCGAGCGTCTTGTTGTGGGCGATGACCAGCGTCGGCTTCTGAACCGCCTCCACGACCCCGGCCATGGTCATCGTCTTCCCGGTTCCGGTCGCTCCGAGCAGCGTCAGGAAGCGCTCGCCGGCCTCGACCCCCTCGGCCAGCGAGGCGATCGCCTGCGGCTGATCGGCGGTCGGGGTGTAGGCGGCATCGAGCTCGAACTTCGGCACTCAGCGCAGCGTAGCGGCGCCCAAGGCTGGCTTTGCCCCGGCAGTTCGGGTCTGATCGAATAACGAGCCCAGTCAGCGATCAGGAGGTATGTCCATGTCGGTGATCATGACCCTGCGGATGAAGGCGGACCCCCGCCGGGTGGAGGAGCTCGCAGCCGAGGATCCGTCGCGCTTTGCCGGGGTCGCCGAGATCGGGAAGGAGCGCGGTGTCATCGCCCACCGGTTCTACGGAAGCGACACCGGGGAGGTGATGGTGATCGACGAGTGGCCTGATACGGAGTCCTTCCAGCGGTTCTTCGAGGAGACGCGGGATCGGATCCAGCCGCTGATGGCCGACGCGGGGGTTCAGGGGGAGCCGGAGATCACGTTCTGGCGCAAGCTCGAGACCCACGATGAGGTGGGCTGGGGGAACTAGCCGAGGACGGCGATATCGCCGTCCTCG
>DATGFT010000121.1:0-24193 GCA_035308915.1 Solirubrobacteraceae bacterium
GTCGAGCACGAGGTCTGGAGCTTGGGGATGCCCTCGATCTCGACCAGGCACATTCGACAGGCCCCGACTGGGTTGCCGAGCTTGGGCTCGTAGCAGAAGTAGGGGATCTCGACGTCGCCCTGCTTGGCGGCATCGACGAGCATCGCGCCTTCGAGCGCCTCGACCTCACGGCCGTCGATCGTCAGCTGGATCTTCTTCTGCTCAGGTCTGGGCATCGGGTTTCGTCAGCGAGCGGTATGCACCGGGAGTGGGCCGGCGTGGGGGTCGGCCACCCCGAGGGGGACCACGTCGTGGAGCTCGGCGGCATCGGCGCGCTGACGGGCAGCCTCGATCTCGGCCTCGAGCTCGGGGCGGAACTTCTCGATCATCGACCCGATCGGCATGGCCATCGCGTCGCCGAGCACGCACAGGCAGTTACCGATGATCTGCTCCTGGACCCCGGCCATGATGTCGAGGTCCATCGGGGTCGCCTCGCCCGACTCGATTCGCCGCAGCATCTTCACGGTCCAGTTCGTCCCCTCGCGGCAGGGCACGCACTTCCCGCACGACTCGTGGGCGTAGAAGTGAGCGACCTTCTGGGCGACCTCGAGCACCGTGTGCGAGTCGTCGACGACGATGACCGCGCCAGAGCCGAGCATGGTTCCCGCCTTGGCCATCGAGTCGAAGTCATAGGGGATGTCGAGGTCGTCCTTGGTCAGCACCGGTGAGCTCGAGCCCCCGGGGAACCAGAACTTGATCTCACGCCCCTCGGGGGGCCCGCCCGCCAGGTCGCAGATCAGCTCCCGCGACGGGATGCCGAGCTCGATCTCGTAGTTGCCGGGCCGCTGGACGTCGCCTGAGACCGAGACCACCTTCGTCCCGGTCGAGGTCTCGGTGCCGAGCTTGGCGTACTCCGCGCCGCCCATCCGGATGACGTGAGGCACGGTGCACAGCGTCTCGACGTTGTTGATCAGGGTGGGCCCGTGATACAGCCCCTCGATGGCCGGAAACGGCGGCTTCAGGCGTGGGTTGCCCCGCTTGCCCTCGAGCGAGTCGAGCAGCCCCGTCTCCTCACCGCAGATGTAGGCGCCGGCGCCGCGGTGGAGCACGAGCGTGAGCGAGTGCTCGGAGTCGAGGATCCGCTCACCCAGGTAGCCGGCCTCGAGCGCCTCGGCAATCGCCGCCTCCAGGATGTCGGCCTGCTGCCGGTATTCGCCCCGGATATAGATGAAGGCACGGTCGAGCTCCGCGGCCCACGACGCGATGGCGATCCCCTCGATCAGCATGTGGGGGTTCTTCTGCATGAGCTCGCGGTCCTTGAACGTTCCGGGCTCGGATTCGTCGGCGTTGCAGACCAGGTACTTGTCCATGTCTCCGTGGGGGAGGAAGCCGGCCTTCTGGCCCATCCGGAAGCCCGCCCCGCCGCGGCCCCGCAGCCCGGAGTCGGCGATGTTCTGGAGCACCTCCTCAGGCGTCATCCCGAGTGCCTTGCGCAGCGCCTGATAGCCGCCGCGGCGCTCGTAGACCTCGAGCCTGTTGAGCCCGGGCTCGTCGATCCGGTCCAGCAGGAGCTTCACTCCTCGTCCTCCTCCGCGGCCTCCTCAGCGGGCATCTCGATCGCCGCCGTGCCCCCTGGGCGATCGAGCTCCCGGGCCTCCTCGGTGAGGCCAGCCGTGTCCGTCCTCGGCACGTCGCCGCCGGGGGGCGAGAAGTCCGACGCCCCTTCGGCGACCCCCGGGTCGGCGCACTTGCGAAAGCGCAGCTGCTTGGACTCGAGCACCGGTCGCCCGGCTCGCAGGTCCTCGACGATCTGTTCGGTGTCCTCGGGCGTGAGCGGCCCCACGTACTCGCCGTCGACCGAGGCCATCGGCGCGATGTCGCACGCCCCGAGACACTCGAACGCGCGCACGTGGACCTCACCGTCGGTGAGCGCCGCCACCTTGACCATCGCGTCGAGGATGTGATCGGCGCCGCGCAGCGAGCACGAGATGTTCGTGCACACATAGACGTCGTGGTGGCCGACCTTCTCTGGGCGGGTCTCGAGCATGTCGTAGAAGGTGGCCACCGAGCTCAGATAGGCCGGGGTCACCTGCATCACCGCGGCCACCTGGTGGATCGCCTCGGGCGAGCACCAACCATGAATCGCCTGAGCCGCGTGCAGCGCCGGGATGACGGCCGAGCGGCGGTCCGGGTATTTCGCCATCGCGGCCTCGATCTCGGCGCGGAGCTCGGCCGGCACCGGCGTCGTCTCCTTATCCGGGATGACCGCCGGGTCCTTGGACAGGTCGACCGACTCATCCCATCCGGGAACCCGGGAGCCGTGCCCGAAGCGGGGCACAGGAGCTGTGGTGCGGCGAAGCCGAGCGGCGCCGTCGCCGCCCTCGTGTGCGGTGTCCTCGACTCGCGGATCTCCGATCCGGAAGCTCACCTGTCGATGCCTCCGAGGATCGGGTCGAGCATGGCCAGCGTGGCGATCAGGTCGGCGAGGTAGCCGTCGCGGACCATGTGGGGCAGGGCCTGGAGGTTGACGAAGCTCGGGTCGCGCATGTGCACCCGCGCCGGCTTGGCCGATCCATCGGCGCGGACGAAGCAGCCGTACTCGCCGCGTGGACCCTCGATCGGGTAGTAGGCCTCGCCCGGCGGGACCCGGAAGCCCTCGGTGACGAGCTTGAAGTGGTGAATCAGCGCCTCCATGCTCGTGGCCAGCTCGTGGCGCGGAGGAAGCGCGACCTTGCGGTCGGGGGTGATGAACGGTCCTTCGGGAAGGCCGTCGAGCGCCTGCTGGATGATCTTCGTCGACTCGTAGAACTCGGCGTGGCGGACCGCATAGCGGTCGTAGTTATCGCCCACGGTCCCGACCGGGATCTTGAACTCGAAGTGGTCATAGCTGGAGTAGGGATCGGCCTTGCGCAGATCCCACGGGTTGCCCGTCGCCCGCAGGAGCGGACCCGTGACGCCGAGCTTCAACAGCGTCCTCTGATCGACGATCCCGGTTCCGCGCAGGCGCTCGACGACGATCTGGTTCTTGGACAGCAGGTCGGCGTACTGGTCGGCCCGGTTGGGCATGTCGCGGCAGAACTGGCGGAGCTTGAGCGCAAAGCCGGGCGGGATGTCCTCGATCACGCCGCCGACCTGGAAGTAGCGGGTGTGCATCCGCTGACCCGAGGACATCTCGAACAGGTCGAGCACCTTCTCGCGCTCCCGGAAGCAGTACCAGAACATCGAGATCGCGCCGAGGTCAAGCGCGCTCGTGCCGAGCCAGACCAGGTGGGACATGATCCGGTTGAGCTCGAGGTGGATCACGCGCAGGTACTGGGCCCGCGGGGGGACCTCGATGTCAAGCAGCGTCTCCACCGCGCCACAGAAGGCCATGGCGTTGAAGTAGTAGGCCAGGTAGTCCATCCGCTCGACGACCGGAATCGCCTTCCAGTAGGCCTTGTCCTCGGCCGTCTTCTCGATCCCGGTGTGGACGTAGCCGATGATCGGCTTGATGTCCCGGACCACCTCACCTTCGAGCGTCGCCAGCAGCCGGAGCACGCCGTGGGTCGCCGGGTGATGGGGCCCGATGTTCAGCGTCAGAAGCTCGTGCGCCTCCCCAACGCCCTCGGGCTCGGACGAGATCGTGATCGACTCCTCGCGGCGGCGGTAGTCCTCGGTCAGCGACGCCACTACATGTCCTTTCCGTAGGACTGCTGCTCGTTGTAGGTGAAGAGCACCGGTTCGCCCCCGACCGGGAAATCACGTCGCTGGGGATGGCCCTCGTAGTCCTCGGGCATGAGGATCCGCCGCAGGTCCGGGTGGCCGTCGAAGCGCACCCCGAACATGTCGAACACCTCACGCTCCTGGAACTCCGCGGTCGGGAACAGCTCGACCACCGATTCGATCTGAGGCGCGTCGGTCGGCACGCGAGCCTTCACGCTGATGCGCTCCACGCGCTGCATGTCGAGCAGCTCGTAGAGGACGCCCAGGCGCGGCTCCTCGGGGTAATAGTCGACCCCGTGGAGGCTGGCCAGGAAGGTGTAGCCCTTCCCCTGGAGGTGCGCCAGCACTGCTCTGACGCTTGCGGGGTCGACCACCAGGACCGCACGGCCCCGGTGGAATTCCGTATCGAGAACCGACCCTGCTTCGTGATCACGGAGCTCCTGGGCGGTGAGCTCGAGCTCCGTGGCGTCAGGCACCGGCGGTGTCTCCGGCGCGGAAGACGTTGATCGCGGGACTCGCCGCCGCCGAGTCGGCCTCCAGGAACTCCTCCGTCCCCTCGGCCGCATAGCGCTGACGCCAGCCGGCCGGCGGGTTGCCCATGACCTGATCGCGGAGGCGAAGGATCCCGTGGGCCAGAGCTTCGGGCCGGGGGGGACAGCCGGGGACGTGGACCGAAACCGGCAGGAACTTGTCCGCGGGGACGAGCGCGTAATTGTTGAAGACACCCATCGAGGAGCAGCAGGCGCCCATCGAGATGGCCCACTTGGGATCGAGCATCTGGTCGTAGATCCGGCGGATGACCGGCGCCATCTTGATCGACACGCGGCCGGAAAGGATGATCAGGTCGGCCTGGCGGGGAGAGGCGCGGAAGGCCTCGAAGCCGAAGCGCGCGATATCTAGCCGGGCACCGACGATCGACATCATCTCGATGGCGCAGCAGGCCAGCCCGAAGGTCAGGGGGAAGAACGAGTTGCCCCGGGCCCATGAGACCGCCTTCTCGAGTGTGGTCGTCACCACCCGCTGCTCCACGTGGCGCTCGAGGTCCTCGCCCTCGAGGTCGTCACGCAGCATGTCGTGGGCGCGGAGCTTGCTCACCCTCAGGTCGGCGGGGTCGATCCGCTCCCGCTTCACTTCCACTGCAACGCTCCGCGTCGCCAGACATAGACGAAAGCCACCATCAGGAGCACGACGAACACGATCGTCTCGCTCATGGCGAAGGTCCCGAAGGCGCGAAGCCGGACGGCGATCGGATACAGGAAGATGACCTCGATGTCGAAGAGGATGAACAGCATCGCCACGAGGTAGAAGCTGATCCCAAAGCGGAACCCGCGCTGCACCTCGGAGGGCAAACCGCATTCGTAGGGCTCCTGCTTGGAGCGGCTCGGATGGCGGCGGCCCAGGAACAGGTTGAGGACGCCGAAGAGGGCACCGATCACCCCGCCCAGGATGAGGAAGACAATCGCTGGCAGGTAGTCACGGAGCACTACTCGGCGTTATACCACTGCGCGAGATAGCTTGTAACAGGATGTTACTTAGTGCGAAATGCGGCTATCTCATGGGCGCTCTGGAGTCCGAAGCGTGAAGGAGGTTCACCTCGTCGTCGGCATCTGCGCGATCGCGTCGTGGGCGGTCGTGGCGGCGTTCGGCGCCTGGAGCTGGCGGCGTGCGGCGTCCGGTCCGTGGTTCTGGCGTCTGCTGCGCGTCGCGCAGCTCGTGACGATCGTCCACGTCGCGCTCGGCGGCGTCCTGGTGGCGATCGGCCGCAAGCCGCCGGGGCTCCATGTCCTGTACGGCCTGCTCCCGCTCGCGGTGTCCCTGATCGCCGAGTCGCTGCGGGCGGCCTCGGCGCAGATGGTTCTCGACGCGCGCGGCTATGAGTCCGCGCAGGCCGTGGGGGCCGAACCACCGGAGGAGCAGCGGGCGGTGGTGGTGGCGATCCTGCGACGTGAGCTGGGGCTCATGACGGTCGCCGCGCTGGTGATTCTCGTGCTCCTGCTGCGCGCGGCTCAGACCGCGGGTTGAGCGGATCTCAGCGCGTGATCACGCCGTCGTTGGGCCAGGCGTGGTAGCGCCCGCCGTACCAGACGAGCGGGTCACCTTCGCCGAGGCCCATCGAGGTGACCTCGCCGATGGCGATCGTGTGGTCGCCGCCGGGGATCAGCTCGCGGAGCTCGCACGTCGCCCAGGCCAGGCTGCCTCGAATGATCGGAAGCCCCGCCTCGAGGCGGTGGTCGACGGCGTCGAGCTTCTCCGATTCGGGGAGCTTGGACGCGAACACGCCGGCCAGCTCCTCCTGCTCCGAATTGAGAACGTTGACGGCGAAACGCTGGGCGTCCCTGACGATCGGAAGCGTGCGGGCGTCGTTGTCGAAACACACGAGCGCGAGCAGCGGCTCGAGCGACAGCGAGCACAGGGCGTTCGCAGTCATCCCTCCCATGCCGGTGGGACCGGCGCTGGTCACCACGGCCACCCCGGTGGCGAAGCGCCCGAAGACCTCTCGGAACAGCTCAGGGTCGAGGCTTGACGGCATCGCGACGGTTATACCGAGTGGTAGGCGGCAGCTGACCCGGCGCCGGCCTTCCTGGTTGCCGCCGTCGGAGGACGATCGCGATGTTGAAAAGTGCGAGCGTCACCTCGGCCGGCGCCGGGTACGGGTTGGTTCGGCGTTCCCGGCGCGGCCCCTTCTCCGCCCTAGCGGACCACGGTCAGCGTGCCGTAGAGCCCGAGGGCCTGATCTGAGAACAGCGTCGAGCTCATGAGGTAGCTCCCGGGACCGAGGCTCAGGGTCAGGGGTGCCGTGGTACCCGGGGCCAGCGGCATCGTCTGGCCGAGAATGTTCCCGTGGCGGGAAATGGCGAGCGTATGGGCGAGCCGGCCGTCATTCTCGACGACCAGGGTCAGCCGTCCCGCTCGGGCGCGGATGCTCTGGGGGACGACGCGATACTCGGTGACCGCGATGCGCACTATGCGGCTGGCCCCCACCGTGGTGGTGTGGCCACAGGCGGTCAGGGTCGTCGCAAGGGCGAGCGACGCCGCGCCGAGGATGAGCAGACGACTCACCGCGCGGGCTCTGAGCATCGCGCCGGATCGTAGTTGCCGCGTATGATCTCGCCCCGCATGGCCCGGCCAGTCAAGCTCTTCCTGGTCCCGACCGCGCTGCTTGCCTGCGCGACCACGCTGGCGGCCTGCGCGAGCTTCGGGACCGAGCAAATCAGCGCGCCGAAAGCCCAATCGGCCATCTATCACGGCGCGGTGCTGTTCAACCAGCGCTGCGCAGGCTGCCACACGCTGTCCTACGCCGCGACCCACGGATCGGCGGCCAACGTGCGCACCGCCGAATACAACAACGGCCCCAACTTCGACCAGCGCTGCGAGCGGCCGGTGACGCGGGTGCTCTACGCGATCGAGAACGGCGGCTTCTCGGGCGCGATCATGCCCCAGAACGTCGTGGTCGGCCAAAACGCGGTCGACGTGGCCAAGTTCGTCGCCACCTACTCGGGTCGCAAGGCGCCGCAGGTCCCCGGCGTGGTGCCCTGCCTGAAGGAGCCGATCGGAACCGTCCCCGCCCTCTCGGGCGCGGGGGCCGCGGCGGCGACGCAGCAGGCGACGAAGGTCGCGGGCAAGCAGAAGGGGGCGTCGGGCAAGGTCCGCCCGAGCAAGCGCAAAGGCGGGCGAAACGGGACGCCGGCCTCGACGGGACAAGGGCAGGGCAAATCCGCCCAGTAGGAGCAGGCGCGTTCTCGACATACACCTGATCCGCCGCGATCCGGACGCCGTGCGGGCGGCGTTGGCCCGGCGCGGTGATGACGCCGTGGGCGCCCTCGCGCAGGTGGTGGAGCTCGATGAGCGCTGGCGAGCCATCCGGACCGAGCTAGAGTCGCTGCAGGCCGAGCAGAACAAGGCTTCACGCGGCCGCCAGGGACCGCCCACGCCTGAGGAGCGTGAGCATCTGGCCGCACTCGCGGCCCGCGGGCGTGAGCTGAGCGACGAGGAGGCGAGGGTGCGCGCGGACCGTGAGCGCGCCCTGGCGTCGCTGCCCAATCTGCCGGCCGACGACGCCCCGGCCGAGGACACCGTCCTCAAGGAGGTTGGCGATGCCGGGGCCACGGGTCGGGATCACCTCGAGCTGGCGGGATGGCGGATAGACATGGAGCACGCGGCGCAGCTCTCGGGATCTCGTTTCGCCTACATCAGAGGCGAGCTCGTGCTGCTCGAGCTGGCCCTCGTCCGCTTCGCCTTCGAGCGGCTGATGGCCGAGGGCTTTCAGCCGGTGATTCCGCCCGTCCTGGTGCGGGAGCGGGCGCTCTATGGAACCGGCTTTCTCCCCGACACCGAGCAGCAGATCTACAGCCTGCCCGAGGACGATCTGTTCCTGATCGGGACCTCCGAGGTCGCCCTCGCCTCACTGCACGCCGACGAGATCCTCGACGGCGATCTGCTCCCGCTGAGGTATGCCGGCTTTTCGAGTTGCTTCCGCCGCGAGGCGGGAGCGGCGGGCAAGGACACGCGGGGCATCTTCCGCGTTCACCAGTTCGACAAGGTGGAGATGTTCGCGTTCGTCGAGCCTTCGACGAGCATCGACGAGCACGAACGGCTGCTGGCGATCGAGGAGTCGATCTGCCAGGAGCTCGGCATTCCCTACCGGGTGGTGGCGATTGCCGTCGACGACCTCGGGGCCTCGGCGGCCAAGAAGTACGACATCGAGGCCTGGCTGCCCGGGCAGGGGCGCTACCGAGAGCTCACCTCGTGCTCCAACACCACCGACTACCAAGCCCGCCGCCTCGACATCCGCTATCGCCCGAGCGAGGGCAGGCCGGCCCCAGTGCACACGCTCAACGGAACCGCGATCACAGGCTCGCGCACGATCATCGCCCTGCTGGAAAACGGGCAGCAGGAGGACGGGTCGGTGACCCTGCCGCCCGCGTTGGTGCCCTACGGGGCGCCGGCCGTGCTGGCGCCGGCTTCGGCGGCATAGGGGATCAGCGCGGGCGAAGCGGCTCCAGCGCCCCGCGCGAATCGCAACTCCTCGCCCCTGCGCCTGTTGATAGGGCGGAACTTTCGAGGAGGAAACATGCGCAAGTCACGCAGGTTCGCACTTGTCGCGGCACTGGCCGCGATCGTCATTCTCCCCGCCACCCTGGCCCAGGGTGCGGCATCGGCCCCCTCCGTGTCCACGCTGCCGGCGACGGACGTCAGGGATTCGACGGCAACGCTGAACGCCACCGTGGATCCGCAGGGCCAGAAGACCACCTACTACTTCCAATATGGAACCACGACCAGCTACGGCGTTCAGACCCCGACGTTCACGATTGGCGCCGGGAGCGGGAATGTGGCCGTACATGCCTTCATCGCCGGACTTCAGTCCGGCACCACCTACCACTACCGGATCGTGGCGCAGAATGCGACCGGGACCTCTGACGGCGCCGATGCGACCTTGACCACCACGTCCTCGCACGTGGCCTTCCTGGGTCGAGAGGGTTTCGTCTCACCCGGCGGAACCATCGGTGTCGAGGCGGGCTGCTTCGGCGGTGAGACCACCTGCACCGGACACGTCACGCTCTCGCACGAGGGAACGGTCATCGGTCAAACCGACTTCAACATCGCTCCTGACACCGGCGGCTTTCAGAACATGACGCTCAGCAGCACGGGTCAGAAGCTGCTTCGCAACAACAGCCCGTGGCACCTGTTGGCCGTTGACGTCAAGGTGACCACCACAAACGGGCAGGTCACCTCACAGGTAATGCACCTGGCCCGCTGGGTCTGGCACTAAGGGTTCAGCTACGCATATCAGCGTGGTCGATCTGGTCCGGGCCAGGGCCATTTCGACCACGCTGACCGCGGTCCTCGGCGAGGCGGAGAGGGGGGGATTCGAACCCCCGAACGAGGTCAACCCCCGTTACGCGATTTCCAGTCGCGCCCGTTCAACCGCTCCGGCACCTCTCCGGGCCAGAAGGCAAGCGTACCCGCTGAATGCGCTTCGGTCGGCGGGCGCTCAGCGGGGGATGAGCACTCCTGGGTTCATGATGCCTGCCGGATCAAGCTGTGCCTTGACCGCGCGCAGCACGTCGAGCGCCAGCTCGCCGACTTCCTCCTCATACCACCGCCGGTGATCGGTGCCCACTCCGTGGTGGTGGGTGATTGACCCGCCCGCGGCGAGGATGGCATCGCTCGCGGCTGCCTTGGCGGTGCGCCATTGCGCAATCGGATTTTCGGCCTGGGCACAGCCGACGGTGAAGTAGAGCGACGCCCCGCTCGGATAGACGTGTGAGACGTGGCAGAGCACGACGGGGGGTGTGCCCTGCTCCATCAAAGCGTCGCGGAGCGCGGCGCTGACCGCCGCATACAGAGGAGGCAGCCGGGACCAGAAGGTCACCGTCTCAAGCGTCTCAACCAGGGCCCCGGCGCTCAGAAGCGCATCGCGTAGATAGGGACCGCGGAAGCGGTCACGCTCCCAGGCTTCTCCGGCCTCGCGGTCGAGCTGCGCTCCGGCGTCCTCCAGTAGGCGATTCGCCTCACCGCGAAGCCCACGCACGTGCTCGGCCGAACCCTCATAGCCGAGGATGACCAGGCAGCCGGCACGGCCCGACCCGAGTGCTCCGGGATTGGCCAGGTTGAGCGCTGTCTCGGCCTCATCGGAGAGCCGCACCACGGTGGGGAGCGGGCCGTCCTGTGCCAACTGGCGAACGAGCTCGATGCCGGCGCTGAACGAGGCGAGACGCCACCCGTCGTACTGGCGTACCTCAGGTGCCGGATGAACCTGGACGCCGACGGACGTGATCACGCCGAACGTCCCCTCGGAGCCGAGCACGAGCTGGCGCAGATCGGGTCCCGCCGCCGACCGGGGTGCCCGGCCCAGGCTGAGCGTGCCCGCCGGCGCTGCCAGCTGCACCGACACCACCATCTCGTCAAAGCGCCCGTAACCCGCCGACGCCTGCCCGCTTGAGCGCGCCGCGGCAAACCCGCCGACCGTTGCGTACTCGAATGACTGGGGGAAGTGCCCGAGTGTGAAGCCGCGCTGGTCGAGGAGCCCCTCGGCCTGCGGGCCCCGCAGGCCTGGCTCCAACACGGCCACGCGCGATTCCTCGTCGAGATCGAGCAGCGCGTTCATCCGGCGCAGATCGAGCGCCACCACACCCGTGAGCCCTCCGAGCTCGGGCTCGAGCCCTCCTACCACGGACGTTCCGCCGCCGAAGGGAACCACGGCGATCCGGCGCGCCGAACACCGCTCCAGGACCGCCATCACCTCGTCGTGGGAGCCGGGGAAAACGACGACATCGGGCACGCCTCCCAGCTCGCCGGCACGGAGTCGGAGCAGGTCCGGCGTCGATTTGCCCCGAGCGTGGCGGATGCGCAACGTCGTCTGACCTGAGACGTTCGCCGGCCCCACGGCGTCGGCGAACTCGTCCGGTGAAATGCGGGCCGGCGGAAGCTCGAATGCCTCGAGCGACCCGGGCGACCGGCCGGGCGCACTGACCCCGAGGCCGTCGGCCAGCAGGGTTCGGACCGCCTCGGGCAGAACCGGTACCTGCGCCTCGTCGCCCCAGCCCCACCACGACCCATCGGGATAGGGCTCGGCGGGGCGAACGGCGGCCATCGCGCCGCACGCTATCCCATGACCTCGGCTCGGCCGCGGGGCCGCGCCGGTCCCAGCGCGCGATTACGGGGTTGCGGGAAGGATGGACGAGCAGCATCCTGTGCAGCAGAGAGGCCCGATCGATCCCGGAGGAGAGGATGACCGAGAAGATGACCCACGGCCTGATGATGGATGACTTTCCGCTCGCGCTGACCTCGGTGGTCGAGCGCGCAGAGCGATTGACGCCTGGCCGCAAGGTCGTCACCCGCCGCCCCGATGGCTCGATCGACACCTCGACTTTGGGCGAATGCGCAGAGCGCGCCAGAAAGCTCGCCACCGCGCTTCACGACCTCGGGGTGGGCGAGGGCGATCGGGTGGCGACGCTCCTCTGGAATCAGCGTGAGCACCTCGAGCTGTATTTCGCGGTTCCGCTCATGGGCGCCGTCCTGCACACGCTGAACCCCCGGCTGAGCCACGACGAGCTGAGCTTCATCGTCTCCGACGCCGAGGACAAGGTGATCGTGGTGGACGAGACGCTGCTGGAGGTATTCGAGCGGTTCCGCTCGGCGCAGGAGTTCAAGCACGTGATCGTGGTCTCACCCTCAGGTTCGGCGCCCGAGGACACGATCGACTACGACTCGCTGATCGCCGACGCGGAGCCGATGCAGTGGCCGGCGCTGGGCGAACGTCACGCGGCGGCGATGTGTTACACGTCAGGCACGACGGGGCGGCCGAAGGGGGTTCTCTACTCGCACCGCGCGCTCGTCCTGCATTCCCTGATGGCGGCCCTCCCGGACGCTCAGTCGATCTCGAGCCGCGACACGATCCTGCCGGTCGTCCCGATGTTCCACGCCAACGCGTGGGGGTTGCCGTACATCGCCGCCTTCGCGGGCGCCGGGCTCGTCCTGCCGGGGCCGAAGCTCGATGCCGAGAGCGTGCTCGACCTGTTGGCCGACGAGAAGGTGACGCTCACGGCGGGCGTCCCGACGGTGTGGATGGCCATCCTCCAGGCCCTCGACAACGAGCCTGACCGCTGGGACCTGAGCTCGCTGCGGCACTTGATCGTCGGCGGGTCGGCCGTCCCGAAGAGCATGTTCGAGGGCTTTGACCGGCACGGCCTGACGATCATCCAGGCCTGGGGCATGACCGAGACCTCTCCCATGGGGACGGTCTGCCGGCTTCCGCCTGGCCTCGACAGCGCGCCTGAGGAGGAGCAGTACGACTTCCGCGTGCGCCAGGGGATCCCCGCGCCCTACTTCGAGATTCGCGCCCGCGGCGAGGACGGCGAGTTGATTCCGTGGGATGACGAGGCGATGGGCGAGCTCGAGGTGCGGGGTCCCTGGGTCGCGGCCGCCTACTGGCAGGGCCGTGGTGCAGAGAAGTTCACCGAGGATGGCTGGTTCCAGACCGGCGATGTGGTCAAGATCAACTCCTACGGGTGCATTCGCATCTGCGACCGCTCCAAGGACCTGGTCAAGTCCGGCGGCGAATGGATCTCCTCGGTCGATCTCGAGAACCACCTGATGGCCCACCCCGCCGTCGCGGAGGCCGCTGTGATCGCCATGCCCGACGAGCGGTGGGGCGAGCGGCCGCTGGCCGTGGTCGTCCTGCGCGACGGCGCTGAAGCTGCGCCCGAGGAACTGCGCGAGCACCTCGCGCAGCACTTCGCCAAATGGCAGTTGCCCGACCGCTTCGAGTTCGTCGACGAGATCCCGCGCACGGCGACAGGGAAGTTCAAGAAGACCGATCTGCGCGAGAAGTTCGTCGAGACGAAGGTGTGAGCGCGGGGCGGGCCATCGCGCTCGCCCTGGCCGCCTAGCCCCAGCTACTCCGTGAAGCTCGGGTGCCGCCGGAGCGGCCGCGGCGGTCGCCCGGCGCGGTGGTGAGCCACCGTGACCACCGAGGTGGCGGTGCCGTGGGCGCCGTTCGGCGCCGTGACCGTGATGCGCACGCGGTGCCGGCCTGCCTTGGCGAAATGGTGCTTGCCGATCACCCGAAAAGCTCCGCCGCCGCCGACGATCTTGGCCATCGAAACCCGGCCGTTGCCCCAGTGAATCCGGGCGCTGAAGCTCGAGGCCGGGGTGCTCGTGTCGGTGTAGGAGAAGTGGGCGATGGTCCCGTGGAAGCGGCCGGAGGTATGGACTCGCACCCCTCGCACGCGGAGCGCGCTCGTGCCCGCTTGGCCCTTCTTCGCTCCCGAACCGCAGACGGGGCCGCTGGGGGCGGGGGCCTTGCCCGGCTCCTGCGCGGGGGGCTTGCTGTTGACGGTGATCGGATACGGCGGGACGACGGTCGCCTCGAGCTGGTCGAGGGTGGTGCTGCTGGGCGACGCGAGGTCGAGCGGAGCGCCGACGGCGCAGCTGCTCGAGGTCACCCGCGAGTCGGTGGTTGAGGGCTGCGGGAGGGAGGGGACCGAGGCGTCGACCTTGGCGAAGTTGAACGCGGTCGTCATGTCGCCGGTGCTCGAGCGCCGCCACGAGGACAGGTTGGGGACCTCAACTCCGAACCGGGTTTCCAGTAGACGCAGCGTGGAGGTGTGATCGAACACGTCTGAGCACACGAAGCCGCCGCGGCTGAAGGGCGAGACGACGAGCATCGGGACGCGGAAGCCGAGCCCGATCGGGCCCGCCACGCCCGAGGCGTCGCTCGGCAGCGGGTTGACGCTGAGGAATTCCCCCGCGGTCCCGGCTGCCGGCACCGGCGGTGGGACGTGGTCGAAGAAGCCGCCGTTCTCGTCATAGTTGATGAGAAGCGCCGTCTTGGCCCAGATGGCCGGGTTGGAGACAAGGGTGTTCAGCACATCCGCGGCCACCACCTCGCCGAACTCCGTCGGCGCCGGGGGGTGCTCGCTCTCGATCAGCGGCGCCAGCACCCAGGACACCTGAGGCAGGGTCCCGGCGGCGACATCGGTCTGGAAGGTGCCCGGGTACGACGGAACCAGTGCGTTGGCCTGGAGCGTCGGGTTGGTCTGGTACTGGCGGAAGTACGGAAGGACGTTGTCGCCATAGTTCCCGTCGGCGCTGCCGTAGACCTTCCAGCTGATCCCGCGCGCCTGAAGCTGCTCAGGCATGGTGGTCCAGCTCAGCGTTCCGAAGCGCTCCACCCGTGAGGTGCTGGTCGAAAGGATCGGGCCGCCCTGGGTGCCCGTTGGGTCGAGCCACGCCGAAAAGCTGTAGAGGCGGTTCGGATCGGTGGGTCCGATCACCGAGCAGTAGTAGTGGTCACAGACCGTGAACGCATCGGCGAGCGCGTAGTAGAACTGCAGGTCGTTGCGGGTGTAGTAGCCCATCGTGAGCGGGCCGTTCGCGGGGCCGTCCGCCTGAAGGTGGCCGGTGACGAAGCCGTCCATCCTGCCGCCGTCCCAATAGGTGTGCTGAGGGCCCCAGCTGTGGTTGATGTCGTTGGTGCACTCGCCGTTCGAGCTGCTGTCGATGTGGAACGGGTAGAGGTGGCCGCCCTTGTAGCCGCCCGGATAACCAGGCTGGGCAAAGACGCTGAGGCCGCTCCCATCGTTCAGGGCGAGGGCGTGGGGGTCGGCGAACCCCGTCACCCCGCGGTAGGTGCCGAAGTAATGATCGAAGGAGCGGTTCTCCTGGATCAGGATCACGAAGTGCTCGATGTCGCTGAGGCTCGAGGCGCACCCGGGGGCGCTGGCCAGCGCTCGGGCGATCAGCGAATTGGAGGCAAGCGCCGTCATGCCGAGGGCCGCACCCCCTGCGGCCCCGCGCAATAGCTCGCGCCGGGTGGTCACCGGACCCATGTCGGCGACAACGTACATATCGGTTCGCGCGCACGCGCCGGTTGGCTTCGGGGCGGCGCACGCGCCGCGGGACGGGGGCACTGGGCTTCCGCCGCAGGTGACCTGGCATCGCCGTCGCCAAAGCGCGCTACCCTTGCCGTTGATGCGCGGGAGACGAACGCGACGTCATGTGGGCGCTTGGTTGGTTGGGGGTTTCACTGCTCTTACCCTGCCCGCTGCGCCTGCCCTGGCGAACTCAGGCGCGCCGCAGACAACAACTTCGCCTCCGGCAGCGGCTCCGGCGGCTCAGCCCGATCAGGTTCTCTCGGACGAGATGACCTTCACTCAGTTCGCCTACGTGCAGCGGATCGCCGGGGTCTACTCGGAGCCCTCGACGCACTCGCGGCGGATCACGAAGCTGCACTGGTACACGGAGGACGGCTTCAGCGAGGTCTATCTCCTGCTCACGGCCCACTGGGACGCCCGCGGGAAGGAGTGGGTGAGGATCCGGATTCCGGGGCGGCCGAACGGCCGCACGGGATGGGTACAGCGGGGCGCGCTGGGCGCGTTTCACATGACCCACGATGCGGTTGTCGTCAACCGTCGCCAGATGCGGCTCTACTTCTACGTGAACGGCCACTCCATCTGGAGCGCACCCGTCGGGATCGGGAAGTCGAGCATGCCGACGCCGGCCGGCCACTTCTGGATCCGTGAGCGTTTCGTGCTCAAGGACCCGAGTAACGGCTATTACCCGTATGCCTTCGGTACCGCCGACTACTCGACGCTGACCGATTGGCCAGGCGGCGGGGTGGTCGGGATCCATGGCCCGTTCGGGGCGCCGGCCTCAGCCATTCCCGGCCGGATCTCGCACGGCTGCATCCGCCTGCGGGTTCCCGACGACCGCTGGCTCGGGCACCATTTGAAGATCGGGACGCCACTCCGGGTCATCTGAGGCGGCGTGCCCGGCGGCGTCGACCGCGCCTGGGGCGACGGCGCTCGCTAACCCGTGAAGCGGACGGTCCGCCGGCGGCGGGATCCTGAACGATGCCTGTGGGAGCGTGCCCGCTTGTTTCGGGCGGCGTGCCCAGGGCGGACCAGCTTCAGCACCGTCGTACCTGAACGCAAGCCGACGCTCACCGTGCCACCCCGGCCGGCGCGAGCCACCACGCGGCCATGCTCCAACACCTCGGTCCCGTTCTGGAGGTTGACGATCCGGAACTGGGACGCTCCGTCGCTGTGCAGAGTGATCGTGCCGAGACGGAGGTTCGCGGCCAGCGAATCGAGGGTCAGCCCCGAGACATCGGTCAGGTCGAGCGTCATCCGCTTGTGGGCGGTGGGGCGCCGGCCCAGCTGCCACGTGAGACGGGTCTCGGTCCCGGGGATCGGCTGCGTGACCAGCGACGGACCTGAGCGCTGCGGCGTCACCGCGCGGTCCGGCAGCGCCTCATCGGTGGCCTTGATCGTGGCGATCTTGCCGAACGCGCGATCGCGTGCGGCGAAGCCGCTCAGCCAGTAGTCGCCGGTCGCCCCGATCCCAAGCGAGGTTGAGTCGAGGCTCGGATACCAGCTGTAGCTGAAGCTCCCGGGGTTCACGGTCCGCACCGGCGTGCCGACCGCGGCCACCGCATCGCCGAACCGGTCCTCGGTCGAGAAGGCGAGGTGGTCGCCGCCCGTGTGGATGAACAGGTCGTAGCGCTGCCCCAGCTGGTCGAAGACCTGGGCCTGCGAGATCACGCCCTGAACCGGCACGAGCTCGTCGGCGTAGGTGTGATCCATCACGTACGGAATCCAGCGCGCGTTGGCGATCAGCGGCTTGCTCTGCCCGTCCTGGGAGCAGGCAGGATCGCTGAACGCGTTGCCGTTCTCCCCCGGGTAGAACTCGATCCCGCAGACCACCGGACCGTCCATTGAGAACGCCCCCGCGAAGTCATCCGGGTGCTCGAAGGCCAGCTTGTAGGACGCCCACCCGCCCATCGAGTAGCCGGAGATGACGGTCCGCTCGGGGTCGAGCGTGAAGTTCTGCGCCAGTGCCCGCCACACCTGCCAGAAGTCCGTGTCGGCCTCGTTGAAGTACCAGCCCGCGGGCCCGAAGCCCTCGGTGGTGGCGCAGATAGATCCCCGGTCCTGGCACAGCTGCTGGATCAGCTGTGGGTTGAAAGCGCCGTATTGGTTGTAGTTGACCTCGAGCGAGTGGAGGATCCAGGTCAGCGGGGTGGCCTGGCCGGGTCTATACGTGGTTGGCACGTAGACCGCGTAGGGCTGGATCCGCTCGAGCAGGGTGGGCTTGAAGTTGCCCTCATTCCCGTCGTTGACGACCTGCCCGGAGCCCGGGCTGAGGCTGGAGACGTACCACCGGGTGCTGTAGCCCGTGGGCTGGGGCTCAGGCGTCGTGGTCGCGGCGCCGAGCTGCGACCAGTCGACGAGCAGGCTGAACTTCGAGACATCACCGCCCGCGAGCGTGTCGGCCTGGTCGTTCTCCATCCAGAAGTTGCCCTTGACCGAGCTGACGATTCCGCCGGCCCCGAGCGCTGCGCCGATCGGCGTGGCGCCGAGTGCCTGCTGGGCGGCCGCGGCGAGCGTCGCGGTGAGGTTGTCGGTCCAGATCGGCGGTTCCTGATCGACGCTCCGGAAGGTGATGTTGTAGACGCGCTCAGCCGTGGTCGATGGTGAGGACGTGTTTCCCACGTACGGGGCGGCGAAGTTCTGCCCGCTCGCGTCGGCGAGCCCCGCGGCGAGCCGCACCCGCCAGATGCCGCTGACCGGCAGCAGCGACCGCGGCACCGCGACGATGAAGGACTTGGCGGCGCGATCGACCGTGAGGCTGCCGCCGTTGGCGACGACGTCGGTGCGGAGACCCGTCAGCGGGTTGACCAGCCATGCGCCGCGGCTCGACACGACCAGCGCCTGGTCGATGCCTGGGGAACTCACGCCGGCCCCGGCGGGCCACGCCGCGACCCCGGTAGCCGAGTTGTTGTCCGTGTCGAAGGTCCATTCGGCGATCGGCACGCTGGGGTCGGCGAGGGTGACCCAGTCGACCCGCCAGTAGCTGAAGTTGCCCTTGACACCGACTCCGGCGCGGAAGATGTCGGCTCCGTTGTTGTTGGCCGGTCCGGACGGAAAGACGTAATCGCCGTGCCGCGGCGAGAGGTCCGAGCTCTGGTCATAGCTCGAAGTCGGGGCTCCCGGGAGCGATGTGGCGCCGTAGTCGTCATAGATGAAGTCGCTCCACAGCGACGCCCCGCCGGCCAGGCGCCCCGTGCCCGAGGTCTGCGGGAAGCTGTTCGGGAAGGGCCAGGCGGTGCTCGTCGGCTCAGGCAGAGTCGCCGGAGCCTGGCTCGCGGCGGGCGGGACGTCCGTCGGCATCCCATTCGGGACGCCGGCGCTGGCCACCGGCGCGGCGGCCCCGAAGCAGGCTGAGACCCCCAGGATCGCGCACCAACCCCTGCCGCGGATCGGAAGCCTCATCGCGTCGGCAACATACACACGCCTGGGCGGGGGCGCGCCGATTCGGAGGGGGCGAGGGGGGTCGTGTGGGCGGGGGCCGCGGGGACCGTTCCAGTAACGGCAACACCAACTCGCCGACGTCGCGCGATCCGGTCGGACATCGGCGGGAAAGTGCCGATTTTCGACACCCCGCCGCACAGGACTCGCCCACGAGCGAGCGATATACGAGTTAGGTCGATCGAACTCCGGTGGCGAAGCGTCGTGCGGCGGCACCGATCCCAACTCGCCACGCAGCGCGTTTTCGCCTCGTGCGTGGCGGGGCAGGCTCGCTTTCCGGACCCGCACCGCCACGCGCGTCGCTATATCGCGACGAGTGGCGAGTTGAGCTCGCTCCGGCGGGGCGGCCACGGCCCCTGCGGGGGCGGCCACGGCCCCTCCGCCCAAGCCAACCGCAGACCGCCGACCCTCCGACCAACCGCCAACCGCCAACCCTCCTAGCCCGCCGCCGACCCCCTACCCCGCCACGGCCGCCGTCTGCGGGTACTCGTAGAACCCCCGGCCTGACTTGCGCCCCAGGCGACCCGCGGCGACCATCCGCTTCATCAGCGGCGGTGGGGCGTACTCGTCGCGCTTGAACTCCTCATAGAGCGAGTCGCACACTGCGTACAGGACGTCGAGCCCGATGAAGTCGCACAGGGTGAGCGGTCCCATCGGGTGGCCGGCCCCGAGCCGCATGCCTTCGTCGATGTCCTCCCGGGAGGCGAAGCCCTCCTCGTACATCCGGACCGCCGCCATCAGGTAGGGGACGAGCAGCATGTTGACGATGAAGCCCGAGCGGTCCTTGGTCCGAATCGCCCGCTTGCCCAGCTCGCCGACGAACTCGTCGGCCGTCGCCATCGTCTCCTCGGAGGTGTCGAGCGCCACCACGACCTCCACCAGGCGCATCACCGGAACCGGCGAGAAGAAGTGCAGACCCAGGACGCGCTCCGGGCGGTGTGTATGGGCGCCAAGGTGGGCAATCGGGATCGATGATGTGTTCGAGGCCAGGAACTGGGCGTCCGGTAGCTCCTCGTCCATTCGCGTGAACACGTCAGCCTTGACCGTCGCGTCCTCGCTCACCGCCTCGATCACGGCATCGGCGCCGGCCAGGTCGCCGAAGCGCTTCGTGTAGACGATCCGGCCGACCGCTGCTGCGGCCTCCTCGTCGCTCAGCTTCCCGCGTGAGACCGCACGTTGGAGCGAATTGGCGATCTGAAGACGTGAGCGCTCAAGCGGCGCCTCGTCCGGTTCGTAGGCGAGGACGTGCTTCCCCGCCACGGCCGAGGACTCGGCGATGCCCGACCCCATGAAGCCGGCGCCGACGATCCCGACGACAGAGATCGTCATCGGAAGGCCTGGATGCCGGTGAGCGCGCCTCCGATCACGAGCGCGTGGACGTCGGCCGTGCCCTCATAGGTGACCACGGACTCGAGGTTGTTCATGTGCCGGATGACCGGATACTCCAGCGTCACCCCGTTGGCGCCGAGAACCTGGCGTGCCGTCCGGGCCACCTCGAGCGCAGCGTTGACGTTGGCCAGCTTGCCCATGCTCACGTGCTCAGGGGCCAGCCGCCCCTCGTCCTTCATCCGCCCCAGGTGCAACGCGAGCAGCGCTCCACGGTTCACCTCGAGCGCCATCACCGCCAGCTTCTGCTGCTGGATCTGGAAGGAGGCGATCGGCTTGTCGAACTGCCGGCGCTCGAGGCTGTAATCCAGAGCCGCCTCGAAGCAGGCTCGGGCGGCGCCGATCGCGCCCCAGACGATTCCGTAGCGCGCTTCGTTCAGTGAGGACAACGGCCCCCGCAATGACGTCGCCTCCGGGAGCATCGCGTCGGCGGGCAACCGCACCTCGTCGAGCAGCAGCTCGGAGGTCACCGAAGCACGGAGCGAGAGCTTGCGATGGATGTCCTGGGTGGTGAAGCCCTCGGTGTCCTTGGGGACGAGAAAGCCCCGGACGCCCTCGTCGGTGCGCGCCCAGACGACAGCCACGTCGGCGACCGAGCCGTTGGTGATCCACATCTTCTGTCCGTGCAGGATCCAGTCAGAGCCGTCGCGCCTGGCTCGGGTCCGCATCGAGCCGGGATCGGAGCCGGCGTCCGGCTCGGTGAGCCCAAAGCAGCCGATGGCCTCTCCGGCAGCCATCCGCGGTAGCCACTCCTGCTTCTGCTCCTCGGAGCCCCAGCGATGGATGGCATACATGGCCAGCGATCCCTGCACCGAGACGAGACTGCGCAGCCCGCTGTCTCCCGCCTCGAGCTCCAGGCACGCGAGGCCATACGCGGTGGCGCTGGCACCAGCGCAGCCGTAGCCCTCGAGGTGCATCCCCAGTACGCCGAGCTTCCCGAGCTCGGGCGCAAGCTCCAGCGGGATCCGAGCCTCCTCGAACCACTCGCCGATGTGCGGCAGGACCTTATCGGCCACGAACGCTCGCACGGTGTCCCGGATGTCACGTTCCTCGTCGGAGAGCAGGTGGTCGATGTCCAGGAAGTCCTTGGGGCGGATCTTGGGCGCGGTTGCGGTGGTGGCCATGGCGAAAGTCTCCTCGGATAGAGCTGCAGCAATATTGTCGTGCCTAGCGATCGAGGAGCCCGATGACCGATACCGACCACCCCCCGGACGACCAAGCGACGGGACCCACGGCCGACCAAGCCACGGGATCCTGGTTTCCGGTTCCCGATGAGTCGGATCCCCCCGCCGAGGTGGCGGGCCTGTTCGCCAGGGCGCGCGAGCGGCTGGGGTTCGTGCCCAACGTGTTCCGGGTTTACGCGTTCCGTCCCAAGCGCCTGAGCGCTTGGTTCGGGCACTATCGGCAGCTGCACGAGCCGACCGAGAACCTGAGCGCGGCGGACCGGGAGATGGTGGCGGTCGTGGTCAGCGCGGCGAACGGCTGCCTCTACTGCCTTGTCGCCCACGGCGCGGCCCTGCGGGAGGAGCTCGGGGATCCGGTCCTGGGCGAGCGGATCTCGTACGACTGGCGACGGGCGGGACTCGACCCGCGCCGGGAGGCGATCTGCGCCTACGCCGAGAAGCTCACCCTCCGCCCTCGGGAGGTGGCAAGAGCCGACCTGCAAAGCCTGCTCGAGGCGGGCCTCACGCTCGAGGAGGCCTGGGATGTCGCCGAGCTGAGCGCGATGTACAACCTCACCAATCGGATGGCAATGGCGACCAACATGCTGCCCAACCCGGAGTACAGCGCGCTCGCCCGCCCATGAGCCGCCCATGAACTGTCCGTGAGCCGCCCACGAGCCAACCGCCACACCCGGCCAGCCCGCCCATGACTGCCCCGGCCTGGGCGCCGCACCTCCCCGCCGGGACTTCCGCGGACGAGGTCGACCTCCTCGCCCGCGGGACGCTTCCCAAGGCCTGGGCGGCAACCTGGGCGAGCGATCCGAGCTCCCCGGTCCTGCTCGGCCCCCAGGGCAGCTGGGTGATGACCGGCGTCGAGCTCGAGGACGCGACGCGCCGAGTGGCGGGACGGCTCATCCGCGCCGGGCTAACTCCGGGCGACCGGATGCTGTTCAGCGCCGCCTCCTCGCCTCAGCTGGTGGTCGCACACGTGGCGGCGCTCCGCGCGGGCATCGTGGTCGTGCCCGCCAACACTGCCTACCGCGAGCGCGAGATTGGGCACATCGTCACCGACGCCCGGCCCCGTGCGGCGCTGGTCGACGACGACGCCCGAGCCTGCTGGGTGCAAGCGGCGGCCGAAGGCAAGACGATCATCGTCGGGCCGGAGGTCCGCCTTCCCGACGGCCAGCCGGAGGAGCTCGACACAGCGAAGCCTGACGAGCCGGCGCTGATCGGCTACACCTCCGGCACGACCGGCCAGCCCAAGGGCGCTGTGCTCTCCCACGCCAATCTTCTGGCCGGAAGCGAGTCGGTGGCGCTGGCCTGGCGCTGGACGGCCGCCGACCGCCTGATCCTGGCCCTGCCGCTGTTTCATGCCCACGGGCTCTGCGTCGGCCTGCACGGCACGCTGCTCGCCGGAGCATCCGCCGTGCTGCTCGGAAGCTTCGACGTCGATGCCGTGCTCGACGCAGCCACCGAGCACCAGGCGAGCCTGTTCTTCGGCGTGCCCACGATGTATCACCGCCTCGCCGCCTCGGCTCGCGCTAACGAGCTGGCCCGCTTGCGGCTGTGCGTCTCGGGGTCAGCCCCGCTGCCCGCCGAGCTCCATCAGGTCCTGGCCGAGCGGGCGGGGCAACAGGTGCTCGAGCGCTACGGGATGACCGAGACGCTGATGCTCGTCTCCAACCCGTATGACGGTGAACGGCGACCCGGGAGCGTGGGTCTTCCCCTCCCCGGGGTCGAGGTTCGCCTCGACGGCGACGGCGACGAGGACAGGGGCGAGGGCGAGATCGAGGTGCGTGGCCCGAATGTGTTCGCCGGCTACTGGGAGCGGCCCGAGGCCACGGCGGAGAGCTTCACCGACGACTGGTTCCGCACCGGCGACCTGGGGCGTCTTGATCCCGACGGCTACCTGCGGATCCTCGGGCGCTCGAAGGAGCTGATCATCAGCGGCGGGCTCAACGTCTACCCCCGTGAGGTCGAGGAGGTGCTGCTCGGCCATCCCGACGTGGCGGAGGTGGCGGTCATCGGGGCGCCCTCGGAGGAGTGGGGAGAGATCGTCACGGCGTATGTCGTCCCGGCCGGAAAGCGTCGTGCCGCCGCGCCGCTCGCCGCCCACGCCGCCGAACAGCTGGCGCCGTTCAAGCGCCCCAAGGTCATCCACTTTGTCGACAGCCTGCCCCGCAACGCCCTGGGCAAGGTGGTCAAGCACGAGCTGACGGCCTGAGTCAGGCCGAGTCCTCGAAAATCCCCTCGTGCCCGGCGCGCTGCATAACCTGCGCATCCTCGATTTCTCCCGTGTCCTGGCGGGCCCGTTCGCGACCATGCTCATGGGCGACCTCGGAGCCGACGTGATCAAGGTCGAGCGCCCGGGGGCGGGCGACGACACCCGCTCGTGGGGCCCGCCCTTCGACGCCGACGGCGAGGCCACCTACTTCCTCTCGGTCAACCGCAACAAGCGCTCGCTCGCGCTCGATCTGACCGACGAGGGTGACCTCCGCACCGCCCGCTCCCTAGCCCTCAGGGCCGACGCGCTGGTCGAGAACTTCCGGCCCGGGTTGATGGAGAAGCTGGGCCTCGGCTACGAAGAGCTCCGGCGCGAGAATCCGGGTCTGGTCTTCTGTTCGATCACCGGCTTCGGGCATGGAGAGGGCGCCGCACTCCCCGGCTACGACCTCCTCGTCCAGGCGGTTGGCGGGCTGATGAGCATCACGGGCTCGCCGGGCGGCGAGCCGCAGAAGGTGGGGGTGGCGCTGGTCGACGTCCTCGCCGGATTGTTCGCCACCGTGGGCATCCTGAGCGCGCTTCGCCACCGCGAGCTGACTGGCCGGGGTCAGCGGATCGACGTGACGCTGATGGGCGCGCTGTTGAGCGCGCTCGTCAACCAGGCCTCCGCCTACACCGTGGCCGGCGTGGTGCCCGAGCGGATGGGCAACGCCCATCCGAGCATCGCGCCCTATGAGCTGTTCGAGACCGGAGAGGGCCAGCTCGTCCTGGCCGTCGGGACCAATCGCCAGTTCGCCGATCTCTGCGCCGTGATCGAGGCGCCGGAGCTGGCGAGGGACGCGCGCTTCGCCACCAATTCCGATCGTGTCGCCCACCGCCGCGAGCTCAAGTCCGCGCTCGAGGCGTCGCTGGCGTCGCGGCCGGCGC
>DATGFT010000122.1:0-4635 GCA_035308915.1 Solirubrobacteraceae bacterium
CTCGAGCACCGAGAGCAGCGAGGAGAACGAAAACGACTCGAGCACCGAGAGCGCCGAGGAGAACGCCGGAGGCTGAGCTCAGGCCGCGGCCATCGGCGCCAGCCGCTGGGCCCAGGGAAGCGCCTGTTCGAGCTGTGCGGCAACCGAGAGAAGGAGATCCTCGCGGGCCGGCCCACCGATGAGCTGCACCGATACGGGCAGACCGTCGTCCCCGTGGTAGAGCGGCAGCGTCACCGCCGGCTGCCCCGTGACGTTGCAGATCGCCGTGAACGGCGTGAAGCTGCCCGAGCGCTGATAGTTGCCCCACGGATCGGGGCCGCGGCCGTGCACCTCGCCGGTTCGGAGCGGTCGACTGGCCAACGCCGGGGTGACCACGGCGTCGAACGGCGCCAGAAAGCTGACGATCGAACGAGCCACGGCTTGAAGCCTTCCCTCGGCGGTCAGGAAGGTGATCGTGTCCTGGCTGCGCGCCCGTTCCCACAGCAACCAGGTAAGCGGCTCGACATCTTCCTCGGTGACATCCCGGCCGCGCAGGCGGGCCCCGATTGCGGTCACGAGCGAAACCATCGGGCCGAAGGCCCGGGTGAAGTCGGGAAGCAGGTTGAGGTTCGACCACGGCGGCGTGATGTCCTCGACGTGATGGCCGAGCGACTCGAGCTGGCCGGCGGCGTCGCGCGCCGCCTGTGCGCATAGCGGGTCGACCTCGACGCCTTCCAGCGGCGGGTTCAGAGCCAGGCCGACATGCAGCCGTTCCGGCGAGCGCTCCGCGCTCATGGCAAACGGATCTGTGGGCGGTGGAGCCCAGGTGGCATCCCCCGGCTCGTAGCCCGCCAACACGTCGAGCGCGGCGGCGGTGTCGGCCACGGTTCGCGTCAGGACACCGTCGCTCACGAGAAAGCTCTCGCCAGCCTCGGGGCCCACCGAGACGCGCCCCCGGGCCGCTTTCAGCCCGACAAGCCCGCAGCACGCAGCCGGAATTCGGGTCGAACCTCCGCCATCGTTGCCATGGGCAATGGGGACCATGCCAGCGGCCACCGCAGCCGCCGAGCCGCCGCTCGAGCCGCCCGGCGTCCGCTCGAGATCCCACGGGTTGCGCGCCGGTCCAAAGCGCCGCGGCTCGGTCGTGGGGAGGATCCCCATCTCAGGCAGCTTGGTCTTGCCGACGATCACGAACCCGGCCTCGCGGAGCCGACGGACGACAAACGCGTCGTGACCCGGCACGACATCGACGAACAGATCGCTGCACATCGTGATCGGCATCCCGCTCACCGCCCGGTTGTCCTTGACTGCGATCGGGACCCCGGCGAACGGGCGCGAATCACCTGCCTTCAGGTCATCGGCCTCCGTCAGCGCGCTGTCGTGGGCGACGTGCGTGAACGCGCCCACCTGCGGCTCGAGTTCGTCGATCCGCCGCAGCGAGGCCTCGACCAGCTCACGGGCTGAGACCTGACCCGCGCGCACGAGCGCCGCGAGCTCGAGCGCCGCGCGGGTGAGCAAGTCGTTCACGGACGCGCAAGCCTACCCCGATAGCCTTTCGGGCCGCCAGCCACGAGCGCCCCGTCCGATGTCCGCAACCGCCGAAGTGAAGTCAGGTCTCGAAGGTGTCGTCGCCTTCGCCACCGAGATCGCCGAGCCAGACCGCGCCGGCGGCGCGCTGCGCTACCGCGGGGTCAACATCGAACAGCTCGTCGGCCGGGTTCCCTTCGAGCAGGTATGGGGGCTGCTGGTCGACGGTCAGCTGCTGCCCGGCCTGCCCCCGGCCGAGCCCTATGCCCTGACCGTGCATTCGGGGGACCCGCGCGTCGACGTGCAATCCGCGTTGGCCATGCTCGGGCCCCAGTGGGGCTTTCGCCAGCTGATCGACATCTCCGATGACGAGGCGCGAGAGAACCTGGCTCGCGCATCGGTGATGGCGCTGTCGTTCGTGGCTCAATCGGCACGGGGGATCGGCCGGCCGCCGGTTCCGCAGCGCGAGGTCGACCGGGCTCGTTCGATCCCCGAGCGGTTTCTCATCCGCTGGCGTGGCGAGGCCGATCCGCGACACGTCGAGGCCATCGACGCATACTGGATATCGGCTGCCAGCACGGCATGAACGCGTCGACGTTCACCGCCCGCGTGGTTGCCTCGACGGGTGCGGACGTGGCCGCCGCGCTGTCGGCTGCCGTCGGCGCGCTCTCAGGACCGCTGCATGGCGGCGCCCCGTCACGGGTGCTGAAGATGCTCGACCACGTCGAGGCCGAGGGCGACGCCGAGCGCTACGTGCGAGACCTGCTCGACCGAGGCGAGCGACTGATGGGGTTCGGCCACCGCGTATACCGGGCCGAGGACCCCCGCGCCAAGGTGCTGCGGGAAACCGCGCGCCGACTCGGCTCGCCGCGGGTCGCGGTCGCGGAGGCGCTCGAGCGAGCGGCCCTGGCTGAGCTCCAGACGCGCAAGCCGGACCGCGTGCTGGCCACCAACGTCGAGTTCTGGTCGGCGGTCGTGCTCGACCTCGCGGAGGTGCCGCCGGATCTCTTCACTTCCCTGTTCACCTGCGCCCGCACCGCCGGCTGGTCGGCCCACATCCTCGAGCAGAAACGTGAGGGGCGTCTGATCCGGCCCACGGCCAAGTACGTCGGACCGCCGCCGCGCGCCCTGGAGGACGTCTAACCAGACAGCCGGGCCAGTCGGATGCGGTTCCGGCCCTGGCGCTTGGCCTCGTAGAGCGCCGCGTCGGCGGCGTCGAGAACGCCCTCGCCGACCACGTCCCCGCCGAGAACCGCCGCGACTCCCGCCGAGCAGGAGAGCTCGCCCTCGGGGAGCTCGATCTCCGAGATCAGCGCGCGCGCCCGCTCGGCCACCGTCTCGGCCTCCTCGACCGTCGCGCCCGGAAGCAGGATCACGAACTCGTCGCCGCCCACACGGGCCACGGTGTCGTACTCACGGACCGCGCCCCGAACCGCGCCGGCCACCGCGATCAGAACCTGATCGCCGAAGCTGTGGTGGTACCGATCGTTGATTTGCTTGAAATGATCGATATCGAGGGTCACGATGGCCGTCGAGGTGCCATCCCGGGCGGCTCGGTTCAATTCGGCCGAGTAGGCGACGACGAAGCTCCGCTTGTTGGCGAGGCCCGTCAGCGGGTCCTCGGAGGCTTCACGCTCGAGCTGTTCGACCAGCCGGGCGTTGGACAGCGCGATCGCCGCGTGCGAGGCGCACGCGCTGAGCGCCCTGACGTCCTGCGGGAGAAACACATTGGCCCCAGGCGCGAGTGCGACCAGGGCCCCGAGGAGCCGATCCTTGAAGAGCAGCGGGGCTGCGCAGGCAGAGCCGACCGGGAGCTCGGTCTCGATCGTGAGCTCGGCCAGGGAGGCGACGCTGCCCAGGTCGTCGATCACGATCGGCCCCTCGGTCAGCAGCTGTTCGGAGTCCTGCGCCCAACGCTCGAGTCGCCACAGCGAGTCCGGGGAGAGGCCGGAGTGCCGGTCGGCTCGCATCCGCCCCGCCTCGGCGATCAGGAGGGCGAACTCGGCGCCCCCCACGGCGGTGCTGGCGCTGGTCGTTATCGCGTCGAGGACCTCGTCGAGACGGAGCTCGGAGGACAGGGCGGCGAGCGACGCCAGCTGAGCCTCGACCTGGAGATCCTGGTCACGCACCCGGGTCTCGAGCGCGCCGATCCGCCCGCGCATGAAGAGCGTCGCCTGAACGGCGGCAATCGCGGCCGATCCAGCGGCCAGCGCGGCACCGATGGCCATCAGGACCGGGTCGACAAAAGCTCCCGTGCCGGCGAACACCACCCCGGAGGCACCGGCCAGGAGGAGGGGACGGGTGTTGGCCCTGATTCCGCCCACCCACTGGACGTCGAATTGGCAGTGATCGGCACCCGTGGCGCCGCAGAACTGATGCGACACGCGAGCGGCCGGGTAGCCGAAGAGCTGCGGAACGGTCCGGAGCAGACCCGTCGTGTACTGGCAGTCGTATGGGTGGTAGCCGACTCCGGAGACGTCGCGATAGGAAAGCCTGAGGTGTCCGGGCTCTGAGACCACCATCTCCATCTCGTGCGCCCAGTTGAACTTGCTGTTCGCGCGAGCCACGTTGCGGTACACGAAGTCGGGACTGCCCAGCGCCCTGAGCGCACGCTTGATGGCCAGGCCGATGCTGAATTCGAGCGCGGACTCGCCGATCCGCTCGGCCACCCGGTCGTCGCGGGTCACGGTGACAGCGGCCTCGAACAGGCCGACCTTCTCCTCGAACGTGAACCACCGGCTCTCGTCCCTGAGCTCCGCCTCGCGCCCGGTGAGGCCCCGCAGTCGTAGGAGCTCCTCAACCCCCGGGCGGCCCGCCTCGCGTTCGACGTAGGAGAGGATCAGGCGTGTCGTAAGCCCACTGCACGCCCGCGAACGTCGCCAGCTAGCCCTTGCCTGCTCGGCCAAACGCCGGTTCTCGGGCATGTTGGATAATCGGCCAAATAATGCATTTGCATTAGGCCATGCGGCCAGCCAGAACCTGAGCAGCCCCGCTGCGGTAGGGGCCATCGGCGTACTCGCTGAGCATGCGGGTGGCGCAATAACGTGGACCCAGCGAGCGCAGAGAGGCGCGGATGCGCGAAATCCAGGCCAGGGGCACCCCGTCGGCATCACGTTGGTAGTAGCTCGG
>DATGFT010000123.1:0-2402 GCA_035308915.1 Solirubrobacteraceae bacterium
GTTCTTTATGCTCGCGGCGCGAGCAAAGTCCAAGGCTAGGGTCGACTTGCCGGCCCCAGGTCGCGCAGCTATCACTACCATCTGGCCGGGGTGGAGGCCGTTGGTGAGGCCGTCCAAGTCGACGAAGCCCGTGGGGACGCCGGTGAGGTGGTTGCCGCGGCTGCTGATCGACTCGATCTCGTCGAGGGCGCCGGGCATGATCTCGGACAGCGAGTGGTAATCCTCGCCCGACCGCCGCTCGGTCACGGCGTACACCTCGGCCTGGGCCCGGTCCACGAGCTCGTCGGCCTCGGCGTCGCCCGCGTAGCCGAACTGGACGATCCTGGTCCCGGCCTCGACCAGGCGGCGCAGGATCGCGCGCTCCCTGACGATGCGCGCGTAGTAGCCGGCGTTGGCGGCGGTCGGCACCGAGGCGATGAGGGTGTGCAGGTAGGGTCCGCCGCCGACCCTGGCGATCTCGCCGCGCCTGGCGAGCTCGTTGGCGACGGTGATGGCGTCGGCCGGCTCGCCCCGGCCGTACAGGTCGAGGATCGCCTCGTGGATCAGCTGGTGAGCGGGCCGGTAGTGGTCGCCGGGGCGGATCACCTCGATCACGTCCGAGATGGCGTCCTTCGAGAGGAGCATGCCGCCGAGGGCGCACTGCTCCGCCGCCACGTCGTGCGGTGGGGTCCGCTCGAAGTCGTCGTTCCGCGGGATCTCGGCGACGCTCACGTGACCCTCCTCCCCCGTGCGAGTGAACGAGGCACGAACGCCCTCCTGCCTCCGTCTTACTCTGTTCTAGCCGATAGCTCTGACATTTTTCCGGCCCTCGGCGCACCGCACCACTCGACCGGTGGACAGTGGTGTGGACAAGGTGTGCAAACACGCCGGAGACGTTGTGCGCAGCCTGGGGAAATAGCTGTGGAAATGGCCAGAGTAAATACCGCGACAAGCTATCTAGCTGCGTGAATGCGATCCACTAGCTGTGCGGAAGAAAAACTTCGGCAGCGATTTTCCGCCGCAAAATCCACAGCCGCTATCCACAGCCCTGTGGTTACAGGCTGTGGATAACGGCTGTACGGAAGTGGCCACGCGGAGGGTGGCCGGGCTGCTATCCTTCGACGGTGTGTTCGAGTGACCAGTCCGCGCTCAGGCGCCTCATGGAGGCCATCGAGCAGCTCGAGGCCGACCGTACGGCGGCGGAATCCGCCGACCTGGAGGCGCGCATCGCCGCCGTCTGGTCGATGGTAGGCGACATCGATCCGGAACTGGCCCGGCTAGCGTCGGGCTATCACCGGACCAGCGGCTAGCTGGGGGAAATCTCGATGTCGAGCGAGGCGCTGACGTCGGGGTGCAGCCTGACGCGGACCTGGTGCGAGCCGACGGTCTTGATCGGGTCGCGCACCTCGATCCGGCGCCGGTCGAGCTCGGGACCCCCGGCCTCGCGCACGGCGGCGGCGATGTCCGAGGGCCCGACCGAGCCGAACAGCCTGCCACCCCCGCCGGCGCGGCGGCGCATCCGCACGTGCATGCCCTCGAGCTGCCCGGCAATCACCTTGGCGTCTTCCAGGCCGCGGATCTCCCTGGCCGACCTGGCCCGCTTGATCAGGTCGATCTGCTTTTCCGCGCCGCGCGTCCAGTTCATCGCGAGGCCGCGCGGGATCAGGTAGTTGCGCCCGTAGCCGCTCGCGACGTCGACGACGTCGCCGGGCTCGCCTAGGCCGCTCACCTCTTGGGTGAGGATGAGCTTCATCGGTGTACGACCCATGTCCCTGCCCCCTAGCGCGCCGTGCTCGTGTATGGCAGCAGCGCCACCTCACGGGCGTTCTTTATCGCGGTCGCGATGTCGCGCTGGTGGCGGGTGCAATTGCCCGTCACTCGCCTGGCCCGGATTTTCCCGCGGTCAGAAATGTACTTGCGGAGTAGACCGGTGTCCTTGTAGTCGACGTACGCGATCTGCTCCTGGCAGAACACGCAGACCTTTTTCTTTGGCTTGCGTAGTGGTGGCTTGGCCATCGTGGTGCTCCTTAGCAGAGCCCCGCTCGCAGCGGGGATGGTCGGTTTCTTGTTATCTGGCTAGAACGGCGGTTCGTCCGAGTACCCGCCCGGGCTGTCGGAAGCCCACGGGTCAGAATCCTGCCCGTAACCGCCGCCCTGCCCGCCGGACGACTGCCTGCCCCCGGACTGTCGATCTTGCCCGTACCCGCCGCCCTGACCCCCGGTCCTGGCGACCCTATTCACCTTCGCGGAGGCGTTGCGCAGGGAGGGTCCGACGTCGTCAACCTCGACCTCGTAGACGGTGCGCTTCTCGCCTTCCTTGGTCTCATACGACCGCTGGCGCAGCCGCCCGGACACGATCACCCGCATCCCCCGCTGCAGGCTCTCCGCCACGTTCTCCGCCGCCTGCCGCCAGACGTTGCAGG
>DATGFT010000124.1:0-1978 GCA_035308915.1 Solirubrobacteraceae bacterium
GAACACGATCGCGGCGGCGTAGAGGGCGGGCGGCGGGACCGCGCGGCCGTAGGCGCGCGCGGCGGCAAACGAAGTCGTGGCGTGAGCGCTGGGGAAGGAGAGCCGCGACACGGTCGGGGTGAGCGGCGGCAGCCCGTCCAATTGCGGACGGCGCCGGCGGACCGCGACCTTGACCGCGTAGTTGACTCCGTATGCGGCGAGGACGATGCGAACGCCGCGCAGCCAGATCGCCCGGCGCGCCGGGCCGGCGCTCAGTGCCGCCCCCGCCAGGCCTAGCCCGATCCAGATCGCCGCGTGCTCGCCGGTTCGTGAATATCCGGCCACGGCTTTCTCCGCCCACCGCGGATGACCGCGTGTGCGCGCATACAGGAGCAGCTTCCTGTCAACGCCGGCGGGTGCCAAGGATCAGCGAGCTCAGGCGCCGAAGCCGACCCGGTGCTCCTCGTCCTCGACCAGGATGTAGACGACCTTGGAGAGGTCGAGGGCCACGGTTCCGTCCTCGAAGCGGACATCTCGCCACCCGTCTGAGCCGAGCGCATCACGGAGCTTTGCGAGCTCAGAGGGAGCGATTCGGCCGCTCAGCACCTGGCTGCCGATGAATCCGACGCTTACCTTCTGGGGCTTTTCGTCTGCCATCACGACTCCTCGGGGGCAGGCTGAACGATCTCGGTCAGGACCCCGCCGGTGGCGGCGGGATGTACGAAGGCTACGCGGGAGCCGCGAATTCCCGTGCGCGGGCGCTCGTCGATCAGGCGCATTCCCGCCGCGGCGAGCTGCTCCAGGACCTCCTCCACGTTGCTCACCCGATAGGCGATGTGGTGCAGACCGGGACCTCGGCTGGCCAGGAACTTTCCCACCGAGGTCTCAGGGCCGAGCGGGGCAAGCAGTTCGATGTGGCCGTCGCCCACGTCGAGCAGTGCGGCCTCGACGCCCTGCTCGGTGATCGTCTCGCGGTGAACCAGCGACAGCCCCAGAACCTCCGCATAGAGAGCCAGGGCGCGATCGAGGTTCTCGACCGCCACGCCCACATGATCGATTGCCGACAGCACCGGCAGGTGAGGATATGAAAGACCGCCCTGCTGGGTCCTTCGCCCCTGTCTCTGTAAGTCCCGTGCCGTATCAGCGCCGGCGCGGACGTGCGGCGGGATTCAGCGCCGTTGCCGCGGCCACCGAGAGCTCGCCCACCCTCCGCGGGGCGGCAGGGGGCGTGTCACCCATGATCTTCTCGATGTCGTCACGCTCCAATACCTCGTTGGCCAGCAGGGTGCTGGCCAACGCATCGAGCTGCGTGCGGTGGGAGTCAAGGACAGCGAGCGCGTTTCGGAACGCCTCGTCGGCCAGCTCGCGGACCTCGACGTCCCGCACCCGGCGGGCGGACTCCGACGCCGTGTCGTCGGCGCTGCGCATCGCGCCAGAGGCGGTCCCCATTGCGTATTCGGTGACCATCGCCCGCGCGATCTCGGCCACTCGGCGCAGGTCATCCGAGGCACCGGTTGTGATCGACCCGAACACGAGCTGCTCGGCGGCGCGGCCGCCCAGGAGCATGGTCATGAAATCGATCAGCTCCTCTCGGGTCTTCAGATAGCGGTCCTCCTCGGGCAGGTTCAGCGTGTAGCCGAGGGCACGTCCGTGGGGGACGATCGAGATCCGATGCACGCGGTCGACGGAGGGCAGCAGCTCTCCGCACAGCGCGTGACCGGCCTCGTGGTAGGCGACGACCCGCTTCTCGTGGTCGGTGAGCGCGCGACGCGACTGGACGCCCGCGACCACGCGCTCGATCGCGGCGTCAAAATCGCCCATCTCCAGGAACGAGGCATCGCGTCGGGCGGCGAAGATCGCCGCCTCGTTGCAGATGTTGGCCAGGTCGGCGCCGGTCAGACCGGACGTCTGGCGGGCCAGCAGGCTGAAGTTGACCGTGTCGGCGACGGGCTTGTTGCGCGTGTGGACGCGGAAGATGCGCTCCCGGCCGTTGACATCA
>DATGFT010000125.1:0-120097 GCA_035308915.1 Solirubrobacteraceae bacterium
CGCGCTAAGCCAGCGGCGGGAGGGGGCCGTGGAACATCAGTGTGTCAGGTCGCCTAACGCCCACCCCCGGCAGCCAATCGCAGCGGAGTCGGGCGGCCTAGAACCGCTCCTGGTTATGAATCTCCAGGCGCTCAGGCGGACCCGCCAGGCTGACGCCCACCTCGTTGAGGATTGGCATCAGGTGCTGCCCGAAAGCTTCGAGCTGTTCGCTCGACGTCCATATCTCGCTGACTCTCAGCTCGTCAGGCGCGCCGAAGCAGACGTGGTACTCCAGCCCATCCGGTGGCCAATGCCCCGCTTCGTTCAAGCGGCTCATGACCGCCGCGTATTGGGCGGTCGTCAACCCCTGCGGCGAGAAACGCACCACCATGCTCATCTGCGACCACCTTTCGTCTGAGAAGGCGCCCACCCTATTCGAAAGGATCTGGCGAGCGCAACGAGTGGGATCGGATCGGAGAAGCCGGAACAGATCCAGCTGAGATGATCCGAGCGATCGGCCAGGGCCGCGTTTACGCGGGCGCGACCACGGCGGTCGGCGAGGAGCCGGCCGAGGAGGTGCCCGCGCTGTTGGCTGCGGACACGAGCACCTCAACTGTCGAGCCGACGTCCGAACTTGCCAGCACGTAGCTCGATGAGGTCGCGCCGGGGATCGGCGAGCAGTTCGCGCCTGAGGAGTCGCAGTCCTCCCACTGGTAGGTGAACGTCGGCGCCGGCATTCCGGACCACTCCCCATTCGAGGCCGTCAGCGTGCCTCCGAGGACCGCGGACCCAGAGACAGCCGGCGGGGACGTGTTGGCCGGGGCATCAGCGACCACGGGCGTCGGCAGTGACCCAGCCGACAAGGCATCCCCGTCGAATACAACTGAGACGAGCACCCTGACCGTCAACCCGATGTCGGAGCGCGCGAGCGTGTAGCTGGCCGATGTCGCGCCGGGGATGGGCGAGCAGTTCCCGCCTGTCGAGTCGCAGTCCTCCCACTGATAGCTGAAGATCGGCGTCGGCAGTCCGGCCCACACGCCGTTCGAAGCCGTCAAGGTCCCCCCGAGCACGGCAGCCCCAAACACCGTGGGCGGGGCCGTGTTCGTCGGAGCCCCGGCGATCACGGCGGTTGGCGAGGATGCGGTCGAGGAGGAACCGGCGCTGTTGGCCGCGGACACGAGCACCTTGACCGTTGAGCCGACGTCGGAGTTGGCAAGGACGTAGGTCGATGCTGTCGCGCCCGGGATCGGCGAGCAATTCCCGCCCGTCGAGTCGCAGTCCTCCCACTGATAGCTGAAGGCCGGCGCGGGCGAGCCGGACCACAGGCCGTTCGAGGCCGTCAACGTGCCCCCGAGCACCGCAGACCCGGACACCGCCGGCGCACCCGTATTCGCCGGAGCCGCCGCGATCACGGACGTCGGCGAGGATCCGGCCGAGGAGGAGCCCGCGCTATTGGCTGCGGACACGAGGACCTTGACGGTCGAGCCGACGTCGGAGCTGGAGAGGACGTAGGTCGATGCTGTCGCGCCGGGGATCGGTGAACAGCTCCCGCCTGTCGAGTCGCAGTCCTCCCACTGGTAGGTGAACGTCGGCGCCGGTGACCCGGACCACACGCCGTTTGAGGCCGTCAACGTGCCTCCGAGCACCGCAGACCCGGACACCGCCGGCACAGCTGTGTTCGCCGGAGCCCCGGCGATCACGGCGGTTGGCGAGGATGCGGTCGAGGAGGAACCGGCGCTGTTGGCTGCGGAGACGAGCACCTTGACTGTCGAGCCGACGTCGGAGCTGGCGAGCACGTAGCTGGATGACGTCGCGCCGGGGATGAGCGAGCAGTTCTCGCCTGATGAGTCGCAGTCCTCCCACTGGTAGGTGAACGTTGGCGACCCGGACCACACGCCACTGGAGGCTGTCAACGTGCCGCCGAGGACCGCAGGCCCAGACACCGCCGGCACAGCCGTATTCGCCGGAGCCCCCGCAGCGGCGACCGTGGGCACTGGGTTTCTGCTGGAGATGATCGGGGTGGGTGGATGAAGCACGCCGGGCTTCGCGGTTGCCCCGACGACTCCCCCCGCGATCGCGGCTGCCCCGAGAGCGATCTTGATCGCAATCCCGGTAGCTCCCCACCCACCAAGAGCTCCAAAGATGCCAGCGCCCCCACCCGCGGCCGTGAGACCTGTTGCGAGGGCGGCGGTCGGGGCGGCGACCACTCCAACGGCGTACGCACCCGAGCCGGCCGTGGCCAGGCTGCCCACGGCACCGGCGCTGGTTCCTACTGCGCTCACGGCGCCCGCAGCGCCGGCGGTGGTCACGACGCCGGCTGCGGCTGCACCCTCGGCACCGGCCCCAATAGCTCCAAGCAGCGGCGTGCTCCCACTCGTGGCGTTCGCGACGGCGGCGATCCGATCGCCGCTGCTCACCGCCGAGCCGAGGACGAAGGTCTTCAGTCTGCTGGTCAGCACGACAGGAAGGAGGAGCGCCAGCGCCGTCCGCTGACTACGCACTTCACGCTCGAACGCCGCGCAGCCGGGACAACGGTTTACGTGGGCACGGATGAGGCTGCGTGGATGGATCGCGCCGCGGACCGTCGCCAGCTGTTCACGGACGTCGGCACACGAACTGTTGCGTGCTTGTCGGCCGCGCGCGAGACCCTCCCGCGCCTGGTAGATAAGGGCCTTGACCTTCTCGCCGCGCACGCCGAGCACGGCGGCGATCTCGGCGTGGGAGTGGTCACCCAGCTCAAAGAGAACGAGTGCTGCGCGCTGCTCGGCCGGCAGCGCCTGCATGTCCTCGAACATTTCGCGCAGGTCCTCCCGCCGCTGAGCCTGATCCGCCGGGCCATCGAAGCATGGCCAATCCACTACTTCGCGGTCGACGGCAACTGCGTCGCGCCTGGCGCGCCGCTCCGAGAGACAGCGATTGCGAGCGATGGTGTAAAGCCACGGCCGGAGCGAAATGTGGCCGTCGCGCTGCCTCAACGCCCGGTAGGCCGACGCGAACGTAAGCTGCAGCGCGTCTTCGGCCTCAACCCGGCTGCCCAGCATGTGCGCGCAGAAAGCGAGCACGCCGCGCGCGTATCGGTCGTAGATAGCCTCGAAGGCAGAGTCGTTCCCGGCACGCACCTGCGCCACAAGCTCCTCGTCGCTCTTTCCGAGGACCAGGCTGCGGTCGACGCGTTCGGCTGTCACCGCCATATGGACAGTATGAGCCTCCGGGAGGCCGACTGCCAGTGAATACACCGGATTGTCGAGCGGTTGTTGTGCGACTAGACTCGGCGGCGGTCCGGTCGGCCCAGCCCGCCCCCGGTTGGTGCTCACCGGTCCGCAGCGGCAGCCGCCGAGCGGCGCCCCGGGAGGTGGACCCTCCCGGGGCGCTGTCGCATTTGCCCCCAAATGTCCTCGTGCTCGTGCTCTACAGATATCAACGCGGAGCGGAGCAAAAGGTTGGTCCTGCGTCTTCACCTGAGCTAGCGCCCGGCCGCGATTAGCCGCTTCGCCGAACGGGCATTCTCGGTGGCTCACCCCGGGGACTTCCTAAAAGCCACCTCACCGGAGATGTTGACTTGCGTTTCGCCTTTTACGGTCTTGTGATCGCCGTGCTCGTATTCGTTCTCACGGGCGGGCACGTCCTGTTCTTGCCGCTGCTGTTCCTGCTGCCGTTGGGCGGCCTGTTCGGCCATCGCCGCCGCTACGGGCGCTGGTCCGGGCGACGCTGGTAGCGCCTCAACGCCACACGAAAGTCGTCATCGCCTGGGCGGGGATGGTGTAGCTGAAGTAGCGACCATTCGATTCGCCGGCAAAGGAGATCGGCGTCGTCGAGTTGTTGTAGGCGACCAGTACTTTCGACCCGTCCGGATTGAGGAAGGCGACGTCGTCGAGGCCGCTGCTCACCGTCTCGATGTTCGAACTGTTGAGGCCGTAGGTGACGAAGCTGGGGGACTCGATCCGCCGTGCGCCGGGTTCGACGAAGCTGCTGAGTTGCCCGAGTTGGTAGTACTCGTTCCGCAGGGTCATCGTGTGCGACTGCTCGTCGATCGTGACCAGCCCGCGGCAGCCGCCGCAGTTGTTGCCGGGTTGGATCGGGCCGCCGTTGGGGTCGAGCGCGATGCTCCAGACCGCGACGGTGCTGGCCCAGTTGCGCAAGGTCGAGATCAGGAACTCGGGCGTGCCGAACCCGCGGATCTCGGGTGAGCATTCATCGACGATCTGGTCAAGGCCGGGCGCGGTCTGTTGGAGTTGGGTCATGACCGTCGGCGAGCCGAAGTAGCAGTGCCAGGCGATGCCCGACAGGTCCGGGCTGGCCGAGCCTGAGGCAAGCCCGTTCGCGTACGCGGTCGCGTCCCAGCTGAGGTCGTTGCCGAAGATCTGGGTATGGAGGCCGGCCGCGGCCAGCGTCGGGGCGAGATTCTGGGCGATGAACTGCTCCTCGTCGGGCTCGGGCAGCGTGAGGCCGGGGTACGCGGTGCCCGAGCCGCTGGTCCGCGGCTCGTTCTGCGGGGTGATCGCTCGGATCGGCACCCCCTCCACCGCGTACGCCCGGATCACCTTGACGAAGTAGTTCGCCAGCGGCTGGTAGGCCGAGCTCAGCAAGGTGCCGGAGTCGTTCTGGTTGCCGAGCGAATCGTTGGCTTTCATCCACCCCGGCGGGCTCCACGGATTGGCCAGGATTTGCAGGGTCGGATTGATGGTCAGCGCCTGCTGGAGCGTGGGGATTATGTAGGCGAGATCGTGGTTGATCGAGAACTGGGAGAGGGTCGGGTCCGACTGGCCCGAGGGCATGTCGTCGTAGGAGTAGGCCGGTCCGACCGTCATCGCCCCTGACGCTCCCATCGCCACACGAAGGAAGTTGAGGTGGATGCCGCCCGGGCCGAACAGGTCCTGCATAAGGGTGGCCTGATCAGCGGTCGAGAGCTGGTCATGGATGAGCCAGGCCGAGCTGTCGGTGAGCGCCCCGCCGAGGCCTTCGAAGCGCTGGTAGCCAACCTGATCGTTGACGTCGATGACCGGGACTCCAGGAGGGGGCGCGCTCGAGAAGCTGATGGCCGGCTGCGGTGCCATCTGCTGCGAGAGCGCTGGGTCGGTTTGGACGACCTGTACCAACGACGGCGATGGGACCGGGGGAGGGGTGGTTGTGGTCGGGGGAGGCGTCGTCGGGGTCGGAGCCGGGGCAGGAGGCGCGGGTGGCGCGGAGGGCTTGGCGCAGGTCGTCGCTTGCTCCCTGCCGATGCGGTTTATCTCGCCGGTCATCCGGGCCGAACGGAGCTGCTGCAGCTGGCTGCGAAGCACGGTGAGCTGCTCGCAGCTGAGCGGGCTCGAGTCAAGCTTGAGCGCGAGCACCTCCGCAGCACTCGAGCTGAGAATGTGGCTCCTGGAGAGATGAGACGGAGTCGTTGCGAAGACCTTGACTTCGACCTTCGCGAACCGGCTCACCCTAGTGCCCGCGATGTAGAGGGTCGCCTGATTGGCATGCCGAGCCGCGCCCACCGGCCGGGCGGGCGTCATCCGCAGCACGCGTTCGGACATGGCCGAGCCCTCGTCGACCAGACCGGTCGGCCGTCCCGAGCTGGGCTCGAGGACGAGGGCCAGGACGGCATGCTTCAGAGCTCCCCTGCCGAAGTAGCGCTCGGCGTTGCCCAAAAACGTGACGCGGACGACGACGCCAAGCGAATCGTCGCTCGCCAGGCTGAGCGACGTGACGGTTATCGCGCGGCGTTCGGCCGCGGTCAGCCCGGTCGCCCTCAGCCGGGCATGCTCGGGCCGCGTGAGCACACCCGCTCGTGCCGACGCGGCGAGCAACGCCGCGAGCAGCAGGGCACAGCCGATCGCCAAGCACGCGCGCGACGACGTAATCCCCCTGCCCGAGGCCTGGATAGCCACTCCTGGAGAGTGTCGCAGCAAACCGAGGCAATGCGGCGCTGCCTGTCAGAAGACCCCGCGGGCCGTGGGCACGCAGCTCTCAGCGAGACGGCGTGAGTTCGGCGGGGCGATCAGCCGGGGTGCCCGCCGGACCGCCGGCACCGGACTCGATCAGCGCGAGCGTGCGTTCGTACTCGTCGTAGCGCCGCATGACGCGCAGCCACGCCCAACCGGAGCGGGCCAGGATCTCTGAGCTTCGGTGTGTTCCGGGGGGGTGGGTCTCAGCGGATCGCGCGCGGCGAAGCTTCTCATGCTGCGTGATCGCCGCACCGAAGTCGGTGGTCACGCCGTCGTCCTCGAGCAGGCTCGCCTCGAGGTGGGCGGTGAGGACGAGCAGTTCGCGCCGCGTCGCGCGCCGGGCCAGCCGCCTTCGGGCGCCGCGGAAGGCGAACGCGTCCCACGCCCTCGCGAACGAGCCGCAGCTGGCCCGACCGCCGGCGCGGAAGGCGGCCAGCATCGGGCAGATGCCCCCATGATCGGTGTAGGCGCCGGCGATGATGTCGTTCTGCTGGATGCCTTCCAGCATCGCGACGCGCGTGTCCCGGGGGAGGGTGTCGATCACGCGCCGGAGATCCTCGATCGTCGATTGTCGCCGTGTGCGCATTGGTTTCACAGTGCCCTCCGGGGAGCGGCCACTGTATAGGCGGCCATCGGCCCTCACAACTGAGGCGATTCGCGCGAACGGAACCTTGCAGGACGTGTCACACGCGATGCTCGGGGTTCTCGTACCCGAAGCGCGCGCCGCACGCCCACTGCTCGGGCTGGTTTCCGTGAGCGGGGATGCCCCGGGCGTCCTTGAGCGTCCGCGCGAGATGCAACAGGTTCCAGGTCATGAACGTGGTGTTGCGAGCGGTGAAATCGTTCTCTGGTCCGCCGGAGCCAGGATCGAGGTAGCTCGGTCCTGGCCCGGCTTCCCCGATCCAGCCGGCGTCGGCCTGGGGGGGAATGACAAAACCCAGGTGCTGTAGCGAGTAGAGGATGTTCATCGCGCAGTGCTTGATCCCGTCTTCGTTGCCGGTGACGATGCACCCACCGACTCGTCCGTAGTAGGACCACTGCCCGTTCACGTTGAGAAGATGGCTGTTGCCGTAGAGGCGCTCGATGACGCGAGTGCACACCGAAGACTTCTCGCCCAGCCATATCGGCGTGAGCAGGACGAGGATGTCGGCCGCCATCACTCGCGCGTAGATCGCCGGCCACTCGTCACGTTCCCATCCGTGCTCGGTCATGTCGGGCCAGACCCCGGTGGCGATGTCGTGGTCGACCGCGCGGAAGACCTCGACCGACACGCCGAGCTTCTTCATGATCGCGATCGAGCGGTCAGCCAGTCCCTGTGTGTTGGAAATCTCTGGCGAGCGCTTCAGGGTGCAGTTGATGTACACGGCGGCCAGGTCGCCGAAGTCCCAGCGCGACTGCTCGCAGAGCAGGCTGTCCCTCTCACTCAGCATCCTCTCTCCAATCCCGGAGTCTCACCTGCGGTGCTTCATTACGGCGGCGTCAGCGCGGGCGAAACCCGGAGCAGAGGACGCGCATCCAGTTGATGCGCCCTTCGGCCTCGGCGTAGTAGGCCTGCTGCTCAACCACGAAGGTTCCGTCGGGGTTGCGTCCGTGAAACCGGTAGGCGACCCGCTGTCGATCTGACACGGAGTCGCTCTCGAGGGCCACGATGCCCTCGAGCTCGTCGCTCTCCTCGAACCACTGGTGGAGGATGCCGTCGACGGCTTCGGCACTCGTCGCCTCCCATGTGCGGCCTGGGGTCAGACCTTTGAAGTCGACCTTCGGATCCAAGAGCTCGATGATCCCGTCGAAGTCCTTGCGCCCGAGCGCCTCGGCGAACCTGCTTCCGAGCGTTGGCGAGCTGGCAGCGGGAGATGCACTCTCAGCAGCTGAAGATGCGGCCATCGTTGACGCCAATCCGATCAGATCGACGCCGGCGGCGCAACTGCGGGTCAGTGGAGTTCGGTGAGAACCTTGGCGACGCGGCGTTGACGGGTCTCTGGCGTTTTGGCGCCGGCCACCGACAGCACGTGCCGCTTGCGAGCGCTGTAGGAGAGCTTCGAGAAAGCGTCGTTGGCAACCTGGTCGGCCGACAGAGCGGTGGCCAGGTCGGCCGGGACGTCGAGCTCCCGAGGCGCCGTGTCGAGCGCCAGCTCAACCTCGACCTCGTCCCCAGCCGCGAGGCCGGTCTGCTCACGCACCGCCGCGCTGACCGGAAGCTTGAACTCGCCGCGCATCCTGCCCACCGTGCTCGCGTAACTGAAGCCAGCCAGCGTTACGCGGACTCGGGGCCGGTTCCCACCGTCGAGCGCGGCGACGACCTCATCGGGGACGACGATTCCGGTTGCTGTCTTTCCGTCGAGTTGAAGGCAGGCGCGAAAACGCATCATGAGCTCCTTTGAGTGAGAGTGCCTGTGCTGGCCATCAGACTCGCTCCCGAGGCACAAATCATCGGTTGCGGCGACGGCAGGGCCGGCGGGGCGCAGTCCGGGCGAGGGCCGAGGGGTATCTTGGGCACCGGGCATGTCGGTTGGAGGGGTATCGGAGTGGCGTGATCGCGAGGTCTCGGCTGCAGAGGCCGTCTCGGTCGTGCGGCCTGGCGAAAAGGTCTTCGTCGGGAGCGCGTGCGCCACTCCGCGAGTGTTGGTGGAGGCCCTCGAGCAGCTCAAGCGGCCGGGGGTCGAGCTCGTCCACTTCCTCACCGACCGCGTCGGGACCGGCGACCCGCCCCGGACGAGCTACCGGCATCGGGTCTTCTATGTAGGAAGCGACGTCCGGGCCCTCCGCGACGTCCGGGCCCTGCGGGAGGCGGGGTTCGTGGAGTACGTGCCGCTCTCGCTCTCGGACGTGCCGCGCCTGTTCGAGACCCGGCAGATCCCGCTCGATGTCGCGATGATCCAGATCGCGCCGCCGGAGCCGGACGGGACCTGCAGCCTGGGCATCTCGGTCGATGTGACCAAGGCCGCGGCCATGGCCGCCCGGACCGTCATCGCCGAGGTCAACCCGGTGATGCCTCGCACGGCGGGCGACAGCCGAATACCCGTCGAGCGCATCGCGAGCTTCGTGTCGGTGGATACGCCCGTGGTGGAGTACCTGCATGAGGGCGCCGATGACGTGGCCGAGCAGATCGCCCGCTACGTCGCCCGCTTGATCGACGATGGCTCGACGCTGCAGGTGGGCCTGGGCCGCGTCTCGAACGAGATGCTGGCTCGCCTCGGCAACCGACGCGAGCTGGCGATCCACTCGGACGTGATCACCGAGCCGCTGGTCGACCTCGTCACGACCGGGGCGGTGACCGGCCCGGTCACGACGAGCTGGGCCATGGGGTCCCGTCGTCTATATGACCTCGTGGACGGCGACGATCGGTTCGCATTTCACCCCATCGAGTACATCTGCGACCCCTCGGTCATCGGGGCGAACGAGCGGATGGTCTCGGTGACGCAGGCCTTCTCGATCGACCTCACCGGTCAGGTGTGCACCGAGAGTGTCGACGGAGCCCTGTACGGCGGCATTTCCACCGGCCCCGCCTTCCACCGCGGGGCGCTCGCGTCTGAGGGCGGAATGGCGATCATCTGCCTCGCCTCGCGCACGCCGGCAGGTCAGTCGGCGATCTGCCCCGATCTCGATGCCGATGCGGCGGTCTCAATCCCGCGCGCTGACGTCCACTGGGTGATCACCGAATACGGCACCGCGTACCTGTTCGGCCGCTCGCTTTCCGAGCGCGCGGTGGCGCTGATCGAGATCGCGCACCCCGACCTCCGCGACTCGCTGCTCGAAGCCGCGATACGCCGCGGGCTCGTGGGCCCGAAGCAGCAGCTGCGCAGCCGCCGCGCCTACCCGGTCGCGGAGGTACGCGACGTGCCGCTCCGGGACGGCCGCAGCGTATGTCTGCGCCCGACCCGAACGAGCGACAGCCGCGCCATGCAGGAGCTCTTCTACCGGCTCAGCGACGAGGACAAGGAGACGCGCTTCCTCCACAAATTGAACTCGCTCACCGACACAGCCGCCCAATACCTCTGCAGCGTCTCCTACGACGATCGCGAGACGGCCTTCGCCGCAGTGGTCGGCCCCTCCTCGCACGAGCGGATCGTGGCTGCGAGCTGTTACTACCTGAACCCGGCCACAGGCCTGGCCGAGGTGGCATACATGGTCGATCCGGAGTGGCAGGGAGCCGGTCTGGGAACGATCCTGCATGCTGGGCTCGTCGACTACGGCCGCAGGCACGGCGCCCGGGGCCTCAGCGCTGAGGTGCTGCTTGGCAACAGCCGGATGATGCGCGTGTTCGAAAAGGGGCAGCATTCACTGAGCATCAGGACGCACTCAGGTGTCGATGAACTGACGATGCTCTTCTAGGGCTCGACCGCAAAGAGCGGTCACTCGCGTCCGCGGGGTACGGGTAACCGCACCCCGCGGCACCGGCCATCTCCATGGACGCGTGCGTCTCGGCCTGCCACGGTTGCGGGCATGCAGCTGTCGATGAGCATCAGACTTCCGATCGGTTCGGTCCGCTCGCTCGCCGGCGAGATCGCGCCGGCGACAGCGCCGGCGCGGCGAGCATGGCCCAGGCGTCTTCTCATCCTCGCGGGCGTCGGCGCAGTCGCGATTCTCGGCCGGGCACACGTCGGCGAGTTCGTGCACGAGATGAGCCGTGTCCTGCACGTGAACTGGCACCTCGTCGTTCTTGCCGCAGCGCTCGAGACGGGGTCGGTCACCGGCTACGTTCTTCTCCTCCACCGGATGGTGTCCCGGGCCAACCCCAGGCTGCGCCTGCTCGATTCCTACGACATGACGCTCGCCGGCGCCGCTGCCACCAGACTGCTCCCGACCGCCGGACTCGGCGGTGTGGCGCTCACGGTGTGGGCACTGCGCGCCCGCGGGGTCCGGGCCAAGGATCTGGCCGAGCGGCTGATCGCGTTCCTGCTCGTCCTCTATGGCGTCTATATGGCCGCGCTGCTGGCGAGCGGGGTGGCGGTGGCGATCGGCTGGGTCCACGTGAGCGCTGGACAGGGACTCGGGCTGGTCGGCGCAGGCGTCGCGGGTGGGATCCTGGCCCTCGTTGGGATCGCCTTCACGGCGCCCGGGCGTGTGGCGAGCGTCCTGGGCCGGCTCGGCGAGGGTTCCGGACGCGTGGGTTCCATCTCCCGGCACGCGGCTGCGCGGCTGCCCGTACTCGGCGCCGCCGCCGCGCGTGCCTGGAGCGAGCTCCGCCGGCCCCATCCCGCCCTGCTCGGAGCACTTGCCTGGTGGGCCTTTGACATCGGCGTTCTGGCGACGATGCTGCACGCGTTCGATGTGAGGCTGTCGCTCGCCGCCCTCGTCCTGGCGTACTTCCTGGGCACGATGTTCAACATGCTGCCGGTCCCCGGGAGCCTAAGCGGTGGGTTGGTCGCCTCGCTGGTGGCGCTCGGCGCCCCGGCGGGAGCGGCCATCGCGGCGGTGCTGTCCTACCGCGCGCTCGCAGTATGGCTTCCGGCGGGTCCCGGAGTCGTCTCGCTCGTCCGCCTGCGGTCATCGGTGGCGGCGCGGCGGGAGCCCTCCAAGCGTCGGGGTACCCCGGCTCCCCGCAGTGCGGCGCCCCAAATCGCCGTCGCCGCATAACGCGCGCCGCGCCTGAGGCGAAGCGTCGCGGATTTCGTGCACATAGTGCACGGATCGTGCGACGCTTCGGGCTAGAGGCACGCGAACCGAGCTGAGGCGGCTGCTCGAGGTGCCCTCGCACGCTCTGCCCCTGCTTTCATCTGCCGGGTTAGGCGACGCGCTAGCAAAGCCGTGAGCGACGGGTCGGGCGTGACGCGCCGCGATGTCCTTCGCGCGGGCGCGGTGGGCGGGGCGGCGGTGGCGCTGGGGCCCGTCAGCTCGGTCGCGGCCCGAGCGAACGCCAAGCGGACGGCCTCCGTGGCCGTGACCTACAACTTCAACCAGGGGTGGCGGTTCGGAGGCCCGTACGCGGCCGGCTCACAGGAGCCCGGCTACCGACAGAACGGCTTCAGGCGGATCACCGTCCCGCACACCGTGGTGCCGCTGTCCTGGGGCAGCTGGGACCCGACGGCGTGGCAGAAGCAGTGGATCTACCGCAAGGCCTTCTCCGGTGCGGGTTTATCGGGCGGGCGAGCTTTTCTCGACTTCGATGGGGTGATGACCCAAGCCACGGTCTACCTGAACGGCACCGAGGTCGGCCAGCACCAGGGCGGCTTTCTGCCGTGGTCCGTCGAGCTGACCGACGAGCTCCTGCCTGGCGAGAACGTTCTCGCCGTGGTCGTTGATGGTCGCTGGCTGCTCGTCCCACCGGACGGCAATCCCGGAGGACCCGGCAACGTCGACTACCTGATGCCGGCGGGGATCTACCGCGATGTGCGGCTGCGACTGGTGCCGGATGTGTTCATCGACGATGTCTTCGCCAAACAGGTGGACGTCCTGTCCGGGCGTCCGGGGCTGGTGGTCGAGGCGACGATCGACGCGCTCACCAAGCCAAAGGGGCACGTGGAGCTGACGGTTGAGCTGCTGGATGGCTCGCGCGTCGTCACGAAGCACTCGAGGGCGATCTCGATCCGGGCGGGAAGGACGGTGGCGACGCTCACGTTGACGGGCATGCGCGGCCTCAGCCTCTGGTCGCCGGCGAACCCTAAGCTCTACAAGGTCCGGACGACGCTAAGCGGTGGCTCGATCGGCTCGCACACGCTCGAGGTCAACACCGGCTTTCGTCAGGCGAGCTTCGAGGTTGATGGCTTCTTTCTGAACGGGCAGCGGCTGCAGTTGTTCGGCCTCAACCGCCACCAAACCTTCCCCTACACGGGCATGGCAGCGCCGCAGCGGCTGCAGGCGCGCGACGCGGAGCTGATCAAGAACGAACTCAACTGCAACATGGTTCGCTGCTCGCACTATCCGCAGTCGCCGCAATTTCTCGACGCCTGTGATCAGCTCGGCCTGATGGTGTGGGAGGAGCCCCCGGGGTGGTTGTACATGGGCGACCCCCACTTTCAGGAACTCGTGCTTCAGAACGTACGGGACATGGTCGTCCGGGATCGCAACCGGCCGTCGGTCATCGTGTGGGGCACCCGGCTCGATGAGACCGCGAGCAACTACGACCAGCTCTACGCGGAGTGCCGGAGCATCGCGTATGAGTTCGACGGCACCCGCCAGACGGCTGGCGCGATGGCAACCCAGTCGACGGCCGGCTGGGTCGAGGATGTCTTCTCCTACGACGACTACCACACGTCGAACGGGAACGCGATCCTCGAGCCGCCGCTGTCGGGCGTCCCCTATATGGTGAGCGAGGCGGTCGGCGCGCTCGACGGGCCGCCGACCTATCGGTGGGTGGACAGCTCGCAGACGCTTCAGACCCAGGCGCGCATGCACGCCCAGGTCCACAACATCGCGCGGTCGAACTCGGCCTATGCCGGTCTTCTGGCCTGGTGCGCCATCGACTACGGGTCGCTGAGTGGCGGCAACCGGATCTGGGAGGCGATCAAGTGGCCGGGGGTCCTGGATAGCTTCCGCGTCGCCAAGCTCGGCGCGTCCTTCTACCGCTCGCAGGTGAGCCCCGCGACAACCCCGGTGATCGTGCCGGCCTTCTACTGGGACTTCGGGCCGAGCTCGCCGCCCGACGGCCCGGGCCAGAACGCGATGGTCGCGACCAACTGCGACAGGCTCGACTTCTACCTGGACGGCCAGCTGCTCACGAGCGCCACTCCGGACACGACCAACTACGGCAGCCTCCGGTACCCGCCGGTGTTCGTCGATCTGACCGTCACCGGGGCCGGCCTCCCGACCCTCGGCATCATCGGCTATGTCGGCGGCCGGGAGGTGACATCGCTGCAGATGTCCTCAAACCCGGCGAGCGACCGTCTCCGGCTTGATCTGGAGGATCCCTCGATCGCCGCCGACGGTGCCGACGCAACCCGATTCACCTTCCGGGCGCTCGACGCGTATGGCAACCAGCGACCCTACGTGAGTGGCGAGGTCAGCCTGTCGTTGAGGGGGCCGGCCACGCTGATCGCGCAGAACCCGTTTGACTTTGGGCTCTACGGCGGCGTCGGCGGTGCCCTCATCCGCTCCCAGGCGGGGCGGACTGGAGAGGTGGCGGTCACGGCAACACACCCCACGCTGGGAAGCGCGAACGCGAAGCTGAGGGTCGTCAAGGCGAGCGGGCGTTATCGATAGGCCGACGTCGCCCGTGGTGCGTCGCGCCTCATCGCGCCCGCACCAACGTCCGCTGCGCGCTCACGGTGCCGGTGCTCGTGGCGTAGCTGGCAACCGCGCTCAGCGCGATCCGCGTGGCGCCGCGGACGAGCGCGCGGCCGCCGGCGGTCAGGCGCAGGCGGATTGAGCGCGTCTGCGGGGCGGCGAAGCGTCTTGACGCAGTCGCCACAACAGCTCCGCCCACCTGCCACTTGACAGACAGCTGGCCGGCGAGAGGACTTGTGAAATGGACCGTGTACCCGCCGGCGTGAACGAGCGGGCCAAGCTTCGGGATGTGACCGCCGAGGGCCTGGCGACGCAGCGTGCTCGACAGGCTGGCTGTAGTCACACCCTCGATCACCTGTCCCTGGTTGTCTGCGGCCAAGCAGGTCGTTGCGGTCGGGCAGGAGACCGCGTTGACGTCCCCGAACGCAGTAACCGCCCACGTCGGCGACCTCGTCGCGGCGTTCGTCGAGCCGACGAGCTCGGCGATGCCCCCGGCGGCCTCGCCGGAGGCCAGGCACAGGCTCACCGACCGGCACCAGATGCCAAAGGCGTCAACCGGCAGTCGGTGCGCCTCTGGCTTGATCCCGGCCGCCGGATCCCAGCTGAAGACATTGGATGACCTACCGTCAACGGTTGTGCAGAAGGCGGTGCTGGGGCAGGACACGCTCCACAGCGATTGCGGCCCGCCGCCCTCGGCCGGCTGGCTCGCCCACGGAGTGGTCTGTGCGGGGCTCGGGGACTGGAGGATGTTGCCGGTGAAATCCACCCCCGCACAGAGCGTCACCGACGGGCAGGCGATCCCCATCAGCGGCGCCTGGCACGTGAGGCCACCGCTCCCACATCCGTAATCCGAGCTGTTGTCCGCGTGCGCGATCGACCAAGCGCCCTGACCGCTGGTCGGGTTTCCCGAAGAGAGCGCATTGCCGACCGAGTCCACCGCCACGCAGAACGAGGCGCTTGGGCAGGAGACGCCACGCAACAGGTCTGGCCCGCCTCCGTAGGGACTCGGCTCGGTGATGCTGGTGTCGATCCGGGCGACGGTCCAAGCGCTCGCGCCCCCGCTCGGGTCAAGCGTGGTTACGGCATTGCCCTGACTGTCGACGGCCACGCAAACCGAGGCAGAGGGGCAGGAAAGGGCGGTGAGGGCGCGGCTTCCGTCCACATCGCTGGCTTGCCAATGACCCGCGCCCGCGAACGGCTCCTCGGAGGTCAGCACGTCGCCGTGATCGTCAACCGCGACGCAGAGCGAGACCGACGGACACGAGACCGCGTTGATCGCGTGGTCGTCGAGGCCGGTCGGCGCCGTCCAGACAAGGGGTGCCCGGCGCGGAAGCGGCCGTGGGTTTGCCTTCCTTGCCATTCGCGCCAGCTCCTGAGCCGGGGTCGGCGGCGCCAGGCGCGCTCTCGTCGCGCCATGAATAGGCGCAGGAGTCGCGGCCGCGGGCGCTGCGGCCGGCGCCAATCCGACCAATGCCGCCCCCAACACCGCCAACCCTCGCGCTGCCACCCGCCTGCTCAAGTCAACCGCGGGGGGGAGAGCCGGGCGGCCGCAAATCCGATGGCGTGATGTCCTCGACCGTTCCGGTTGCCTGCCCGTCGAAGCAAACGTGCAGCTCCGTCGTGACGAGGCGGAGCGCGCCGCCCTCGTCCTCGACGACTTCGATGATGGTGTCCTTGAGCGGTCCCTCAACGTGCCTGATGACGCGGATCGTGCGCTCGCTGGAAGCGGAGGCGGCCCCGAGCAGGCGTTCGAGCTCGGCTCCCAGCGCCGTCGCGGCTTCATCGCTCAATGCTCGTAGCGGAGCCCGCACGTCCGGGCGCACGGGGACGCCGCGGTGAGCGAGCGCGGCCTTGACCGAGGCCTGGAATGGGCGCGCGGACAGCGCCGAACGCAGCGACTGCACGAGCGCGGAGCGCTCGGGCGTCGGATTGCGGACGAGTGCCGCGACCGCCTCTGGGAAGGCGGCAGCGACTCCGGAGACCGCGCCGACGGCGCCGTGCTCCATCCCTTCGGCGATGACGCCCTCGGCGCCGACGAACACGTCAAGCCCGGTGGCGAGATACGGCTCCACGCGCGCGAATGGCGCGTCGGAGACCTTCATGCCGACTAGGTTGCTGGCGCGCCCGCGCACCTCCTCGACGACCGCCGGCGAAACCACGTAGCCACTGCGCTCGGCATACTCGTATATGTAGAACGGAAGCGGCGCGCAGGCCGCCGCCGCGGCGGCGAAATGCTCCACCAGTTCCGTCTGGTCAAAAGCGAAGTAGGGCGGCGCGATCACGGCCACGCCCTGCGCCCCGACCTCGGCGGCGTGAGCCGATAGCGCGCACGTCTGGGTCGTGGTCTGCGCCCCGCAGTGCACGACGACGGGCATGCCGGCGGCACCCGCGAGCGCCAACTCGGCGACGCGGCGGCGCTCTCCGTCGTCCAGAAGAATGCCCTCGCCGGTCGTGCCGAGGACCAGCAGCCCGTCGAGCCCACTCGCGCGGTAGAAGTCAAGCAACGGCGCAAGTGCGTCCTCGTCGAGGCGGGCTCCGCCATCGCGCAGCGGCGTCACCGCCGCGGCGAGTGTCCCGGAGATCCGCGCCTCGACCACGAGCGCATAGTGCCATGCGCGCCCGCCCGGCAGCCCCCCGCGCTCGCCGGAGGCGTCACACGGAGGGCGACCGCGTCAACGCGCTTTTCGCTGCTCGTCCGCGGGTAGGCTTGACCAGCCGGTCCCAACGTACGGAGAGGAGTTCCGCATGGCTGCAGATATTCGGGGCAGTGCTCGCAAGATCCTCGATACCGACACCGCCAGGGCGCTGGTCGCGACCGCGGTGGGCGAAGCCATCAGGCGCGTTGGCACCACACGTGAGCAGACCTCAGAGCGGGTCTCGAACGCGCGGCTTGCAGGGGCGGGAGGCTTCGCGGTCGGGGCCGGGGCGGCGACTATCGCACAGGTCGCGACGAAGAGAATTGCGCGGCTCATCACAGGTCGAGGCCGCCACTCGGCTCTCGCCGAGGCGCCGCAGAAGGTGGCCAGCGGAGCTCGGCGAGCGGCAGAAGCGCCGGGCAACGCCATGGACGCATTCGTGACGAAGCTCGGCGGGCGCAGCGGAACGGGCCCGAGCCCGAAAACCGCCGCGAGCTCGCGAGCGCGAAGCAGCTCGGCGAAACGCAGCAGCTCGGCGAAGCCCACCGGCACGAGCCGCGCGCAGAGCGCTCGTTCTAAGGGGACGAACGGGTCGAAGAGCACCCGGGAGCCGCCACGCCGCAGCACCCGCGCGAAGCCGGCATCGCGCGCCGCGGGGAGGGCTCAGGGGACCTCGCGGTCTAAGAGCGGCTCGAGCTCGAACGGGAGCAGCCGGACGGCGAGCCCGAAGACCGCAAGCGCGAAGACCTCGGCCGCGAAGACCTCGGCCGCGAAGACCTCGCGTGCGAAGACCTCGGGCGCGAAGACCTCGCCTGCGAAGACCTCCCGGAGCACCAACGGAAACGCCGGAAGCGCCAAGCGGACAAGCCGCAGCTCAAACGGCGCCGGAGCCGCGGGCACGAGCTCGCGGAGCAAGACTCCCGCCCGCGCGACCCGGGGGGCGTAGGCCCGCAGCGTCGTAGGCCCGCGGACGGAGAGCCGGCACCCGGCAAGCCAGACCCACCCGCGATGGCTCCTACCGGACCGAGTATGAGAACGTCGCGCTGAAGCGCCCCGAGCACCCGCCGGCGGAGAACCGTCCGACGATCAGCCGCGAGGTCTTGAACCTCCCACTCGCGGTCATCGTGCCCGTCGTGCTCGTCCTGCGGCCGTTCTTGGCCAGGAAGTCGGCCCCGTTGTAGGAGAACGCGCCCCGGGATGTGATCGTGATGAACTGCTGCGCCACCCACGTCCGCTTATGGCACGTGACGTTGAAGGCGTGAATCGAGTTAGTCGCGTGCACGCCGACGATCACGCCCGTCGCGCCGTCGGCGTAGACGCCGTTCTTGACCGGGGTTGCCGCCGTAGCCGCAGCCACGAAGCCAACGGACGCGACAGTTGACGCGACGACCAACTTAACCACTCGGGACATCTCCCGAACCCCCTTCGCCACCGAAGTTACATTCCTTGCGCCTGCAAGCCTAATGCATGCGGCGTCGGGTTCGCGAGTCAGTCGGTTTCGGCCGTAGGGGGTGGCGGTCCGTGCCGGACGATTCCGAGCCGATCCTCAACTGCGGCAATCCGCTCCGGGGGGACCCGGGGGCCGTCGGGCGGTGGCTGTAGCCATGGCCACTGTGCCGGCTCGGCCAACGCGCGCACATAGTCCTCGATCCCTGACGGCGTGGATAGGAACAACATTCGCGCAGTGTCCGACTCGACGCGGAACGTGTGCGGAATCCCGGCGGGCGCGAACACCACAGCGCCCGCCGCGCAGATCCGGCCGTGGCTGCCGGCCCACTCCGCCGGGTCGCTCCCAGCCGCGACGAGCTCCGGCTCGAGCACCCATGCGGTGAGCTCGCCCTCGAGCACGTAGAACGTCTCGTCCTGGGGATGCGAGTGAAGCGGGGGGGCCGCGCCGCGGGGCAGGACGCCCTCCCAGAGAGCAAAGCGGCCCCCGGTCTGGTGCCCCTCGAGCTTCATCCGGGCGAGCGTGCCGAGGAACCAGAGGGCTTCCGGAGCGCCGGAAACGACCCGTGCCTCAGGCTGCCCGGTCCGGGGTCCCGCGCTGATCGTCTCGGTCATACCCGGGCTCCGGTGCGGAAGTCCTGCGGCCGCTCGTAGGTCCGGCCCGGTGTGCAGCCGATGGCCAGGACCCTCACCCCGTTCTGGCCTGGATAGAGCTTGCGGCGGGTGCCCGGCTCGACTTTCAGCAGCTGTCCAGGAGAGAGGGTGAGGTCTTCGCCGTCAATCACGAAGTCCGCCTGTCCGGCCAGCACCAGGTAGACCTCTTCCTGGCCGTCGTCGGCGTGGTCGTGTTCGGGGTAGTCGGCGAAGCCGGCCGGGAAATCGAGCACCTGCATGCCGAACGATTGAATGCCGAGCTCGGCGCCGGCAAGCTTGACGGCGCCGTGGTGGATCGACTCCAACTCGTCGATCGTCCTGAGCGAGTAGCTCACGTTGCCTCCTTGATCGATTGACGCCGGCAGCGTGACGGAGCCGTTCCCGCGCCACATCGGAAGCCCGGCCTATCTTTTCTCGCTCACCGTCCCATCTTGGGGGAGCAGCCCACGAACCCGCGCCTGTTCGATGGCGGCCAGCCGCGTGGCCGCGCCGAGCTTGGACAGGATCGCCGAGACGTGATGCGCGACCGTTCGTTCGGACAGGTGCAGGAGGCCGGCGATGGCTGAGTTGGTCGCGCCGGTCGCCAGCTGCTCGAGCACCTCCTGTTCGCGGCGGGTGAGCCCGGCAGGATGCGCGAGCGTCGATCGACGGGGTCCGCGCGGCGCGCGTGCGCCGCGCGCGGCTCGCTCACGGGCAAACGCCCGGACGGCGGCGCGCGCGCCGAGTTTGTGCAGCGTGGCCTGCGCCTGGCGCGCGGCAGCATCGTCTCCCGGGAGGGCGGCCAACGCGGCTTCGTAGGGCGCCTCGAGCTCCCGCCACGCGTCAACCGCTGCTCGCCAGTCGCCTGCGAGCTCGAGCTTCACGGCTTCACAGGCGCCGCTGGGCGCGGCGAGCTCGGTGCCGTGGCGCGCCGCCCAGAGGGCAAGTTCGCCCCCCCAACGTGCGAATCGAGATGGCGTATGCGAGCGCGCTGCGGCCGTGACGTGCTCGAGGGCCGCCGAGCGGTCGCCGCGAAGCCATGCTGCCTCCACGAGCGCGCAGCGAAGCGTGGCGTGACGTGAGTCCTCGGTGGCTTTGGGGATCTGGCTCCAAGCCTCCTCGAGTGCCGCCTCAGCGCCTGCCTCGCCGCGGCGCGCAGCGACGGTCGCCTCGATCGCGCGGCCGAGTGGGACGTCGGCATGCCACATCTGAATGCTGTAGGCGGCGGCTCGTAGGGCGTCCGTCCAGCGACCGCGGTCGAGCAGGCTGCGAGCCATGAATCCCTCGATCGCGTGTCCGGGAATACGCGAATCCTGCTCCTGACAATAGGCCCGCGCCTCGCGGATCGTCCTCTCGACGAGCTGATGTCGGCGCAGGGTGGCCGCGACGAAGATCAGATTGACGTAGCTGCGGATCGTGGCGATGGCGAGCCCAGCCGCTCGAGCGTCGCGCAGCGCGGTCTCGAGCATCGCCAGCGACTCGGGGTTGCCCGCGTGGCCCAGCGCCAGTCCGAGGCTGATGGCAATGCCAAGCTCGACGTCGTCAAGGCCCGCCGCCGCGGCCAGTTCACGCGCTCGGGGCCCAGCTGCGATGGCAGCCGCGGGGTCGAAGGCCGCGGCCTCGATCCGGATGCGCGTCGCCTCCGCGCGCGCCTGGGCGGCAACGTCAGAAGCGTCCTCCAGCACCTCGATGGCGCGGTCTGCTGCCTGCTTTGCTTCGAGCATCCGGTCGAAGGACCACAGCGCCCATGCCATCGCCTCCAGGGCCCGCGCCTGGCGCACCGGATCTCCAAGCCGCTGCGCGACGGCCAGGGCCTGCTCAGCTCCGGAGACTGCGTCCTCGTATCGAGGGCTGGTGAAGTTCGCCGCACGCGAGTATCGGATCATGAGGTCGTAGCGCTCGGGATCGGAAAGATCCTCGCCGAGCCGGAGCGCTCGCTCGGCTTGAAGCCGGGCCTCACGCGGCGCGCCGAGTCGCTCCGCCTCGGCCGAAGCGAGCGTGGCGTAGGCGCAGGCCTCGTGGCGCAGCCCGGCGAACTCCGCGTGATGCGCCAGCCGCGCGGCGACGGCCGGTGTCACCTCGCCCTCCAGCGCGGACATCGCGCGAGCGTGAAGGTCGGCAAGGCGAGGGGGAGGGATCGAGGTCTCGATGGCCTCGCGTATGAGCTCGTGCCGAAAGCCCAACCGGCTGCCGTCGGCGACGAGCACGCCACGCGCGAGGGCTTCTTCGACCAGGCTGGCGCTGCCTGGAAGCACCGTCTCCAGGAGCCCGGAGTCGAAGCGCTGGCCGAGCACGGCCGCTGCGTCGACCAGCTCACGTGCCGGCGGACTCAGGCGAGCCGCGCGAGCCAGCGCGGTCTCCCGGATCGACAACGGCAGCCGATTACCGGCGGCCACCGCCTCGACGACCAGGAACGGATTGCCGCCGGTGGCTCGCACGAGCTCGGTCACGTCGAGCCCGCTCGGTCCTCGCAGCTCCCGGACTGCCGTCTCCGACAGCGGCCGGAGGCGAATCCGCCGCACCTGGGGCGCGCTCGCCAGGTCGCCGAGCAGCATCCTGAGGTTCGGGTTCGCGCCGACCTCGTCATCGCGGAAGGTGACGATGATGACCGCCGCGATCTCGCGCGCCCGGCGCACGAGCAGGCGGATCAGGTCGAGGGTCAGTGGGTCCGCCCAGTGAACGTCCTCGATGACCGCCACGACCGGGGCCTGGCTGGCCAGCGCCGCCGCCAGTCTCCGTGCGAGCACGAGGCGATCGTCGGCCGCGCTCTCCAGAAGATCTCCGCCGTCCGCTGCCTCTGCCAGCTCGCGCAGCGGTGCCAGCGGCACAGGCACCGACAGCGACTCGCACGCCGCGGTCAGAAACGCAGCGCGCTCACCATTTCGTGCCCTGTGCTCCCGCACGAGCGAGCTCTTGCCAATGCCGGCCTCTCCGGAGACAAGCACAAGCGACCCGTGACCGGCGATCGCATCGTCGAGAGCGTCGGCGAGTACTCCCAGCTCCTCTTCACGCTCAAGCAGCGGCACTCGCGCCTAGGCCGCAGGCTCTTCGCGATCGGCGACGGTCCTTCCATGCATGTCGACGACGCGGAGCTGGTGACCGTCAGGATCGGTGATATCGATGAACGTCCCGAAGCGCTCCGTCTGCGGCGCGGTCACGGGGACTTCCTTAGCCGCGAGGTCCGCGTGGAGGGCGCGGGAGTCCTCGCAGCGCAGCGTGACATCGGCCGAGTTGCCGATTCGATCCTGCTTGTGCCAGCCGGCCGCGTCGGCAAGCATGAAAGCGGTCTGGGAACCCGCGGGAGCGACTTCGATCCAGCGCCCGATGGCACCCAGTCCAGGTTGATCCGCACGCAGCTCAAAGCCGAGTGTGTCGACGTAAAAGCGCTTGGCTCGGTCCTGGTCTGCGACATAGAGCGTGACTGTGTGTAGTTCAGTTATCACTCCGCCTCCTCCTCAGCCTGCGGTTGGCTCGCCCGGTGGGACGAGCGCGATCTTCCCTCGAACGCCCCCGGCCTCGAGTCGTTCCAAAGCAGCCGGCGCCTGCTCGAGCGGCAGCGCCGAATCGATCAGCGGTCGCACAGCGCCTCGCTCTAGCAAGACGCGCAGGCGATCGAGCGTCGCCCGCCGCGGCGGCGTGAAGACGAAGTGGAGCTCCGCGTTCTGGTTCCACGCCTCGAGCAGGGACTGCGGCCGGGGGATATCGACGATGGAAACGATTCGCCCGCCAGGTCGCAGCGCGTAGGGGCTGCGCTCGATCGTGTCGCCACCAACCGTGTCGAAGATCAAATCCACCCCGCCGCCCTCGGCCTCGCGGCGGACGACGTCGACGGAGTCCTCCGCGCGGTAGTCGATCAGCCGGTCGGGACCGAGCGCGGCGACGAAGTCACGGCTGCGCTCGCTGCAGGTCGCAAACACGGTCGCGCCGGCGGCCCGGGCGATCTGCACCGCGAGCGACCCGACGCCGCCTGCCGCCGCGTGAATCAGGACGGTCTCACCGACTCGGAGTCGGCCGCGCTCGATCAGCGACTCCCATGCCGTGCCACCCGCGCAGGGCAGGACGCCGGCCTCCTGGTGGGAGAGATTGCGCGGCTTACGCGCCGCGACCGCCTCGTCGACGGCGTGGAACTCGGCGAAGCTTCCGCCCGTGAACGGCGGCGGGAGATAGAACACCTCATCGCCGACGGCGAAGTCACGCACGCCGGGGCCGACGGCCGCGACGACGCCTGACACGTCCGAACCGATGATCGCTGGCAGTGTGAGCTCGGCCCGGTAATCGCCTCGCCGCGTCTGATAGTCGAGCGGATTCACCGAGGTCCCGAGCACCCGAACGACCAGCTGCCGGGGGCCCGCGGTGGGCACGTCGACCGTCGTCGAGGCGAAGACTTCGGAGCCGCCAAAGCCGGTGAGGACGAGGGCGCGCATCTGCGCCGGCGGGCTGGTCATTGCGTTCTCAGCAGTGGTTTGAACCCGCGGTTGTGCACCCGGCGGGGACCCTATCGCGGCGGCCTACGACGGTAAGCACACATACAGCTCGTCTGGTGGCCGGCCCATCGCCGTCAGCACTATGACGGACCGCCTCGCCAGGCAAGTCGGCCCGGGCGGTCAGATCAGGACTGGTGGACCCGCTGCCGGGCAGGTTCTACCGCGGTCCCCACGAGTCTCAGATGAGTGGCCGCCCACAGGATTCTCACCCCGCTTGAGCGGGTAAGGACCCGCGCGTGAAGAAACTTGTCGAGATCGTCCTGTGCATTCTGCATCCCGTTGCCGTGGTGCTGATCTGGATCGATCTCCTCGGGCGGTCTGAGATGGGGTTGGTCCCGAGGTTGACCTGGGCGATCGCCTCGATCGTGCCGATCGTGCCGTTCGTGTACGTGCTCACGGGCCACGACTTCATCTAGAACGCCCGGGCGTCGCGGGGATTGACTTCGCGTTATGAACTACGGTGACGCCGGGGCTGATGGTGGCGACGTCGCGAGGCCGCGGAAGCTTAGGATGCGGACGTGTCCCCCTACGACCTACCGGCCTTCCCCGACGGGGCAGCCTGCGAAATATCGCCCGCGGCGTCTGAAACCCACCGTCTGATCGCAGAGCTCCCGACGGGACTGGGGCCTGAGGGCTCGGTGGTAGACGATCTCGGGCGTCGGGCCTACGTGGCCAGCTCGCGCAGCGACAATTTGACTGTCATCGACCTCGACCGGCTGACCGTGCTGGACCCCATCGGTGTCGGCCGTGAGCCCACCGACCTGATCCTCGACGCGCGCCGGCGGCGGCTGTTCGTCTGCGACCTCCGCGGGAGCAGCGTGAGCGTGATCGACGTCGCTCGCCAGCGCCGTGAAGCGTCGCTGGAGGTGCCGGCTTACCCGTCGTGCGTCGCGCTGGACGCCGAGCGGCGCCTGCTCTACGTCGGCTGCGCCGCGGGGGCGGTCGTGGCGGTGATCGATGTTGACGAGCTGCGCGTCCTGGCCACGATTCCCGCGGAACTGGGGGCCGGGGGCGTTGCCGTCGACACTCGACGCGAGATCGGCTACTGCGCGAACTTCCTGACCGACTCGATGAGCATTCTCGACTGCGCAGCGCGGCAACAGATCGGTCGGCTTGAGCTTGGCCGAGCACCCTGCGCGACGGTCATCAACCCGCTGAACGACAGCCTTTATGTCGCCAACTCGGCGTCTGACTCCGTGTTCAGGCTCTCGCTGGCCACCCGAGAGCTGGCAGCTGAGATCCCGGTCGGTAGGGGGCCGGTCGGGATCAACGTGTCGCCAAGCGGCGACCGTGTCTACGTCGGCAATCGCGCTGAGGGTACGGTGAGCGTGATCGGCGCCGCCGACGACCGCGAATGGGGGCGACTCCCGGTCGGCGAAGCCCCGGCCGGCCTGGCCGTCGATCCCTCGACCAATCGGCTGCTGGTGTCAAACGCCGGCAGCGCCACTGTAACCGTGCTCGAGGACCTGCTCGATGGGCCTTCAGCGGCCGGGACGGCAGCTGTGCCGCATCCGCTGGTCGGACAGCGGCTCCCTGATTTTGCCCTGCCTGACCTTCGCAGCGGGAAGCTCCGGCGCAGTCGTGAGTGGTCCGAGCGCAAGTACATACTCAACTTCTTCGCCAGCTGGTGAGGACCCTGCAACGCGGAGGCGCCGGTGGTCGAAACCCTGCGTCGCCGTGCCGACCAGTTTGGTCTGGACATCGTGCTGGTGAACATTTGGGAGGGATCGGGGGCCGCGGACGAGGCCGGGGACTACTGCCTGCGGTGGGGGATCGACGCGACCGTGCTGCTCGACGAGAGCGGCGAGTACGCGCGGGCGGTCGGCATTCGAGGCGTGCCCACCAACGTGTTCGTGGACGCGGCCGGGGTGATCCAGGCGGTTGGCGCCACGACGACCGAGGACCTGATTGACGAAGCGGGTCGGTTGGAGCCGAGGCTGCTGGCCGTGGGTGAGGAGCTATTGGGCACCAAGCAATCCGGGATGGAGTTCACCTCGTAGCCGACGCGTCCTGCCGGCGGTCACGCAGCAACTCGCGCCCGACGAGCGCCGCCCAGACCGCCCCCAGCAGTAGGCCGGAGGCAACATCGGTTGGATAGTGCACACCCAGGTAGACCCGCGAGACACAGACCCCGCCGACCAACAGGGCGGCTGCCGCCGCGGCAGCGGCACGTGAGAGCGCCCGTGACCTGCCGGACCCCGGGGACAAAATCAGCAGCGCAAGCAGCGCCGACCCGTAGAAGGCAGCCGACTGGGTGGCATGGCCGGACGGGAAGCTCGGGCTCGTGACGAGCTCGAGGTGGCGAACGGGCGGACGGGGCCGACCCACCAAGAGCTTGTCGAGGTTCTCGATTGCAGCCGCCCCGAACGTGCCGATCAGGATCAAGAGGGCCTCGAGGCGATGGCGAACCAGCAGCAGCACGAACGCCGACAGTCCAGCCAGGGCAAACACCACATAGCCGCTTCCGAGCCAGGAGAGCGCACGCGCGACCGAGGTGAGGGTGCCGTCCCGCAGTGCGGCGAGGTCGCGTACGGCGGCCAGATCCACGTCACCCGCATACGCACGCACAAGCGCGCCGCAACCCCAGACGAGGACGAGGAGCAGGACCCCCGGTCCGAGCAAACGGAACAGATGCGGGCGTGCGCGCTTCAGCTAAAGCCCGAGCCGGCGGGCGAGAGTGGGGCGGCGCGCGACCATCGCCATCAATGTAGGCGTGGAGCTTCGATTCCGTTACGCGAGTAAGCGTGCGAACCCCGCGGGACGGGCTCGGGCCGAACCCGGGGTAGGAGAGTGATGCAGTAGCTGAAGGGGCTGCGATGACCTCGCAGCACCGAGAAGCATCCATTTCTCCCTCCTTGGGTAACGGCCCGCTCGCGGGCCGTTACCTATTTGAGGGCGCGCATTCCCCTTCAGCTCGAGGACCGGTCCCTACAGCGTGTCCAGGAACGCCTGCACCACCTGGTTGAAGCGCTCCGCCTCCTCGAGAAACGGGCAGTGGCCGCTGTCCTCGAACACCTCGAGGCGGGAATCGCGGATGTGCTCGTGCATGTATGGGGCACCGGAAACGGGGAGGAGCTGATCGTGGCGACCCCAGCAGATCAGGGTGGGCACGTCGATGGCCGGGAGGACGTCGCGGTAGTCCTGAACCGTCTGGTCGAAGAGAATCGCGCTGAGCGGGCCGGTGGGCAGCTTCGATGACTCGCTGACCATCCACTCGAGATCCTCGGGGGCTGGGGGCTTGTGGAACATGTCGGGCACGAAATCCGCGATGAAGGCTTCTCTGTCGTCCTGGACCGCGGTCATCAGCGAGTGGAGCGTCGGCAGGTCGAGGAAGCCATGCTCCCACCCGTCCCATTTGAAGTCCGAGGCGGCCTCGTCGACGTCGATCAGCCCACCAACACCGTCCGTTCCGAACTGGCGGATGTAGTCCAGGGCCACGAACACGCCCATCGACCAGCCGAGCAGTACGGGCCGGTCGAGACCGAGGTGCCGGATGAACTGGTCGATGTCGCGGGCGTATTGCGGGACGGTGTGGCCTGACTGCACCTTCTCGGAGTCGCCATGTGCTCTGAGGTCGACGGCGATCACGCGGTGGCGCGCGCTCAGGGGCGCAAGCTGCTTGTGGAAGTACCGGCGGCTCATCGAGATGCCGTGGATGAGCACGAGGGCGCGTGCGTCCTCCGGCCCACGGTCGTCGTAGGCCAGGTTTATTCCGTTGTCGAGCCTGATCGTCGCCACTGATCCTCCTCCTTGGCCGAGATGCACCTGTTCACGAGATGAGCTCGCCCCCGTCCACAGCCAGGGTCTGCCCGGTCATCAGCGATGCCGCGTCTGAGAGCAGGAACAGCGCCTGCTCGGCGACCTCCTCCGGCACGGCCATTCGCCCGAGCGGGATCGTGTCGCCGATCTGGTTGACGAATGCGTCACGGCCGCCGAAGTTCTCCCAGATGGGAGCGTTGAATGGGGTGTCCACGTACCCGGGGCACAGAGCGTTCACCCGAATGCCGAGGGACGCAGCGTCGCGGGCGAGATTGCGGGCCAGTGCGACGGCCGCCGCCTTGGTCGTGGCGTAGGCGACCATCGCCTGCTCGGTCTGAAGCCCTGAGTTGGACGCGGTGATGAGAAAGCTGCCTCCTCCTCCGCGTGCGAGATGAGGGAACAGAGCTTGCGCGCACACGAAGTGCGAGCGGACATTGAGCGCCCAGCAGCGGTCGAGCTCGGAGACCTTGGTGTCGCTGACGGTCCCGCCCACCTGCACGCCGACGTTCGACCACGCCGCCTCGACCCCACCCAGCGCCGTTACCGCGCGCTCGACGGCGTCGGCGAGCGCGCGGGGGTCGGCGGCGTCGACGGTAATCGCGTGCGCCTGCGTCTCTTGCGCGACGGTGCTCAACGCCGCCTCGGCGATATCGAGCAGCGCCAACTCCCATCCTGCCGCCCTGAGTCGGCGAGCGCCGGCGGCGCCGATTCCGGTAGCCGCTCCCACGATCACGACTCTCCTTGAAGGGCCGCCGGGCGTCATCCGCGCAACTATCACAGGCTGGCGCCCGGTGAGGCAAAGCCGGCGCGCCCCGCGCTCGGCCAGCGGCCAGATAGGGTTGCTCCCGGCACCCGAGGAGGAGCGTAAGTGGGCACTGGGAATCACGGACCGGGCGACGAGCCAGACGCCGCAGAGCCGCGCGTCCTCGCCTTCGGCGACCCGGTCGAGCACGACCCCGGCGTTCAGGACCGGGAGCAGGTGTTGAGCGGCGTGCGTTGGGCGCTCGTCGAGTACGCGCCGGGAGCCGGTCGGGAGGGATGGTGCACCCAGCCGCACATGGGCTACGTGATCTCAGGCGAGCTCGAGTACGCCTTCGAGGACGGCCGGCCCGCGCTGCGCATCGGCGCGGGCGATGCCTTCGCGCTACCACCCTCGCCGGGCCACGCGGGCCGCAACCATGGCGGCGAGCCGGTACGGCTGTTCATCATCGACGCTCTCGCGACGGGCTAGGAGCCAGATGCCGACCGCCGAACTCGGGCAGCTGAACCTCCACTACCGGCTGGAGGGGGACGGGCCGGAGACCGTGGTGCTGGTCAATGGCCTGGCCGACGACCTCGAAACCTGGGCCGATCAGGTGCCGGCACTGCTCGAGGCCGGCTACCGGGTGCTGCGGTTCGACAACCGGGGAATCGGCCTGAGCGACAAGCCCACCGGCCCTTACACGACATCGATGTTCGCCGCCGACACGAAGGCGCTGGTCGACCGGCTCGAGATCAGCGACTTCCACCTACTGGGGGTCTCGATGGGGGGGATGATCGCCCAGGAGTACGCACTCGCGCACCCCGAGGACCTGCGCAGCGTCACGTTCGCGTGTACGTACGCGGCCCCGGGACCCTTGTGCTCAAGGATGTTCAGCCTATGGGCCGAGATGGCGAGCGTGATGGGCGTCCCCGCGGTCATGCGCGACGTCACGCTCTGGGCCTTCACACCTGAATTCTTCGAGGCGCGGGCCGAGGAGGCGGCGGAGTTCGAGACCGCGATGCGGTTCATCGACCAGCCGATTCCCGCCTATCTGGCCCAGCTTCATTCGATCCAGGTCCACGACGCGACCGACCGGCTGGGCTCGCTGCGCGTGCCCGCTCTGGTGCTGGCCGGAGAAGCCGACATCCTCATCCCGGTCGAACTCTCGCGTCGGCTGCACTCGCTGATCCCCGCGGCGCGATGGGCCACCACTCGGGGCGGGCATGCGTGCCTCTGGGAATACCCGGAGCCCTTCAACGACGCCTTCATCGCCTTCCTCGGCTCGGTTTCGAGCCGCTGAGGCCGGCCGCTCAGTCGGGTTGACACCAGGCGGACGGTGCGGTCAGCTGGTCACGAGTCGCTCTCGACCTCGGTCGCGCCGGCCAGGATGAACTCGTCAAGCTCGAAGCTGTTATGCGCCTTGGAGACGTGCTCCTGGACCGCCGAGACGAGATCTTCGTCTGTATCGGCCTGGATGACCTGCTGGCACCCGGCCTCCAGGCAAACGAATTGCTTTTTCTTGGCCGCCATGCCTCAGCCCGCCGTCACGCCGACGACAAAGTCGATCGACGGATCAAGGATCTGATCGACGAGCGTCTCGTCGGGCGTCACGCCCATTTCCCGACACCGGTTTCGGTAATGCCTCACCTTGCCGACCTGGTACTTCTGTAGGTCGAGCTCGGGGACCGCCTTCTGGTACTCGACGAGGCCGACGATCGTCCCCCGGAACTCGTCGAACACATCGTGGACCAGCTGCTCCCAATCCGGGTGCGCCGCGATCAGCTCACGGACGGCTGAGGTCCCGAACGTGATGTGGCGGCCCTCGTCGGAGAGGATCCGGTGGTAGCCGGCGCTGAGCGCCGGCAGGGCGTTCCACGCTGCGCACGTGTCGACGACGATCTCGTAGGAGGGCATCGTCAAGACGCCCTCGACGTGCCCGTTGTAGAGGGTGGCGAAGCGCAGGAAGGCGCGCTCGATCTCCTCCCGGTCCCCGCCGTGAACCGCCGCGGTGAGCTCACCCGCGTACCGAGGAATTCCTTCATGAACCACCTCTTTGAGCTCGAAACGGCCGGTTGGATCGACCGTCTTCTCCCGCTCCAGGAAGTACGGCGCCAGCTCATCGGGTTCGAGGATCCCGGCCACCCGCTCGTGCCACACGGCGAAGAACTCGGCGTGCTTGCACTCCTCCATGACAAAGGTGCTGAGGTACATCAGCCAGTCAAAGCGGCTGAGCGCCCACGCCGCCTCGATCATCGGCACGAGGTTCTCGGCCACCGCCTGCTCGCCGGCGAAGAACCGAACGGTCAGCCCGAGCAGCGCCTCCCGTCTGTCCTCAGGAATCCGCGCCCAATCCTCGATGTCCTGCGAGTAATCGAGGTCCCGCGGATTCCAGATCGCGTTGATCGCCTTCTCGTATTTCCGGTAGGCGTTCCCGCGCATCATCTCGCGCGTGAAGTGGAACTTCTGGTGGCCGTTGGCTTCCTGAGCCGCAGCCGTCAGCTCGGTCATCGACTCTCTCCTCGTCTTCAGGCGGTGGGCAATCCAATCACTCGCGTGATAAAGGTACGCGAGGCAGACCATGACGCAAGACCCGACCCAAGGCATGAGCAGAGCGAGCGCCCCGACACCCTCGCCCGGCGCGAGCGCCGCGGCGGTGATTCCGCCGTTCTCGAATCACCTCCCGGTCCGAATCCGCTTCGGTGACGGGGTGGCCGTCGAGCTGCCGGAGGTGATCGCCTCGCACGTGGCGCGGCGAGTCGTCGTGATGGTCGACGATGGGCTCGAGGAGCACAACCCCGGTGTGGCGGCGGCGATCGAGAGGCTGGGTGAAGCGGATATCGAGATGGAGCGGTTCGCCAAGCCGCCGGGCGAGCCCACCACGGACCTGGTCGACGCCGCGACGGAGGTGCTCCAACGCGCCGCGCCGCGGGTGGTGGTGGCGATCGGCGGTGGATCCGTGATCGACACGGCCAAGGCGGCCCGTCTGTGCGCCGAGAGCCGAACCAGCTTCCAGGCCTGGCTCGATTCCGACCGCCGGTTTCCAGCTCCCGGCGTGGCCCTGGTCGCCGTGCCCACGACGGCGGGCACGGGATCTGAGGTGTCCGGGGGAGCCGTCATCACCCACCCGGACCGCGCCCGCAAGATCGGCATCGCCGACGCGACCCTGCGGGCCCAGCACGCCCTGGTGGACCCCTTGCTCACGCACTCGGTGCCCGCGGCGATGACCGCGTACACCGGTGTCGACGCGCTGGCTCAGGCGATCGCCGGGATGATCGCCAAGGTCCGGACCCCGATCGGCGACGGGATTGCGCTGGAGGCGATTCGGATGATCGGCCGCTCCCTCCCCGTCGCCTTCGAAAACGGCGAGAACGCGGCCGCGCGCTCGGAGATGGCCTGCGGAAGCCTGATGGCCGGGCTGACCATGAACATCTCCGACTGCACGGCTGAGCACTCGCTGGCTCAGGCCATCGGAGGATTGTTCAAGCTTCCCCACGGACTCACGATCGGCCTCGTCCTGGCGGAAACGGTGGAGCGGGAGCGCCACCACGTGCCGGCCATACTCGAGCGGGTGGCCGACGCGCTTGCCGTGCCCGACGACGGCACGGGCGATGGTTCCCGAACCGTGCGGGGCATCCGCGACCTGCTGGCCCGGCTCCAATTCCCGGTGCTCGGGGCGGTCGGGGTGAGCGAGGAGCACCTAGATGCGCTCACCGATATCGCTCAAGAGGACTTCTTCCACACCCAGTCACCGGTTGCGTGGAGCCGCGACGAGCTCCGTGCCGCGTTCACGGCGGCGCTGGCCGAGACCGAGCGGGCGCGCTGACGGGCCCCTCGGGACTGTGGGCTAGGGTGCAATCGGTGGGCGCTGAGGCGAGAACCCGTTCGCTGGAACCAGAGATCGCCGCCGACGGATCGTGGCGACGGCGGCGCAGCAGCTTTCGTCACTGGGTGACGGCCGATGGGAGCAGCGGTTTCCCGGCTGAGGGCGAGCGCTACCACCTGTATGTGGCGCGCGCCTGCCCCTGGGCTCACCGCACGCTGATCGCCCGGTGGCTGATGGGACTCGAGGAGGCGGTCGGCGTCTCCTACGTCGACCCGATCCGCGACGAGGAGGGGGAGGGGTGGGCATTCACCGGCGGCCGTTACGAGGATCCCGTCAACGGCTTTGAGTACCTGCGCCAGGCATACCTGGCCGCCGACCCGGAGTACATCGGCGGGATCACCGTCCCCGTGCTCTGGGACAAGCGCACGGGGACGATCGTCAACAACGAATCGGCGGACATCCTCCGGATGCTGAGCACCGCCTTCGCCTCGCTGGCCGAGCACCCTGTAGAGCTCTATCCGCCGCACCTCGCCGACGAGATCGACCGCCTCAACCGAGTCATTTACGACCGGGTCAACGACGGCGTCTACAAGTGCGGGTTTGCCATGCGGCAGGAGCCCTACGAGTGCGCGGTGCGTGAACTCTTCGAGCTGCTGGACGAGCTCGATCGCCGGTTGGTCGACCGCCGTTTCCTCTTCGGCTCTGAACCGGTCGAGACCGACTGGCGGCTGTTCACGACGCTCGTGCGCTTCGACGCCGTCTACCAGATCCATTTCAAGTGCTCGATCCGCAAGCTCGTCGAGTACGAACAGCTGTGGCCGTATGCCCGCGACCTCTACCAGCAGCCAGGCGTCGCGGCCACGGTGGACTTCGACGAGATCCGGGCTCACTACTACCGGACCCACCCTCAGGTCAACCCCAGCGGGATCGTGGCCGCACGCCCGGCGGCGAGCTTCGATGAGCCCCACGATCGCGCGCGGCTGGGTTGAGGCGATGAGCGGCCGCGGTCAGAGCCGCCTCGGCGGCGCGGCGCTTGACAGGAAATCGGGCGCGTGCCATACAGCGCCCGTGCCCCGGCCCATACTGGTGGTTCAAAACGACCGCGACAAATCGGTGGGCGCGATCGGCCCGAGTCTGGTTCGGGCCGGCGTCAGCCTCGACGCGCGCTCGCCGGAGCGTGAGCTTCCGCCGGTTTCCAGCTACGCGGGGCTGATCGTGCTCCCCGGACTGGCCGACCCGGTCGACGAGGACGCGCCGGTCCAGCGAGCCCGGGCGGCGATCGAGGAGGCGCTTGAAGCCGGGCTTCCGGTGCTCGGGCTCTGCCTCGGCGGCCAGCTGCTCGCGCAGGCGCTCGGCGGAAGCGTTTATGAGTGCCGACCGGAGCTGGGGTACGGGCCGGTCTTCGCCACCCCGGGCGCGGCCGGCGACCCGCTGTTCGGTGCCGCGCCGAAGCGATTCTCGGTCTTCCACGCCCACGCGTACGCGTTTGAGCCGCCGCCCAAGGCGGAGGTCCTGCTCACCAACGATGTCTGCGTTCAGGCGTGCCGGCACGGGAACGCCTGGGCTGTGCAGTGCCACCCCGAGGTGTCACGCGAATGGGCCGAGGCGCTCGCCGCGGGGATCCGTGGCGAGGACCGCGGGGTGCGCGCGGAGACGGCGGACTTCTTTCGCCGTAACGGAGTCTCAGCGACCCAGCTCGAGCGCGACGCCGAGGCCGCCGATCCGGCCCTGCGCAAGGTCGCGGACGCGATCGGCGCCGGGTTCGCGCAGTGCGTCAGTCAAGGAGGGGAGACGAGCGATGGCGCCCACACGCCGCTTGGAGCTCAGCGCCAAAGAGCGTCAAGCGCTCGGTCAGCTGGCTAGCTTCCCGCTGCTCGACGCGATCTTCGGGCGCCGCTCACGTCGCTTCCCGATGGGGGGCGAGATCCCGGATGGGCCGCTGGCCTTCCGCTCAGGCCACGAGCACGTGCCTCTGTCGGAGCTCGAAACGGCATTGATCCTGGCCGTGATGGCCGGGAGCACGGGCTGGCACTACGGGATCACCCGCCACGCGCGCTACGCGCCGGCACTGGCCAACTACAACGGCTCCGCCACCGGGCGGACGATCCCCTCGGCCGCGGGCTTCCATACCACGGAGCTCTTCTACACCGACGACAGCGGCCTGTACTTCCTGCCCACGCGTGACGCCGGCGCGTTGGTCGATCCGGCGAGCGAGGAGGTGACGGTTGAGCTGATGCTCGAGCGCCATCGGGACCGTGCGGTCAGGCTCGCCGACACGCGTCTGTACCTCCCGCGTGAGGAGCCCTATCTCGAGGGCCACAACACGTGGATCGCCAACGAGCCTGGTTCGCTGCTCGCGATCCCGGTGGCCGACATCGCCCAACATCACATCGCAAACATCTGCTTCTTCACCCAGAACGGCTACTGCCTCTACGACGACATCAACCAGCGGCCGATCCCGGCCCTGGAGGAGTTCGCCGACATGGTCGACACATCCGAGCCGATCCCGCTGTCGTTTGTCGAGCAGTACTCGCTGACCGAAGCCTCGGCTGAGCTCATGACCTCGAGCTATAACGGGGCTCTGCTTCTACAGGCGATGGGCCTCGGCGGCTGGTCGTTCGACGGGATCGAGCACATGGCGCTGCTCGGCGCCTCGGGCAACCCCGACGTGCCAGGACTTGGCTTTCGCTACGACACCGATCCGCGCTGGGGGACACCCAATCCCACAGGGCGGACCGACGGCACCTTCCATGCCTACTGTCTGCCGCATTTCCCGACCATGGCCGCCGCCGTCGAGGCATTCTGCGAGCGCAAGTTCGGTCCCGGGGGGCCCTACCATCCCGACACTCCCGGCCCGTGGAAGGACTCAGGCCAGGTCCGCGGGTCAGCCCAGCGCCACGACGAACGGTTCCTGGCCTGCGTGACGGCTCAGTGCCAGTACACGCTCGAGACGTGGGGCAAGTTCCCCGGAACGGTGCCGAGCGTTTGGGTCATGAACTTCCTTCAGGCTCAGCACCTGGATCTCGACTTCTACGACCACCACTTCCGACCGGGCGCCTATCTGCCGACGCATGCCCGTCACATGGAGGCGTGGCACTAGGCGTCTGCGCCCAGCCGCCCAGCCACGCATCGAAGAGCCGGAAGGCCTGATCACGGGCCGGCCCGGAGTGGGCGGCGCTCTGGGCCGCCAGGTCCTCCGGCGTCAGGCCGGCGTCGGATAGGTGCGGGTCGCGTCGGGCCCAGGCATCGAGGAGCTCGCCGTCGACCTCGGGGTGAAACTGCAGCCCGAGGTGGGGGCCATGTCGGAAGGCGGCCGAACCGGCGGGGCTCCGGGCCAGCTCACGCGCCCCCGGGGGCACGCGCATCAGTTCTGAGTGGTACTGAAGCCATGGCCCGCGCGGAATCAGGGGATCGAAGCTCTGGACCGCGATCCAGCCGATCTCCGGCGCCGGCAGCACATCGGTCCCGCCGCCCAGGGCAACCGACAGCGCCTGTCCACCGAAGCACAGGCCGAGCACGGGTACGTCGTTCTCGGCCGCGGTGCGCAGGGCATCGACCTCCCGGGGGATCCACTCGGGGTCGGTGGCGGCAGCCGAGTGGACGGAGCCGAGAACGGCGACGAACGCGAACTCTCGCGGGTCGGGAGGCGGCTCCTCCCAGATGTGGGCCACGACAAACGGGATGTCGCGCTCCCGCAGCCACTCCGCGAGCCGGGCCGGCGGGCCCGTCTCGCCGTGCTGGAAGATGACGCCGGGCTTGGAGAGCATGAGGGGGAAATCTAGTTCCTCGCCGATCCGGCCAGCCACTAACGTTGGCGGAGTGTCCTGGCTGGAAGTGACCGGGTGATGGCTCTGCACGCCGCCGAGCGGGCGGGAGCACGCGTGGAGGTAGCGGGCGTCAGCGTCCCCGTCGATCACTACATCGACGGCCGCCGCGTCGCCTCTGATGCCAGGTTCGAGGTGCGCAGTCCGATCGACTGGGAGGCGTGGAAGCTGGCCGACGTCGCCCGCGGCGGCCGGGCCGAGGTCGATGCCGCCGTGCAGGCGGCGCGCCGCGCGTTCCCGGAGTGGGCGACGCTCGGCGCTGAGGGGCGCCACGGCCCGCTCAGCCGCCTCGCCGATGCGATCGCCGCCGCGGTGGCCGAGCTGGCGCAGGTCGAAACGGTGGACAACGGGTCGCTGTACGAGGCGATGCACGAACGCGTCCTGCCGCGTGGCGCGAACAACATCCGCTTCTTCGCCGATTTCGCGCGGGATCGTCTGGAGTCGGCGCCGCGGACGCTGGCGGGTGGAGAGCGCAACCGGGTCAGGTACGACCCCGCCGGGGTGGTGGCCGTGTCCACCCCCTGGAATGCCCCGTTCATGCTCGCGACGTGGCGGGTGGGCCCGGCGCTCGCCGCGGGCAACACGGTCATCCTCAAGCCGCCCGAGTGGGCGCCGCTGACCTGCTCGATGCTCGGCGACCTGGCCGAGCAGGCGGGCCTTCCACCGGGGGTCCTCAACATCGTGCACGGCACGGGGTCGGAGGCCGGGGCCCCGCTCACGGGCCATCCCGGGGTCGACCGCGTCGCCTTCACCGGATCTCCGATGACCGCGCGGACCGTCTACGGGGATGCGGCCGCGAACCTCACCCCGGTCTCCTTCGAGCTCGGCGGCAAGTCACCGTTCGTCGTGTTCGAGGACGCCGATCTCGATGCCGCGGCAGCGACGGCGGCCTACCAGTACGACAACTCGGGCCAGGTGTGCCTGGCCGGGACCCGGCTGCTCGTCCAGCGGTCGATCCTCGAGCCCTTCCTGGCCCGGTTCCGGGAGCGGGTCGACGAGATTCGGGTCGGAGACCCTCGGGAGCCCGAGACGACGTACGGTCCGCTGATCCACCCGGTCGCGCTCGAGCGGGTCACCGGTCACGTTGCCCAGGCGTTGGCGGACGGTGCTCGGCTCGAGTTCGGCGGGCGCTCGCTGGGTGGCCTCTACTACGCGCCGACGCTGTTCAGCGAGGTTCCGCCGGACGCGGAGATCCTGCACCGTGAGGTGTTCGGGCCGGTGCTGACGTTGCAGACCTTCGCGGACGAGGATGAGGCGATCAAGCTCGCCAACTCAACCGAATACGGACTGGCGGCGACGATCTACACCGGCTCGGAGGCGCGGGCCGAGCGCGTCAGCGCCGCGGTTGTCGCGGGGACGGTCTGGGTCAACTGCTTCTACGTGCGAGACCTGGAGACGCCGTTCGGGGGTGCCCGTCAGTCGGGCATCGGCCGCGAGGGCGGGCACCACTCGTTCGACTTCTACTGCGACGTGAAGACGGTCTGTGAGCGGACGTCGCTGTTCAGCGGCTAAGGCTCAGGTCGCGAACGCGCCCACGAGGCGGCGGCAGAGAGCGCTCAGCTCACGCGGATCGTCGGTGAACTGCGAGGGTTTGAAGCAGATCGTCGTGTAACCCGCCTCGAGCTGGGCCGGAATGGCGCGCATCGCCTCGTCGAGCTCCGCTGGTTCGTCCGGGCTTGGGAAGCGCCCGCGAATGCCCCCGACGAGCTCAAGCTCGCCGATGTCCCGGCCGGTCACGGCGAGGCCCTCGATCAGCTGGCGCATCTCCTCGGCCGTCGGCTGACCGAAGGGATGAAAGCCGTGGCCGTACTCGGCCAGCCTCCGGACGATCCAGGGGCCGACGGAGGTGCCGCCGAACCACATTCGGGGTCCCTCGGGGCGGTACGGCTTCGGCTCCAGGTAGACGTCGTGGAAGGAATAGTGCTGGCCCGTGAAGCTGGCCGGCGTCGAGCCCCACAGCTCACGCCAGGCGGCGAGGTGCTCGTCCAGAAGCTCGCCGCGGCGCGCGAACGGCACCTCCAAGGCGGCGTACTCGTCACGGTGCCAGCTCACGGTTGGCTGGATCACGAGCCTGCCGTGGGAGAGGAGGTCGAGCGTCGCCAGCTGGTGGGCGAGCAGCACGGGGTGCCGAAGGGGGGCGATGATCGCCGCGCCGATCAGCCGCAGGCGGGTGGTCACGGCGGCGATCGCACTCATCAGCACCAGCGAATCGGGCCATGGTGTCGCGGGGTCCTGGTTGCCAGGAGCCGCGTAGTCACGCGGGTTGGCCGGGCGGCCGCCGGCCCCCGCGCTCGGGCCCAGAGCCACGTGCTCGCTGATCATCACCCCGTCGACGCCGGCCTCCTCCGCCTCCTGGGCGATGCGAACGAGTGCTGGGAGGTCACGCGGCGAGGTCATCGTCCAATTCTCGCTGAGGACGAGGACGAAGCGGGGGGCGCGTCCGGATGGCGGCAGGTCCGAGGGTGGCGGCACGTCAGCCGACCAGGGTGGCGCGCACGTCAGTCGAGGGTGACGCGGACTGTGGCGGGCACGTCAGTCGAGGGTGACGTGGACGGGGAGCTCTTTCAGGCCGTTGGCGAAATTCGACCGCAGCCGCCGTGGCTGTCCCGCCAACTCGATCCGCCGCACCCGAGCCACGAGCTCCTGAAGATAGACGCGTACCTCCAGGCGCGCGAGATGTGCGCCCAGGCAGTGGTGCGGGCCGCCGCGGCCGAAGGTCAGCTGGTCGGTCGGATTGCGCGTGAGATCGAGGCGGTGCGGGTCGGGGTAGTGGTCGGGATCACGGTTGGCGGCGGCAAACCACACCACGACCTTGTCGCCGGCCGGGATCTCGACCCCGCGCATGGTCACGGCGCGTGTTGTCGTGCGGCGAAAGAACCAGACCGGCGAGGAGTAGCGCAAGAGCTCCTCGACGGCCGAGGGAATCAATCCAGGATCGGCGCGCAGGAGGTCGTACTGGTCGGGGTGCTGGGCCAGGGCGAGCGTGCCCAGGCTGATGGCCTGGCGCGTCGTCTCGTTCCCGGCCACCACGAGCAGGGCAAATGTGTTGTCGAGATCGTGCTCGCTCAGTGGCTGCCCCTCGATCTCGCCGCCGGCGATCAGGGTGAGCACATCATCACGCGGGCATGCGCGGCGGTCGGCGTAGTACGCGCGCCCGATCGCGCACAGCTCGTCGGCCCAGGGCGAGCCGAACGGCTTGTAGCGGTCCTCCTCACGCTCGGCGCCGAACGCCAGCTCGCCCACGAACTCGGGCTCGGTGTCGATGAGCAGCCGGTCGCCGAGCTCGATCAGGTGGGGGAGGTCTTCCTCGGGCAGCCCGAGGACATGCGCGAGCACCCGGATCGGGATCGGGGCGGCGAGCTCGGAGACGAGATCGAACGTCCCCTTGGCCAGGGCACGGTCCAGGCGGTCCTGGATGAGCTTCCTCAGCCAATCCTCGTAGCGCCCGACCGCACCGGGCGTGAAGCTGGTCGAAATCAGCCGTCGGTAGCGACCGTGCTTGGGCGGGTCGAACTCGAGGAAGTTTCGTCGCACCGCGAGCACGTCCTCCGGCACATCCTCGATCGTGGCCGCCCCGCCGACCTCGGAGGAGAAGGTCTTGGCATCCCGCAGAACCGCGCCGACGTCGTCGAACTTCGTCAGCGCCCAGAAGCCTCGCCCGCCTGGCTCGGGGTGGAAGTAGACGGGCGCCTCTTGCTGGAGCCGGACGAACACCTCCCACGGCTCATGGTCCTCAAACAGGTCGTGGTCGAGAAGGTCGACCGGCAGCAGTTCAGCCGCGCTCGCTCCCATCACGGGAAGCATAACCGGTTATGCGTAATGTATCCAATCGGGTTTGGGCGGTAGCTTCGGGGTGGGGGCGGTAGCTTCGGGGTGTGGGCGGTAGCTTCGGGGTGGGGGCGGTAGCTTCGCCCATCCAGTTCCGACGGGTGGGCCTAAATGGGCGAAGTCCGTCGCACAAAGACCTGACGCACTCGCTCAAGACATGCCGTGATGCCCCGAAACGGTGGGACCTGGGCGAATTAACCACCTGTGGAGTGGCTGATTCGCCCCGCCGCGCCCCGGAACAGCTCAGAGCCGCGGCGAGTACTCCGCGAATTCCCAGTCGGTGACCCAGGTGCGGAAGCGCTCGAACTCGGCCATCTTGATCGTCTCAAAGGTGTCGACGAGCTTCTCGCCGACCGCCTCGACGATCACCGGGTCGTTCTTGAGGGCGATCAGGGCGTCGTGGAAGGAGCCCGGAAGCGGCTCTCCCTGCTGGTCCTCGGGCAGCTCGTAGAGCATCCCCTCGACCGGCTCCGGGGGCTCCAGCCCGCGGCGAATGCCGTCGAGGCCTGCGGCCAAGGCCACCGTGGCGGCCAGGTAGGGGTTGGCGGTGCCGTCGCCGAGGCGGACCTCGAGCCGGGCGGCCGCGCCGCGCTCCTTGGGGACACGCAGGAGGGACATCCGGTGGTCGTGACCCCAGCAGACGCGAGTGGGGACGAGGGCCTCGGCGTTTAGCCGGCGGTACGCGTTCACGGTCGGGTTGAAGAAAACCATCGTGGCGGGGCCGTGGGCGAGGACGCCGCCGATGAAATGACGCGCTGCGGCCGCGAGGCCATGGGGCTCCCCCGGCGCGCCGCAGACGTTCACGCCGTCCGCATCGGCGAGCGAGACATGGAGGTGGAAGCCGCTGCCCTCATCGCCGTTGAACGGCTTGCCCATGAAGGTCGCCAGGAGCCCGTCACGCGCCGCCAGCTCCTTGACCAGCGACTTGAAGCGGAAGGCGCGGTCGGCGGCGTCGAGCGCCGGAGAATGGCGGAGGTTGATCTCATACTGGCTGCGCCCGTACTCATGGGCCGCCGCGATCGCGCCCAATCCGAGCTGGACCGAGGCGTCGAGCATGCGCGACAGCGTCCCCTTCGGATCGGCGCCGCCACCCACGGTGTAGACGCCGCTGTCCTGTCCCGCGTAGGGCCGGTAGCCGGTGGGCGAGCTCGGGTCCGGCTCGCAGAGGTAGAACTCGAGCTCGGGGCCGACGACGGGCGAGAGGCCGAGCCCGGCAAACCCGGAGAGGACGCGCTTGAGCGCGCCGCGTGAGTCGACGGCGTACGGCTCGCCGGAGTCAGGGTCCTCGAGGTCGACGATGCACGCGGCGACATCCGGTTCCCAGGGCAGCCGCACCAGCGTGTCGAGATCCGGGCGGGCGACGATGTCCGGGAAGCCATGTTCAAAGCCCGCGACGACGTTGTGCCGCAGATCGACGGTCATGATCGCCTCGACGAAGGCGATCCCGTCCTGAGCGGCGTGCGCGAACCATCCCGCCGGAATGTCCTTGCCGCGGCAGATGCCGTGCAGGTCGGGGTACTGAAGGCGGACGACCCGTATTCCGAGGTCGGGGAGATCGGAAAGGTCCTCGACCAACCGGCCGCCGACACCGGGATCCATTTCGAGGTCCTGGCTCATTCTGGGTCTCCTCTCCTCTGACTCGGATGCCGGAACGCGAGCGTACCCGCGTCGACAACGGCGGCGCCACCGTCGACGGTGAGAACGGCGCCGTTGACGTAGGCGGCGGCCGGTGAGGCCAACCAGGCGATGGCCTCCGCGACCTCGGGTGCGGTGCCAGCCCGCTGAGCGGGGATGTGCTGCGCCGCGAGCGCGTAGGCCCCCTCGCGGTCGGTGCCGGTGCGGGCGGCCAGGCTGTCCATCTCGGCGTCGGCGATGTCGGTGCGCGCCCAGCCCGGGCAGACGCAGTTGGCCCGCACTCCCCGTGGCCCGTAGTCGACGGCGAGGCACTGCGTGAGCATGATCAGTCCCGCCTTCGACGACGAGTAGGCGGCCGCGGCGGGGCCGGCGCGCAGGCCGGCCAGCGAGGCCACGGTCACGATCGCGCCGCCGGAGGCGAGCAGCGCGGGCAGCGCCGCCTGGCAGGTGAGAAAGGCTCCGGTCAGATTTGTCGCCAGGACCGCGCTCCAGCGCTCGAGGGTCTGCTCGCCGACCGTCCCCGAGGCGCCGGTGCCGGCGCTGAGCACCAGCGCATCGAGGCGCCGAAAGTGCTCGAGGCACTGGTCGACCGCCGCACGCATCGCCTCGCCGTCGGTCGTATCGGCGGTAATCGGGAGGGCTCCGGTCGCCGCCGCGACCTCGTCCAGGGGTTCGCGGCGCCGACCGGTCACGCAGACCGAGTAGCCGGCGTCGGCCATGCGCGCGGCAACCGCGGCTCCGATCCCGCTGCCCCCGCCCGTGATCAGGACGCTGGGCCGCTCCTCACCCGTCGATTGGTCGAGCGACGCCATCAATCGCTGAGGAACTGCTCGACCAGCGACTCCGGGAAGCTCTTATCGGCAATCTGGTATGCGAGCGCGGTCATGCGCCACGAGTCTGAGAGGTAGAAGCGCTCGTAAAGCTCTCCGCGGCCACCCAGATCGGAGCCGAGGAAATCCCAGGCCAGCCGGAAGAGGCGAATGCGGCGCTCAGCGGGTGCACCCGCGGCCTGGAAGTAGAGCTCGATCTGATCGTGCAGCGGGCCGTCGATGTCGGCCTTCGAGGGCGTGGCCATGAAACCCCCGCCGCCGATCAGCTGGAGGAGCTCGTTGACCCGCGGCAGCCATTTGGGCATCTCGCCTCGGAGCGCGACCAGCGGGCGCTCGTCAGGGCACATCACCCCGCCCTGGTCGAGCTCGCACCCCGCCTCGGCGGCGACGAGCGCGGACCGGGCCAGCTCACTCATGGCCCAGATCTGGCCGAGCTTTTCCTGGATGTGGTCGAAGCGGACGACCCCGGTGGTGTTGGCGATGAGATGCCCGAGGCCGAGGGCGAAGCAAAGCTTCACGTGGGCGCGTGTGAAGGCCTGGTGGGTGATGTGGCTGCGCCAGCCGGTATCGGTGATGACCTCGCTGTAGCCGACGGTGTCGCCGTCCAGGAACACTCGCTCCTTGGGAATCTCGACATCGTCGAAGATGACGACCGCGTCCATCTCGTCAAAGCGGGAGGAGAGCGGGTAGTCGTAGGGGTCACGCGGCTTGGAATAGCTGTCGCGGCAGATCAGGCGCAGGCCCGGCGTGGCGATCGGCACCGCGAACGAGAGCGCATAACGGCCGTCCTGCGGGCGGATGTCCGAGCCCGGGTAGACGAGCAGCTCGTCGGCGAACGGCGCCAGGGTGGCCAGCATGCGGGCGCCCCGGACGACGATCGCGTCGGCGCAGTCGCCCACCTTGTGAAGCGCGACCTGACCCAAGGCCTGTTCGGCCTCGGGTTTGGTGCGGTCGACCTGCGGGTTCATCAGCGCGTGCGTGGTCGAGAGGTCGTGATCACGCATGTACCGCTGGTAGGCGACCAGGTTCTCCGCGCCCCCCTCATTGCCCCGTCGGGCCCAGACGTCCGAGCGTCCGGCAAAGCAGGCGAAGGTGACGTTCAGGTAATCGGGAGTTCTCCCCATCATCCCGCCCGACAACGCCGCCACGAGCTCGAAGGCTCCGCGTCGGCGCTCCAGATCTTCACGGGTCCGTGGGATCAGGTGCGTGACGGATACCAGGTGCTCGCCGCCGTCAGGAGCGGGGGCGAGCATCTCGTCGCGGTGCTCGTGCTGGAGGTCGAATACCCGGGCCAGCGAGAGCGCCGCCCCGCGGAGCTCTGGGTGCTCGAGCGGATGGCGGATGCATTCCCCGTCCAGCCAAATTTCGCGCTCCCCCTGCCCGAGACCCTGGAGGAACTGCTGCCCCGTCCTCGCGCCCGTCCCGAGCCGCACGTCCGTCTCGGTCATCCGCCTCCCCCGGCGCCGAGCGGATGGCCCAGCGCCTCGAGCCCGTGGCGCTCGGCCTCGACCGCCTCGGGGTCGAAACGGAAGTACGAACGCGGGGGCAGGATTCCCCAGGTGTTTGAGGAGTGGGCGTTGTCCGGCCAATCCCGCGGCTCGTGGTCGGGGCCGAGTTGCTCCATATCGCTGTACAGCTCGACGAAGCACTCCTCCTCAGGGATGCGGACGTAGGCCGAGAGGTTTTGACCCACCCCGTGACGGAGCGGTCCCCAGGCGAGCCAGCGACCATGCTGGGCGAGATGATCGAGCGCGACGCGAAGCTCACCCCAGTCCGTCAGCTCGAAGGCGAGATGGTGAAAATGCGAGTAGCCCTTCTCGATGAAGGCTGTGGTGTGGTGGTCGGCATTGATGTGCAGCCAGATCCCCTCCTCGCCCAGCCGGTCGGTGAGCCGCATCCCGAGAACCCCGCAGTAGAACTCCCTGATCGCCGCCAGGTCCGCGGTCAACGAGTTCACGTGACCGAGCTTGCGCGGATGGAAGCCGGGAAGGGTCGTCGTCGAGCGCGCAATCGGCGGACGGGGGTCGTCAGGACGCTGGAACTCGACCAGCTCGACGCCGTACCCATCAGGGTCCCGAACGTGAAGCGCGCCGTCCTCGAGCCGGTGCTCGACGTGGAAGCGAGCGAGCTCGGCGCTCGCGTTATCAAGACTGATGCCCGAGCTCAGTTCATAGGCCGTGTGCTCAGCTCCCGGCACGGGCGCCTCGACGAGCTCGAGCGAGTAGGGCTCATACCCGCAGGCCAGCAACGCGCGCCCCGGCGTCTGCTCACGGATGGTCAGGCCAAACTGGATCGACCACCGCTGCGCCGCCGAGGGGAGATCCGCGACCCGCAGGCAGACGTGGTGGATTCGACGAAGCGAGATCATCTACGGCGTCCTGGACGGGTCGGCAGGTTGCCCCTCACCCGCCAGGGTGCTTTGGATAACGTATCCGTGCCGTGAGAGAGGGTCAAGAACCGCCGAGGCGAGAGGGTCAGGAACCGCCGAGGCGAGAGGGTCAGGTGGCCCGGTGAAGGCGGTCCGATTCGAGGACCCGCGCGGCGAGGTTCGCGTCGGGCGCTTGGACGGCGACTCGATTCAGGACGCGGGGCCGTCGGGGCCGCGCGGCTTTCTCGCCAGCGATGCGGCATGGGCCGAGCTTAAGCGCGCCGACGGGCCGACGTACTCCGTGGGCGAGGTTCGCCTGCTGCACCCCGTGGTGCCGGAGAAGATCCTGGCCATCGGCCTCAACTATCGCTCCCATGCCGACGAGTCCCAGCTGGAGGTTCCGTCCGTCCCGGTCGTGTTCGCGAAGTACCCCTCGGCTCTGATCGGCGATGGCGAGGAGATCGTGATCCCGCGGGAGGAAACGCGCCCTGACTATGAGGGCGAGCTGGCCGTCGTGATCGGCCGGCGAACGTACCGCGCCGATCGTGAGGGAGCGCGGGCAGCGGTGGGCGGCATCTCCGCGATGCACGATGTGTCAGGGCGCCGGGCCCAGCTGGAGACGCCGCTGCGCCAGTTCACCCTCGGCAAGAGCTTTGACACCTTTGCCCCGATGGGGCCGTGCATCGCGTCGGTCGACGGGCTCAGCCTGGACGACATCGACGTGCGGACGACGGTGTCAGGCGAGGTGATGCAGGACGCCAACACTCGGGATCTGATCTTCGGGGTCGAGGAGCTCATCATGTATCTCTCGGCGGGGCTGACGCTCGAGCCCGGGGACGTGATCGCGACGGGCACCCCGGGCGGGGTTGGGGACTCACGAACACCGCCGCGCTATCTGCGCGAGGGTGACGTGGTGGAGATCTACGTCAGCGGCGTCGGGACGCTCACCAACCCGGTCCGGATGGAGCGTTAGCTCCTAAGCAGCACCGCCGAGCGCTTCATCGCGTCGGCCAGGTGGCGGCGCGTGAGCGACTCCGCGGTGCGGGCGTCCCCGGCCTGGATCGCGGCCAGGATCCGCTCGTGCTCGGCGACATCAAGCAGGATCCGCTCCTGCGCCTCGATCTGGCGCTCGTAGATCGCGGCGCCGATTCGGGCCACCCATAGGCGCTGCGCCAACTGGGTCAGGAACTCGTTGCCGGAAGCGGCGACGAGCGCGAGGTGGAACTCGCGGTTGGCCTCAAAGCTCCGCTCGACACTGCGTGCGGACCGCCGCTGGGCCGCCAACGCCGCCTCCATGCGCGCGAGCGGCGCGGCGAGCTGACGCTGCGCGGCCAGCCGCGCCGCCCCGGGCTCGACCACGAGCCTCGCCTCATAGGCCGCACGGATATCGGTGCCAGCGACATCGGCAACGCGGGCGCCACGGTTGGTCCGCATCTCGACCAGCCCCTCGGCGGCCAGCCGGCGTAGCGCTTCCCGGACCGGCGTCCGGGAGACCCCCAGCTCGTCGGCAAGGTCCTCCTGGTGGATCCGCGCGCCGCGGGGCAGCGCGCCGCTGGCGATCCGCTCGCGAATCGCGTCGTACACCTGATCGACCACGCTGGTGATGCTCAGCGGCTCCGGCACGGGGTCAGTCCGGATGCTCACGGCTGGGCCTCGAGCGGCTCCTCGAGCCGCGCCAGCTCACGCTCCGCCTCCTCCTCGGGAATGGCCAGCGCGACGTGGAGCGTTTGCGCGGTGACCGCGGGCGGCTCGCCGACCGGCTGGAGCGCCTCGGTCGACTCGACCACATGGTTCTCAAGCCGGCCGATGCCGTCGACCTCGACCGCGACCACGTCACCGGGCTCGACGGGGCGGGAATGCGCGGGGGTCCCGGTCAGGAGCACGTCACCGGGTTCGAGCGTGATGAGACGGGCGACGTCGGCGATCTGGTAGGCGAACGAGAAGAGAAGGTCGGTGCCGGTATGTCCCCGCTGCACCTCCTCGCCGTTGACGAAGGTACGGAGAGTCAGGTCATCCGGGTCGACGTCGGCGGCGTCGACGAGGACTGGACCGAGCGGGCAGAAGCCGTCCTGGCCCTTGACCCGGAACATCGAGCCCCGATCGGCATGCCGAAAATCGTGCACCCCCCAGTCGTTGGCGATCGTGTATCCGCGGACGTGATCCAGCGCCCGGTCGATGCTCACGCCGCGACAGCGAGTCCCGATCACGACCGCGACCTCGCCCTCGTAGTTGAGAAAGCGACAGCCGCGCGGGCGGACGACCGGCTGAAGATGGGCCGAGACCGAAGACGGCGGCTTCATGAAGTACGAGGGCTCGGCGGGGGCCCGGGCCATCCGGTACTCCTCGACCCGCGAGCGGTAGGTCAGGTGGGTGGCGATGATCTTGCTCGGGCTGACCGGCGAGAGCCAGCGTTGGACCTCGCCGGCCGCCAGCTCGACGCCGCCCTCCATTCGCACGGTGTCGCCGACCTGCACGCCTTCGAGTGCGCGGCCGTCGTGCTCGATCCGCACGTGCCTCACCCAGGCTCGCCCCGCCCCACCGCTCTCATCGCGGGTCCTCCGAGTGGTGCTGCGCCACGACCTCCACCCCGTCGACGGTGTAGCCGAACGAGAACCGGTAGCCGCGCAGCATCTCCCGGGGGGCGATCGACTGGAGGTCCTCGAGCGTGTCGGGGTAGAGGTCGAGCTCGGCGCTGCCCTCCCAGACCTCGCTCGCCTCACGGTCATAGCCCCCCGCCCGCACCAGCTCGTACACGGCCGGACTGAGCCCCGTGGCAGCCGGAAAGTGACGTGTGTTGTGCATCGGGGGATCGTTCACGGTGGGCCCGGTCTCGCTCACCTGCTCGAGCGTCACGACGAGCCGCGCGATCTGACGATCATTGGCGGTGCAGGTGGCGCCAAAGCGAGCGCCCGGGGCGAGCCGGGGGCTCGCCTGACCCACCGGGAAGACCCGGGTCATGTGAACCGAGCCGAGCTTCTTGGGAAAGCCCTGAATCCAGCCTCGGTACATCGCGAAGTCCTTGTCGACCCAGATGTACACGCAGCGGCTGACTGGCTGGCCCCGGAAGCGCGCGCCCACGACGAGGAAGAACTCCCGGTACTGAGATTGGATGGGATCGACGAGCTCGCGCAGATCGGTCGAGCAGGACTGCCAGTCGGCGAAGATGGCCGCGACGGCGCCCGGGTCCTCGGCCGGCTCCAGCTCGGCGGGGAGGAGGGCGACGACGGCGTCGGGGTCGGTGCGGTATTCCGCAATCAGGAAGTCCCCGGAGTAATGCCAGGGCGGTGGGGGGACGATGCCGGCCCGTCCATCCGGCGACAATGGTGCGGTGTATCCGTGCAGCGTCACCGTTCTTGCGGCGCCTCATCGCCAGCTAACGTGCACGGCGCAGGCAGGTCCGGAAACCTCCTCACCCCACCCTCGTCCACAAGGCGCATGAATACATTATGTTCGCCACCCAAGGCTGCCGCGCGTGAGCTGGATGCCGTAATCATCGGCGCCGGGTTCTCCGGCCTCTACATGCTGCATCGGCTCCGCGGTCTGGGGCTGCGGGCGCGCGTTCTCGAGCGAGGGAGCGGCGTGGGCGGCACGTGGTTCTGGAATCGCTATCCGGGGGCCCGCTGCGACATCGAGAGCATCGACTACGCCTATTCGTTCTCGGAGGAGCTGCTCGAGGAGTGGACCTGGAGTGAGCGCTACGCCACTCAGCCCGAGATCCTCCGCTACCTCAACTACGTCGCGGACCGATTCGACCTTCGCTCAGACGTCCAGCTGAACACCCGCGTCGTCAGCGCGCACTACGACGAGGTAGCCAATCGCTGGCTTCTGGACACGGCGGAAGGCGAGCGCTTCCGGGCGCAGTTCTGCATCATGGCCACCGGGTGCCTGTCCTCGGTCAATCGCCCTGACTTCCCAGGCCTCGACGAGTTTGCCGGAGAGTGGTTTCACACCGCGCGCTGGCCCGAGGAGGGGGTGGACTTCAGCGGCCGGCGGGTGGGGGTGATCGGCACCGGATCCACCGCCATCCAGGCCATCCCGCAGATCGCCAAGCAGGCCGAGCAGCTGTACGTCTTCCAGCGCACGCCCAACTACAGCATGCCGGCGCAGAACCGTCCCATGGATCCGGACGCCTTCCGGGAGCTGCTGCGGGACTTCACGGCGCGACGCCGGGAGGCCGAGCGCTCCGACGCCGGAGTGCCGGTAGCGCCGCCGGAGAAGGCGACCTTCGAGGTGAGCCCGGACGAGCGGCGCCAGATGTACGAAGCCGGGTGGCAGCGCGGGGGCATCAACGCGCTCTCCTACGCGTTCACCGACTACTTCACCAGCGAGGAAGCGAACGCGGTCGCCCAGGAGTTCGCGCGGGAGAAGATCCGGGAGATCGTTCGCGATCCCGAGGTGGCGGATCTCCTGTGCCCCCGACACCACATCGGCACCAAGCGCACGTGCGTGGACATCGGCTACTACGAGACCTACAACCGAGACAACGTCGAGCTCGTCGACCTCCGGCGCGCCCCGCTCGTTGAGATCACGCCGCAGGGCATCCGGACGACCGAGCGTGAGTACCGCCTCGACTCGCTGGTCTTCGCCACCGGCTTCGACGCGATGACGGGGGCGCTTCTCGAGATCGACGTCCGCGGCCGCGCCGGCACGGAGCTGCGGCGGAAGTGGGCCGACGGGCCCGTGACCTATCTCGGGCTCGCTGTGGCCGGCATGCCCAACATGTTCATCATCACCGGACCGGGTAGCCCGTCCGTGCTCAGCAATATGGTCCTCTCGATCGAGCAGCACGTCGACTGGGTGGCTGACGCCATCGCGCATCTGCGCGAGCGCGGCCTGGACCGCATCGAGGCGAGCGATGAAGCGGAGGCGGCGTGGGTCGCGCATGTGAACCAGCTGGCCAACGCGACCCTCTATCCGCAGGCGGCCTCGTGGTACGTGGGCGCGAACATCCCCGGCAAGCCGCGCGTGTTCATGCCCTACGTGGCGGGGTGTGGTCCCTACCGACGCGAGTGTGAGGACGTGGTCAGGCGGGGCTACGCCGGGTTCACCCTCACCGCCTCCGCGGACGGGGCCGAGACGCCGGACGCCGGCGTGGCGCGGCGCGCTCTGGCGTGAGCGCGACCCAGCTCGATCCTGAGGCCGCGGCGCTGCTCGAGCGCGCCGCGCGGAGCTCACGCCCCAACGCCCACCTGCTCCCTGTCGAGGACGCACGCCGCCACTACGACGAGGAGTGCGCTGCCGCCGAGACCGGCCAGCCGGTCGGGGCGGTGAGTGACTTCACGATTCCGGTGGCCGGAGGCGAGATTCCGGCTCGTCTGTACCGCCCATGCGGCGAGCAGCTGGGCGCCGCGGTCTACCTGCACGGCGGCGGGTGGATCCTGGGCAGCATCGAGTCACACGATGCGACGTGCCGCGCCCTGGTCAACGCGAGCTCGGCGGCAATCGTGAGCGTGGGGTACCGGCGGGCGCCCGAGCATCGCTTCCCGACCGCCGCCGAGGATGCCTACGCGGCGTGCCGGCATGTCGTGGCCAACGCGGCGGAGCTGAGGATCGATCCCGAACGGATCGGGGTGGCCGGCGACAGCGCCGGGGGAAACCTGGCCATTGCGGCCGCGCTGCTGGCCCGTGAGCGAGGCGAGCCGAGGCTTGCCTTTGCGCTCCTCGCCTATCCGGTCACGACGACCGACCTGGACGCGGGATTCGATCCGGCGTACGCGGGGATCGTGCTGGAGCGCGACGAGCTCCTCTGGCATCAGGAGAACTATTTCTCCGCCGCTGAGGATCGCCGCTCGCCGCTGGCCTCACCGCTTGACCGAGCCGACCTGCGCGGCTTCCCGCCGACGCTCATCCTCACGGCGGGGTGCGATCCCATCCACGCCCAGGGTGAGCTCTTCGCGGACGCCCTGCGCCGCGCCGAGGTCGAGGTGAAGCACGATCACCATCCGGGCATGATGCATGGCTTCCTCCAGTTCCCGACGACGCTTCAGGAGGCGACGCGGGGGATCACCCGTGCCGGGGCGGCGCTTTCCTCACGCCTTGCCGGAGCTCACGTGAGCTGATCACGCCGGGCGTGCCAGGCCAGGAACTCGCGCGCGGCCGCCGGCGTGCTGGCCAGCCGCCGCGCCCGCTGTCTCTGCGCATGCGCCGTATCGGGGCGGCTGAACGTCCAGCCGAGCGTGGTGAGCCGCCGCGCCATGAGAAAGGTCGGGAGCTCGGCGACGTCAGCATCATCCAGCGGCCACACCTCGCGGTAGCCGGCGACGAGCATGTCCCGCCGCGCCTCGAGGGTGCCCGTCCCCTCGAGCGGATAGAGCACGCTGGCCAGGTCGTACATGTACCAGCCGTTCCCCGAGTCATCGAAGTCGATCAGCACCGTCCGTCCCCCGGGGCCGACGAGCACGTTCTCGAACCCGAGGTCGGAGTGGATCATCCCGAAGCGGGCGGGGCCGCTCCCGAAGGCCTGAAGCCGCGTCCGGACGGCGTCCCGCGCCGCGAGTATGAGCCGCCGCTGATCGGCCTGCCACACGCCGCCGGGAACCGGGGTGCCCCAGCGGGGGGCGTCACCCACGAGGGCGTCGAGATCCCAGGCCGGGCGGATGAACCCGGGGGGTGGCGACCACTCACGACTGTGGCGGTGAAGCGCGGCCATCACCCCTCCCAGCCGCCGCCAGGGCTGGGGATCCTCGACCTCGGGGAGCGGAACCCCGTCGACCCACTCAAACGCCACCACCAGCCGGGGGCCACCGTCGCCGGCGCCGAGCACCTGGACGATCCGGCCATCGCGGCCCGGGACCGCGGCGGGCGTATCGATGCCGGTCGTGCGAAGCGCGGCCATCCACGTGATCTCCGACTCGATGCTGGCGCGCGTCTGGTATCCGGGACGAGCGAGCCGGAGGGCGACGGAACGCCCGGCGTCGGTGGCGCGGTACGTCGTGTTCTCGCCGTAGCGCACGAGCTCGACCCGCGAGGAGGGGGAGAGGGGATAGAGCGCGAGCGCCGCCCGCGCCATTTCCGCGGACGCCGGACCGCTCGTATCGTTCACGGATCGATCCTCGCAGGTCCAGGAGACAACGATGAGCGCGCTGAAGCTGTATGCCCTCCACTGCGGGGGCGACCTGATGGATATGGCCGCCTTCGATCCCTTCGATCCGGACGTGGGCACGAAGGTCTACAACCCGTACTTCATGTACGTGGTTACGCACCCGGACGGGACGTTGCTGTTCGACAGCGGTGCCCATCCGGAGCTGGCACGCGATCCGGAGTCCCGGCTCGGCCCGGCGGCGGCCGACTTCGACATGCGGCTGTCCGCGGATGACCAGCTCGAGCGCCGTCTGGCCACGATCGACATGACGCCGGGCGACATCGATGTGGTCGTCCAATCGCACCTGCACTTCGACCACGCTGGAGGCCTCGGCTGGCTGGCGCATGCCCCCGTCCTGGTTCAGCGCAGCGAGCTCGAGTTCGCGCGCCACCCGCCGGTCTACCAGGAGCTGATCTACGTCCAGGCCGACTTCGACATGGACCTGCGCTGGCACGAGCTCGACGGCGAGCACGACGTCTTCGGCGACGGTCGCGTCACCGTGATCCCCACCCCCGGCCACACCAGGGGTCATCAGTCGCTGCTCGTGCGTCTGCAACAGGAGACGGTGTTCCTGCTCGCCGATGCGGCGTATCTGCTCGAGAAGATGCGCTCGCGGAGCCTTCCGGGGATCCTCTGGAGCCCGGACGCGATGATCGCAAGCTGGGAGCGGATCGAGGAGATCGAGAAACGCGAGGGCGCGCGGCTGGTTACGACCCACGAGCTCGACTACGAGACGAGCGTCCGGATGGCGCCCGGGGCGTGGTACGAGTAGCGCGTCAGTACACGATCACGCTGCGCGCGGTCTCACCGGCCTCCATGCGCCGGAAGGCGTCATTGACGTCCGCCAGGCTGCACTGGCTGATCAGCGGCTCGAGCCGCAGCTGGCCGGCACGGTAGAGATCGATCAGGATGGGAATGTCGCGCAGGGGAACGCAGGATCCGTACCAGGAGCCACGCACGCAGCGCTCCTCGAGGGTCATGGTCAGGGCGTCGAGACCGACCCGCGCGTCCGGCGGTGCCATCCCGATCAGGATGGCCTGGCCGCCGCGTCCGGTGAGGGCCATCGCCAGCTCGATCGTGTCCGGCCGGCCGAGCGCCTCGAAGGCGTGCTCGACTCCGTCCGGGACGTGTTCGCGAACCGCGGCCACGGCATCGCCCGCGTCGGCCTGCACGGCCGCGGTCGCGCCGAGCTCACGCGCCAGCTCGAGCTTGGCCGGGGCGATGTCGACGGCCACGATCGTGCTGGCGCCGGCGATCCGGGCTCCCTGAACCACGTTCAGCCCGACGCCGCCGCAGCCGACGACCGCCACCGTGTCGCCGGGCCGCACACGGGCGGTGTTGAGCGCAGCGCCGACGCCGGTCATGACCGCACAGCCCATCAGCGCGAGCTCGCTCAGCGGAAGGCTCGGGTCGACCTTGACCGCCGTTCGCGCCGGGACCACCGACCGCTCGGCGAACGACGAGGTGTTGTAGTGATGGATCGGCTGTCCGTTCACGTGAAAGCGGCAGGTACCGTCCTCGAGCCCGGAGTCGTACCAGGCGGTGTTCTCGCACCGGTTCGGCCAGCCGCGGACGCATTGGCGGCAGTGGCCGCAGTAGGGCAGCCAGGTCAGAAGGACGTGGTCGCCGGCCTGGAGGCCTGCCACCCCGGGTCCCACCTGCTCGACCACGCCCGCTCCCTCATGACCGAGGACAACCGGAAGCTCGGTTGGATGAACCCCGTGGACGACGTGAAGGTCCGAGTGGCAGACGCCGCTCGCGGCCATCCGCACGAGCACCTCGCCCGCCCGGGGCGGGTCGAGCTCGAGCTCCTGCACGACCAGAGGCTGACCGAACTCGTGGAGAACTGCCGCCTGGATCTTGGTGGACATCGGGCTGGGTCCGCCGCGCAGCCGGCTAGACGCCGCCGAGGACGATCAGGCGCTCCTCGGTCATCTCGCGGATCGTGTAGGCCGGGCCCTCCTTGGTGTTCCCCGAGGCCTTGGTGCCGCCGTAGGGCATCTGGTCGACCCGCCACTCGGGCGCCTCGTTGATCATCACCGAGCCGAAGTCGAGGCCGCTCGCCGCCCGCACGGCCGGATCGAGCGAGCGCGTGAAGATCGCGGCCTGGAGGCCATACTCGGTGCTGTTGGCCTCGTGGAAGGCGTCGCCCAGCGAGTCGTACGGGATCACCGAGCACACGGGTCCGAAGATCTCCCGGGAGCAGACCTTCATCTCCGGTGTGACGCCGCGCAGGACCGTCGGGCGCAGGAGGCCGCCGTCGTCGACACCTCCGGTGAGAACCTCCGCCCCCGAGGCCACCGCCTCCTCGATCCAGGCGCGAATCCGGTCGCGGTTCTCGGTGTCGATCACGGGCCCCACGTCGGTGGCTTCGTCGGCCGGATCGCCGACCCGCAGGGCCTCGACCTTGGGGACAAGTCGGGCCACGAAGCTCTCCTCGATGTCACGCTGCACGTAGACGCGCTGGACCGAGACGCAGGTTTGGCCAGCGTACGAATACGCGTGCGTGGCCACCTTCGAGCTGGCAAGGTCGAGGTCGGCGTCGGGCTCGACGATGACCGGCGAGGCATTCCCGAGCTCGAGAGCGACCTTCTTGCGGGCGGCTCGCGCGCGAATGCCCCAGCCGACCTCGGCGGACCCCGTGAAGGTGAGCATGGGAACCCGAGGGTCCTCAACCAGGACATCGCCGATGTCGCTGGCCCGGCCGGGGAGGACGCTCAGCCATCCCGGGGGAAGTCCTGCCTGCTCGGAGAGGGCGGCGAGGCGGAGCGCCGAGAGCGGAGTTTGACTCGCCGGTTTGTGGACCACGGCGCATCCGGCCGCCAGCGCGGGCGCGAGCTTGTGCGCGACGAGGTTGAGCGGAAAGTTGAAGGGCGAGATCGCCCCGACGATGCCGATCGGCACCCGCACGGTCCAGGCGGCGTGGCCATCGCCGGACTGGGTTCCGGCGATGGGAACCGACTCGCCGGTGAGTCGCCTGGCCTCGCCGGCGGACAGCGCGTAGGTGTTGACGGCGCGGGCCGCCTCGACACGGGCTGCCTTGAGCGGCTTTCCGGCCTCGGCGCAGATGGTCTGCGCCAGATCCTCAGCGTATTCGCGCAGAAGCTGGGAGATCCGCTCCAGGATGTCCGCCCGCCGCCATGGCGGCAGGGGCTCACGCATCGCCCGCTCGGCGGCGTCGATGGCGCGGCGGGCCTCGTCCGCGCCGGCGCGAGCCACGCGGCCCACGAGCTCGCCGGAGTAGGGCGAATGCACCTCCAAGAAGTCTCCGGTTTCGATCCACTCCCCGGCGAGATAGAGCGGCTGGGCAGGAGCTGCGATGGTCGCCATCACGCCTCGCTTTCTAGGGTCTAGTGCCGCAGCGGGACGACCCGCACGGGCAGCGACTTCAGGCCATTGACGAAGTTCGAGCTCAGCCGAACCGGTGGTCCGGTGAGTTCGAAGCGGACTTTCCGGGCCAGGATCTCCTCGAGCACGATCCCGATCTCGAGTCGGGCCAGGAAGGAGCCGAGGCAGAAGTGCGGCCCGCCCCGCCCGAACGCCGTGTGCGGATTCGGCCGCCGTCCGACGTCGAAGCGCTGCGGGTCCTCGAACACCTCTTCGTCGAAGTTCGCGGACAGGAACCACATGGCAACGCGGTCGCCGGCCTGGATCGGAACCCCGCGGATCTCGGTGTCCTGGGTCGCGGTACGGCGGAAGTAGATCACCGGCGTGCCGTAGCGGAGGACCTCGTCAACCGCGCTCGGAACCAGCGACGGATCGTCGAGAAGGCGGTCGAACTGATCGGGGTTCTCCATCAGCGCCAGCATCCCCTGGGAGATGCCGGTGCGGGTGGTCTCGTTGCCGGCGAAGATGAAGAGCTCGAAGAAGTTCGAGTACTCGGTGTCGTTGAGGCGCTCGCCGTCCACCTCGGCGTGCACGAGACGCGAGACGAGGTCATCGGTGGCGTGCTTGCGCCGCTCCTCGCCGATGCGATGTCCGTACTCGAAGATCTGGAGCGCGGCCGGAGAGCCGAAGGGCAACAGGCGCGTGTCGACGTCACTCGGGTACCTGACCGGATCCGGCGTGTGTTCGGAGTCCGTGGCCGCGGCCAACTCGCTCGTCCACTCGATCAGCGTCGGGATGTCCTCCTCAGGGAGACCGAGGATCGAGATCAGGACGTTGACCGGCACCGGCTCGGAGATCTCCTTGACCCAATCGAACTCCCCCTGGGCAATGGCGCGATCGAGCAAGTCGCGGACGACATTGCGCGTGTAGGCCTCGTACTCCTTGACCTTGCTGCGGGTGAAGGCGTCACTGACCAGCTTGCGCAGCCGGGTGTGCTCGGGCGGGTCGGTTTCGATCAGCGATTGGCGTGCCGCCAGCGCGTCCGGCTCACGATCCTCGAGCGCGATATGGCCGACCTGTGAGGAGAACCGCCGGGGATCCTTGCCGACCGCGATCACGTCTGCGTGCTTGGAGAGGAGCCAGAACCCGCCGCGGGTTCCCGGCCAGGGGTGCCAGTGCACGGGATCGTGGCGCCGCAGCGCGGCGAGCGCCTCGTGCGGTACCCCCTGGGCATAGACAGCCGGGCTGGCGACGTCGATGCTGGCCAGGTCTTCGGCAAGCAGTGCCATCAGCCCGCCTCCACGCCCACGACGAAGTCGATCTGCGGATCGAGGATCTGGTCAACCAGCGACTGGTCAGGCGTGATCCCCATCTCACGGCAGCGGTTGAGGTAGTGACGTGTCTTCTGGCGCTGGTACTTGTCGAGATCCAGACCCGGGACGTTGCGCTGGTACTCGAGCATCCCAACCGCGTTGGCGCGGTACTCGTCGATCACCTCGTGCACCAGGGCCTCGTAGGCCGGGTTCTGCTCGATCAGGATCCGGTTGGCCTGGGTCCCGAACGTGATGTGACGGCCCTCGTCGCCGAGGATCCTGCGAAAGCCGCGGCGCAGGGTGGGGAGCGCGTCCCAGAGCTCGGTGGTGTCGATCACGATCTCGTAGGACGGCATCGTGAGCACGCCCTCGATCCAGGCGCAGTAGAGGGTCGCGAACTGAACGAAGGCGCGCTCGATGGCGGCCTGGTCGCCTGAATCGACCGCCGACTTGAGCCGGCCTCCGTACTTGGGCAGGCCCTCGTACACCGGTTCGCCCACGGTGAAGCGGCCGTGCGGGTCCACCGTGTGCTCGCGCGCCGGCCAGAACGCCGCCTTCTCGGCCGGTGTGTAGAGCCCAGCCACACGCGCGTGCCAGAGGGTGAAGAACTCGGAGTGACGCGCCTCCTCGTGGATGAAGGTCGAGATGTACATCACCCAGTCAAAGCGCCCGAGGGCGTGGGCCGCCGCCAGCATCGGCAGGAGCTCATCCGTCACCTCCTGCTCGCCGGCCTCGAAGCGCACGGTGATGGTGGTGATGCCTGCCCGCTGGTCCGCCGTCATCCGTTCCCAGTCCGCGGCATCCACCGCGTAGTCGAACTCCTTGGGATCCCAGACGGTCCGAGCCGCCTTCTCGTACTTGCGATAGATCGGCCCGGCCATGATCTCCCGGTCGAGCCGGAACCGCGACTCCACCGGCCGGAGCTCGGCAAACGTTGTCACACCATCACCCTCCTCTCGCGCGCCCGGACCACGATGCCGAGCCAACGATAATGGATGAAGGTGGCCGCGGTCAGGCGTCGGCCGGCTCGGACGCGAACTCGCTCGTGCCGACCACGGTGGCGATCTCATCCGAGAGCGCGGCGCAGAACGCCGCGTGCACCTCGTGGGCAGGAACCCGCTGTCCGCGGTGCTCCAGGTCAGGCGCGGCGCAGGCGTCGTCCAGGAGCAGCGCCTCGAGCCCGAGATCGGCCGCCGCGCGGACGGTCGCATCGACGCACATCGAGGTCATCATGCCGCAGAAGGCGACGCGGTTGGCACCGGAAGCCGACAGGCGCTCCCCCAGCTCGGTATCGAGAAACGAGTTCGGATGGTGTTTGACCACGACCAGCTCGCCGTCCGCGGGGGCGACGGCGGGATGGGTCTCCGCGCCGCGGCTGCCCGGGACGAACCACTCGTCGCTGTCGGGCTCCTCGTGGCGGATGTGCACGACGTCGATGCCGGCGCTCCGCGCGGCCTCGATCGCCTCAGCGGCCTGCCTGGCCGCCGCCTCGGCGTGGGGCAGAGTCAACGCCCCGCCCGGGAAATACTCGTTCTGGATGTCGATCACGACGAGCGCGTCGGCCACGGGGCGAAGTCTATTCAGGTCGCCAGGCCGAGCAGACGTGCCGCGACGGCGGCGCCGCATTCGGCGACCGCCAGAGCGCCCTCGACGTCGACGCTCTCACGGAGGTCGTGGCCGCCGTCGGTGAACACGGCGAGCGCGACCGTGCCTCGCGTCTCGTGCATGAGCAGCGCGGCGTCGGCGCGAATGCCGTCGAGCTCGCCGGTCTTGTTGGCCACGGTGAGGGGCTGATGGCGCGCGTGGTACTGGGCGTAGGGATTCCAGGGGATCCAGCGAGGGATCTGGTCCTGATAGTGCTGGCGGGCGAGCACGCCCGTGAGATAGCGGCACAGCTCGGCGGTCAGGATCTGCTCCTGGGCGAGCGCGGTCAGGAGCCGTGTCTGCTCACGCGGGGTCGAGATCCCGATTCCGCCCTCGAGGCCCGGCCCGATCCGCGTGAAGTCGACCGGACCGAGGATCCGCGTCTGTGCCAGCCCGAGCTCACGGGCGTACTCGTTGACGCGATCGGTCCCGCAGACGTCGAGCAGCGCGTTCGTGGCCACGTTTTCCGACAAGGTCACGGTGAGCTCGATCGCATCGGCCAGCGAGAGCGTGTCGAGCTCGAGCTGCTTGAGGATCCCACCCCCGGCGACACGCTGGCCCCGAGCCGGCAGGCGCACCGTCTGGCGGAGGTCGGCCTGCCCGCGGGCCACGAGGTCGAGCACGGCGCAGCACACGGCGACCTTGATCACCGAGGCGGTGGGAAACGGCTCGTCCGCGCGCAGCTCGAACGACTCGCCGTCGTCGAGGCGCACGGCGTGGACGCCGAGGCGGCCCGAGAAGGCGGCCTCGACGGCGGCAATCCGAGCCTCGAAGTCAAGCTCCGGCCGAGGCGAGATCCAGACGTGGCGCGGGGCCACTAGGGCGAGGGCTGGGGCTCGAGCGCCGAAGCGTCGGGAGCCGGGTGACCGCCGCGCTTGCGCAGGTAGGCCCGCCAGGTGAGCGCCCAGCGCTCGGGATCGTCGTGCGGCGCCGGATCCATCTTGTGGATCGTGCTGCGTTGTGGGGCGTCGAGCACCGTCTCCGGATTCGTGTACGCCTCGTGTGAGATCTCGGCCAGGATCTCCGCGTACTCGTCGAGGTCGGCGCGGGAGTAGGAGTCCGAGGGCTCGAGGGTCATGGGCTCAGGGACGATCCACGGCTCGTGGCTCGGGAAGTAGCTGGCCACCCCGAAGTCCGCCGTCCGCCGGGCCACGTCGAGCGTCCCGATTCCGGTCTCCTCCTGCAGCTCGGCCAGGGTGTAGCGGATCTGCTCGAGCCGCCGCGCATCGTTCGTGTCCGCGAACGAGACGCCGATTCCACGCACATCGGCGACTCGGGAGGCGAGGTAGTTGTTGTTGAGGACGGCGGCCTCGGCGACCTCACGCAAGCCCTCGGCGCCGAGGCTCAGGACCCAGGCGAAGGATCGGACCACGGTGGCCGGGACCCCGTGGAAGGCACGGATCTTCCCCACCGATTGCGGCCGGTCATAGTCGAGGCGGTAGCGACCTGCGTCGAATTCGACCGTCGGCGTGGGCAGGAAGGGCGCCAGCTCCGAGGTCACGCCGCAGGCCCCCACCGGCATCCCCATCGAGCAGTGGGGTGAGGAGAACGTCTTGTGGAGGTTGAACTGACAGAGGTCGAAGCCCGCGTCACGGGCGCGGGTGATGCCGAGGATGCCGTTGGCGTTGGCCTGGTCGTAGTGGCACAGGCCACCGGCGTCGTGGACGATCTGAACGATCTCGTCGATGTGTGGGTTGAACAGGCCGGTGTCCTCGGGGTTGGTGATCATCAAGCCGGCGGTGCGCTCGGAGACCGCCCGGCGGATCGCCTCGGGCTCCGGGTAGCCCTTATCGCCCGCGTAGACGGTGATGACCTTGTAGCCGACCGTGGCCGGGCCGGCCCCGTCGCAGGGATGGGAGAAGATCGTGGTCACGATCTCATCGCGCTCGGCCTCGCCCCGGGCGGCGTGGTAGGCGCGCATCATCCGGGCGTTCGCGTACACGCCCTGCGACCCGCCTGCGGGCTGGAAGGTGAAGCGGTCCATGCCCGAGACTTCGCGCAGCATCTGCTCGAAGCGGTAGAAGACCTCGAGCATCCCCTGCACGGTGTCCTCGTCCTGGAGCGGGTGGAGATCGGCGACCTTCGGGGAGCGGACGAACTCCTCGTTGACCTTGGGGCTGTACTTCATCGTGCAGGTACCGAGCCCGAGATGGATGTTGACGTCGTTTCCGAGCGTCTCCTGCGAGAGGCGCAGGTAGTGGCGAAGGATCCGGGGCTGGCTCAGCTCGGGAAGGCCCGCGGGACTCGAGCGTCGGAGCGCGGCCGGAATGCCGTGGAGCGGATCGCCCGGCCGCAGCTCGGGCTCGAGCTGCGGGGGGATGATCCCCCGCTCACCGGGGCTTGACATCTCGAGCAGGATCGGCTCGTTCCAGCTCGCCTGATGGAAGGGGCGCAACGTCATCTAGATCACCTCCGCGAGCTCGTCGGCGAACCGATCTATGTCGGCTTTCGTATGTACCTCGGTGACGCAGACCAGCGCGCTCTGCCCGAGCTCGGGGTACTGCTCGGACAGGTCGAGCCCGGCGAAGATTCCTCGCTCGCGCAGCGCGCGGTTGATCTGGGCCACGGTGCGGCCCGTGTCGCTGAAGTCGACGACGAACTCCTTGAAGAAGGGCGCCGAGAAGGCAGGTGCGCGCACGCCCGGAAGCTCGTCCAAGCGTGCCGCGGCGTAGCGCGAGCGGCCCATGATCGTCTGCCCGAGTTCGGCCAGGCCAGCGGGACCGAGCATCGCGAGATAGGCACCGGCGGCGATCGCCCAGAGGTTCTGGGTCGTACCCGTGTACTCCTTCGAGTCACCGCGCTGGACGTAGGACGTGCGCTCCCACACCACCTCGCCGAAGGCGTACTCGCCCTCGACCGAGGTGGGGCCGATCCCGATCAGGAACATCGGGTATTCGGAGACGAACTGCTCGGTGTCCCGGGAGGCGACGAAGCCGGCGAGCCCGCCTCCGTAGTGCATGTGAATGCCCAGCGGCTGAAGCTCGCCGCACACGATGTCAGCGCCGTAGCGTGGCGGGGCCTCGAGGACGCCGAGCGAGATCGGGTCGACGCCCACGACGGTAAGGGATCCCGCCTCCCTGGCCAGGGACGCGAGCTCCTCGGCCTGGGTCTCGATCACTCCGAGGAACCCAGGCACCTCAAGGTACATGCAGGCGGTCTCCTCGGAGAGCGCATCCCGAATGCGGTCGAGCTCGAGCAACCCGGTGCCCGGGTCGAACGGGATTGTCACCGTGTCGACCCACGGCGCGCAATAGCCCTCGATCAGCGAACGCCGCTCCGACCCGACCGACGCCGGGATGATGGCCTGCCGCCGTCCGGTGATCCGAGCCGCCATGCAGATCGACGTGGCCGCGGCGGCGCCCCAGTCGTAGGTCGGCTGGCTGACGGCGTCGCAGTCGACCAGCTCGCCGAGCAGGCTCGCGTACTCGAACAGGGCCTGCATCTTCCCGTGGTCACCGTAGGTGTCGCCGTAGTAGGCGGTCAGGAACTCGCCGCGGTTGACGACCTCGTCGCACACGGCGGGCACGTAGTGCGGCCAACACCCCCCGCCGAGGAAGCTCAGCCGCTCGGCGCAGCTCTGGTTGCGCTCGAGCACTCCGCCGACGTGCCGGCGCAGCTCGTATTCGGAGGCCAGCGGCTCCGGGAGATCGAGCAGGCCCGGGTAGCGCAGGCGTTCCGGAATCGACCCGTAGAGCTCATCGACCGTGCTCGCGCCGACGGCGTCGAGCATCGCCCGCTTGATCTCCGGCGCCGAATTCGGGATGTAGGGGTGGGCAGACAGCGTGTCGCTCACGTGGTGGCCTCCTGGTGGTCGATCATCCGGCGACCGGATAGACGATGAGTCGGTTGTAGCCGACGACGATACGGGCGTAGCCGGCAAGGCTTGCATCGAGCCCGGGGTCACCCGTGTCGACGCGCAGGGGTGCGCCCCCGAGCCGGCCGATCTTGGCCTCGGTGGCGACGATGACGATCCGCTCCCGGTCGATCCGTCCGAGGACGCGGGGCGAGAGCTGCTGGTTGCCGCGGCCGAAGAGAAAGCCCTGGCCGCCGACCGGTGTGACGACGATCCCGGGATCCTCGGCCTCCACCAGCTCGATCAGCGCCCTCTCGTCGCCATCGGCCAGAAGACAGGCTCCATCCCGGATGACGTCCACGCCGAGCAGCGTCTTCTCGAGGCCGAGGAGCCCGAGCAGGACGCCTGTGGTGGATCCCGGCCCGACCAGCCACGTGCCGTCGCCGAGGACGTTGTCGATCAGATGATGGGCGATCTCCTCCTGGGCCAGCGTCTCGCTGCCCAGCGACCGGGCCTTGGCGCCCTGGAGAAGGCCGCGGGCATCGGGAACGGTGAGAAAGCCGTGCAGCCGCGCCGACACCGACCCGGCGCGCAGGAGCGTCTCGTCGACGTCCATCACCTCTGCCTGGCGGACGCGGCGCATTCCCTCCTGAGACAGCCGAGCGGCGAGCTCACCTGCGCTGCGGGGATTGACGGCGAACACGGCGGAGTGCATCTTCACACCGGCGGGAATTCCGAGGACGGGAACTCGATCGCCGATCGCCTGGAGCACGTCGACCGCGGTGCCATCGCCGCCCGCGAAGAGCAGCAGGTCGACGTTCCGTTCCGCCATCTCGGCTGCCGCCGCTCGGGTGTCCTCGGCCGAGGTGGCGCCACTGATCGATCCCACGACGGTCGTGGCCAGATGGGCGCCGCACGCCTCCTCCTCGCCCATCTCGCCCGCGTAGGCCAGCACCTCGATTCCACCGTCGAGTGCGGCCAGTGGACGGAGCGCTTCGATCGCGCGTCCCGGGGCGACCGGAGTCTCGCCGCGGCTTCGCGCGGCGGCAACGAGCGCGGCGTCGTCGCTCCCCTTGAAAGCCAGGCGCCCCCCCATTCCCGCGATCGGATTGACGACGAGTCCGATCCGCATGTGTCCTAGAACGCGCCGTCCATTGCCCTCGCCCTCTCGGCTCATAGTGGGTCACATCGACCCACCGCCCTCTCGGGTGGCGGAGCATACGGCAGTGGTAGGCTCCGTAGGGCGATGCGGCGCCTGCGCGCAATCTTCCAATGGCTGGATCGGTACGTGCGCCTCGCCGGGCGGCAGTGTTGCGCTGGCCGCTCGTGGGAGGGACTCGACCGCAGCCTGGCGCGCAGGCAGACCCGGGACGACTGCTAGCTCCCGTCGCGTCATGTACGTCGAGGACAGGGCATCGGCGCGCTCCGAGTTCCTGGCCAAGCGCCCGATCAGCCAGGACAACCTGGTTGCGGAAGATCCCGCGCTGGGGCTGGTCGCGTTCTCGAGCCCGTTCGATCCGGAGCCGTCGCTGCGGATCGCTGAAGGTCGCGTCGTCGAACTGGACGGCAAGGCGGAGGCGGACTTCGACATGGTCGACGAGTTCATCGCGCGCCACGGCATCGACGCTCGGGTGGCCGAGGAGGCGATGGCCACGCCGACGCCGCAGTTCGCGCGGATGATCGTGGACCCTGGTGTTCCGCGAGGCGAGGTCGCCCGGCTCGCCGCGGGGATGACGCCGGCCAAGATCGCGGCCGCGCTGACCCTCTTGACTTCGGTCGAGATCCTCCAGGCGATCCAGAAGATGCGCGTGCGCAGGACTCCGTCGATCCAGGCTCACGTGACCAATCGCATCGACCACCCGTTGCTCATGGCGGCCGATGCGGCGTCGGCCGTGGCCCTCGGCTTCCGGGAGCTCGAAACCACGGTTCCGGTCCTGCGCCACGCGCCGTCGAATGCCCTGGCGCTCCTGATTGGTAGCCAGGTTGGCCACGCGGGTGCCTTGACGCAGTGCTCGGTGGAGGAGCGCACCGAGCTCGAGCTGGGGATGCGCGGGTTGACGACGTACGCCGAGACGGTGTCCGTCTACGGCACCGAGCAGGTGTTCATCGACGGCGACGACACCCCGTGGTCGAAGGCCTTCCTGGCCTCCTGCTACGCCTCACGCGGCCTGAAGATGCGGTTCACCTCCGGCTCTGGGGCCGAGGTGCTGATGGGGGAGAGCGAGGGCAAGTCGATGCTCTACCTGGAGGCACGGTGTGTGGCTCTGGCCCGGGCGGCGGGCGCCCAGGGCGTGCAGAACGGCGGCATCGACGGCGTCAACGTCACCGCCTCGGTCCCGGACGGCATGCGGGAGGTGATCGCGGAGAACCTGTGCGTGATGCTTCACGATCTGGAGTCGTGCACCGGGAACGACACGCTGATGTCGGCCTCGGACATCCGGCGCACCGCGCACACGCTGCCGCTGCTTCTCGCCGGCACGGATTTCCTGTTCTCCGGCTTCGGCTCGATCCCGGCCTACGACAACGCGTTCGGGCCCTCGAACATGAACGCCGAGGACCTCGACGACTATCTCGTGGTCCAGCGCGACTGGGGCTTCGAGGGCGGCCTGCGCTGGCGCGACGACGCCGAGCTGCTGGAGGTCCGGCGCCGAGCCGCCGAGGCGTGCCGCGCGGTGTTCGAGGAGCTGGGGCTCGCGCGGTTCGCCGACGGGGACGTCGATGGCTGTGTGCGCGCCCACGGCAGCCTCGATGTGCCGCCGCTCGCCCCGGCGCTGCCTGAACTGGCCTCGGAGCGGATCATGGACGGCGGGACCACCGCGCTCGACGTGGTCGGGGCGCTGTCGGCCCGCGGGTTCGAGGTCGAGGCCGAGCGGGTGCTCGAGATGATCCGGCAACGCCTCCTGGGTGACCTGCTGCAGACCTCGGCGATCCTCGACGAGGAGCTCCACGTGCTCTCGGCGCTGAGCGACCCCAACGACTACTCAGGCCCGGGTACCGGATACCGGATCTCGCCCAAGCGCCGCAGCGAGATCGCTCAGGTCCGCCAGGTCCGCTCGCGCGTCGATCTGATGGCTGAGCAGGAGCAGGGGGCCGGCTCCATCCAGCTGCACGACAAGGGACCGGCCGTCGCCGGTACCCGTCCCGACGAGGTCGTGGTCGCAGTCTCGCCGGCGTTTGGCCGCGAGCTGTGGGTGGCGCTGAACGGGATGACGGTGGCGGAGGTTCTGCGCGAGGTGGTGGCGGGCATCGAGGACGAGGGACTCAGATGGCGGATCGTCCGCGTACACCGCTCGATCGATCTCGGGTCGATCGGATGGGCCGCGGCGCGTCTCTCCGGCTCAGGAGTCTCGGTCGCGCTGCAGGCCAAGGGGACGGCGCTGATCCATCGGGCCGACCTTCCGCCCCTGGCCAATCTGGAACTGTTCTCGATCGCGCCCCACATCACGCCTGAGCTGTATCGCGACCTCGGCCGCAACGCCGCGCGCTACGCGCAGGGACTGGCCCCCGAGCCGCTGCTGCTGCCCGAATCCAGCGAGCCGCTTGGTTCGCGCTACCACGCGCAGGTCGTGCAGCTCGTGGCAGCCGAGCGGCGATTGGCCGAGGACGCCGATCCCGTCGAACTGGTCGCGGAATGGCCGAGCTGAGTTATCCGCTGGCTCGGGACGGCCGCGAGCAGGTGCGGGCGGCCTCGGGGCGCGTCGTCTCCGAGATCACGCTCGAGGCCGCGGTGGCGGGCCAGCTCGCACCCGGCGACGTCACGATCTCTCCCGACACGCTTCGCCTGCAGGCGGATTTCGCCGAGCGGGGAGGCAACCGTCAGCTTGGCGAGAACCTGCGGCGGGCGGCCGAGCTCGTCGCCTTCGGCGATGATGAGCTGCTCCGCTTCTACGAGATGCTCCGGCCAGGACGCTCCACGGCGGAGGAGCTCGACGCCCTGGCCGCGACGCTTGCTGACCGCGGCGCGGAGCGGTGCGCAGCCCTGGTCCGTGAGGCCCGCTCGGTCTACGTCCGGCGTGGTCTGATCACTTAGGATTGCTCTCGGTAACGAGAGGAGATTTCAGATGACACGCGAGGAGAGGATCGCCCGCCGCCGGCTCGAGGCTCTGGCGGCAGATGAACAGGGCCGGCAGCTGCTGCAGCTCGCGTTGCGCGGAATCCAGACCTCGGGTCACGGCGTGACCATCGGCTGCTGGGTCAAGCCCGGCGGCGGAGTGGCAGGCTGCGTCTTCCAGCACGCTTACTGGCAGGGGGTCAGTGAGGGCGTGTTCGAGACCGCCGAGCGCGCCGACCGTGAGGTCAGGGCTCACGTCGACGATCACGAGTTCCATCTGGTGATGGAGGCGATCCGAGCGCTGGACAGCCTGGGCAAGCGGCGGTTCCTGCGCCGGCGGGGTCTGCGCCGTGAGCTCGACGAACTTGCCTGGCGCGCCACCGTCGAGCGGCTCCTGATCGACGCTCTCTCCCAGCGCGCGAAGACGCCCGAACCCGAGCGTCTTCCGGCGTCCGCCTGAGCCGCGATGGCGACAACGGCCGCCAACGGCGTCGAGCTCTTCTTCGAGCAGGAGGGCAGAGGAGACGATGTTCTCTTCATCTCAGGTCTGGCTGACGAGGGCGCGTGCTGGGTCGACCAGGTTGCCGGGCTGAAGGACCGCTACCGGCTCACGACGTTCGACAACCGTGGCGTGGGACGGTCATCCACCCCGGACGGCCCGTTTCAGATCAGCGACTTCGCCGCTGACACGGCGGCGCTGATGGACGCCCTGGAGCTCGAGCGAGCCCACGTCGTGGGTTCCTCGATGGGCGGCGCGATCGCGCAGGAGCTGGCGCTCGCGTACCCCGAGCGGGTGCGCAGCCTCGTCCTCAACGGGACGTGGTGTCGCGGCGACCGGTTTCTGCATGAGATCTTCCGGAACTGGATGTGGTCGGCCGAGCAGGCCGACTCGATCCGCGACTTCCTCGTCACGGTCAATCTGTGGTGCTTCTCGCCGCGGATCTGGAACGAGGGGATCATGGACGAGTGGATTGCCGCCGCGGAGGCGAGCCCCTACGCCCAGTCGGTCGATGCCTTCGTCCGCTCCTCGCAGGCGCTGATCGAGCACGACTCGGCCGATCGGATCGACGCGATCTCCGTGCCCACGCTGGTCACCGTGGGGGAGCTCGATCTGGTCCTGCCCGAACGCTTCTCGCAGGCCATCGTGGACCGGATCCCCGGAGCGCGGCTCGTGGTCATCCCGGCCGCCGGACACCAGCCGTTCCAGGAGGCTCCCGAGGACTACAACCGGCTCGTGGACGAGTTCTGGCAGTCCTTCGGTTGACGTTGACCAACGCGGCGCAGGCCTGACGCTCCGTGACCGAGGCCCGTGTCGCGGAGACGTTCGTCGAAACTCCGCGGCTGCGCTTCGCGGCGCTGGAGGCTGGGGCTCGTGAGGCTCCACTCGCGCTCTGCCTGCATGGCTTCCCGGACAGTCCCTGGAGCTGGCGGCAGACGCTCCTGAGCCTCGCCGAGGACGGGTATCACGCGGTCGCCCCGTTCATGCGCGGGTATTTCCCGACCGAGCTTCCGGCGAGCGGATTTCGACTCAGCGACCTGGGCGAGGATGTCCTGGCGCTGGAGGAAAGCCTCCGCGGGAGGAGCAGGAGCGTCGCGATCGGCCACGACTGGGGAGCGGCCGCCGTGTACGTCGCGCTCCAGCGCGATGCGCGGCGTTGGGCCTGCGCGGTGGCCGCCTCGGTCCCTCCGACCGACGACTCGATCGACGCCGGATCACTCGCGCAGCTGCGGCGCAGCTGGTACTCGTTTCTGTTCCAGCTGCCCGACATCGAGGTGCCGGAGCGGATCGCTGCCAGCGATGACATGGCGCTCGTCGACATGCTGTGGAGCGACTGGTCGCCGGATCTCGAGGCGGCGGAGGAGATCGCCCACGCCAAGGCTGCGCTGCGACCTGAAGGCCACCTGCGGGCGGCGTTGAGCTACTACCGTGAGGCGCCGACCCGGCCGCCTCTGGCCAGAACCGCGGGCGAGGCCGGTCCGCTCATCGGGTGGGACATCCCCTTGCTCTATCTCCACGGCCGGCGCGATGGGTGCATCGGCGTCGAGGCGCTCGCGCGCATTCAACACAGGCTCCGGCCCACCGTCCGCCTGGCCGTGCTCGAGGATGCCGGCCATTTCCTGCAGCTCGAGCGGGCGGCCGAGGTCAACGAGCTGATCGTCGAGTTCCTGGCTCAGAGCACCTGAGTCGGCGCCGTTGCCCCGGTCCGCCTAGCGAACGACGAGCACGTCGCAGGACGCGTGGTGCACGACGTTCGTGCTGACCGACCCGAGCACGACTCGCTGGGCCGCGTTCAGCCCGCGCGTACCGACGACGATCAGGTCGGCGCCGGATTCCTGCGCCTCCTGAACGATCACGTCGGCCGGGTTTCCGTGCCCCTCGATGTAGACGGCATTGACGCCGCGGCCCTCGAGGTATTCCCGCGCCTGGGCCAGCGCCTGCTTGCGCGCCTCGGCGTCCACCGGATCCTCCGGGTTCAGGCCCATATCTCGCACCCGCAGGCTCGAGGGACCAGCCGCGGCCACGACGGCGAGCGTCGCTCCGTTGGCAATATCCGCGGCGCGACTGAGCGCCTTCTGCGCGTGCTCGGATCCATCAAAGCCCACCACGATGCGTTCCATAGCTTCAATCCTGATGCGTGCGGGAGGCCGCTGTCAAGCGCCGGGCCCGGAACTACCTCAAATGCGGGTGTCGACGACCATCGCGGCGCCCTCCGCGTCGTCCACCCGGAGCGTTGCGCCGCTCAGGTGCGCCGATTCATCTGAAGCCAACCAGGCCACCACCGCGCTGACATCGGTGCCGCGCCTCGGGCAGACCGCGTTGGCTCGAATGCCGTGGGAGGCGCCCTCGGCCGCGAACAGCTCGGCCACGGCGATCAGGCCGGCGGCGGCAACGGAAACTGCCGCCGATTCGTGGACCGCCCGAACTGCGCCTTCGGAGGCGACGAACACAATCGAGCCGCCGCCGCGCTCACGCATGGCGGCGAAGCAGGCGCGTCCGATCCGGAAGGCCGCCGTGAGGTTTTTCTCCAGGAGCTCCAGGAACGCCGGTTCGGGGGTCTCCCCGAGCGATCCCTCGAGGGAAGTGTCCTGGGAGATGACGAGGAGATCCAGCTTGCCCGGTGTGCTCCGCATCGCCTCGGCGACGGCCTGATCCCAACTGGCGCGGTCGTCGGTCTCGAGCTCGACTACCTCCATCCCGTCATCGCGTAGACGCTGCCTCACGCCGGTGTCGTTCGCGCCGGCCAGAAGCGCAAACCGGCCGGCGAGGCCGAGGTTCGCGCTCACCGGCGCGCGTCCCGTGCCGCTGCGCTCGCGCGCAGGGACGCGCGCATGCCGCCATCCACGAGCAGCACCGAGCCGTTGCAGAACGCGCCGTCCGGTGAGGCGTAGAACGTGACGGCTGCGGCGACATCGGCTCCGGTCCCCACGCGGGCCAGGGGCGGGAGGATCCAGCTCGACGGATCTGAGCTCTCGTCGCGGCCGGCGACGTGCGTCGCCATTCCAGGCGCCGTATCGCCTGGGCACACCGCGTTGACGCGGATTCCCGACGGGCCCGCCTCCACGGCAAGTGTCTGCACGAGCATGTTGACCGCGCGCTTGGAGACGGAGTAGGCCCCGATTGCGGTTTCGCCCCACACGCCGGCGTCGGAGGAAATCATCGTGATCGAGCCGCCGCCGGCCACCCGAAGGTGGGCCAGACAGGCAACCGCATAGCGGTAGTACCCGACGACGTTGGTCTCGACCACGCTGTCCCAAGCCTCGTCGGTGGTCTCCGACAGAGGGACCTCATGGAGAACTCCGGCGTTGGCGACGAGCGCGTCGAGGCCGCCGAGGATGTCGACCGCAGTGCTCACCGAGCGTTCGACCTCGGCGCGGTCGCGAGTGTCGGCCTGGACGAACTCAGCGCCGAGCCGACCCGCCACCTCACGTCCGCGCGTTTGGTCGCGGCCGGTGAAGACGACGGCGGCGCCCTCGGAGCGAAATCGCTCCACGATGGACGCCCCGATCCCGGACGAGCCGCCCGTGACCAGTGCTCTCACGCCCTCGAGTCGCCCCATCGCCGCGGATCCTCCCACACATGTTGGTTCTTTGAACAAAGTTGCACACAGCTGGCGCAACACCTAATCTGTGCGCGTTCCAGCCGGCCCGCAGCCGAGGAGCGCGGAGGGCACCGGCGCGAGGGAGCGAAAAAACCAAGGAGGAGAGCGCATGGCGGATGTCATCAGCGTCCCGGAGACCGCCCCGGAGACGGGCCGCAGCCGACTGACCGGTTCCACCGAGCTCGCGAGGAATGCGCTCGGTTTGCCGCAGCTCCTGTTCTGCATCGTGACCGGGTCGGCGCCACTCGCGGCGATGATGTTCAACGACCCGCTGTCGGGCTTGGGCATCGGCATCTCGGTCCCCGCGGCGTTCTGGCTGGCCGGGGTCTCGTTCACCCTGTTCTCGGTCGGATACATCGAGATGGCACGGAGAAAGACGACCGCCGGAGGCTTTTACTCGTACACGACGTACGGCTTCGGGCGCGTCCTCGGTCTGGGCACGGCGATCGGCATCGCGTTCGCCTATCTCCTGTTCGCGGTTGGAGTCAACGGCGTGACGACGTACTTCGCGAACACGAGCCTCAAGGACCTGTTCTCGATCAGTATGGACTGGCGCATCTACTGCTTCCTGTTCCTGCTCCTCCTGTTCGCGATCACGTACTTCCACGTCGAGACGGTCGCCCGAATCCTCGGCATCTGCCTCCTGGCCGAGCTCGTGATCCTCTTCACCTTCTCGCTCGCGGTTCTGGTCAAGGGCGGCGGCCCTGACGGGATTATGTTCTCGGCGCTGAACCCCGCGGGCATATTCGGAGGCGGCGTCGGCGTCAAGGGCGCTGCGGCCGTGTTCGGCGCCTCCGCCGCCGGGGTCGGCTTCTTCGGCGCATACTGGTCCTGGGTGGGATTCGAGATGGCGCCGAACTACGCCGAGGAGGCCCGCAACCCGAAGAAGATGATGGCGTACGCCACGTACATCTCGTGCATAGGGCTGGCCGTCGTCTACACGTTCTGGGCCTGGATGCTCGTCAGCGCTTACGGTGGCTCGAAGAACCAGTGGCCGTGGGCCGTCGCGGTGGCGTATGGGATCAAGCCGCACGCCCCCGCCGCCGTCGGGTTGCCTGCGGGCAACTACGCGAACGTGTTCTATCCCGCGGCCCAGCACTTCGTCGGCAAGTGGCTCAAGGACCTGTTCGAGATCTTCATCATCACGGGTTCGTTCGCCTGCTCGCTGGCGTTCTGGAACACCTCGAATCGCTATCTGTTCTCGATGGGACGGGAGAACATCCTGCCCCGGGTGCTCGGCCGGACGCATTCGAAGCACAAGAGCCCGTTCGTGGCCACGCTGTTCGTGGCCACCTTCTGCGTGATCTTCACGCTGCTGTTCGCGACGGGTCTGGTCGGAGGCGGTGAGCGCAAGGCGCTCGGAATCGGAGTGTCGGATCCGCTCGTAGCGCTGCTACAGATCGGGACCTGGCTGCCCTACCAGGGCAACACCCTCCTGTTCCCGATCATGGCGCTGTGCAGCGTCGCGATCGTGGTCTACTTCTGGAGAACCAAGGACGGCTTCCACTGGTTCAAGACCTTGGTCGCCCCGATCCTGGCGGCGGCAACGATCATCTTCGCGGTCTACCTGATGATCAAGAACCGCGCCGCGCTGTTTGGGACCACGACGGGCTGGTATGGACCCTCTCCGTGGATCTCTGTCGGCGTCTTTGCCGGAGGCTGTCTGCTGGCCTTGGCCTACCACCAGTGGTCGAGGCAACGCTACGACGCCGTGGGCAAGTTCCTGCACGAAGAGGCTTGAGCGCGAAGATGAGCGGCTGGCCGGGCTGAGGGACTTTCCCTCAGCCCGGCGCGTCGCTGCGTTGTGGCGTGTCGCTTCTCACCGACATTCCTGACCAGCTGAGGTTCCGTGGGATCGAGCCGCCGCTCGAGGCGCGGGGCTTCGGGCTCTCGCTGGATGAGGCAGCGCCGGAGGGTGGCGGCCGGATCGCCGGGCGAGTCGAGCGTCACAACCTGCGCCGCGATGGCCGGTCGGTGTCCGTCGAGGTCCGCTGCGATGCCGCGTGGATGGACGTCGCCCCCGAGCTCGTGGGACGCAAGGGACTCTTCAACTGGTCGGCGTACGGCGAGATCCGCAACAAGTTCGTGCCGATCTGGCTCGACGAGAAGGTCTTCAGCGCTCGGATCGACGTGGGGCCTCTGGAGGACGCCAACTGGAGACATTTCGAGTTCGACCTCCCGGACGGGCTTCCGCGCGCCCTGGAGGGGACCTTCGTGGCCTTCCGCTGGCGTGTCGTGGCTCGTCGCGCCCGCCGCGTGGGCAGCGAGCGGGCGTCGGTCCCCCTGCTGCTGGTCGAGCCCCAGACCCTGCCCGTGGTGCGCGTGGAGACGAGCCCGATCGGCACCTGGCGCCTGCTCGAGTGGCGGTCGGAGGCGGACATGGGCGGCGAAGGCGGCGGCTGCTCGGTGGCCTTCGCGCCCCGGCGCCCGGGTGATCTGCCCCTGCCGGGCGAAACGCGTGAGGCTGAGCTGGTGCGCCTCAACGCTGCCTGAAGCACCCTCTGAGGCATCATTCGAAGCCGTGCGCTCCGTCCTCGCTCTGTTCGGGCTCCTTGCCCTCGTGGCCATATTCAGCGCCGCGCCGGCCTCGGCTGCGTCGAATTGCCCCACCCAGACCTACCTGCGTTTCAATCACCTCGCCTATGCCGCGGTGAGCATCCCGGCCTCGGTGCGAGTGGCAGCCGGCGCTGATCTCGGCGCGGGCACGGTCGACGAGCCAACCAACGCCAGCGGTTGTCATCGGGCGGATAAGCCCGCGCGCGTCCTCGCCGCCGCCGCGCTAGCGCCTCCGGTTGGGGTGCTCGTGGCCGGGCGCCCGCGCACTATCTTCGTGATCGGACATCGCTGCGGGGGGATGTCGGGGAAGGCGTATTGGGAATGCCTGCTGGCGCCTCTGGCCTTCGACGGGCGGCAGTACACCGCGACCAGCTATCCGACCACGCCGGCCCCCAGGAGGACGGTGCCGCTGGGCGCGGCGATCGGGAGGGCTGAGTATCACGGACGCCAGGTAACCGTCCGCCGGATCCAGGGCGTCGATCCGACGGTTGCGGTTGGGATCTCCGGGCGGTCCAGCGACGCCTTTCTCAGCCCTCACACGTGTCCGTACTCGGGATTCTCGAATCTTTCCCAATACGACGATCTGCTCCGCTGCCTTCGGAGTCCCGTGTGGTTCACGTTCGACCCGCCCGGCAGCCAGGTCGGCGGGACGGTGGTGGCGCGCGCTGACCGGCAGCTCCCCCCGACTGCCGCCGAAGCGCAGGTCAGCCTCGTTCGGCTCCCCGTGGCGGCCGACTACGTGCCGGCACACCACGGCAGGCTCGCCGCGGTGGGCCGGGCCTCCGAGCAGCTGAGCTTCCGCGTGCCGAGCGTTCATCCCGGACTCTACGAAGCGGTTGTCTCGTGCCCGGCGTGTTCATCGCCGCTCAACGGAGGCGGTCAGCTATATCCGGCCGGATCGATCCTCGTCCCCGGCAAGCCGAGCACCTCGGTGGGGATTCGGATCATCTCCTACGCGCTCTTGGTCGCGTTTCTGCTGGCTTCGTTCTTCGCCATCAGGACCTACCGCCGGCGCCACCCGCGCGGCGGCCGGAGCGTCGTCACGAGCCTGGGCCAGATGCTCATGGGACCCGGACCGGCAGGCTCTTCACGCCGTGGAAGAAGTTGGAGCGAAGACGCTGCGGCTCGCCCGCCAGCTCGAGGCGCCCCAGCACCGGCAGCATCTCCTCGAGCCAAACGCAAAGCTCGAGGCGCGCAAGGTGGGCGCCGAGGCAGAAGTGGGGGCCGCCCAGGCCGAAAGCGAGGTGGCGGTTAGGGCGGCGCGTCACATCAAAGCGGCCGGCGTCGGGAAACTGCTCCTCGTCGCGGTTACCCGAGACGTACCACAGCGCCACCTTGTCGCCCTCGCGGATCGTCTGAGATCGAAGCTCGACGTCGCGAGTCGCGGTGCGACGGAAATGAAGCAGCGACGGCCGCCAGCGCAGGATCTCCTCGACCGCGCTCGGTATGAGCGTGGGATCGGCGAGGACGCGATCTCGCTCCTCGGGATGCTCGAGCAGCGACAGGAGTCCGTTCGACATCGCGTGGCGGGTCGTCTCGTTGCCCGCCGTTACCAGGAGCAGGAAGAAGAGGTCGAATTCGTGCTCGGAGAGCCGGTCACCGTCGATCTCGGCCTCCAGTAGCCGAGTCGTCAGGTCATCCCGCGGCGCCCGCCGGCGCTCTGCGGCCAGCGCATTGGCGTAGGCGAACATCTCCGGCGCGGCGGGGCTTGAGAACGGCAGGTGGGCGTAGGCCGACAGGTCGGCCTCTCCGGCCACGTAGTCGCCGGCGTGATCGGGGTCGGTGTTCCCGAGCATGCGGTTCCCGAGGTCGACCAGGTAGCGGCGATCCTCGAGCGGGACCCCCATCAGCTCGCAGAGGATCCGCATCGGCAGCTCGACCGCGACCGCGTCGACGAAGTCGAGCTCGCGCTCGGCAAACGCCGTCTGGAGCACCTCACGGAACATGGCCCGGATCCGGGCGCCGTACGCGTTGACGACTCTGAGGGCGAAGGCCTTGTTGACGATGCTGCGCAGACGCTTGTGCCGGGGCGGATCGGAGTCCAGCATCGACATCCGCGACTGCACCTGCTCCGGTGTCAGGTCCATCAGCGACGTCCCGCCACGCTCGGAGGAAAAGGTCTCCCAGTCCTTGGAGGCGGCGAGGATGTCGTCGTAGCGCGTGAGCGACCAGAACCCGCGGCCATGGTGTTCGCCCTGCCAGAAGACCGGCGACTCCCGGCGGAGCAGGGCGAACCAGTCGTGCGGCACGCCGGCCGCCCAGCGGTCGAGGTCGGTCAGGTCGATGTCTTTGAGCGAGGCTTCGCCGAGCGCGGTCATGGGATCTCCACCTGCAGCTCGCCGTTTTCGATGCGGACGGCGTAAACCTCGATCGGTTCGTCGGCCGGACCCTCCAGCACCTCGCCGGTCCGGACATCGAAAGCCGAGCTGTGGCAGTGGCAGATGATCTGGGCGCCCTCGAGGTCTCCCTCGGCGAGCGGACAGTCCTCGTGGGTGCAGGAGTTGTCGAAGGCGGCCCAGGATCCGTCGTCGAGATGGGCCAGGGCGATCTCCCGCCCCTGGATCATCACCGCGTCGAGCTCCTGGCGTCCCTCGACGGCGCCGACTGTGACCCACTCGCTCATCGCTCGGCCACCAGATTGATGAAGGTGTCAAACAGCGCCGTGCAGAAGGCCAGCGATCGCCGCGCGCCGGCGTAGACCGCGCTGCGGAGCGCCTCGACGTCGACTCCCGACTCCTCGACCTCAACCGGGTGACGCGCGATCCATTGCTCCCAAAGCTCAGGTGTCGTCTCGGGATGGAACTGGATCCCCCAGGCCCGGGTCCCATCGACACGAAACGCCTGATTTGGGGACGCCGCGCTGCGCGCGAGCAGCCGCGCCGAGGGCGGGGGCTCGAACACGTCGCTGTGCCACTGGTAGACCCCGGCCGAGCCTTCGAGGACCCGGAACAGCGGATCATCACGAGCGGCCTCGGTGGGGGTGATCTCGAGCCACCCGATCTCAGGCTCGGGGCCCGCCTGCACCTCGCCGCCGACGGCGCTGGCCAGCAGCTGCCCGCCCAGGCAGATGCCCAGCACCGGCACCCCGGCCTCGACCGCCTGAGCGAGGAAGCGGCGTTCGGTGGCAAGTACGGGAACGTCATCGGCCTCCCAGGCGTGTGCGGTGCCGCCCATCGGGATGACGGCCGCGAAGCCACGCGGATCGAGGGCATCCATCGGCTCCTCCCAGGCGGGCAGGCTGCGGTACGGGAGCCCCGACGCCTCGAGCCGTTCCCCCAATAGCCCGAGACCTCGGAGCGAGTACTCTTGCTCGATCACGAGGATGGGCTTCATCGTGCGGACGCTACTCGATGAGGCCGCGTCGATACAGCCGCGGGTGGTGAGGCTGGCTCACGACCCCAGAGGGCAACGGAGGTGGGTCTGATGGCTCTGACAACCAAGGTCGAGCGCCCGCGGGTCCGGCCTGAAGCAATGGCCTCGGCGTGCGAATTCCCGGCGCTCGATGCCATCTTCACCCGGCGCGCGCGGCGCTTCGCGCTCGGGGCGACGATGACGGGTCCGCTCGCCTTCCGCTCCGAGAAGGACCCGGTTCCGCTGGCCGTCGAGGAGGAGGCAGTGCTCGTCGCGGCGGCGACCGGGATCACCGGCGTCGTGCGGGAGGAATGGCCCTTCACGACCAGCGACGGGGCGACGACCAGTGCCGACAAGCTCGCCTCGTTCACGGGGCGCAGCTACCCGAGTCCCCTGGCCATCCACGGCACTGAGCTGTTCTGGACCAACGACGATGGCGTCTTCGTCCTTCCCCAACGAGATCACACCCCGGAGCGCTACCTCGAGCTCCAGACTCAGGAGGAGCGAAGCGAGCTCTACCGGCGCGCGCTCAAGCTCCAGGACGGCCGCCTCGAGGTCCCGCGGCGTCGCCCCAACCTGTTCAAGTTCAACGAGTGGGTGGTCAACACCGAGGGGGCGACGTTGTTCATCCCGGTGTCCGACGTCACCCGCCAGTGCATCTCGGCCATGCTCCTGTACTTCGACCGCCCGCACGGCTACTACGTCGTCGACAAGCAGCTCGGCAACGATCCGCTGCGGCCCCATGTCGACTCCGGGCTGCTGGACCCGACCCATCCGGTTGACCTCTGGGATTTCGAGCGCTGGCAGATGGTCGACATGAACGGCGTGGAGGAGGGGCTGATGGTCCAGAACCTCATGATCGCCACCCAGGCGCTGGGGATCGGTGGGCACCCCTTCTCCGGCGGGAAGGGCCGCGTCACGCTGGGGGGCGAGAAGCATTGGCACGAGATCGGCGGCGAGGGACCGTGCGGATCACTCGGGTTCTCGTTTCACCGCGTGCCCGACGGGGCACCGGTGGGGGCGGGCGAGGAGATTCCCGTGGGTCTCGAGGGGATCTTCGAGGGCGCCTGCCCGCCCTTCCACCGGGACATGGACGCCGCCGTCGACTTCGTCCTCGCCCAGCGGTGGGGCGACGAGGGGATCTTCAGCGCGCCAGACAAGCACGCGATCCCGTGGCGCTCGCCGGAGGTCGCGCGAGCTGTACCCCGGCCCTCGGACGAGGCGATCGCGGCCACCAAGACGCTGTGCGGCTACATCTGGGACACCTACGGGAGGTTCCCGGCCACGATCGACCCGTTCGTGATGACGGTCTGGTATCAGGCCGCGCATCTCGACGTCGAGTTCTACGACCGCTACTACCCACCGGAGGCGCTGCCCGACCACGTGCGGTCGCACATGCGGGACTGGCACGGCCTCTGAGGAGCGTGGCCAGCGACGAAACTCTCGAGCTCGGCGATCTCGGGCTCGAGCTCGGCGGTACGCTGCCGGCAGCTCGGCTGGGCTATCGCACGCACGGGACGCTCTCGGCCGACGGCGATAACGCGGTCCTGTTTCCGCACATGTACTCGGGGACCCCGTCGTCCCTCGATGCCTGGATCGGGCCGGGTCGCGCGCTCGATCCTGAGCGCTGGTTCGTCATCTGCCCCGCGCAGTTCGGCGCCGGCTCCTCCTCCTCCCCCAGCGCCGACCGGTCCGGAGAGGCATTCCCCGAGCTGACGATCGGCGACGATGTGACCGCGCAGCACCGGCTCGTCGTGGAGCATCTCGGCATCCGGCGGCTGGCGCTTGTGCTCGGCTTCTCGATGGGCGGACAGCAGGCCTACGAGTGGGCGGTCCGCTTCCCCGACATGGTCGAGCGCCTCGTCGTCTTCGCCGCCCTGGCCCGGGTCACCCCGGGCAACGAGCTGCTGGTGGCGGCGGCGGCCGACGCCCTCGCCTCCGGCGACACGGCGCCGCACGCCCGCCTCTGGGCCGCCACGGGACTGTCGGCCGAGCTCTTCCGCCGGGAAGCGTGGCGCGAGGCCGGATTCACCTCGGTGCGGGATCTGGTCAGCCGGCTGTTCGTCGAGGACTTCGCGCGCCTGGCCCCTGCTGACCTGCTCGTGCAGCTGGCGAAGTGGCGACGCGCTGACGTCGCGCGCCACACGGCGTGGGACCTCGGCGCCGCGCTGGGCCGCATCACCGCTCGGGTGAGCGTGGCCGCCTTCTCGCACGACAGCTGGTTCCCAACCGACGATTGCCGGGCCGAGCAGGAACTCATCCCCGGTAGCTCGTTCCAGGTGGTGGACAGCGTATGGGGGCACTACGCCTGGGGCATGACGGCCGCCGAAACGGCGCAGATCGAGCAGATCGTGGCCGCCGCGCTTTCTACATGACCTCGCGGTAGCGCTCGAACTCCCAGTCGGTCACGTGGCGTGCGAACTGCGCGAGCTCGTGGCGCAGCATGACCAGGTAGGCATCGACGAACACGTCGCCGTAGAGATCGCGCGCGAACGCGCTGCGCTCAAAGCCCGGCAGGGCCTCCTGAAGGCTCGTCGGCAGCCGGGTCAGGGAGGCATCGACGTGGGGGTCGCCGCTCACCATCGGCGGCAGCTCGTAGGCGTGCTGGAGACCGTCGGCGCCGGCGGCCAGGCATCCGGCCAGCACGTAATACGGGTTGGCGTCGGCCGAGCCCCAACGGCATTCCACCCGCGTGGCCGATCCCTGGTCGACGACGGTGCGCACGCCGACGAGGCGGTGGTCCAGCCCCCAGCTCACCTGCGTGGGGGCGAAGGAGTAGTCCTCGACCCGCTTGTAGGCGTTGATCGTCGGACAGTTGACGGGTTGCAGGTCGATCTGGTGCGTGAGCAGGCCGGCCAGATAGCGCCGCATCAGCTTCGAGCGCAACGGCGGCTCGTCGTCGATCTCGGCCATCGCATTGCGGCCCTCGGAATCGAGCAGGCTCTGGTGGATGTGCAGGCCGTTGCCGGCCTCGGAGATATATGGCTTGGGCATGAACGTCGCCCGAAGGCCGCGGCCCGCGGCGACCTGCTTGACCACGTACTTGAGGATGACCGTCGCGTCGGCCACGTCGATCGGGGGGCCGTGGTCGATGTTGACCTCGACCTGGGCCGGCCCGTACTCGACGTTCCAGGACTCGACGAGGATTCCGGAGGCCTCGAGCGCTCGTTTGATCTCGCTGACCACGGGTTCGACCTCGGCCCCCTTCTGCATCGAGTAGCAGTGCACACCCGTGTACAGCGGCGTCCAATCCGCGTTCAGGAGATGGAACTCCAGCTCGGTGGCCGCGACCGGCTCATACCCGGCCTCGCGCACCCGCTCGACCGCGCGGCCGAGGATCGCGCGCCCATCGAAGGGAATCGGGTCGTGGGTCGGCGGATCGATCGTGTTGCAGAAGCAGAAGGCGGTGCCCTCACGCCAGCCGGCCAAGCGGAGTGTCGAAAGGTCGGGAACCACATGCATGTCCGGGTAACCCGTCTCGTCGTTGACGAACTCGGTCGGGAAGATCGTCGAGTGCATGTCCCAGGTAAAGGCGACGTTCGCCATGGCAAAGCCCTTGCCCCGGGCCGAGGAGAGGAAGTGGCGGGTCGAGAGGCGCTTGCCCCGGGGAATGCCCCAGGTGTCGGCGAACAGGCACTCGACCGTGTGCACGCCTTCCCGGTCCAGGAAATCCCGGACTGACTCAGGATCGACGGGTGCTTCGGTCACGTGCATCGGGCTGTGGATAGCGCTTGGCGAAAGCGGACGGGTATCGTAACCGGCTGAGGGGCGCCGAGGACGTCGATGCCTTGAGGAGGGAAAGCGGTGCGCGCAGTCGTTCTACGCGCTTTCAATGAGCCACTGGAGCTCGAGGAGCGGGATGTTCCGGCTCCCCGGAGCAGCGAGGAATCGGTGTTGCGGGTTCTCGCCTGCGGGGTCTGCCACTCAGACCTCCACGTGGCTGAGAACTTCTTCGGCTCCGAGCTGCCGCTGGTTCTGGGACACGAGATCGTCGCCGAGGATGACGAGCTGGGCAATGTGCTGGTTTACACGCCGTGGGGGTGTGGCAAGTGCCGTTTCTGCCGCGCCAGTGAAGAGATGATCTGCCCTGACGCGCGTGAGGCCGGGCTGTTCCAGGACGGTGGCTACGCCGAGTACATCCGCGTGCCTGCGCGCCGGTATCTCTACCCGATCGGCGAGCTTGACCCGGTCGAGGCGGCGCCCCTCGGGTGCGGGGGCCTGACTCCGTATCGGGCGGTAAAGCACGCTCAGCCGTGGCTGGGGCCAGAGTCGCGGGCGCTCGTGCTCGGGGCGGGAGGGCTCGGACAGTTCGGGATTCAGTTCCTGCGGCTGATGAGCGACGCCGTCGTCCACGTGGGCGATCCCTCGCCCCAGAAGCGCGAGCGGGCGCTGGCGCTCGGGGCCGCCGAGGCCGCCGCCCCGGAGGAGCTCGAGGGTCCGTACGCCGCGGTGCTCGACTTCGTCGGCTCCGATGACTCGCTCGCCGACGCGGCGCGGCTCGTCGATCGCCAGGGCGTGGCGATCGTCATCGGCCTGTTCGGCGGCCGGGTTCCCTTTGGCCTGGGCGCGGTTCCCCACGAGGCGCATTTCCTCTCCAGCATCTGGGGCTCTCGCGATGAGCTGGGCGAGCTCATTGCGCTGGCCCAGCGCGAGCGGCTTCAGTACACGATCGACACGATGGCGCTCGAGCGGGCTCAGGAGGCGCACGATCTGATCCGGTCAGGCCAGGCCCGGGGCCGAATCGTGCTGACGCCGTAGATGGAGCGGCCGCTGGCTCTGGAGCTCGGCCACTGGGCGGCCACGCGGGCCTCGTCCGGCGGCGACCGCGAGCTCGCGGACGCGGCGCTGCTCGACACCGTGTGCGTCGCGCTCGCCGCCCGCGAGCATCCGATCGCGGAGATCGCCGGCGTCCTGGGCAGCCCGGGGCAGTGGGCGGCGATGGCGCACGCGCTCGACTACGACGACCTGCACCTGCCCTCGATCTCGCACATCAGCGCGATCTGCGTGCCCGCGGCGCTGGCGCGCGCAGGTGGAAGCGCGGCCTACCTGGCCGGCGCGGGGGTCATGGCGCGCATCGGGACGCTGCTCGGGTGGCGGCATTACGACGCCGGCTGGCACACCACGGCGACCGCGGGCGTGTTCGGAGCGGCGGCCGCGGCGGCGGTGTCCCTAGGGCTGAGCGCAGAGCGAACTGCCGCTGCGATCGCGCTGTCGGTGTCGGCGGCCAGCGGGGTTCAGCGCGCGTTCGGAAGCGATGCCAAGCCGCTCCAGGTCGGGATGGCGGTGCGGTCGGGAATTGCGGCCGCCGAGCTCGCGGCGAGAGGTGCCCGCCCTGACCTCACCGCGTTCGATGCCTGGCTTGACCTGGTCAGCCCGAGTGGAGGCGACGCCATGGACGGCACCGAGGCAATCCCGGGAGGGCTGGCGGTCAAGATCTTCCCCTGCTGCTACGCCCTTCAGCGCCCCATCTTTGCCGTCCGGGAGATCTGCCGGGGCCGCCGAATCGCCCCGGAAGCCGTCCTCGGGGCTGAGGTGCGGGCACCGGTCAGCACGGTCAAGCCGCTGATCCATCACCGCCCGACGGACGGCGCCCAGGGGAAGTTCAGCCTCGAGTACGGCGTGGCCGCCGCGCTGCTCGACGGGTTTCCGGATCAGTGGTCGTTCAGCGACGTCGCGGTGAGACGTCCGGCCGCGCAGGAGCTGCTTCCCCGGGTTCGCTTCCTGTCCGGGGAGCCGGGCCGGGGCCTACTGGACGGCGAGTGCGAGATCGCCCTCGAGCTTGCGGGCGGAGATGTCCTTCAAGCCGCGATCGACGTTCCCGAGGGCGCGCCCGGCCGACCGCCGTCGCCGGGTGTCCTGGCCGAGAAGGCCGCCGGGTGCCTGAGCGGCCTTGACCTCGCGGTCTCAGATATCGATTGGGGGTCGGCGGCCGCGCTGCTGGCGGCTCACGCGCCGACGGCAATGTTGGCCGAGCTTAAACGGGAGGGCGATGTCGGCTGAGCTCATGTGGAAGGACGTGACCGAGCAGGCGGCGCTCGTGCGCAGCGGCGAGGTCTCGGCGCGCGAGCTCGTGGACGCCGCGATCGCGCGGCTGGAGGGTGCCTCGGAGCTGAATGTGCTCGTGAACGATCAATTCGAGGCCGCCCGTGCCGCCGCGGCGGCGCCGCCTGGGGATGGCGTCCTCGCCGGAGTCCCGTTTCTGCTCAAGGATCTTGGCGAGCCGCAGGCCGGGATCCCGGAATATCTCGGGTCCCGGGCGTTGCGGGACCACGTGGCCTCGGAGACCGCATGGACGGTCGAGCGCTATCTCACCGCTGGCATCATCATCTGTGGGCGCACCAGCACGGCCGAATTCGGCAACCACTGCGCCACCGAGCCCTCCCTGTTCGGCCGGGCTCTCAACCCGTGGCGGGCTGAGCTCTCCCCCGGCGGCTCCAGCGGCGGGTCGGCCGCCGCCGTCGCCGCGGGGCTGATCGGCGCGGCATCGGGAAGCGACGGCACCGGGTCGATCCGGATGCCCTCGTCGTGCTGCGGGCTGGTGGGTTTGAAGCCGCGGCGGGGGCGGAGCTCATTTGCCCCGTCGGCGGGTCAGGCGCTCGACGGCCTGGCCGTCAAGCACGCGCTGACGAGGACCGTCCGCGACACCGCGCTTCTGCTGGACGTGATCACGGGTACGGCACCCGGCGACCCCTATTCGGCGCCGTCGCCGCAACGGCCGTTCGTGGAGGAGGTCGGAGCCGATCCCGGTCGCCTGCGGATTCTCCGCCTCGAGCGTCCGCCGTTTCCCGGCACGCCGGAGCCCCGGATCCAGGAGGTGGCCGACCTGGCGGCGCGGACGCTCGAGGGGCTCGGGCATGCGGTGGAGTCAGGCGTTATGGCCTTCGATGCGGAGGCGATGCGCCGCGCGATCTCCGTCATCCACGCGGTTGACAATGCGGCCACCTTCCGCTGGCTCGAGGCGGAGCTCGGCCGCCGCCCGGAGCCGGACGAGCTCGACCCGGTGACCTGGGACATGCTGAACGAGGGCCTCGAGCTGAGCGCCCTGGACCATCTCGCCGCCGTCGATCAGATGCACGCCCAGTCACGCCTCGCCGCGCGTGCCTTCGCCCGCGCCGACGTCCTGCTCTGCCCGACGCTGAACATCCTGCCGCCGGCGCCGGGCGAGCTGTCGAGCTCACGGGGCACCGTCGATGCCTTCTTCGACGTCGAGTTCGCCGCCACCGGAGCCACCGCCGTGGCCAACGTGACCGGCTGGCCCGCGATCACGCTGCCTCTGGGGCAGGTGGACGAGCTTCCGGTCGGAGTGCAGCTGATGGCGCTTGACGAGGCTGTCCTGATCCGCGTGGCCTCCCAGCTCGAGGAGGCCTTGCCGTGGGCGGAGCGGCGTCCGCCTGATTATGCTTGAGGGGCTTGGCTGGCTTGGCGTGGCTGATGGCGGCGGCTGTTGCGGCGCGCTTCCTCGCGCGCGCGTGTGTCGACTCTGTGACGGAAACCGACACTAACTCGCCGATCGCCCGCTCAGCTTGGAGAGGTCGGCGAGTTGGGATCGGAAATCGAGCCTTACCCGCCGATCGCCCGGTCAGATTGAAGAGGTTGGCGAGTTGGGATCGGGCAGAGGTCCGCGAATTGGGTATCGGCCTCGCAGCGGGCAGCGCCATTACCGCCGGATCTGTGTCAACAGGTGTCCTGCGACACAGCGGACCGCGTTAGGACTTCGTTAGCGAGGCATCGTCCAAACGTACTAGGGGTAAATACCAACCGTTCGCTGTTCTCATTTGGTTCGACGCCTTCCGGGAGGCCGGATGATGGCCAATTTCGCGATCGGGTCCACTCGCGTGCGGACGACTCTGGTAGCCCTGGCGGCTGCGATATGTCTCGGGTTTGGCTTAGCCGCCAGCGCGCCCGCGTACGCGTACCCCGACCCCATCGCGACGACGCTGGACGGCGGCGGCGACGTCCCGGTCTCCGATCCCACGATCATCGTGATCCCTCGGAAGGTAGATGGGCAGAGCGCAAATCAATGGCTGCTCTACGGCACCACCGACAACCGGGCCTTCACCTCGCCTGGCGGTGTCAACTGGACGGACGCGGGCATCGCGGGAACGCCTCCAGCCTGGTGGGCGAACTATCGCAACATCTGGGCTCCGGACGTCAGCTATCACCCGGCGAACCACGAGTACTGGATGTACTACTCGGTGAACAGCGCGGCCGCGGGCTCGGCCATCGGCCTCGCCATGAGCTCAACCGGCGAGCCGGGGACATGGATCGATTACGGCGCGCCGGTCCTGACATCGAGCGCGGGATATGACGCCATTGACCCGCACAGTTTCGTGGCTCCCGACGGGACCACGTGGCTCACCTCCGGCTCCTTCGAGAACGGGATCTACATCGTCCAGGTCGACAGCTCGACGGGTCTCCCAATCGGCACGCCGGTCAACATCGCCTCGACCGGCGAAGGCAGCGACCTCATCTATGCCAACGGGTACTACTACCTGTTCTTCTCGGACGGGTACTGGTGCTGCTACGGCACCAGCAACTATCACGTGCGAGTTGGCCGTTCCACATCTCCAACCGGCCCCTACGTCGACGAGAGCGGCACGAGCCTGATGAACGGCGGCGGCACCACGATCCTTGCCTCACATGACTACGTGAACGGTCCGGGCGGATCCAACATCTTCACCTCCCCGACCGGGCAGCTGATGATGGCCTACCACTACTGGGATACCCGCACGCAGGGGTACGACGGCCAGTTGGGACGGGTCCTGGGGCTCAATTCGGTCGGCTTCGATGCCAACGGCTGGCCCTACCTGTACTGAATGACCCTCAGTCCCCAGCTTCGCCGCGCTCCCGCCCGGCGGCGACGCCGCCGTCGACGATCAGGGGGTGCCCGGTGACAAAGCTCGCGGCGTCGGAGCAGAGCCAGACCACCGCGCCAGCGATCTCGTCGGGCTGCCCGAGCCGCCGCATCGGGGCCATGGCGGCAATCGCCGCGTAGACCTCGGGGTCCGAGGCCGGCGCCGCACCCTCGTCCATGACCATCGGGGTCTCGGTCCAGCCCGGGCAGACGGCGTTGACCCTGATGCCGTGACGGGCGTACTCGAGGGCCGCCGTTCGGGTCAAGCCGATCACCCCATGCTTGGCCGCGGTGTAGGCGGCGAGGTGGGGATATCCGATCACGCCAACCACCGACGCGGCGTTGACGATCGCTCCTGTGCCCTGGGCGACCATCTGGCGAAGCTCGCTCTGCATGCATAGGAAAACCCCGGTCAGGTTGACCGCCAGCACCCGGTTCCACGCCTCGAGCTGGTAGTCGGCAAGGGGCGCGCTCGCCCCACCGATGCCGGCGTTGTTGAAGGCGCAGTCCAGGCGCCCGAAGCGCTTTACGGCTGCCCCGACGAGGGCGTCGACCTGGCTCGGATCGCTCGTGTCACAGGGGACGTGTAGCGCGTCACCGCCGGCCTCCGAGATGAGCGCCGCGGTCTCGGCGCTCCCGGCGTCGTCGATGTCCGCGACGATGACCCGCGCACCCTCGCGCCCGAACATCAGTGCGGTGGCGCGGCCGATGCCGGAGGCGCCGCCGGTGACAAGGGCGACCTTGCCCTCCAGCCCGAGAGTCATCCGGAGAGTTCCCCGCCGTCGATCACGAGCGAGATCCCGGAGACGTAGGCGGCGGCATCCGAGGCGAGATACACGAACGCGTCCGCCACCTCCTCAGGACTGGCCGGACGCCCCATCGGAACGGTGCCCCGAAGACGCTGCTCGGCGACGCTGGGCTCGAGGTCCCAGAGATGAGCGCGCTCTTCGACGAGCTCTCGATACATCTCGGTCGCGGTGAGCCCGGGGGCGACCGCGCACACCCGGATCCGCTCCCCGGCGAGCTCCTGGGCGAGGGACTGGACCAAGCCGACGACCGCGAACTTCGAGGCACAGTACGCGCTCATGTCGCGGTAACCGCGTACGCCGGCCTGGGAGGCCGTGCACAACAGGGCCCCTCCGCCGGCCGCTCTCAGATGCGGCACCGCGTGCTTGAAGGTGAGAAACGTCCCGAGCACGTTGACGCGCAGGGTGCGCTCGAATTCCTCCAGGGTGAGGGAGGCGACGGGGCTGAGGCTGAGGACGCCGGCGTTGGCCACCGCGACGTCGAGGCCCCCGAGGAGCTCAACGGCATCCTCGACGGCGCTCCTGAGCGCGGCCTCGTCGGTCACGTCGACGCCGCGGGCGTATGCGGGGTGGCCGGCCGCCTCCAGCTCGGCGGCCGCGGCCGCGGCGCCCTTCGCGTCACGGTCGGCCAACACCACACTGGCGCCCTGCTCGCAGAAGCGCCGCGCGGTGGCGGCGCCGACGCCTCGCGCCGCCCCGGTCACGATCACACGCTTACCGTCGAGAACCGCGGCGGCCATCATCGGGCGAGCACTATCGGCGCGAGGGGGTGGCCGACCCCAGGAGGTTGCGGAGCGGGGTTCTCAGGTTCGCCGCTAGATCGCGATGAACACGTTCTTGAGCTCGGTGTAGTAGTCGAGGGCGTGAGGTCCGAGCTCACGCCCCACGCCCGACTGCTTGAAGCCGCCGAACGGAGTGGTGACACGGACCGAGGTATTGGAGTTCACGGACAGCGTGCCGCTGTCGAGCGCCCGCGCGACGCGGAGGGCGCGGGCGCCGTCCCGCGTCCAGACCGAGCCCGAAAGCCCGTAGATGGTGTCGTTGGCGAGCTGGATCGCCTCCTCCTCACCGTCGAACGGGATCACCGCCGCCACGGGGCCGAAGATCTCCTCCCGCGCCGGGCGGTCGTCGTTGGCCACCGGGCAGAGCACGGTCGGCGCGAACCAGAAGCCCGGCCCTTCCGGAGCGCTGCCGCGAATGGCGACCGGCGCCTCACCGTTCACATAGGAACCGACCTTCTCCCGCTGATCGGCGGAGATCAGCGGGCCCATCTGGGTCTCCTCATCCAGCGGGTCGCCCACGCGCAGCGCCTTGACCGACTGCTCGAGCAGTGACATGAAGCGATCGAGCGCCGGGCGCTCGACGAGGATCCGGGAGCGGGCGCAGCAGTCCTGGCCCGCGTTGCCGAACACGGCCAGCGGCGCGGCCTGCGCCGCCCGCTCAAGGTCGGCGTCGGCAAAGATCAGATTGGCCGACTTGCCGCCGAGCTCCAGCGTGACCCGCTTGATCGACTGCGACGCGAGCTGCGCGATCCGGCGGCCGACGGCGGTCGACCCGGTGAAGGCGATCTTCGCCACATCCGGATGCTCGACCAGGCGCTCGCCGACCACGCGCCCCGGCCCCACGACCACGTTGAGGACGCCCTCGGGGAGTCCGGCCTCCAGCGCGATCTTCTCGAGCTCGATCGCCGTCAGCGGCGTCAGCTCGGCCGGTTTGAGGACGATCGTGTTGCCGGCGGCGAGGGCCGGCGCGATCTTCCACGAGGCGATCGGGAGCGGGAAATTCCAGGGCACGATCAGGCCGACCACGCCGAGCGGCTCGCGGAACGTCATGTCGATTCCGCCGGCTACGGGAATGGTGTCGCCGATCAGGCGTTCCGGCGCGCCCGCGTAGTAGTTGAACGTGTCCGCAACCATCCCGATCTCGCCACGTGCGTCGGCGAGCGGCTTGCCGACATTCCGCGCCTCGAGCCGCGCGAGATCCTCGCTGCGCGCAGCGATGGCCTCGCCCAGGGCTCGCAGCTGCCGCGCGCGATCGGCGGCTGAGACCGCCCGCCAGGCCGGGAAGGCCGCCCGGGCCCGGTCGACGGCGGCGTCGGTCTCCTCGACGCCGGCGTGGGGGAGCTCGGCGAGCGTCTGCTCGGTGGCGGGCTCAACGACCCTCAACATCGTCTCGCTACTGGTTGCCATGACGAAGCTCCCCTCCGGTGACTGGCCCTCGACTCGTCAACACTCTACTGCTATAAGGACCTTAAACAGGACCTTTTGACCTGGAGGCGCGGAGAGCGACATGGCGACGACGAGGGCACTGATCGACTCATCGACCACGCACGTGCTTCCGCCCGAATTCGACCGCCGCTATCCGATGATCGTCGAGGGCGACGGTGTCTGGGTGAAGGACGCCGCCGGGCGTCGTTACCTCGACGCGATGAGCGGCGGGTCGATGGCGCTCACGCTCGGGCACGGCCGTCGGGACCTCGTCGAGGCGGCGCGGGCCCAGGCCGAGAAGCTGGCCTTCGTCCACAACGAGCGGCTGACCAACCCGGCTCAGGAGGCGCTGGCGCGTGAACTCGCGTCGGTGGCCCCGGCGGGGATGGAGCGCGTGCATTTCGTGACCGGCGGCGCCGAGGCGAACGAGCTCGCTCTGCGCCTCGCCCGCAGCTACCACGTGGAGCGCGGCGAGCCGAACCGCTGGCGCGTGATCTCGCCCGCCCAGGCCTACCACGGCCCGACCATGGCCACGCTCGCGCTGACCGGACGCGCCGGGCTGCAGGGCCCGCTGACTCCATATCTGCGTGAGCAGCCACATATCCCGCCCAGCACGTGGCGCTTCGACCCCACCGGCGAGCGGGCGCTCGAGGCGCTTGACCGCGCCCTCGACGAGGTGGGAGCCGAGAGTGTCTCGGCCTTCTTCGGGGAGGCGATCAGCGCCGCCGCGCTCCCCGCCTACACACCGCCGCAGCGCTTCTGGGAAGGCCTGGCCGAGCGCCGGGAACGCCACGGGTTCCTCATCTGCCTGGATGAGGTGGTCACCGGAGTGGGCCGCACCGGCAGCTGGTTCGCCGCCGACCGCCTGCCCTTCACCCCGGACGTGATCGCCACGGCGAAGGGACTGGGGGCCGGCTACGCGGCGATCGGCGCCGCCATCTGCCACGAGCGTGTGTACGACGCGGTCGCGTCAGGCTCACGCGCGTTCACGCTCGGCCATACCTGGGACGGAGCTCCGCTGCCCTGTGCTGTCGGCCTGGCGGTGCTCGACGCGCTGCGCCGGGAGCGATGGGTGGAGCGAGTGGCCGAGCGCGGCCCGCGACTGCGGGATGAGCTCGAGTCCGCTCTGGCCGGGATCCCGATGGTCAAGGAGGTTCGGGGTCACGGCTTTCTGCTCGGCGTCGAGTACGTCGATCCTCGCGACGGGACGTCTTTCCTTCCCGCGGAGCTCGGCGTGGCGGGGCGCATCGACGACCTGGCGCTGGAGCGTGGGCTGATCACGCTCTCGACGCAGCCCACCGGGGACGGCTACGCCGGCGACCAGAGTCTGTTTGCGCCCGCCTTCACGGCCAGTGACGAGGAGCTGGGCGAGATGGTGTCCCGGTTTGCCGAGGTCGTGACCGACGTGGCCGAGGCCGCGGAACGCGAGCTTGCGACGGAAAGGCCGGTGCCCCAACCCGTACCCGCGACCGACGCGCAATGACGGGCGAGAAGGCAAACGGGGCCACAGGCCGCGGCGACGGCTTCCGCGCCCTGATCATCCAGCACGAGGAGCCCACCCCCGGGGGGTACGTCGCCGAGTGGCTCGAAGAGCGCAGCGCTGATCAGGACGTGTATCGAATCGACCTCGAGGGCCGCACCGTCGACCCGCGCGACTACGCGATGATCGTCTCGCTGGGGTCCGAATTTCCCGCCTTTGACGATTCGGTCCCCTGGCTGGGCAAGGAGATGAAGCTGCTCCGAGAGGCGGCGCGGGCCGATGTCCCCGTGCTCGGGATCTGCTTCGGCGGTCAGCTTCTGGCTCGCACCCTGGGGGGTGAATCGTTCCGAGGCGAAATCGCCGAGATCGGATGGCTTCCGGTGAGGAGCTCGGACGAGGCCGCGGTCAGCAACGGACCTTGGTTTCAGTGGCATTTCGACAGCTTCACGCCTCCGCCGGGCTCTCAGCTGCTGGCCGACAGCGGCGCCGGCCCGCAGGCGTTCCGAATCGGCCGGAGCCTTGGACTCCAGTTCCATCCTGAGGTGACGCCCGAGATCATGGATCTTTGGGTCGAGGCCTACCGACACGAGCTCGACGAGGAGGGTGTCGACCCGGATCAGCTGCTCAGGGAGACCTACGCCCGCGCGGATGAGACGCGCGCCGCCGCGTGGCGGTTGTTCGACGGATTCCTCTCCCGCGCGCGGCTGGGCGCGGAGGCCGTGCGTGGACGCTGAGCTCCCATGATCACAGCAGCCGACACTCACGTTTTCCCGCGACTGCTGGATCTGGCCTACCCCAACGTCGAGCGCGGTCGGGGCGTGCGGCTGTACACGACCGAGGGCTTCGAGATCCTGGATGCGTGCTCAGGCGGAGCCATGGTGGCGTGCCTGGGGCACGGAGACACGGAGATCGTCGAGGCCGCCCGGGCTCAGGCGGAGCGGATCTCCTACGTCTATAACCACCACTTCACCAACGAGCCGCAGGAGCGGCTGGCCGAGCGGCTGCTCGACGTGGCGGCCCCGGAGATGTCCCGGGTGCGTTTCGTGTCTGGCGGTTCGGAGGCCAACGAGACCGCGGTCCGGCTGATCCGCCAGTACCACGTCGACCGCGGCGAGCCGGAGCGATGGCGGATCATCTCCCCGGCCCAGTCCTATCACGGTGCCCTGTTCGGCGCCCTCGCGCTCACCGGGCGCAGCAGCCTGCAACAGCCCTACGACGACTATCTCGCGGGGCACCTTCACATCCCGCCAGCGACGTGGCGGTTTGACCCCTCGGGTGAGGCGGCGCTCGAGGAGCTCGACCGGCTGCTCGAGTCAGCCGGCCCGGAGACGATCGCGGCATTCGTGTGCGAGCCCGTCAGCGCCGCCGCCCTCCCCGGATACAGTCCTCCCGAGCAGTTCTGGCGCGGCCTCGAAGAACGCCGCCAGCGTCATGGGTTCCTGATCTGCTTCGACGAGGTGGTCACCGGGATGGGCCGCACCGGCACCTGGTTCGCCGCTCACCAGACCCCGCTCGAGCCAGACGTGATAACTGGCGGCAAGGGCCTCGGCGCGGGCTACGCTCCGCTCGCAGCCACCCTGTGCCGCGAGCATGTCTTCCGGGCGCTGGCCGACGGGTCGCGCAACTTTGAGCACGGCCACACCTGGGACGGCGCGCCGCTGCCGTGTGCCGTGGGGTTGGCGGTGCTCGACGCCCTGACCGAGCGCGGCTTGATCGAGCGGGTCAGGGATCGGGGTCCGGCGCTGCGTGAGGAGCTCGAGCAGGCCCTTGGGGACTCCGAAATCGTCCGTGAGGTTCGGGGACGCGGATTCCTGCTCGGCGCCGAGTTCGTGGATCCCCGTGACGGCGAATCGCTGCTTCCGGACGAGCTCGACGCCGCGGCGCTCGTCGATCAGACGGCCTTCGAGCACGGCCTGCTCGTCACCTCGACCCACTCCACGGCCGACGGATACGCCGGTGATCAGACGCTGCTGGCGCCCGCCTTCATCGCCAGCAACGCAGAACTGGGCGAGATGGTGGATCGCTTCGCGGCGGCGGTCGCGGAGGTGGAGCGAGCGGTCAAGAGCGCGCTGAGCGGAGCCCGCTAGGTGACCGAGCTTTCGCTCTCGGAGCCGCGGACGGCCGCGCGCGCCGCGGGGCAGGCGCCAGGCGAGTTCATCCTCCTGGGGATGCCGGACGTGCATGGCTCGGTGCGCGGAAAGGCTCTGCGACCTGCGGCCTTCGACGCCGCCGTGGCTGCCGGGGCGGTCATGACCGACCTGCTGCTCGCGCTCGACCCGACGGATACGCCAATCACGGCCTACGAGCGGTTTGGGATTCGCTCGGGGGCGGGCGATCTCATCGTTCGTCCGGAACCCGAGACCCTGCGGGAGCTCACCTGGCTACCCGGCTGGCGCATCTGCCTGTGCACGCCGCGATGGCCGGACGGAAGTCCGTGCGAGCTCTCATCGCGAGAGGCGCTGCGATCCGTGCTCGAGCGCATGTCGCAGCAGGGCTACGAGACGCGGGCGGCGTTCGAGTACGAGGTTCGCCTGCGCGACGCGGGCGCAACCCCGCTGTCCAGTGGCCTCAGCTACAGCCTCGCCGAGATCTCACGCTTCGAGACCTTTCTGGCTGACCTGCTGCCGGCGCTCGAGGCGCTGGGCGTCGAGCTGTCCGCTGTGCACACCGAGGCCGGCCCGGGCCTGCTCGAGCTCAACATCGCGGCGCGGGATGGGCTGCGGGCGGCTGATGATGCGGTGTTCGTCAAGCTGGCGGTCAAGGAAGTGGCGGCCTCGAAGGGCCTGACTGCGAGCTTCATGGCCAAGGTGAAGCCCGGCGAGGAAGGCTCGAGCGGCCATGTGCATCTCTCCTGCTGGTCCGGGAGCGAGAACGCATTCGCGCCTGAGGGCAGTCCGGACTCGGCTCGCGACCTGCCCGATGTGTTCGCCTCGGCGATCGGCGGCGTGCTCGACCACCTGCCCGCGGCGTCGCTGATGCTGAACCCGACTGTCAACTCCTACAAGCGCCTGGTCCCGGGATGGTTTGCCCCGGTCAACGTCAGCTGGGGGCTCGAGAACCGCTCGTGTGCCGTGCGGGCGATCACCGGCGCACAGGCCCAGCGCTGGCGGATCGAATGCCGCCGCCCCGGAGCCGACGCCAACCCTTACCTCGCCCTGGCCGCTCTCGTCGCCGCGGCCGCCGACGGGATGCTCCGGGGCGCCGTACCGCCCGATCCGGTGGTTGGAGATGCGTCCGAGCGCGACGATCTGCCAGCGCTACCCGGCTCGCTGGAAAGCGCCCTGGCGGCCTTCGACGCCGACGCGGAGTTCCGCCGGCTGATCGGGCAGGGCTTCTGTGACTACTTCCGGACCTCGCGGGCCTGGGAGCTCGACGCCTGGCGGCAGGGCGTCAGCGACTGGGAGCACGAACGCTACGAACGTGCCGTCTGAGCCCGTCATAGGGATCTGCGCGGTTCGCGAGCGGGCGCGCTGGAGCTTCTGGGATCAGCCCGCGCACCTGGTCGCGGACACCTACGTCGCCGCCGTGCAGCGGACGGGGGCGATCGCGGTTCTGTTGCCCGTCGACGTGCGGCGGCCGGTGGAGGTGCTCGACCGGGTCGACGCGTTGCTCCTGATCGGCGGGGCAGATCTCGATCCTGCCACCTACGGCGCCGAGCCTGACCCGGCCACCGAAGCCACCTACCGGGAGCGGGACGAGTTCGAGGTCGCGCTGCTCCACGGGGCGCTTGAGCGTGGGCGGCCGGTGCTCGGCATCTGTCGCGGGATGCAGCTCATCAACGTGGCCTTTGGCGGAACCCTGGAGCAGGACCTTGTGGCGCCCGACGGCTCGCACCCGCACCGCCGCGTGGTCGGCAGCTTCGAGGGCACTGACCATTTCGTCGCGCTCGAGCCGGGAACCTTGGCCGCCACCGCCACCCGCGAGGAGTCGACGCTGGCCCGCTGCCACCACCACCAGGCGATCGAGCGCCTGGGCGACGGGCTTCTCGTCACCGGGCAGGCCGACGACGGCGTGATCGAGGCCATCGAGGCGGCCAACGGCGATTGGTTGCTTGGCGTCCAGTGGCACCCCGAGACCGACGAGCGGAGCCGGCTGTTCGCGGCGCTGCGCGATGCGGCGCTCGAGGCCGCGGTGGCCGACAGGTCATGAGGGTGGTCGCTCAGGGATGATCTGGACTAACTAGCACCGGGAGGAAGGCCCAGATGGCGACAGCGGAGGAGCAGACGGCAAGCGTCGAGGATGTGCTGGCGGGGTGGCTCGAGCAGGGCATCCGCTATGTGCGCTTCGAGCTCCCGGACATGCACGGGAACAGCCGCTCCAAGCTCGTGCCGATCGAGCACGCGGGGCGGTACGCCGAGGAAGGTCTGAACATGTACGGCGGCGCCGTCGTGCTCGACACCCGCTCCGACGTCGTGCCCGGAACCCTCTACAACGAGGAGATCGGCTACGCCGATCAGCGCCTGCGGCCCGACCCGGCCACCGCGGCCATCGTGCCCTGGGCCAAGCAGACCGCCAGGATGATCTGCGACACCTACTGGGACGATGGGCGACCGCTTGGGGCGGCGCCCCGCCAGGTCTTCCGCGGCGTGCTCGAGCGCTGCCGCGAGCTCGGCTACGAGCCGCTGATCGGCTTCGAGCCCGAGTTCTATCTCGTTGACGCGCAGACGCGTCAGCCGCTGTTCGAGGGCTATCACATCTTCAACACGGTCCGAAACACCTGGGTTCCGGCGATCGAGCGGATCGTCGAGGAGACCCGGCGCTTCGGCATCGACGTGATCACCGCCAACAGCGAGTACGCGGGATCGCAGTGGGAGATCGTGTTCGCTCCCCGCACCGGAATGGGCGGTCCGGACACCGCCTTCAGCTTCAAGAACGCGGTCAAGGAACTGGCCCACCAGGACGGGCTGATCGCCACGTTCATGTCCAAGCCGTTCGCCGACTCGGCAGGCTCAGGCGCTCACAACCACATCGGTCTGCTGACCCGCGACGCCAGCGAGAACGCGATGGCCGACCCCGATCACGAGTGGGGTCTGTCCAAGGTTGGCCGGAGCTTCGTCGCCGGCCAGCTGCGCCACGCGCGCGCGATCTACTCGGTGCTGGCCCCGACGGTGAACTGCCTCAAGCGCCGGCGCACCCACACCTTCTCTCCGACCAACGTGTCGTGGGGACCCGAGGATCGCAGCGCGTTCATACGCATCAAGGGGGGAAGCCCCAAGAGCACCCACGTCGAGAACCGGGCACCGACCGGGCTCTCGAACCCTTACCTGGCCTCGGCGGCCCTGCTCGGCGCCGGGCTTCTGGGCATCGTCGACGAGCTCGAGCTGGAACCGCCGGCTTCGCGGCCCGCCGAGGAGGACGAGTCCAAGCCGAAGCTCCCGACCACGGTCGAGGAGTCCCTGTCGGCGCTCGAGAGTGACGAGCGGATGGTCGAGCTCCTGGGAGCGGAGTTCGTCACCGCGTACACGGTGATGCGACGGCATGAGCTCCAGCGCTTCGCCGACCATGTCTCGGACTGGGAGCTCCAGGAGTACCTGGAGCTGCACTGAGCCTCGCCGCCGCGCGGGCTACGGCTCGGTCAGGTACGCGGCGGTGATCCCACCGTCGACGACGAACTCGGTGCCGGTCACCCAGCCTGATTCGTCGCTGGCCAGATACAGGGCGGCGTTGGCGATGTCCTGCGGATCGCCGAAGCGCCCAGCGGGGATGTGGTTGAGCCGGTTGGCACGCTTCTGCTCGTCCGCGATCAGGTACTCGAGCAGCGGCGTGTACACCGGCCCGGGGCAGATGGCGTTGGCCCGGATGCCTCGGCGTGCGTACTGCACCGCGATCTCCCGCGTCATCGCCAGGACCCCGCCCTTGCTCGCGGTGTAGGCGATCTGCGGCGCCGCGGCGCCCATCAAGGCCACAAAGGACGAGATGTTGATCAGTGAGCTGGCGCCGTCGGTATCGAGCATCAGCGGAACCGCGTGGCGGCAGCAGAGGAACACCCCGGTCAAGTTCACGGCGATCACCCGGTCCCAGACCTCCAGCGGCGTCTCGGTCACGCTCTCGTCACGCGGATCCATGATCCCGGCGTTGTGGACGCTGATGTCAAGCCGGCCGTGCGCGTCGCGAACCGCCTCGAACACGTGCTTCGTGGACGCATCGTCGGACACGTCGCCCGCGATGAACATCGCTGCGTCGCCGATCTCCTTGGCGGTCCGCTCGCCGGCCTCGGGATCGATGTCGTTGATGACGACGGTGGCGCCCTCGGCCGCGAAGCGCAGCGCCGTCTCGCGGCCGAGGCCGGAACCGCCGCCCGTGATCAGGGCGACCCTGTTGAGGAGCCGATCCGGCACGCGCACATCCTATGCCCCGCCCGTGAGGTGGGTAGTAGGCTAGCCGCGGTGGATGGGGTCCACGACATGGGCGGCATGCACGGCTTTGGCGCGGTCGTCGAGCCCGGCGGCGAATGCGCCTATCACGAGCACTGGGAGCCCCGAGTGTTCGCGATCCAGATGCTGGTCGGGGCCGAGCGGCTGGGCGCCGGTCCCGGCGGCCGCCCGGTGCGGGAGGAGATGCCGCCCGCGGATTATCTGGCTGCGAGCTACTACGAGCGCTGGCTCTACAGCGCCGAGCAGCGCCTGCTGCGCAAGGGCACGATCCGTCCGGGAGAGGTCGAGGCGATGATGGCGCGCCTGGAGGCGGGCGAAGCGATCCCCGAGCATCGCGACCGTGCGATGGCGGATCGGATGCTGGGCCATCTTCGCTCCGTGCAGCCCATGGATCCGGTTTCCGGCGACACCCGATTCAGCCCCGGGGAATCGGTGCGGGTGCGACGCATGCATCCGCCCGGGCACACGCGCTGCCCGCGCTATGCCCGCGGCGCCGTCGGGCGCGTGGAGGCGGTGCGCGGTGCCGACCGGCTGCCCGACCGAGCTGTGTACGGGGAGAAGCTGGCGCCGGAGCCGGTGTACTCCGTGGCCTTCGCCTCCGAGGAGCTGTGGGGGCCGAGCGAGGAGCCGCCGTGGCGCGTTCTGCTGGACCTGTGGGAGTCCTACCTCGAGCCGGCGTGAGCGACGGGCACGGCCATCACCACGCGCGGCCGCCGTCGGCGGTCGAGCTCCGCGCCCAGGCGCTCGAGGCGCTGCTGGCCGAGCGCGGCCTGGTCTCCACCGACGCGATCGACGCTGTCGTCGAGCTCTACGAGAACGACGTGGGTCCGCAGAACGGGGCCCGGGTCGTGGCCCGGGCGTGGGTCGATGAGGCGTACCGCACGCGCCTGCTCGAGGATGCCAATGCGGCCATCGCCGAGCTCGGGTTCGTCGGCGCTGAGGGCGACAACATGGTCGTCGTAGCCAACACCCCGGCCGTGCACAACATGGTGGTGTGCACGCTCTGCTCCTGCTATCCGTGGCCTGTGCTCGGTCTTCCGCCAACCTGGTACAAGAGCCCGCCCTATCGCGCGCGGGCCGTATCTGAGCCCCGGGCCGTGCTCCGCGAATTCGGCGTCGAGCTCGATGACGAGGTTGAGATCCGGATCTGGGATTCAAGCGCCGAGGTCCGGTATCTCGTGCTGCCGATGCGCCCGCCGGATACCGAGGGCTGGAGCGAGGAGAGGCTGGCGGGGATCGTCACGCGTGACTGCATGATCGGCACCGGCCTACCGCGCGCCCTGGAGCCCGCGGGTCATGGGCGCTGAGACAAGCGACCTGGCGACGGTGGATCGCGCCCTGGGCGAACAGGCTCAGCTGCCGCGCGACAACGGCGAGCTGGTGTTCGAGGAACCGTGGCAGGGGCGCGCACTCGGGATGGGCGTGGTGGCGATTGCCCGCTCGGGCGCCTCGTGGTCTGACTTCCGGCGCCACCTGGCCTCGGCGATCGCCACCCGCGGCGTCGCCGAGGGCGAATCTGCCGCCACCGCCTACTACGCGGCCTGGTTGGACGCGCTCGAGGCGTTGCTGGCGGAGCAGGGCCTCGTGTGATCGACTGATCGCGAGCCTTCGCCCTGGCGGGGGCCGCGAGCAGGTCGCTCGCCGTCAGACGGTGCGCCCTCGTGGCTGCGGCGGTTGGAATCGAACCTCGGAGCGCAGACGTGATTTTCCCCGCCGGCGAGCGGGCAGGACGTGTCCGTCCGCCCCTCGTCCAGGTGGGTCGAAGAGCTTGTCCGCAGCTCTCAGCCACGCAGTTCCAGCCATTCCCATCGCGGGCCTCGAGGCCGCGGTCGTGCTGCTGCCGCGAGCGCTCGCCTTCGAGAAGCTGGCACATAGACGTGCCCCCGGCTGGGCGGCCGTGCTCCCGGGGATGATTCTCGCCGGGACCTTCGGGCCGATGACGCTTCCTCCGGTCGCCCGCGCCGTCGCGCTCTGCGCTGCCCTGGCGAGCCCGTTGGTGGCGCTCGCCGCCGCGATGTCGGCCGTCCGCCGGTGGTTGCTGGGGCTCGTGATCGGGTGCCTTGGCGTGCCGGCAGCCGTAGCGCACCTCGTAACTGTGTCCCAGCTTGCCCTCAGCGTGATGAGCGCCCTGGCGTGCATCTGCGTCGGGGTGGCCCTCGAGAGGTTGATCCCGCGTGCTCGGCTGCTCCCGGCCGTGATCGTCATGTCCGCCCTGGACATCGCGCTCCTGGCCTGCGGAATCGGCGGGCACCAGGCCCTGGCGCTGGCCGCGGCGACCCGGGGAGTCCCCGGCTTCTCCCCCACCGGGGTGCAGCTCGGAAGCGTCTACGTCGGCTATCCCGACCTGTTCCTGGCGGCGCTGCTGGGAGCCGCTTTGGCGGGCGACGGCCGCCAATCCTGGGCCGCCGGGCTGGTGTTCGTGCTGACGCTGGGGCTCGACACGCTGCTCGTCCCGGGCGAGACCCTGCCGGCGACGCTGCCGCTGGCGCTCACCCTGCTGCTCATAACCACGGTGCCGGCTGCCTGCGCAAGGTTCCGCGCGGGGCTTCCTGCCGGCGAGAAGAGGAGCCGCCGACCCCCAGCCGGTCTGCCGCGCCCGCAGCCGGCGGCAGTGCCTCGCGGCTGACACCGCGGCCGCGCGCGGTTGCGTTTAGGATCGCCACGATGATTGTCGCCATCGCCGGGGCCCACGGGAAGATCGCGTTGCGACTGACCGACCTCCTGGTCAGCGGTGGGGACTCGGTGATCGGGCTCATCCGTAACCCGGACCACGCGGGCGAGGTCGGCAGCCGTGGCGCCTCACCCGTGGTCTGCGACCTCGAGCGCGCGAGCGTCCACGACATCACGGCGGCGATCGCCGGAGCGGATGCGGTCGTCTTCGCCGCTGGGGCTGGGCCTGGCAGCGGGGCCGAGCGGAAGCTGACCATGGACCGGGACGGCGCGGTCAAGCTGTTGGAGGCGGCGGCTGGCGCCGGAGCGGACCGCTACCTCATCATCAGCTCCGTCGGCGCCGAACGGCCTCCAAGCGGCGAGGACGTGTTCAGCGTCTATCTGCGGGCGAAGGCCGAGGCCGATCAGGCCGTGCAGTCCAGTGACCGGGCCTGGACGATCGTGAGGCCGGGCCGCCTCACCGACGATCCCGGTACGGGCAGGGCGCGGGTCGAGCGCGAGCCATTTCGGGGTGAGGTCGCCCGTGAGGACGTCGCCACGGTTCTGGCGCGCCTGCTCCACGAGCCTCGGGCGATCGGCCAGGTGCTGTACGTCAACGGCGGCGATGAGCCAATCGACGCCGCGCTCAAGCAGGCGCTGGCCGGCGACGAGGACTGACTACCCCGGCCAGCTGGGCCAGCCGGCGGGCATGTGCTGGTGCGGGGTTCCTGCCTGTAGGTAGCCGCTGGGGGCGCCGAGCCCGACCAGGAGGTGGTTCATGTTGCGACCGTCGATGGTCGACCATCCTCCCGGATCGCTGCGTGGGCAGCGGTGCCCGTCGGCCATGGCGAGCGCCTCGGGGCCGCGCCCGGCGGCCCACCCCCACTCGGACCACGGGTAGCCCGCGTGGAGCGTCGCGATCCGCTGGCCGGCACGCACGATCTGGCCCGTCCTGACGCTGACCGTGATGTGCTCGGTCACATAGACATACCTGCCGGCAAAGGGGCCGTCCAGGAGCCGGTAGACGACGATCCCGCCCCCGGGCCAGCAGCTGATCGCCCAGCAACTCGCGGGCCCTGAATCGCTGTCGCTGGCCATCGTCACCCGACCGCGTCCGAGCGCCAGCAGCGGCCCCGAGCCGGCGTAGTCGACGCCGAGGTCGATCCGCCGAGGGGTGAGCCCCCGCACCTCCTTCAGTGGATTCACGTACTGCCAGACGACGTAGCGGACGGTCTCGGTCGTGCGGTTGCCCGCCGGATCGATGGCGGTGACCACGAACCGGTGGACCCCGGGTCGCCCGGTGGCGATCGGGTGCCCGAGCTCAGTGCTGCCCCGGCAGGTCAACACGACCCCCGGCTCGGCGCAGTGAAACCGGGCCAGGATCCTTGACCCTCGCTCGTAGGAGGCATTCCGGGTCGGCGAGGTGACCGTGATGCTCGGCGACAGCGCCGCCGCGATCGAGCTCGAGGTCAGCGCCACGCCCGTCAGCACGGCGCCGGCCACGGCCAGGCCTTTCACCACCACTTGCGCTCTCGCGCGGTCGCCGTCGAATTAGTTTGATCCAGCCCGTCAAGCGCGGCCATGTCGTCCTCAGACAGCGTGAAGTCGAAGATCCGCCCGTTCTCCTCGATCCGCTCGCGATGGGTCGACTTGGGGATCACCGGAATCTCCCGCTCGATGCACCAACGGAGCAGGACCTGCGCGGTTGTCCGGCCGACGGAGTCGGCGATTCGCTGGACCGTCGGGTGCGAGAGATGGCGCCCGGTCCCGAGCGTGCTGTAGGCCTCGAGCGCGACCGCGCTCTGCTCGCAAGCCTCGAGCAGCCGGCGACGATACTCGAAGGGGCTGAACTGCACCTGATCGATGACGGGCGCGACCTCGCTCACGCTCCTCACCTGATCGAGCTCATCGACGTCGAAGTTGGACACGCCGATCGATCGGGCGTAGCCGAGCTCCCTGGCCCTCTCCATTCCGGGCCACGCCCAGGTCGGCCCGCCCTCCGGCCAGTGGATGATGTAGAGGTCGACCTGATCGACACCGAGCCGGCGGAGGCTCTCCTCGGCCGCCGCGGCGGGGTCGCGGTTGGCCGGATAGAACTTGGTCGTGATGAACACATCCTCCCGCGGGATCCCGCTCTCCCGCAGGGCCTGCCCGACGCTCTCCTCGTTGCCGTAGGCCTGGGCGGTGTCGATATGCCGATACCCGAGGTCGATTGCCCAGCGGACGGCATTGACGCATTCGGGGCCGTTCGGCACCTGCCACACCCCGAGTCCCAGCAGCGGGATCTCGTTCCCGTCCGCCAATCGGCGGACCGGGACATCGGTGATTCGGTTGGTGGCCATGTGGATTCTCCTGTCGATAGTTCGCTACCAGTGCTGATAGCACGCCTAGTGCTCCGGGGGCTCCAGCGCGACGGACGGCCTGCCGATGTCTGATGTGATGTCAGCCTCAGCCAGCCCACCGGGCTCCGAGCGACTGGCGCCTATGGCTTACGGGCTTGCGTATGGACGTCCGGTCCGGCGCCGGCTTGCGCTGCCGCTCAGCCTCCTCGCCGGCCTCGCTCTCGTGGTGGCGTTGCTGATCCTGCACGATCCGGTCGTGTACTACCGGGTCGACTCAGGCTCGATGCGGCCGACACTGCCGATCGGCAGCCGCGTGGCCGTCGAACCCGGGCTGGCGCCGCGAGTGGGGGAGATGATCGCCTTTCACGCCCCGGCGGGGGCGGTGCCGAACACTCCCGTGTGCGGCGCTTCCGAGGAAGGTGCGGGGTTCACGCAGCCCTGCGGGCTCGCCACACCAGCCTCGTCCCGCGTCGTGTTCATCAAGCGGATCGTCGCCGGCCCTGGGGCATCAGTGCTCATCCGAGCCGGCCAGGCGGTCGTCAACGGGGTCACCCAACCGGAGCCGTTCGCTGCCGGCTGCGACGGCACGGACTGCAATTTCCCAACACCGATCCGTGTGCCGAGGGGTGACTACTACGTGCTCGGGGACAACCGCGCCGCTTCGGATGACAGTCGCTTCTGGGGTCCCATTCCCGCCGCTTCGATCATCGGCGTCCTTGTCACCTGCCGGCCTCTGCAGACCGCCTGTCAGCCACGCCACTGAGAGCTCACGGCCCGCCGCGGCGCTCGCCGGTTCAGAGAGTCAGCTCCAGCCCCACGCCGGCCGCGCGCGCCCTGGCCAGGACAAGCGCGGCCGCGGCAGCGTCCTGAACTGCGACGCCCACCGACTTGTACACGGTGATCTGCTCCGGCGATGTGCGTCCGGGTCTGGTGCCTGCGACGAGTTCGCCAAGCTCGGCGTGGATGTGCTCGGCCGAGATCAGGCCATCGCGGATCGGCTGCGTGAGGTCGTTGCTCCCAGCGGGAACCGGCGCCAGGGCGGCCCGGCGTGACTCGACGCACACCAGGGCATCGACGATCGTCTGGCCGTCGAGCTCGCGTCCTGCCGGGTTGTAGCCGACCGAGGTGACGTGCGTTCCCGGCGCGATCCAGCTTCGGCGCACCACGGGCTCGACCGCGTGAGTGGTCGCGCAGACGATGTCGGCCGGCTCCACTGCGTCCTGGTAGGAGGCGACGCCCAGCACGGGAACCTCGACGTCGGAACCCAGCTTCGTGGCGAGGGCCTGCGCCTTGCGCAGATCACGCCCCGCGATCAGAACCCGGGTGATCGGGCGGACGCGCACCACCGCGCGGGCGTGGGCGTAGGCCTGGACTCCGGTGCCGAGCACGGCGAGGACCGAGGCGTCCTCGCGCGCGAGCAGCCTGACCGAAAGCGCCGAGCACGCGCCGGTGCGGGCGGCGGTGATCTCGCCGCCGTCGAGGACGGCGACCGGGGAGCCCGTTTCGGGGTCGAACACGGCGATCAGCGCCTGATGAGTGGGGGTAACGCTGTCCGCGTTACGGGGAAACAGGCTCACGAGCTTGGTCACAAGGGCCCTGCTCGAGGGCACGTAGCCCGGCATCGCCGCCAACAAACCATCCTGCTCGGGCACCAGCGCGGCGATTCGATCAGGCGCCGAGGCGCGCCCCGCGCTGAGATCGGCCATCGCTCCGGCCAGCGCATCGATCAGCGCATCGAGATCGAGCAGTTCCTGCACCTGCGGGCCCGAGAGGAAGAGCATCGGGCGCATCGTATGGGCGCTGACGCGTCAACCCGAAGTCGAGCAGCGTCAGGCCGGTTGGGCCTGCTTGACATCCGAGCGGTCACGATATATCGTTGACCTATCGGGCAGCCTCAACAGCTGGGCCCGCGAAATCTGGAACCCACGAGGGAGATACGAGATGACTGGTTATGCGTTTGCTCAGGATTGGCCGGGCAGCCGCGGCACGCGGTCGGGGCGCTGTGCCCCGCGCCACTGGGCGTTTGCCCAGGGTGAGCGCGGTCGGCCGCCGTTTGCCGACCTCGAGGACCTGATCGCCCTCGGCCGGATGTGGAAGGGGGCGCCGTTCGGCGGGCCGGGATTCGGCCCGCACCGGCGCGGACCGCGCCGCGCCCGGCGGGGTGACGTGCGCCTCGCCCTCCTGCGTCTGCTGGGGGAGCAACCGCGAAACGGATATCAGCTGATCCAGGCCATCGAGGAGCGCAGCGAGGGCCTGTGGCGGCCGAGCCCCGGGTCGGTCTACCCGACCCTGGCCCAACTCGAGGACGAGGGACTGATTCGTTCGGCCGAGGTCGAGGGCGCGCGCGTCCTCGAGCTCACCGATGCCGGGCGCGAGCATCTCACGAGCCGCGCGGACGAGCCCGACCCCTGGGCGCCCGCGGCGGACGCGGGGGAGAACCCGCTGGCCGAACTCGGGCCGCTGGTGATCCAGATCGGCAAGGCGACGTTCCAGGTCGCCTCGGTCGGTGATCGCGCTCAGCGTGAGCAGGCACGGAGGCTGCTGGCCGAGACGCGGCGAGCGCTGTATCGCATCCTCGCCGACGATGCCGAGGATGCCGACGAGGCGGAGGACGCGCCGCGGGAGATGTGATCCCGGCGGCTGACCAATCACACGTTGAAACGAGGCCGAAGATGACCAATCAGTACTTCCTGGCGCGGATCTCGGGCAACGACCCCAACATCCGGGCTTCGGATGCCGACCGCGAGCGGGTGGCCGAGCGACTTCGCAAGGGCCACGCCGAGGGCCGACTTGACATGACCGAATTCCAAGACCGACTCGAGAGTTGCTACGAGGCCAAGACGCTTGGGCAGCTCCGCGAGCTGGTCAGGGACCTGCCGCGACCGGAGATAGCGCGCCAGTCGCGCTCCCGGTGGCTTCGCCCCTCGACCTGGGTCCTGCCCCCGCTCGTACCGTTGCTCCTCGCCTTGGTCGTGGTCGCAGCCGCGAGCGGGCATCACGCGTCCTGGCTATGGATACCGTTCGGGTTCCTGGTCTGGAAGATGTTCGCCTGGCGGCGGCGTCGGTGGTGGAGAGACGTCCGGCGGGGACCGGACGACTGGATCTGAGACGGCCTACCCTCCGCCGGCGCGGCGGTAGCCCTTCGCGGTCAGCGGCGGGGAGCCCTGCCGGTCAGCAGCAGGACGAGAGCAAGTAGCGCGAGCAGGAACAGCGCGGTCGCGCGGTTGCTTTGAGATGTCGGCTCCGCCCAGACCCGGACGACCGACGGAGCGACATCGGGCTGTGCACGGCGATCGGGCTGGCTCGACACGGGCTCCGGCGGGGCGACGCTGATGCGGGGCTCCGGCGGGGCGACGCTGGCGCGAGGCTCGGCTGGACCGGCCTCCTCTTGCGGCTTGGGCTCGGCAGCACCCGCCAGGCGGGCTGATGCCTGTTCGAACCAGAAAGCTTCACGCAGCGCCTGGGCCTCGACATAGCTCGGCTCGGCCTCGAGCGGGGCGGGGACCGCGCGGTTCTCGACCGGCGCGATCGGCGTCTCTGGAACCGGCGCAGGTGCCGACGCGACCTCGGGGATAGCGACAGCTGGAGGCTCGTCGACCGGGTCGCGCGGTCGAGGCGTGGCGATGGTCAACACATCCTCGAGGCGAGCGACGTCGCGCGGCGCCGGTCGGAGCTCGGCCGGGGCTGGGGTCGCGTCGACTTGGAGGGCGGCGATAGGCGCGGAGTCCGGGTCGGGGTCGCTGCTCATCCGCGATGCCGCGGCCATGGCCTGCTCCAAGCGCACGAGCGCCTGCTCCAACCGAACATCCTCCGCGGGAGAAACCCTCTGATCGTGGTCCATCACGAAACTGCTCCTCTCATGTCCTGGTCACATATCGGACCTGCGTGGGAGAGGCTTGAGAAACCACGGAGCGATCTCGACCACCGGACAGGTTGGTCTCGCCGCCGTGGGCGGCGCCACCCCGCGCTAGGCGACGATGTCCTTGGGCAAAAAGGCCCCGACCACCCAATTCGGGGCGTCGACGACTTCGAGCAGGCGCATGTCGCAGCCTACGCTGGTCAGCGCATAGGCCTCCTCACGGTCGAGGCCGTGGCGCTCGCCGAGGTGCGTGATCATCGCGCGGACCGCGTCACGCGCGGCCTCCATGAGGTCCGGCCCGACGCCGGTGCACACGTGGTAGTCAGGGACCCGAGCCGCCGCAGCGCGGGGAATCTCGACCTGCGGGGCGTGAAGCGTGAAGTCACGCCGAACCGAGACTCGGAGCGTGATCTCCATCGCGTTCTCGACCGCGGTTCCGCACACCTCGCCGTCGCCCTGGGCCGCGTGGGTGTCGCCGACGGAGAGGAGCGCGCCCTCGGTCCCCACGGGCAGGTACAGGGTCGTTCCGGCCGTCAGGTGCTTGGTGTCGAGGTTCCCGCCCCAGCGTGTCGGGGGGAGGATCGGGTGCTCGCCAGGCTCGGCTGGTGCCACCCCGATCGTGCCCGGGAACGGCCGCAGCGGGAGTGAGATGCGCTCGGAAAATTGGACGACCCCGCGCTCGGGGTCGACGTCCGAGATGCGGAGCCAGGGTGTCGGGAACTCCTCCGCCAGCAGACCGAACCCGGGAATGATCGCGGTCCAGCCCCAGTTGCTGGGACGAAGCTCGAGCACTTCGACCGCGAGCACATCACCGGGGCGGGCGCCCTTCACGAACACGGGACCACTCACCGGGTTGACGTGCGAGAAGTCGATGTTGGCGACATCCGCGGCGGTGGAGTCACGCCGGATCTGCTCATCGGAGGCGTCACGCGCGTGCAGGAGGACGCTGTCTCCGTCCTCGAGCTCGATCGCCGGCTCGATCGAGCGGTCCCACACGTAGTTGAAAGCGTCTCGGGAGACGTCGTGCAGCGAACCCAGGCCCACGCGCAGAGCTTATGCGACTGTCACGGCGGCTGAGATTGACGCCGAGCGTCCGGCTTCGTAGGCTTGCCCGTCGTGGGATTTGGGGCAGTCTGCATTTCCAGCCACGACGGGGCCGGAGCGGCCGAAGCCGCGCGGCTCGTCGCCGAGCGACTCGGCTTTCGCCTGATCGACGAGGACATCGTCGCCCGGGCGGCGGTCGAGGCGGACGTCGACAGGGAGGTCGTCGCCGACGTCGAGCGGCGAAAGTCGCTCCTGACCCGCGTGCTCGAGGGACTCGGGCCGGCGAGCATGGCCGGGGGCGCGATGATCATGCTGCCCGACCAGGCCGATTATGCGCGCTTTGCCAGCCATGAGCTGAGGGGGCTGATCCGGAGCGCGATCGAGGAAACCGCCCGGGATGGCAAGGTGGTGATCGTCGCGCATGCCGCTTCGCTCGCGCTGGCTTCGCGTGAGGACGTCCTGCGGGTGCTGATCACGGCGCCGACCGAGGCACGCCAGCGGCGGCTGGCCGAGTCGCTCGATGTTGACGAGCGCGAGGCGGCTCGAGTGCTCAAGCGCTCCGATGCCGGGCGGGCCGACTACATCAAGCGCTTCTATGGGGTCGCCGAGGAGCCCACGCACTACGACCTCGTGATCAGCACGGAGAGGCTGACGCCGGAGGACGCCGCTCGCCTGGTCGTGGATGCCGTGAACGGAGCTTCTCCGAGCTAGCTTCGCCCCGGGCGGCCCAGCGACGGCTCAGACCTGAAGGCGGCGGCGATGGAGCCTGTCGTAGATCGGCCGGCACGCATCGGCGACCGCGGCATCGTGGTCTGACAGGTGCGCCTCACGTGGGCGCCACGGCTCGAAGCCGGTCGAGGCCCACACGGCGCCATACCAGTGCGGCGCCCAGACGCCGTCGGATGGCCGGGGTCCCGCCGGCCACGAGAGCATCCGAGGGGTGAAGGCAATGCCGAGCCAGCCGCACAGCCATCGCAGGTGGGCCTCGGGGGCGCGGACAAAATCGCCGGCGTCGAGGATCGGCACCTCCATGCCCTGCTCATCCCACAGCCCGAGCAGCCAGCCCTGCTGGGGCAGGCCGATGTCCTCCGGCTCACAGCTCATACGCGCGCGCACGTATGAGGCCACGACCTCGGCCGGGTCACGGATCAGCAGCACGTTGCGAAAACGGAGCGTCCAGCCGAGGTCCATGTCGCGGGAGACATGGTGGGCCATGTGCTTGGCGTAGTGGACATGTCGACCCGCCGGCAGCGGCGCGCAGAGCGCGGCGATTGCCGTCTCGAGGTCGGCGGGCTGCGAGGCAATCACCGCTTCCCGGGCCGGATGGTCGATTCCGGTACGGCTCAGGTAGGCCGCATACAGCGGTTCATCGACGACGACGCAGTCCGGGCGGTTCTCGAACGACCGCATCAGCGCGGTGGAGATGTTTCGCGGCCCGGACCACATGGCCACGCGCACGGGGTCGGTCATGGAGCGGCGCGGGCGCTGACGTCAGCCTCGACGAGCTGGTCATAGAGCGACTGCAGTCGCCGCACCGCGGGGCCGCGGCGACCGTCGCCGATCGCGCGTCCGTCGACCGAGCGGACGGGCACGATGCCCGCGAACGTCCCGGTGACGAATGCCTCCCGGGCACCGTAGACGTCGGTCAGGCTGAACGCCGTCTCACGGGCCGGGATCCCCTCGCTCCGGCAGATCTCGAGCACGTTGGCGCGCGTGATCCCGGCCAGGCAGTAGCGCCCATCCGAGGTCATCACCTCCGGCTGATCATCGCTGCCCACGACGACGAAGAAGTGGGTCGAGTTGCAGGTGGCCACGAAGCCATCGGGATCGAGCATGAGAGCCTCATCCGCGCCGGCGGTGTAGGCGTGGATGCAGGCGATGATGTCAGTCAGCTTGGAGTGAGCGTTGAGCTTGGGGTCAAGCGTGTCGGGGCTGGCCCGCCGTACGTAGGAGGTGAACAGCGTGATCCCGTTGGTCGCGGTGCTGGGCAGCGGCTGCTTGTGCTCGGCGATGACGACCACGGTGGCCGGACCCACGGTCACGCGCGGGTCCTGGTAGGGCGTCCGCTTGACGCCACGGGTCACCATCAACCTCACGTGCACGCCGTCGCGCATCTGATTGGCGTGAAGCGTGTCGTAGATCGCCTGGATCAGCTCGCGCCGGCTGAGGCCGATGTCGAGCATGATCGCCCGCGCGCCCGCGAATAGCCGGTCGAGATGGCGCTCCAGGAACGCGGGATGGCCGGCTCTGACCCGCAGGCCCTCCCAGACGCCGTCCCCGAGCACGAACCCGGCGTCGAAGACCGAGACGACGGCCTGCTCACGCGGCACGAGCTGCCCGTTGATCCAGATGAGGATCCGCTGGTTGCGCGGGTCATCCTCGTAGTCGTGGGTGCCGTGCGCCATCCGGGAAAGCCTATGGCGGGGGGCTATCGGCGGCGCCCGGGGATGGCGAGGCGGGCAGGGGACGGATCGGCCGCGGCGCGGGCGGCGATCCGGGACAGGTCCGGCTCGGCCCTGGCCGTGCAGCCGGCGACGATCGTGTTGCCGACGCGCTGGCCAAGCGTCCACACGCTGGGGTATGCGGATGCCATCGCGGCGGACACCGCCTGGACGTCCCGCCCCAGCCGGTCGTCGACGACGTTGACCAGGGTGAGGGGAGCCACTCGCGCGGCGTCGCGCAGCGCCTCGTCGCTGACCAGCCGTGCGGGCACGCGAGCGCCCTCGAAGGCGTCGACGACGATTGCGTCCCAGCTCTCGTCCGCCTGCCCGGCGATGTACGTTGCTCCGTCGGCATGCCGGACGCGCAGGCCGGGCGTCCGTCGCAGTCCGAAATGCTGGCGGGCCAGAGCCAGGACATCGCCGTCGAGCTCACACACCTCCTGGCGCCCCCCGGGCTGCTCGGCGGCGAGAGCTCGCGCCAGCGCGCAGGCACCGCCGCCGATGTGAAGCACGCGCCGCGCGTCGGCGGCCCGCAGGATGATCCGCAGCCAGCGCAGGTAGTCGAACTCCAGATGGGTCACGTCGGCGAGATCGACGTATGAGGCGTCCATCCCGCCCTGTCGCAGGAGGCGCCCCGACGGGCGCCGAGGATCGATCTCGGCGATCAGCTCATCGTGTTGGGCGAGTGTCCTGATGCGCTTCTGGCGGTGCGGCACAAGGAGGGGCGTGCGAATCAGCGCTGCGAGGCGTGACCGCTGGGGCCACTGAGGGCGGCGGCGACGCCCAGCCCGATGTAGATGCAGCCGCTCAGCTTCATCAGAGCCTGGTTGGCTCGGGCGCGACGTCGGAGCCATCGCCCAACCGCTCCGGCCACGAGCGCGTAGGAGCCGTCGCTGAGGACCGCCAGCGCGGTGAACAGCACGCCCAGCACGAGCAACTGAAGCGTCGCGGCGCCGCGCGTGTGGGTCACGAACTGCGGCAGGAAGGCGACGAAGAAGATGGCGATCTTGGGGTTCAGAAGCTGGACCGTGAGTCCGTTGATGAACAGTCGTGGGCGTCGCGGGGACGAGGCCGCGGGAACCAGCTCACGCTCGAGCAACTTCCGCAAGCCGAGCACGACGAGGTAGGCAGCCCCCGCGTACTTGACGACCGTGAAGGCAACCGTCGAGGCGGCGAGCAAGCCGGAGAGTCCGGCCGTCGCGGCAAGGGCATAGGTGAGCGTCCCCAGCTCAACCCCCAGCATCGAGATGAGGCCGGCGCGGCGGCCCTGCTCGATGCTTCGGGTCACCACGTATATGACCGCGGGTCCCGGAATCGCCAGCAGGGCAAGGCTCGCCGCGACAAACAGGAGCAGGGTCGAGACCGACGGCACGGCTCGAGTATGTCAGCGCCAGCGCGTCGGCTCAGGTGCTCAGCACGAACAGCTCGCAGAACGGCTCGAGGACGTGCCAGACGCCACGGTCTCCGGCAGTGAAGGAGGCGATGTCGCCAACCCCGAGTTCGAGGCTGTCGGCGCCCTCGACCTCGATCCGGACGCGGCCCTCGAGGACATGAATGGTCTCGTCGGCCTCCCAGGCGTAACGGAACACCGCCGGGTCGCACCGGTAGACCCCGGCGGCCTGGGATCCGTGGCCCTCGGGGCGAAGCCAGTGGACACGGGCATTGGGCTGGCCCTCAAGCACGTCCTCCTCAGGAAAGGCGAACGACTCGACTTCAGGGTTGTCGACACTGCTGGTAAATGTCCGCTTCAGGTCAACCATTCGCTGGAGTCAGGCGGCGCCCAAGCGGGCGCGGAGGTAGTCCTGGAAGTAGCCGATGAGACTCTCGGTGCCTCCGAGCACCCATCCGGCCTCGACCATCCCCGAGGAGGTTCCGCGGTGGGCCGCCTCGACGAGCGCGGTGTCCTCGTCGCCCACCCTGGCGTCGAGCTCGTACAGGTCGTCGATCCAGCTCTGCTCGACATCCTCGGCAAACCAGTAGTCGAGATAGCCGGCGCAGGTCGCCTCTGAGGTAGGCCAGAGCGGACCGATGGAGAGGTTCGGGTGGCCGGGCAGGACGTTGAACTTGAGGTTGGGAAACCACAGGTGGTTCTGGCCTGACGTGAGCTCGCCCTGGACGTCGAAGGGGCCGCGGCCCTCGAGTGAGCGAGGATGGGCGGGATAGAACTGGCTGGTGCGCAGGCCGATGGCCTCGACCTCGAGGCGCCGCTCGTCGATCACCTCGACGAGCCCCGGATGGTTGACTGGGCAGTGGTAGCACTCGAGGTAGTTCTCGATCGCGATCTTCCAGTTCGCGTTGATCTCGTAGGTGAAGCGACCGTTGAAGCGGAGCGTCTCGACGTCGAGACCGTGCGCGGCGACAACCTCGGGGAGGTCACCGAGGGCGCTGGCCAGCGCTCCGGCTCCAGGATCGGGGTTGGCGAAGACAAATGGACCCCAGGTATCCACAGACACGGGGCGCAGACCGAGGCAGCCGGCCGCGAAGGCAGGATCTTCAGCCGACCGGGGCGCGCCGCGAAGGCGACCGTCGAGGTTGTAGGTCCAGGCGTGATAGGGGCACTGGAGCGTCCCGCGCCGGGCCGGTTCGGTGGCCACGATCGCGCCGCGGTGGCGGCAGACGTTGACGAAGCCGTGCAACGCGCCCTCGGCGTCCATTGTGATCACGATCGGCACCGGTCCGGTGGCCGACGGGAAGTAGCTGCCGGGACCCTGAAGATCGCCCAGATGCCCCGCGTACTGCCATGAGCAGCGAAATATCCGCTCGAGCTCGGCCGAGAGGATCGACGGATCCGAGTACCACGCCCATGGGATCGTGGGACGGCCCGATGTCTCAGTCGACGTGGAGCTCCGGGTGACCGTCATCAGCCTCCGTCACGGGGGAAGCGATGGGTGAAGGTTCGCGCGCACACCCGCACATCATCCTCGTAGGCGTCGAGCGCGCTTGTGACCGTGAAGTGGGTGGCGTCCGAGGTCATCCGGCTCCGGGCCTCGACCCGAGTGTTCCACCCGGGTCTGAGAAGTCCCACCTCGACGGCGCAGATCACGCTCGCCGAGAGTGGGTCGCCCTCGGCGATCCGGTAGCGGGTGATGTTGTTCTCCCGCATCTCGGTGTCGGTGTCGAGTATCCGGCTGCCTGTGGGGCGCCAGTCGAACTCGATCTCGGTCTCGCCGTTGGCCAGATTGCGGGTCACCCGGCGGCCGCCGCCCCACCCGGCCCCCCGGGCCATCGTGGTCTCGTGAGCCAACTCGGTGCCCGTCTCCGGCGCACCGAAGGGCCGGAGCTGCTCGTCGAGCTCGCTGGGACGGCGGCGGGGGAGGGTGAGGACGCTGCGCGGCCCCGCGTGGACGTTCAGCGTCACCGGCTCTGGCGACGGCCAGGCCATCGGCCAGTACGTCGGCGAGACGGCCAGGCGGATCCGGTGGCCGGCCGGGATCGCGTAACTGGTCGACATCAGCGGGACCCGCACGACGACGGTCTCCCCAAGGGGCATGGGAACGGACCTGTCGTGGCCCTCGCGTCGACTGAGGTTGAGCAACCCGCGGGCCACGAGCGTCGAGGTCCCGTCGGCCGCCACGTCGCATACCCGTACACAGACGAGGGCCCACGGACGGTCCACACTCAGCTCGAGCCTCGCCTCACCCCTGCCTAGCAGCTCGACCCGCTCGGTCAGCGGCTCGCTGTCCCAGCACAGAGAGGCGCCGTCGTCCCGGCGCTGGTCGAGCGGGAAGTCGGCGGGGCTGCCGTCGCCGTCCCAGACGCCGCTGTCAAGTCCGGTGCTCTGAAGTCCCCGCAGGCGCCGGATGCCACTCGCGGCCGCGGACGTCTCATGATTAAGGCCGGTCGAGCCCAGCCACAGCTCCCACGGCTCGACGCTCGGCGAGGGCCAGGCCGGATCGGCCACCCACCGGCCTGCGCGCTCGGGATAGGACCCTGCGGGCGAGACCGGATCCTGGAGATAGGCGATCAGGCGTGGCTCATCGAAGAATCCATTCTCGGCGCCGTCGAGGCTGGCCGCGAAGAAGCGCACGCATTCCTGGAGAAAGCCGATGGCGGGCCCCGGCCGGCCGCTCTCCGGAGATAGGTGCCCCCAGGGGCCGATCAGCCCGCGGACCCGTCCCTTGACGTTCTCGAGCACGCGAAACACCATGTCGCGGTAGCCATCGCCCCAGCCCCCGACCGCGAATACGGCGCAGCGGATCCGCTCGTAGTGCTCGCAGGCCGAGCCCTGGCGCCAGTAGTCATCGCGGCGCTGGTGGCCGAGCCAGGGCTCGATCCAGGCGGTCGCGTGCTGCAGGCGTTCGAGCCACAGCTCACGCCAGCGCTCGCCGACGACGCGGGGATCCGGGGGCTGGTTGAGGTAGGCCAGCATCGAGGTCGCCCACTGGCTCATGTCCATCCCGGAGACGCACCCGCCGTAGTAGTGCACGTCGTCGGCGTAGCGGTCGTCGCTGCCGTGGATCGGCACGATTCCGCGCAGTTGCTCGGGGGCGCGGGCGGCCATCTGGAGCGCGGCGAAGGCGCCCCAGGAGACGCCGATCATCCCCACCGACCCGGTGCACCACGCCTGCTCGGCGAGCCAGGAGATCACGCTCTCGTTGTCACGCTGCTCCTGCTCGGTGTATTCGTCTTCGAGCAGGCCAGACGAGTCGCCACTGCCGCGGAGGTCCACGCGCGCGAAGGCGAACCCGTGCGCGGCGAAGTAGGTGCCCCACGCGGCGTCGTGGATCGCCGTGCCGTCGCTCTTGCGATACGGCACCGCGTCGAGGACGGCGGACACCGGGCGCTCGTTTGCGTCCACGGGCAGCCAGAGGCGGATGGCAAGGCGAATCCCGTCTGAAAGCTCGACCCAGGCGTTGTCGATCACCCGGACAGCCCCGGGCTCCGGGCCGGCGTGCGGGGAGTGGGATTGACGGGGGGACATCGCGGGGCGTACCCTATCGCTGCCGATATGCGAAAGCAAGTTTCGATAAATGAAAGTTCGGTGGGCACCCTGGCCCGCGGTCTCGACGTCCTCGAGCTGTTTGCCTCGGCGGCGCCGGAGCTGTCTCAGAAGGAGATCTCGCAGGCGCTGCGGCTACCCATGCCGACCGTGCACCGCCTGGTGGCGTTACTGACCGAGCGCGGATGGCTGGATCGCGATCCCGCGTCACGCCGCGTCCGACTCGGACTGCAGATGACACGCCTGGTTCCGGCGCTGCTCGGAGGGATGCGGCTGCCGGAGCTGGCGCGCCCCCACCTGCTGCGCCTCGCCTCGGAGGTCCACGAAACCGCCAACCTGGCGGTGCTCGAGGGAGGCGAGGTCGTCTACCTGCTCAGCGAGTCCGCGGACCGGGTGCTCACCTCCCACGTGACCGTGGGCATGCGGCTCCCGGCCCACTGCACGGCGCTCGGCAAATGCCTGCTGGCGCAGCTCCCCGAGGAGGTGGCTCGCGCGGCCGCCGGGCCCGAGCCGTACGCGCGGCGGACCAAGCACACGCTGATCACGTGGAGGAGGTTGGCCGCCAACCTCGCGGACATACGGGAGACGGGCTTTGCCCTCTCCGACGAGGAATATGAGGTCGGGCTGGTTTCGATCGCCGTCGCGGTGGATTGGCTCGACGGGCCGGGGACGGCAGCCATCAACGTCTCGTTGCCGGCGACGCGTTCGACCCCCGAGAGCCGCCGACGGCTGATCCGCGGCCTGCTCGAGGCCGGGCACGCGATCGACCGGGAGATGAACGAGCCCGGGGTGGGGCGGTGAGCGTCGGTCATCCTTTGAGCGTCGAGGACATCTCAGACGAGGCCGACGCGTTCGCGCGGTCGCTGAGCCAGCTGATCGGGGAGGAGCCCCGGCTGCGCTATCAGGGCATGCCCTCGGACGGGGATTCCCGGCCCGTCTACCGGGCGCTTGGCGAAGGCGGTTGGATCGGCGTGAACTGGCCCCAGGAGCTCGGGGGACGCGGGCTCGGGTCGCTGCACACGCTGGCCTGCGAGGAGCGCTTTGGGTATCGCTGGCTGCCGCTCTCCGGTTACCTGCTCTCGGTCAAGACGATCGGTAACGCACTGCTGCGCTTTGCCTCGGGTGAGCTCGCGGAGCGCCTGCTCCCGGAGATCGCCGCCGGCCGCGTCCTCTTCTGTCAGGGGTTCTCGGAGCCCGACGCGGGGTCGGATCTTGCCGCGCTGCGCACGCAGGCGCGCCGGGATGGCGACCGCTTCATCGTCACCGGGCGCAAGATCTGGACCTCGAGCGCCGAGTACGCCGATTGGCTGTATCTCGCCGTCCGCACCGACCCGGATCGAGAGCGCCATCGCGGGATCTCGGTGCTCGTTCTCGAGATGAGCACGCCGGGAGTCAGGGTCCGTACGCACGCCACGCTTGGCGGCGGCACGCTCGGGGAGCTCGAGCTGGACGAGGTCGAAGTCCCGGCCGATCAGCTGGTGGGCGAGCTCCACGGGGGATGGCAGGTGTTGATGGGGACGCTGGATTACGAGCGGGTGACGAGCGAGAAGGTGGGGACGGTGTTCTGGCTGCTGGATGCGCTCGAGCCGTACGCGGCCGAGCGAGGAGCCAAATGGGCGCTGAGTCGCCTCCGCGGCGCGGCGAGCGCGGCGCGACTGCATGGCCGCGAGGCGGCGCGGCGGCTCGAGGCGGGGAGGCCGGCCAGCGCTCAAAGCTCGATGGCCAAGCTGTCGGTCGCGCTGCTGATGCAGCGCGTGGCCGCGCTCGCGGTCGAGCTGCTCGGCCCGGAGGCGCTGGTGGAGGAGGGCACGGGCACTCTGCGCGGACGCGTGGCTGCCTTCCAGCGGGCCTCGGTGGCCACCACGATCTCCGGGGGCGCGGCGGAGATCCAACGCAGCGTGATTGCCCGCCGCGGGCTCGGGCTGGCGGCGCGATGAGCGGCCGGCTTCCCCTGGATGGGATTCGGGTGCTGGAGTACGCGCAGTACGTCGCGGGGCCGTTCGCGGGACTGCTGCTGGCCGACCTCGGCGCTGACGTGATCAAGGTCGAGCCGCCGACCGGGGACGCCTGGCGACGCTACGAGCCGTTCGCCGAGGGGGAAAGCCGCTACTTCTATTCGCTCAACCGAAACAAGCGCTCGGTCGTCGTCGACCTGAAGACGGAAGCCGGCCAGAGCGCCAGCCGGGCGTTGATCCGGGGCGCTGACGCCGTGCTGCACAACTTTCCCGCCGACCGCGCCCGCCGCTACGGGCTGGATCGCGAAAGCGTGCGGAACGTCAACCCCTCGGCGGTCTGGTGCTGCGTCTCGGCCCTCGGCAGCGAGGGTCCGGAGTCCGAGCTCACCGCCTTCGACCTCATCGCGCAGGCGCTGTCCGGGCTGCTCCTGGCCAACGCCCACGTCTCTGATTCGGTGCCCGAGCGAGCCGGTGGGATCGCCATGGCCGATTTCACGGCGGGACTGCTGGCCGCCATCGCCGTCCTCGCCGGGCTCGTGGCCCGGGGTGACGGTGAGGCCCTCGGGCTCGAGGTCTCGCTGCTCGGGGCGGCCCTCGCGGTGCAGACCCAACGCTTCGTGTCGGTCGAGACGCTCGACCGCCCAGCGCGGGAGGTGCGCAGGGAGGGACCGGAGCTGGCCACCGACGAGGACCTCGCGTCCGGGGCGCGATCCAGGCGTGCGCACGACGAGCTCGAGCCCTACTACCGGGCCTACGCGGCCGGGGATGGGTTTCTCGTCCTGGCGTGCTTGAACCGGGAGCAGCGGGAGGCTGCGGCGGGCGTTCTGGGTCTCGAGGATCCGTGGGCCGCCAACCCGCAGGCACCCCCGCGGAATGGCAGCGAGCGTGAGCGACGGCGTGAGCTGGTGCGCGAGTTCGAGCGCAGGATCGGCGGCGGGCGAGCCGTCGAGTGGGTCACGCGGTTTCGGAGCGCCGGCGTTCCGGCGGCCGAGGTGAGGCGGCTTGACCAGCAGTTCGAGCACGATCAGGTCACGGCGAACGGTCTCGTGCAAGCCATCGATCATGCGGGCGTGGGCGAGGTGAAGCTGCTGGGGTCGCTGTTCAAGGTCGACGGCTCAGCCGCCCCTCCCCGCCGGGCGATCCCCGCGCTGGGCGAGCACACCGAGGAGGTCCTGGCGCAATGTCTGGAGCGAGAAGATGACCCTCGACCTCGCTGAGGCAAGAGCCTTCGCCGACAGCGTGGCCGGGGTCATGAGCCGCTATCCGGCGAGCGCGGCGCCCTGGTCGCCGGGCGCGATCACTCCCGAGGACCCCGACCTGAGCGGTCAGTTGACCGCGATCGGCTGGGCGACGCTGGCCGAGGACGCGGAGCTTCGCCTGGCCGCCGGGCTCGGAGCGATCGAATTGGGCCGCCGGCTCGCGCCGGTCCGCGAGTTCGATCGTCTGCTCGGCGGCGGGCCACTGGCCGGCGAGCTCGTGCGCTCGCTGGGCGCGGATGGGACGGCCGCCGTGCCCACGAGCGCCGGAGTCCTCTGCCGGGCGGTGGCGCGTTCGGAGCCCGCAGCCTCGGCGGACGGCCTCGAGGTGCGCCGGGTGCTGGAGCTCGCCGAGGTCATGGCGGTCGAGGAGCCGGCGGGCGAGGTGGCGCTCCGGGCATGGCTCGCCGCCTCAATCGGCTACCTGGCCGGGTTGGGCGAGGCGGCGCTCGATCTCACCACCGCCTACGTGCGCGGGCGCAGGGCGTTTCGCAGCACCCTGGGCGCGCTCGCGCCGGTGCAGCAGCACCTCGCCGAGGCGGCCACGCTGGTTCAGGGGGTGCGGTTGCTGGCCGCAGAGCCGCCGGACGTGGACGCTCTGGTGTACAGCGGCCACGCCGTGGCCGAGGCGTGCGCGCTCTGCCACCAGGTGACGGGGGCGATCGGATTCACCCTCGAGTACTCGCTGCACCGGCACACGCAGCGAGCCCGGGCTCTCGCGACCTGGAACGACGCGCTGTTCGAGCCGCTGTTTCAGCCCGCCGCCAGCGCGCGCTGAAGGCGCTCGTCGCCCGACAGCAGCTCGAGCGCGTAAGCGCCCCGGTCGGGCATATACCCCGAGCCGATCAGCATCCGCGCCGTGGACGCCATGCCCTCGGATCCCAGCGCCGCCTTGGTGAACGAGGTGGCCATCGAGAAGAAGAGCACGGTTCCGTGGTCGGCCGTGAGCAGGATGGATCCGGCCTCGCAGTCGCGTGCGTTGACGACGACGATCGTCAGATCGGCCCGCGGGATGCCCGCAGCCTCGAGTCGGCGCAGCGCGTTGACGGCGTCGCGGAGGTCGACGCTCAGGGCGACGTCGCAGAGCCGAAGCTCGCGAGCGCGTTGGCAGATGCGCTCGTCGGAGTCGATCAGAACCGCCCGCGCTTCCTCAGGCAGCTGGTCGCGAGCGGCGGCCAGCGCCAGCAGTCCCGCGTGGCCGCCACCGAGCACGAGCACCGTGCGCGTGGCGCTGTCGATCAGCTCCCGGGTCTGAAAGGCGGCATTTGACACGTCCAGCGCGGCCAGCGCTGCGCTCAGGGGAATTCGCTCCGGGTAGGTGGTCCAGGGCGCGAGCCACGACAGGAAGGCGGTGCCGGTGACCGGCACGTGGGGGCTCGTCACGTCGAGCTCCCCGACCGCCTCGAGCCGGAGCGGGACCAGCGTCATCGAGGCGAGCGAGACGATCCGGCTGCCGACCGGCGGCGGGTTCTGGAAGGCCTCGCCGACTGCCCGGACGGTCCCGGTGAGCACGCCGCCCGACCCGGTCACCGGGTTGTGCATCTTCCCCCGCTCGGAAACGATGGCCATGATCGCCTCGGCCACGTTCACGGCGTCATAGCCGTTCGCCTCGACCAGCTGTCGGAAGCTGGTCGAGTCGACGGCAAGCGTGTCCACGGCGAGCTCCATCTCGTACGGAGCCATGGGCGCCGTGGCATCGAGTCGGAGGGCACCCTGAGGCAGGGCACCGGAAGGCTCGAGCACCCGGTCGGTGCCGAGCGCCTCGATGAGCGAGCTCATTCGGAGCTGGCGAGCCCGAGGAGCGAGCGCGTCTGCTCCTGGGTGGCGACCTCACGGCCCACCGCGTGGGCCAGTTCCATGGCGGCGCGGACGAGCGCCGCATTCGACGGCGCCAGGACGCCGCGGCTGATGTAGACGACATCCTCGAGCCCGGTCCTGATCCCGGGTGCGCCATAGAGGAGGGCGAGCCCGATCATCCTGGGGTTGTGGCGCCCGACGCAGGTCACGGTCCAGAACGTCTCCGGCGGGAGCGGGCGGATCATCGCGGTGAGCGCCTCAGGCGAGGCATCGATCCCGCCCGGCACCCCGAAGACGAGGTTGATCCGCATCGGCTCCGGCAGCAGCCCCTCCTCCAGCCAGCGCACGGCGCTCACCACATGGCCCACATCAAACGCCTCGACCTCCAGGCCGATCCCCGCCCCCAGGGCGCGCTCGATGATTCCCCGCCCGGCCGGCGGCGGGGTGATGAACGTTTCGTCACCGAAATTCATCGAGCCCGACTCGACTCCCGAGAGGTCAGGCTCGGCCTCGAGGCCGGTCGTGCGCTCCTCGATGGTCATGTCGTTGGCGCCGCCGGTCGAGACCATCGTGAGCACGTTGCTGGCGGCGCGGATCCGGGAGATGACCTCCTTGAACAGCTCCGGGCGCCCGCTCGGGGTCCCGTCGTCCTCCCGCACGTGCAGATGGACGACCGTGGCTCCGGCCTGCGCCGCCTCGATCGCCGAATCGGCGATCTCAGCCGTCGTGTACGGGATGTTCGGATTCTGCTCGCGGAACACATCGGCGCCGGTGATGGCGCACGTGAGGACGACGGGGTTGCTGTTCCAGGCCTTGGGGCGGCGGGCGCGCGCAGGCGCTTCGGCGGGGGTGGCCATGTCCGCCCGGAGCCTAGTGAGCGCCGTCCACGCCAGTCAAGCCGCGAAGCCTAGGCCGGCCGGTCCGGCTCGCGAGGCTCACTCGCCGAGCCCCGACAGCGCGGCGACCGCGAGCTCCCCGAGCGTGGCCAGGTCGTAGCCGCCCTCCTGAACGACCACCGCCGGCCCGAATTCGCCGACCCGCCGCAGGGCTTCGCGGTAGCCCTGGGCGGTCACCTCGAGCGGGCTTTCGGGATCGCTCGCCGCGGCATCCAGGCCGAGCGAGATGACCAACGCCTCCGCCCCGTGAGCGCGGACGTCCTGGCACAGCACGTCGACCGCCCCGAGCCAGCCCGCGTCGCCCGTTCCCGGCTTCAGGGGCAGGTTCCGGTTCGATCCCAGGCCCGGCCCGGCCCCGCGCTCATCGGCATGGCCGACATAGTGGGGGAACCAGCCGGCACCGGGGTCGACGTGGACGCTGCCGAAATAGACATCGGCGCGGTCGTAGAAGATCGCCTGGGTGCCGTTCCCGTGGTGGGCATCGAGGTCACAAACGGCGACGCGCTCCGCGCCTGAGGCCCGGAGCGCCTGCGCGGCGACGGCCGCGTTATTGAGGTAGCAGGAGCCGCCGTAGGCGCGTGGCCCAGCGTGGTGGCCGGGCGGGCGGCAGAGCGCATAGGCGGCGGGTGCGCCCGCGGCGAGGAGATCAGCCGCGGTCAGCGCTGCATCGACGCTGGCTCGCGCGGCCGCCCAGGTGCCCGGGCCGATCAGCGTCATCGTGTCGTAGCAGAACATCCCCAGGCGCCCGTGCAGGGCCCTCGGGGGGCGCAACGGCAGCCCGGTCATCAGACCATCGGTGGGGAAGACGTAGGGGACCACGCGGTCACGCCCGTGCTCGGTGGGATAGACGCTCGCCTCCCACTCCTCCCACACCGTGGCCAGATGCTCGACCAGCGAGCTGTCGTGGACGGCCAGGATCGCGCCGTCTTCGTGGGACCGGGCATCCACCAGCTCGGCTCCGGCGCCGCGCAGCGCCTCGAGGAGCGCGGTCACGCGCGCGGGGACCTCGGTGCCCGGTTCCCAGACGCCGAGCCAGACCTCGCCCCTCGGCTCGTGCAGGAGCGCGTCGCGGTGCCAGACGACCGGGAGGTTCATCGGTGCGTAATGATCAGCGGATGGCGCGCGTCGCTGAGTTGGGGATCGAGATCGGCCTGCTTCCGAGCGGCCCGACGGCGTCGATCAGCGACGTCCCCGGGGTGGGCGTCGGGCATGCCACGGTATGGCGGGACGAGCCGCCCCCCCCGGAGGGTCGCGGCATCGCCCGCACCGGGGTCACGGTTATCGACCCCGGTGGGAACCTGTTCCGCAGCCCGGTTCCCGCCGGCGGAGCCGTCCTCAACGGCGCCGGAGAGTGCACGGGGTTTCTCGCCGCCGCCGAGTGGGGCCTGGCCGAGACGCCGGTCTTCCTGACCTCGACGATGCAGGTCGGCCGCGTCTACGACGCCGCCTGCGAGCTGCTGATGGCCGAGGAGCCGGCGATCGGCGTCGAGGACGTGATCATCCCGATCGTCGCCGAGTGCGACGACAGCTTCCTCAACGACGCGCGCCGGATGCAGGTGAGCCACGACGACGTGCGGACCGCGCTCGAGGCCGCGCGCGCGGCGGCCGGGGGACCGGCGCCCGAGGAGGGCGCGGTGGGAGCCGGAACGGGGATGAGCTGTCTCGGGTTCAAGGGGGGGATTGGAAGCGCATCGCGACTTACCCCCTCGGGACACGTCGTCGGGGTGCTGCTGCTGTCGAACTTCTCCCCCGGTGAGCCCCAGCGTCTCACGATTGACGGGGTACCGGTCGGCCGGATGCTTGCGCCGCCGGCGGCGGGGCCGGGAGCCGCTGCGCCGTCCGGCGCATCGTGCATCGTGGTCATCGTGACCGACGCCCCGCTGGATTCCGCGGGCTGCCGAC
>DATGFT010000126.1:0-14769 GCA_035308915.1 Solirubrobacteraceae bacterium
CCTCGGAGGACGGGGGGGAGGGGCAGGGCCGGCGCGAGGTTCGAGTAGACGGCCCCGAACAGGGCTCCGTTGCCGAGGTGGAAGGCGATGCCGGCCGGGTACCACGCCTCACCCGGCACGACGGCGCGCCCGAGCAGCTCGACGTCGTCGTACGAGCTTGCCAGGAGGAGCTTGTCGAGGGGCTGCTCGGCAGCCCAGATTGCCGCGGCGACCGCGCCGGAGACGGCTCCTCTCAAGGTGCGAGTGCGAACGGTCGCGGTGGCCAAGGAGGCCCAACTGTAACGGGCGCGCCGAAAGCGGGTACGCCAATGTGCGATGGATCACGAGGCCCTGCATAGGCGCGCCCGCGAGCGCGGGGTGAACCTGGTCGTCTACCTGATCGTCCGTGCCGTGCTTCAGCCGTTCTTCCACATTTACTTCCGGATGGCGCGGATCGGGCGTGAGCACATCCCGGCCGAGGGGCCGGTGATCATCGCCGCCAATCACCGGAGCTTCCTGGACCCGTTCGTGATTGGGACGATGGCACGGCGACCGCTCTACTACGTCGCGAAGCAGGAGCTGTTTCGAAATCGCCTCCAGGCCTGGGTGCTCAACTCGCTGGGGGCCTTCCCGGTCAGGCGCGGGCAGGCGGACGCCGACATGGTCGAGACCGCGAAGGCGATCCTGGCGCGCGGCGACATCGTCTTGATCTTCCCCGAGGGAACGCGCACGCGTCCGGGCGCACTGGGCGCGCCCAAGCGCGGCGTAGGGCGCCTGGCTCTGGAAACCGGGGCCCCCGTCGTTCCGGTAGCGGTGATCGGCACCGAGGACGTCCGCCGCGGCTGGAGAATCCGTCCGCGAAAGGTGCGGATCCGCGCCGGCCGGCCGCTGACATTCCCCAAGGTCGAGAACGCCTCACCGTCACTCGCGGGTGCCGTAACGGATCGAATCTGGCCGTGCGTGATGCTGCAGTGGGAGTGGCTGGGCGGCCTGCCGCCCGTCAGGCGCGCCGCGATCATCGGCGCCGGCACGTGGGGCACAGCGCTGTCGGTGGCGCTGACCAAGGCGGGGCTCGAGGTTGAGCTCGGCTGCCGAACCGCCGAGCAGGTGGCCGCGCTGTCCGAGAGACGAGTCAACGACACCTATCTCCCGGGGATCGAGCTGCCGGAGTCGGTAAAGATCGTCCGCGCTTCCGAGCTCGAGCTCGCCGGCCACGACCTGATCTGCCTGGCCGTGCCGGCGCGGGCCCTGCCCGCGGTGATGGCGGCCAACGGTGAGCGGATCCCGCGCCGTGCCGGCGTGCTGATGCTCTCCAAGGGGCTGGTGCCGCCGCTGGGGACGCTTCCCTCCGCGTTCGTGTCCGAACGGTGCCAGGCTCGCGCCGTGGCGGCGCTGGGCGGTCCTGCGCATGCCGCGGAGGCACTGGAGAACGGCGCGTCGGTGGTGGTCGCGACCCATGATGCGGCGTTCGCTCGCCAGCTGGGCGAGGTCCTGCGCAGCGCGGGGATGGACATCACCCCGAGCACCGACATCACCGGGGTGGAGCTCGCGGGATGCGCCAAGAACGCGGCCGCGCTGGCTGCCGCGGCCGCCGCCGGCGCGGGCCCGAATGTGGCCGGGGCCGCGGCGGGCAAGGTGTTCGCGGAAGTTGACGCGCTGGCGCGCCGTCGTGGGGGGCGGCCGGAAACCTTCGCCGGCCTGGCCGGCGTGGGCGACCTGGTGGCCACCGTCGGATCCTCGAGCTCTCGCAACCGACGGGCCGGAGAGCTCTTGGCCCAAGGCGTCCCGGGGCCTGAGATTTCGCAGGCGCTCGGCCAGACCGCAGAGGCCGTGGACGCCGTGCCGCTGCTGGCGCATGTGGCGCGCGAAGCGCGGGTCGAGGCGCCGGCGCTGGAGAGTCTGGCCGCGCTCGTCGAGGGGCGAATCGAGCCCAAGCGCTGGACGGCGACGATCACCAACCCCGCGCGGCGCAGGCGGAAAGGCACTGTCCGCGCGGCTTAGCTGGGGGTAGGCTCTGATGCGGTGGCCGAGCTGCTTCCTCAAAACAAGACGGAACTCGACGCCCGCTTCAGCGAGCTGTACCGCGCGCACCTGCGGGATGTCTACTCCTACAGCTATTACCGAGTCGGGAATCACCACGATGCCGAGGACCTCACCGAGCAGACATTCCTCCAGGCCTACCGTCACTTCGAGCGGGCGCTGCGCGAGTCAAATGGGCGTCCCTTGCGGCCGTGGCTCATCCGGATCGCCCACAACCTGGCGGCAAACTTCTATCGGGACCGGTCGCGACGGCCGGAGTCGGCGATTGAGGATGCCGATCTCGTCTCCGCGCCCCACACCACGGAATCTCTGGTTGAGGGGCGAGAAGAGCTGGCGGCGATCCTGGAGGGGGTCCAGCAACTGCCCGACGACCGCCGTGAGGCGCTCATCATGAGGTTTGCACTGGGGATGGACAACCGCGAGATCGCGCGGGCGCTGGGTCGATCCGACGGCGCCACCAAGGTGCTCCTGCACCGCGCCATCCGACAGCTGGAAAGCATCGTCTCGAGCGATGGGGTCGGCGAACGCGTGGACGGGGTGGGCGAAGGTGCAGCCAAGGCGGGGAACAGCGCATGAGCGCCAGTGCGGCTGATTTTGAGTCGCTGCTCCGCGAGGCGCTCAGCCCGATCGATCCCCCGGCTGACCTCGTAACGCGGCTGGAGCAGACGCTGGTCAGCCTGGCCGAGCTGGCCCAGGAGGAGCTCGACGCGTGGGAGCTCTCGGCCATGCGCAACCCACGCAACTGGGCGCGGCCGGCAGCCGCAGCCGTGGTGGGGGCCAGCGCCGGGACGGCGCTGGTCGTCCTCCGGGTCCGGGCGCGGCACCGAGCCCGGCGTCAACAGTCGGGGAGCCTGGCCGAGCTCGTCGGGCGGACCGTTCGGGACGCCGCCGACGAAGCGCGGCGACTGCTGCGCTGAGGCCGTCCGGCACCTCTGATGGAACCTTTCAAGTCCGCTGATAGCGTCGGCGCGGAGATGCCCGTCTGCTATCGCCATCCGTCGCGTGAGACGGGCGTCGCCTGCTCGTCCTGCGGACGCCCGATCTGCCCCGACTGCATGACGCCCACCTCGGTCGGGATGCGCTGCCCCGAATGCGCGCGAGACCGCACCCGGGTGCGAACGGTCCGCTCCGGGTCAGGCGTGCCGGTGGTGACACGGGCGCTGATCGCGATCAACGTGATCGTGTTCCTGGCCGAGACGGCCACCGGGGTGCGGCTCGGGGGCTGCTCGGTGAGCTGCGGAACGGTCTGGAACCACGGCGTCCTGTACGGACCGGCGATCGCCGATCAGCATCAGTACTGGCGCATCGTCAGCGGTGGTTTCCTGCATGACGGGATCCTGCACATCGCCGTGAACATGCTCTCGCTGTACTTCGTCGGGAGCGCACTGGAGCCGGCGGTCGGGCGCATCAACTTCACGGGCATCTACCTGGCCTCGTTGCTCGCGGGATCCTTTGGGGCGCTCCTGTTTCAGCCCCGGGTCCCGACCGTCGGCGCCTCGGGAGCGATCTTCGGCATCTTCGGGGCGCTGATCGTCGTCGCCTACCACCGGGGGATCCCGATCTGGCAGAGCGGGCTGGGGATGGTGCTGCTGATCAACCTGATCTTCTCCGTGACCTTCGCCGGAATCTCCATCGGTGGCCACCTCGGGGGGCTGATCGGCGGGCTCATCTGTGGCGAGATGGCCGTGCAGTGGAGTGAGCGTCGCCGGCGTCCGGCGCTGGCCTACGCGGGATACCTTGTTGTCGCTGTCGCCAGTGTCGCCGGCGCGATCGCGGTGGCCGGCGGGACCGGACTGACGCCTACGGGGCTGACGCTGTAGGGGGGCTCCGGCGACTAGAGCTCGAGGACGAGGGCCTCGGCGGGGGCGTCCGGGAAGAGCTCGGGGTGAAGGATGTGCGCGAGCAGCTCGAGACCGTCGAGGAGGCGAGGCCCCGGCCTCGAGAAGTACGCGGCGGCGTCGACCGCGACGACCTCGCCGGCGCCGGCGGAGGCAAGCTCATCGCGGTGCATCTCGGCTTCGCGATAGGCAAGCTCGGCGTCAAAGCCGCAGGGCATCGCGATGATGACATCTGGGCGAGCCGCCCGGACCTCATCCCAGGTTCGCTCCTCCGAACGCTCGCCAGGAAAGCCGAGGACGTCCTCGCCTCCGGCGTAGTCGATGAGCTGCGGCGTCCAGTGGCCGGCCGCGAACGGCGGATCCAGCCATTCAAGGGCCGCGACCCGCGGCCGCCGAGACGCGCGGCGGGTGGCCAGCCGGACGCGATCGATGCGTTCGGCGGCGTCGCGGACCAGCTCGACAGCCGCGTCCTTGTGATCGGTGGCCTGAGCCAGGGTCCGCACGTCACCCAGAACCTCTCCGAGGGTGTGCGGGTCGAGCGCGAGGACCCGGGGCCGGGTCTCGATCTCCTCGGCGATGGCTCGAACGTCCTCGTAGGCGACCGCGCACACCGAGCACAGGGCCTGGGTCACGATCAGGTCAGGGCGCAGATCCCGGAGGAGGTCGGTGTCGAGCTCGTAGATCGATTCGCCCCTCAGCGTTCGCTCCTTCACTGCCGCATCGATCTGCGCCGAAGACAGGCCGCTGGGCAGGACGTCGCGGGTCACACGAGGCAGCTCACGGGCGGCGGGGGGAAAATCACATTCGTGAGTCACCGCGATCACGTCGCTCCCGAGCCCGAGCGCGAACAGCATCTCGGTAGCCGACGGAACCAAGCTGACGATGCGCATCAGGCTGGTTTTCCGACGGGCGAGACGCGGGCAGCTGTAGGGCAGAGCACGATCACGACCAGGGAGACGGTATGGCAGAGCTTCTGAGCCAGGAGGACATTGCTTCCAGCCTAGAGGGCAGGGAGTGGAAGCGGGAGGGATCGGAGATCGTCAGGGAATGGCAGTTCAAGGACTTCGCACAAGCAATGGCGTTCGTCAACCGCGTCGCGGAGGCAGCCGAGGAGGCCAATCATCACCCGGACATCCTGCTCCACGGCTGGAATCGGGTCAGGCTCTCGCTGACGAATCATTCCGCCGGAGGCCTCACCCAGGCCGACTTCGAGATGGCGGAGAAGATCGACCGGCTGGGCTGAGCGGACAAGGCCGCGAACCCACGGTGCTGGCGGGAGCGGCTGCTAGCGTTCCCGCCGTCGCTTTTTGATGAACGACGACGATCCATCTCGAAGTACCAGCTGGCCAGCGCGGGGTAGGGTCGCGGCCGCCGCGCGGTGAACGTCCTGTTCGTAATCCTCGCGGGCCTGTTGGTCCTGGTGAACGCGTTCTTCGTGGTTGCCGAGTATGCCCTGGTGCGCTCGAGCCGGGCGCGCCTGGAGTCGCTCGTGGACGAGGGCGCGCGAGGGGCGAGGCTGGCCATGGCCGAGATCGACGAGATCGGCGACTACCTTGCGGCGTGTCAGGTCGGGGTAACGATGGCCTCGATCGGCATCGGCGCGCTGGGTGAGCCGGCCATCGCGCATCTGCTCGAGCGGGCCTTTGGCGGCGCGGCCGGAGACGCGGCCGCGGTCGTGATCTCCGTGGTGATCGCCTACCTGTTCATCACCACGACCCAGAGCATCGTCGGCGAGATCGTCCCCAAGCTCTACACGATCCAGCACGCCGAGGGCTTGGCGCGCCGAATCGCGCGGCCGTTGCGGTTCTTCCGCGTCTTGTTTCACCCGTTCATCCTGGTCCTCAACTCGGCCTCGGAGGCGATCCTGCGTGCACTCGGGACGGATCCCGACGCCGAGCCAGAGGGCGGGACTCCGGAGGAGCTCAAGCGGCTGATCGCCCACTCGACTCGCGGGGGCCAGCTCGACATCGGCGAGGGGAGCATGCTCACGGGCGTGTTTCACCTCCACGAGCAGGAGGCCCGCAATGTGATGACCCCGATTCCGGCCGTGGTGACGATCGACCTCTCTGAGGATGTCGAGGCGGCGCTGCGGCGGGCGGTGGACACCGGGCACTCACGGCTGGTGGTCACCGAGGACGAGAACCAGGATCGGGTGAAGGGGATCGTCCACGTCAACCAGCTCGTGAAGCTGATGATGAATCAGGGCATGCAGGCCCATTTCGAGGGGCTCGTGCGCCCCGCACCCCTGGTGCCGGAGACCAAACCGCTGGACGACCTCTTGGCCGACCTCCAGCGCGAGCGGACCGAGCTGGCCATCGTGATCGACGAATACGGCCGCACGGCTGGGATCGTCACGATCGAGGACATCATCGAGGAGGTCGTGGGAGAGATCTCCGACGAGACCGACCCGGCCGGCGGCGCGGTACGGAGGCTGGCCAACGGCGACTGGTTCGTGCGCGGCCACGTCGCGGTGTCCGACCTCGAGGACTACGGGCTCGAGCTCCCGGTCGATACGGACGCCTACAACTCGGTCGGGGGTTTCGTGTTCGCGGAGTTGGGGCGGTTGCCCAAACGCGGGGACACGATCTCGGCCAACGGCTACTCGATTCGGGTGGAGTCGGTGCGGCAGAACCGGATCGAGGCGGTGCGGATCAGGCAGCGGCGGCCGGCGCCCACGGGGTGACGTCGCGTTTGCGGGCGGGGTGGGTTCGAGGGCGAGAGTGCGGCAGATCACACTCAGCTGGCGAGACATCGCATCATTCGTTACATTTGGCCCTCACGACGGCGGAGACGCTGCTGCGCGACCACTGCTTATCCGGTGGTTGAGAGGAGAGATGAAGCCGGCCCTTCGGGGCCGGCTTCGGCCCTCGGCGTCCGGCGGGGCGGGGCAGGGCGGGGCCGGCGTCGACCTAGCTCGTCAAGGGAATGCGCGGGCGGCCTGGTGCGATTGCCCGTGTAGGCGGGCAATCGACACGGCCTCGAGGTGCCCTTGGCCGGCGCTTTCGGCCTACCTGGGCGAACTTTTCGCCTACCTGGGCGAACCTCTCGGCCTACCTGGGCGAACGAGCGAACTGTGGGATCGCTAATTCGCCCAGGTCGGTCGCGGGGAGCCAAAGTTGGGCGTTTTGAGGCGAACTTGTTGCAGAGTCGTGGGTGTCGTGGGAGAAACGCCCCACATAGAAGGGAAAATCGCCCAGACGCCTTGGCAAGCCATTCGATCGAGGCGGCAAAAAAAGAGCCGGCCCACGGGATGGGCCGGCTCAGTGCTTCTGGGGAGGAGGTGCTGCTATGAGGTACGTCGCAGAAGGAAGTGTCGGCTCAGCAGATGAACACGCCCTAAAGACTTTGTCTGAGCTTTGTGAAGAGGGTGATTGGCCGACACGCAGCCGGACACGGATGCTGGCGGGATAGATGGTCATGCAGTGGTGTTCTGGAGGCGGGGCGAGGAGATGCAGCTTCAGGGAGCAGCCTCGATGACGGCGATCCTGTCTGCACGGTGCTCGCCGTGGCCGCCTTCTGTGCGGTCGTCGCGTTCGCGTTCCAGCCCTGAGCGCGTCCGCCACGCGCGCCACGAGCTGCCACAGGCCTAGAGGTAGGGCGTAGAACCCCCCGCCTACTCGTACGGGTAGAAGCCCTGGCCGGTCTTCCGGCCGAGCTTGCCCTGATTCACGAGCTCGATGAGCGCGTCGGGCACCGGGGCCCCGATCGACTCTCCGATGGCCTGGGAGACGTCGAGGCCGACGAAATCGAGGAGGGCGAGCGGCCCCATGGGCATGCCGGCGCCGAGCGACATGCACTGGTCGATGTCCTCCGGAGCCATGCCGCTCTCCGCCATCAACTCGACGGCGCTGAACAGGTAGGGAAACAGGAGCCGGTTGACCACAAAGCCGGGGGAGTCGGGAACCTGGACCGGCGACTTGCCGATCGCCTCAGCCAGCCGGCGGGCGCGGTCCCGCGTCTGCTCGGTCGCCTCAGGCGGGAAGGCGAGCTCGACGAGCTTCATTCGCGGCACCGGGTTGAACGGATGGAAGCCGACGAAGCGATCGGGATGGCCGCTCGCCCGGGCCAGCTCGGAGATCGAGAGCGAAGAGGTGGTCGTGGCGAGGATGGCGTTCTGCCCGGCATGCCGGGAAAGCTCACCCAGCTCAGCCAGGATCTCGGCCTTCATGCCGTGGTGCTCGACCACGGCCTCGACCAGGAAGGTCGACTGCTCGAGCTCGTCGAGGTCGGAGACGATGCGGACGTGGCCGGGATCGACCTCCCCGGCGAGCAGCTTGGCGCAGTTCCGGGAGATGGTGGCGTGGGCCCGCTTGGCCGATTCGGGCGAGCGGGCCCAGAGCAGGACCTCGCCGTTGCGGGCCGCCGCGGCGGCCAGACCGCAGGCGATCGCGCCCGAGCCGGCGATTCCCAGTCGTTCCTCCACGCGCGGGTACAGTACGTGATGGTTGCCGGGAAGGCGCCGCCCGACGCGGCGTCTCACTCGATCTTGATTCTGGACAAGGAGACGTGATGGCTGAGGAGCGAGGCCGCGAGGTCGTGATCGTGGAGGCGGCGCGGACGCCGATCGGACGCGGTCACCCGGAAAAGGGCTACTACAAGGACAAACACCCGAATGAGCTGTTGGGTGCCGCCTACCGGGCGGTGATCGAGCGGTCGGGGATCGAGCCCGGGCAGGTCGAGAACGTGATCGCGGGGTGCGTGGCCCAGTTCGGGCCCCAGGGCCTGCACGTGGGCCGGAACGCGTGGCTTCAGGAGGGCTTGCCGATCGAGACCTCGGCGACCACGATCGACCTTCAATGCGGCTCGGCCCAGCAGGCGGTCAACCTGGCGGCCTCCCAGATCGCCTCGGGCGTGCACGACGTCGTGATCGGGTCCGGGGTCGAGCACATGGGCAAGCTGCCGTTCGCGGCGACGATGAAGACCCAGGCAGAGTTCGGCGCCGCGTTCACGCCTGAGCTGCTGGATAAGCACAACGTGGTCGGACAGGGACTCGGGGCGGAGATGATTGCCGAGGAGTATGAGATTCCACGCCCCGAGCTCGACGAGTTGGCGCTTCGCTCACATCAGCTGGCGCACCGAGCCACCGAGGAAGGCCGCTTCGAGCGCGAGATGATCCCGATGCAGGTCAACGGCAGCACCTACATCACCGACCAGGGGATCCGGCCGGACACCAGCCTCGAGGCCCTCTCCCAGCTGAAGACGGTGTTCAAGGAGGACGGCGTGATCACGGCCGGCAACTCCTCCCAGATCTCCGACGGTGCGGCGGCGGTGTTGCTGATGAGCGCCGATAAGGCCAAGGAGCTCGGCCTGCGCGCCCGAGCCCGGATCGTCGATCAGACCACCGTCGGGTGCGACCCGGTGAAGATGCTCGAGGGCCCGATTCCGGCCACGGCGAAGATCCTCGAGCGCAACGGGATGTCGATCGACGACATCGACCTGTTCGAGATCAACGAGGCGTTCGCGCCCGTGGTGGCGGCCTGGCGCCGCGTGCACAACCCGGACATGGACCGGGTCAACGTCAACGGTGGCGCGATGGCGCTCGGCCATCCGCTCGGCTCGACGGGTGCGCGGCTGATCACGACCATCCTGCACGAGCTCGAGCGCTCGGACAAGGAGGTTGGGTTCGTCACCATGTGCTGCGGAGGCGGTCTCGGAACCGGGACCCTGATCCAGCGGATCTAATCGACGCTCGAAGCCACGGCCTCGCGGGCCGGGGCCGAGACGCGGGCTCGCTCGGCGCGAACGATCAGAATCTCCTCCTCGTCGCCATCGAGCAGGAGCCCTTCGGCCCTGAGCCAATCCGCGCGCGCCGCCAGGCGCGGCCCGAGCGACCCGCGTCGGCGTAGGACCACACTCGGGATGAGGCCGCCGGCCCGCAGGAGCTCGAGCGTCTTGGCTTCCCCGCAGACCGTGGAGTAGACCAGGAGCAGTTGCCCGCGCTCGCTCAGATGCTCGGCGGCATGAGCCGCGATCCGCTCAATGAATTCGCGGCCGGTCCGCCCCCCCTCCCAGGCCCGCGGGAGGCCTCGGCGCGGCAGCTCGGAAACATCGCCCGGCAGGTAGGGAGGGTTCGAGAGGATGAGGTCAAACCGCCGCCCGGCCACGGGTGAGAAGAGGTCGCCGCGGAGGGCCTGGACCTTCACGCCGTTCACCGCGGCGTTGAGTTGAACCGCGACCACCGCCCGACGTGAGATGTCGACGGCGGCGACTTCACCGGCGCCGGCGAGGGCGGCCGCGATGGCCAGGAAGCCGCTGCCGGTGCAGATGTCGAGCACGCGGGCGTCAACCGCCAGGCGCTCCCGCGCCACGTAATCGGCGAGCATTCGTGCGTCACTCGGCGGCCTGAACACGCCAGGGAGGGGCAGCAGTCGCATGGCTCGGACACCTATCCTGTCCCGCGGCCCGGCAAACGTCAGGGCATGACCATGGCAAACAACCCCCTGTCCGCCGCTGCGCTCAGAGCGACCTTCGACGCAGCGCCGCAGTACACGGTGGGCGTGGAGGAAGAGGTCATCCTGCTCGACCCGGAGAGGCTCGAGCCGACGGCGCGCGCGCTCGATCTGTTGCCGCGCTTCGACGGCGATCCTCGCTTCAAGCCTGAGCTGCCGGCCTCACAGATCGAGATCGTGATCGATCCCGACGCCGACGTGGGCACCGTGATGGCGGCGCTCGCGGCGGCTCGACGCGAGCTGGCCGCGCGGACCGAGGACGAGGTTCGCCTGGCGGCCGCGGGAGTCAGCCCACTCGGGAGCGGAGCGGGCGAGCTCAATCAGCTGCGGCGCTACAAGGACATCGAACGGGCCTACGGCCCGATCGCCCGCCGCCAACTCGTGTGTGCGCTCCAGGTCCACGTGTCGATCGGCGACGCCGACGGCTCGCTCGCGGTGTACAACGCGGTCAGGAGTTACCTCCCGCTCATCGCGGCGCTGGCCGCCAATGCGCCGTTCTACGAGGGCAGGGACACCGGCCTGGCCTCGGTGCGGCCCAAGCTCGGAGAGCTCCTGCCACGCCAGGGCGTACCGCCGGTCATCTCGAGCTGGGACGACTATGCGGCGGCACTGGAGTGGGGGCGACGGACGCGAGTGTTCCCAGAGCCGGGATCCTGGTGGTGGGAGCTTCGGCTGCACCCGCGGCTGGGAACGCTCGAGTTCCGCGTTCCGGACAGCCAGAGCACGGTGGCGGACGCGGCCGCCGTAACCGCCACCATCCAGGCTCTGGTCGCGTGGCTCGATGAGCGCCGCCAGGCGGGCGAGGCGCTGAGCGCCGAGCCGACCTGGCGCATCGAGGAAAACCGCTGGCTCGCGTGCCGTGGCGGGGTCGACGGGGAGCTGATCGACCCCGAGTCGGGCGCGCGACGTCCCACGCGCGAATGCCTCGCCGATCTGCTCGCAGCTCTTCGGCCGGTGGGAGCTCGCCTTGGAGCGTCCGGATGCCTCGAGCAGGCGGCGCGGCTCATGCAGGCCAACGGTGCCGTTGTCCAGCGCCAAATCGCCCGACGCGACGGGGTGAGTGGGGTGGCGGGTTGGCTCGTGAGGCGGTTCCTCGAGCCATGGGGCGGGTAGGTTCTAAATCCGTGGCCCACCTCCCGCTAGCCAGGGGCCCGCTCAGCGAGATGCTGCTGGTGGAGCTATCGCGTGGGCCACATGCGCTGCCGCCTTCGCCCGCGGCAACGGCCGGCCCCGACGTCCTCGGCGACGAGGACCTCCAGCTGAGTCTTTACCTGTGCTACGAGCTGCATTACCGCGGCCTGCCCGGGATCGACGAGCGATGGGAATGGGATCCGTCGCTCCTGGCCCTGCGCGCCGAGCTGGAAGCGACGTTCGAGGACGCACTGAGGGACGCGGTGGCAAAGCCGGAGCACGTCGTCGAGCCCGAGGACATGGACCTGGCGCTGCGCGAGATCGAGAAGGCCGAGGGCCCGTCGCTTTCGAGCTTCATCCGCTCCCGGGCCACGCTCGATCAGGCGCGTGAGTTCATGATCCATCGCTCCGCCTACCAGCTCAAGGAGGCCGATCCACATTCCTGGGCGGTTCCGCGGCTCGCCGGTGCGGCGAAGGCGGCCCTGATCGAGATCCAGCTCGACGAGTACGGCCGGGGACGGGCGGACTGGATGCACGCGGAGCTGTTCGCGCGGGCCATGCGGGCGGTGGGGCTCGACTGCGCCTACGGTGCATACCTGGATCAAATCCCGGGCGTGACGCTGGCCACGGTCAACCTGATGTCTCTGTTCGGGCTGCACCGGCGCTGGCGCGGCGCGATCGTCGGGCACCTTGCGCTGTTCGAGATGACCTCGTCGATTCCCAACCGCCGCTACGCCGAGGGGCTGCGCCGACTCGGCTTCGACGGCGAGGCGACGCTGTTCTTCGACGAGCATGTGACCGCCGACGCCGTACACGAAAACATCGCCTGCGTCGATTTGGCTGGGGGGCTGGCGCGTCAGGAGCCGGCGCTGAGCGGCGACATCCTCTGGGGAGCCCGGACGCTGGCCTACCTCGACGCCCGCTGGAGCGAACAGCTTCTCAGCGCCTGGGAGCGCCAGGAATCGTCGCTGCTGAGAGCGTCGCTCGACGCGGCCGCGGCCTAGACGCGGACCCGCTCGGGAGCGCCGGCGGGCGCGCGGAAGCCGACCAGCTTGTGCGTCCCGTCGCAAAACGGCTTGAGGGCCGAGCGGCCGCATCGGCACAGGGCGACGGGATCACGATCGCAGGCGATCGGCGTGCCGTCCGCGCCGCACAGCTGCACCGGCCCGCGGACGAGCAGGGGTCCATCCCGGTAGGGGGTGATGGTCACCGGTTGTTCGATGGTGCTGAAGCTTCCCGGGCGAGAGCCGGCCTAGTCACGGACTCAGCTCGCCCAGCGAAAGCCGACCGGATCCAGCTGCGGCGTCAGCGGGCTCGTCGGCAGCCCCGGAGGCGGGTCGTCGACGTTGAAGGCCGAGGGCGCCAGATCGTTCGGGGTGCCGGGGTGAAACAGCGAGGCGAGGTACTGGGCCTGGCCCCGCCCCGGGCCAAGTTCGAACTGGCCGCCCCCGTAGGCTCCGATCCCGCGCTCCGCGCAGTAGTCGTAGCTGTCGCACAGGGCGCGCAGGCCCCCGATGCGCGACGGCTTGATGTTGACCATCCTGGGCGGGAAGGGAAGCGCCTCGATATCGGCGATCGAGTGGATCGGCGCATCCCAGGTGATGCGGTCATGCTCGCCGGCCAGCACGGCGGCGGTTTCAGGCGTGACGACGTCGGGGTCTTCGAGCCAGGCGCCGGGGAAGGCCTCGACGACGCGGCGGTAGAGCACCGGATCAGGCGCCTGATCGACGATCGTGCCGCGGTAGAGGGCCTTGAAGTCGATCGAGTCGACCGCGCCGGTGTCGACGAGCGCGTCGAACAGCTGGGGCGTCCACGAGCTCGTGGCGTCGAGCTTGAAGCGCAGGTCCGGATAGCGCGCGAGTCGCCGGGCGACGGGCTCGATCGTCGCCGGCTCCCCGAGGCGAAGGGAGACCACGAAGGTCAGCGGCTGAGGCTCGCGCCCCAGGACGGCGTGGAGCGAACGCCCGGCCTGACGCAGGGCGAGGTCGAGCGCCGCGCTGTGAAATGTCCAGCGCCGATAGAGGCGCGAAACCTCACGGGCCGGCGGGACCGGGAACAGATCGAGCGCGTCGATCCGGTCGCAGAACTCGCCCAGGGTGAACTGGCCGGCCAAGTCGAGCACGGGGCCGGCGGACTGGAGCGCGACGTGATCGGGAGCGTCGTAGACGACGTCCTCGCCAACGCCCTCGCACCCGTCGCCGTGCAGGTGGACGACCGTGGTGAGACGCTCGAATCCGCTCGAGACGTCGAGGCGGAGACCCTCCAGGGAATAGCCGTCGACCCGCAACGGCAGCTCGGCGAGCAGGTCAAAGGTGCTCACGAGGCGCTGCCGGTGCGTTCGAGGCGGGCCACCAGCTCCTCGAGCCGAAGCTCCTCGAGTCCGGTCGAGACTGCCTCGAGCTCGGCGGCGCAGTACTCGACGAGGTCGCGCCCCTCCTTGACCAGGTCGAGGGTCTCACGGAGATCGGCCTCGCCCGAATCGAGCCGCCGGATGATCGCCTCGATTCGCGCCACCGCGGATTCGTATGTCCGCTCCCCGTTCACGGAGATTTGCTCTCCATGACCCGCGCCGGGACCTTGCCGTCGTGAAAGCGCAGCTGCAGCTCGCGCAGCGTCCGAGCTGCGGACGCCGAGCCGATCGGCTCGCCGGACGCGGCCTCGACCAGGGCGTATCCCCGGGCCAGGGTCCGTTCGGGGTCGTGCGCGGCCAGCGCAAGGCTCAGCCGCGCCAGCTCACGCCGGCGCCTGTCTCTGTCCGACGAGGCGCCACGCGCGGCGCTTCGGCGCAGCACGAGCAGGTGAACGCCGGCCTGCTGGCGGCCGTCCTCGACGGCCCGGCGGGCGCTGGCCCGGAGCTCGCGCAGGAGCTGATGGAGGTGGCGTTGCTGACGGACCAGATGCTGAGACGGGGCTCGCGCGAGGTGCGAGAGCGTACGGGCGCGAACGAGAATCGCGCGGTGGCCGTGGCCGCGGAGCCGGCGGGCGTGGTGCCCGAGCTCGGTGCGGGCGACCCGGCAGTCCACCGGCACGGCAACCTCAGCGGCGTGGGTCGGCGTGGAGCACGCGAGCGCGGCCACGTCGTCGATCAGGGTGTGATCCGTGTGGTGTCCGACCGACGCGATCACGGGCACGCGCAGGAGCGCGACTGTCCGGCACAGCGCCTCGTCGCAGAACGCGAACAGGTCGGCCAACGAGCCCCCGCCGCGGGCGACGATCACGACCTCGACCTCGGGTACCGCCGCGAGCTCTCGGAGCGCGGCAGCGATCTGCCCGGCGGCGCGGCGATCCTGCACGGGGGCAAACGCCCACACGAGCCGGCCCGCCCATCCCTT
>DATGFT010000127.1:0-6571 GCA_035308915.1 Solirubrobacteraceae bacterium
CGCGGAGCTCGAGAAGATGAAGGCTGAGCTGGGCAGCGGCTCGCCTCCGGCGGCCGGCGAGCTCGAGGCCGGGGCCTCGCAGCCGAGCGCCAGCGAAGGCCAGGCGTCTTGATCGTCCGGATCGCCACCGAAGGGCAGTACGAGCTCCAGGGTGATGACGAGCAAGCCCTGAACGAGCTGGACAATGAGGCCGTGCTTGCCTGTCAGGGCACCGACGAGCAACGCTTCCGTGCCACCTATGACCGGATGCTGGACTTCGTGCGCACACACGGCCGGCTCGTGGCCGACGATGAGCTCGCGACCTCCGACCTGATCCTCCCGCCGCCGGACACCACGCTAGAGGAGGCGCGGGCGGAGTTCACTGGCGAAGGCCTGATTCCGGGGTAGGGCCTCGGCGGACTAGATCGGGATCCCCCAGAGGGGGAACCAGCGCTCTAGCTCCTGCTCGACCGGCAGCTCGGCGCCCACCTGCGCCTTGGCCACGAGCTCACGTTCGTTGTCCCGCTCGCCTTCGCCGGAGCCGGCGGTGGCGAGCGGAGCGAAGGGGTAGAAGGTCCCGCGCTTGTAGTTGTAGATCCAGTACAGGGGTCGCTGTTGCTCGTCCTGGAAGGCGAAGACAGCGCAGAGCACGCGCTCTCCATAGCCGCCGGCCTCGAGCGAAGTCGAGACGCCGTTGATCCCGACGACCAGGTCGTCGAAATCCTGGCCGTTCAGGATCAGCCAGCGAAAGCCGTAGCTGTCGTCGGAGCTGGCCACGGTCACTCCGCTGTCGGAAGCGGTGCCGCGGACGACAGTCTCCATCTCACTGACGATCGATTGGAAGTCCGAGCTGGAGAGTGGCTGGAAGACGATCGCGGCGCTTCCGCGGGATCGGATGCCGAGCTCGGTCTCGAACTTGACATAGGCGGTGCTGATGGCAAACAGGCGATCGGGCGCCGGGCCCGCCAGCTTCCGGCGCCCCAGGATGACGTCGAGGAGACCCATGCCCTGATCGTAGGGCGTGCCGCGCGATGATCTCGCGTGCCTAGGCGGTGCCCTGAAGCTGCGCCTCTAGGCGCTGGAGGGCCGCGATCCGCGCCTCGAGCGGCGGGTGCGTCGAAAACAGGTTGGTCACCGTCTGCCGAGCCCTCGGGGGCACGATGTAGAAGGCGGCGAGCTCGCCCGAGGCGGCACGGAGATCACGCTGCGGAATGCGGCCCATCGTCCCGCTGATCTTCATCAGGGCCGAGATCAGGGCGCTCGGGCGGCCCGTGAGAATCGCCGAGCCGCGATCGGCCGCGAACTCGCGGTAGCGCGAGAGGGCCTGAAGAAGGAGCCACGAAATCACGTAGACCACGGCGGAGACCAGGATCACGACCATGAAGGCGATCCCGCTGTTCTGGTTGTCCCGGTTGTCGAAGGCGCCGCCGAAGAAGAACCCCATCTGCGTGATGAAGGCGGCGATCGACGCGAAAAAGCTGGCGATCGTCATCACCATCACATCGCGGTTCTGGACGTGCGTGAGCTCGTGTCCGAGCACGCCCTCGAGCTCGGCGTCGGTGAGCAGCTCGAGGATCCCGGTAGTGGCGCAGACCGTGGCCGCCTTGGGCGAGCGGCCGACCGCGAAGGCGTTCGGCATGGGCGTCTCGGCCACGGCCACGCGCGGCTTGGGAAGGTTGGCCTGCACGCAGAGCCGGTCGATGATCGCGTGCAAGCGTGGCTGCTGGGCGGGAGTTACCTCTCGGGCGCCCATCGAGAAGAGCGCGATCTTGTCCGAGGTGAAGAGCTGGAAAACGAACAGCAACCCGGCGATCACGGCGATCGTGATGGCCCCGGTGCCAGCCGCGATCAGCACACCGACCAAGAGCGCGTAGACGAGGCCCAGCAGGAACAGGGTCAGCGCCATCCGCGCTTGCAGGCCCGTATCCCGGCCAAATGAGGATTTATTGCCCATAGCGGGCAATAATGTTGGCAGACGTGGCGAAGCTCTTGGTAAGAGAGACGACGGCCGCCGGACCTCGACCGATCAGAGTCCCGGTGCGTGCGACGAAGGCATACCTGGCGGGGTTCGGCACGGCTGGATCGCTGGTGGCGGGTGCCGCGCTGCTGTTCCTGGTGGGTAGCGCCATCGTGGCATTCCGCGGCTGGCCGCAGATTGGCGGCGCGCCGGCGACAACGGTGGTGGCGGCGCAGCTCTCGCCGCCCTCCCATGTGACACAACGGCTGGCCGCGGTCCTGAGGCGGCGGACACGTGCCTCCGGGCATCTAGGGTCCGCTGGAGAGATAACCACCCAAAGTCGCGGCGTCTACACCAGCCGACCCCAGAGCTCCGGCGGCGGAGCATCGATCGGGGCCGGAGGTACCAGCGCGGCACCCGCGGCTGGTGTCGCGGCCCCGATCAGCGCGGCCTCGAGCGCGCCGAGCGGGTGCGCTTCCACGTGTAATCAGCCGGCATCCGGAGGCGTAATCACCCACGTGACCAACGCCGTCTCGCAAGCGGTGTCCACGGTCGGCGCCGGGGTAGGGCAGCAGATCAGTCAGGCGTCAAGCGGCGTCGCGAGCACGGTCAGCGGCACCAGCTCTCAGGTGGCCGGCGCAGTCGCGGGCGCTGGCAGCTCGGCCGGCAGCGCGGTTTCTGGTACTGCTAACGCTGCCGGCGGGGCCGTCAGTCAGGTTGGCAGCTCGGGCGTGGCCGGTCACTGACCGGCGGCACGGAACCTCTGCTCGAGCCAGCGGAGGGTGAGGGCCTGCAGCTCGGGGTCGTGCTGCGCCGATCGATGGTGTCCTCCCGGGACCGTGACCAGGCGGCTCTGCGGAACCTGCGCGCGCTCCGCGAGCTCACGCGACTGCTCGACCGGGACCTGCTCATCGCCCTCGGCGTGGAGCAAGAGCAGTGGCACCTCCAGCCGTTCCACCGCGGCAAACAGCGGGTTGGCGGAGATCAGCTGCTCGACGGCTTCCCGGTCGATGTCGAAGTCGAAGCGCCCGGAGGTCACGGCACGTCGTAAGTCCTCGTCACCGGCTGGACAGATAGCCACGGCGGCTGCGGCTGCGGCGAGTGGCGCCGCGATGATGGCGATGTAGCCACCGAGGCTCGAGCCGCGGAGCGCGACGGGCAGATCGGAACGAGCCGTGCGGTCGCGAAGCAGCGTCGCCATCTCCGCCACGTCCTCGAAGATTCGGCCATCCATGGGGCCCTCGCTGGCTCCGTGAGCGCGGGCGTCGAACGCGATCGCCGCCAGGCCGTGCGCCACGCAGGCGCGAGCGAAGTCGTAGTGGTTCTCCTTACACGAGCCTGCGCCGTGGATGATCACCACGCCTCCCGCGGGCGCGCGCGAAGCTTCCGCCGCCCATAGCGAGTAGGCGAGACCCGCATGAATGCCCAGCTCGGCCGGCCGCACCGGGTCGATGGTTCGAGTCTGCCGAGCCACGCCGCGATGATGGCAGCGGTGAGCGGCCGGCGCGGCTGCGGCCATCGGACGCTGGGGAGCGGTCGCCGGGGGGCGCGATCCGCCTAGCATGATCGCCCTGATGACGGCTACCGCGGCAGGTCTCTCCCCGGTGTTTCCGCGGGGGACCCGGGTCAACGAGCGAGGGCGCTTGGAAATCGCGGGCTGCGATGCCGTCGAGCTGGTCGCCGAGTTTGGATCGCCCGTCTACGTGGTCGCCGAGGACGATCTCCGCTCGCGGGCCAGGGCGTTCGTGCGGGCGCTGGCCGACCGGCACAGGGATTCGGAGGTGGTTTTCGCCTCCAAGGCATTTCCGTGCACGGCGGTGTATCGCGCGCTCGCCGAGGAGGGGCTCGGTTGCGATGTCGCGTCGGGCGGAGAGCTGTATCTCGCGCTGCGGGCGGGAGTCGACCCTGGGCGGATCTACCTGCACGGAAACGCGAAGTCCGAGGCCGAGCTCCAGGAGGCGATCGCAGCCGGAGTGGGCTACATCGTGCTGGACTCGTTCGACGACCTGGAGCGGTGTGTGAAGGTCTCGCGCGGAGGGAGCGCTCAAAAGGTTCTCCTGCGCGTGACGCCAGACGTGGCGGGCGCGACGCACCACGCGATCTCGACCGGTCAGGCCGACTCCAAGTTCGGGTTCACGGTTCAGGAGGCGGCGGCCGCCGCGTCACGGCTGTCGAGCGAATCGCGGCTCGAGCTGGTGGGGTTGCACTGTCACATCGGCTCACAACTCCTGGAGCTGGATCCGTTCGTCGCGGCCATCGAGGCGATCTCGGGGCTCGGGCGATTTCAGGTCTACAACCTGGGGGGTGGCCTGGGGGCTGCCTACGGTGGGGCCGCGAGCCCGCCTGCCGTGGAGGACTACCTCGACGCCCTGGTCGACGCGGCACACCGCTGGTTGGGGGACGAGATTCGGCTTGTGCTCGAGCCGGGGCGTGCACTGGTGGCCAACTCAACCGTGACTCTGTACACGGTTCAGACGGTCAAGCGCAACGTGTCCACGTGGGTCGCGGTCGACGGTGGCATGTCGGACAACCTGCGACCGATGTTGTACGGGGCGGTCTACGAGGCTGTGGTCGCGGATCGGCCGCTGGCGCCGGCGAGCGAACGCTGCCACCTGGCGGGCAAGCACTGCGAGTCAGGAGATGTGATCGTCAAGGACGTGGTTCTCGCCGATCCGGTAGCCGGGGATGTGATCGCGACTCCGGTCACCGGCGCCTACGGCTACGCCCTGGCCAACAACTACAACAGCGTGCCGCGCGCACCCGTCGTGTTCTGCCGCGAGGGAGCCGCGCGCCTTGTCGTGCGGCGGGAGACCTACGAGGACCTGGCGGCGCGTGACGTTGTTGACGTGACTGAGGCGTGATGTTGGGGAATGCCAGCGTCTTTCGGGTCGGCTTGCTCGGCCACGGCACCGTGGGGTCGGCGTTTGCCCGGCTGCTCCCGGCTCACGCCGACCGAATCGAGGTGATCACGGGGATCCGACCTGAGCTGGCCGGCGTGGTGACGACGAGCCGAGGTTCCTTTGAGGAGCTGCTGGCCGGGTCGGATCTGATCGTCGAGCTGATGGGCGGGATCGATCCCGCGCGGGGATACGTGATGCGGGCGATCGAATCTGGCCGTCACGTCGTCACGGCCAACAAGCAGCTCCTGTCGCGCTACGGGGAGGAGCTGTGGAGCGCGGCACGTGAGCACGGCGTACAGCTTCGCTTCGAGGGCGCCGTGGCCGGAGTGGTGCCGGTTATTCGGGTGATTCAGGAGTCGCTCGCAGGAGCGCGGATCGATCGAGTGCACGGGATCGTCAACGGCACCACGAACTTCATCCTGACCGAGATGGCGCGGACGGGAATGAAGTTCGAGGAGGCGCTGACCGAGGCGCAGCGGCTCGGGTACGCCGAGGCCGATCCCTCCGAGGATGTGGACGGCCGCGATGCGGCGGCCAAGATGGCGATCCTGGCCAGGCTTGCCTTTGACACGCCGGTCCACCTCGACGAGGTTCGCTACGAGGGGATCGAGCACATCCAGCCCGACGACCTCGAGTACGCACACGACCTGGGGCTGGAGCTGAAGCTGATAGGGACGGCAGAGCGGATCGGGGAAGGGCTGTCGGTACGGGTGCACCCCGCGTTCCTGTATCCGGGCCATCCGCTGGCACCGGTGGCGGGGCCGTTCAACGCGATCACCGTCGAGTCCGAGGAGTTCACGGAGATAACCATGTCGGGGCCTGGCGCCGGCGGCCCCCAGACCGCGAGCGCGGTCCTCGGCGACGTGATCAGCGCGATGATTCCGCCCGCGTCGACGCCTCCGACCAGTCAGCGCCTGCCGATCGTCGAGGACGTGGTGTCGGCGTTCTATCTCCACCTGGAGGTGGCCGATGAGCCCGGAGTTCTGGCCGCTGTCGCGCGAGTCCTGGCCGAAGATGGCGTGTCAGTCAAGTCGGTGGTGCAGAAAGGCCTCGGAGACCAAGCGCGGCTGGTGATGGTGCTGCACCCAGTGCTCGAGTCTCAATTCGCGGCCGCTGTACGCGCCCTGGCGGGGCTGGACGTCCTGCGGGCGCCGCCACGCGCCATTCGCGTGCTGGAAGAGGAGTTCGGCTAGCCGGGCTGTCGCGTTGTGCGCTCCGAGGGTGATCGATTTCTGACCCCCTGGGGGCAGAAATCGATCACGCTCGCTTGCACGGGGAGGAGGGGGAGAGCGTCTGCTCTTGCGCGGCGAGGAGGGGGAGAGCGTCTGCTCTTGCGCAGAGAGGAGGGGGAGAGCGTCTGCTCTCCCCCTCCTCGTGCTGCGGGTGCCTCAGCCCGTGAACGCCGGCAGGCGGTGCCTGTGCGCTGCCTTGACCGAGTGCTTCTTGTGCTTCTTGTGCTTCTTGTGCTTGGTCTTCTTGGTCGCCTTCACCGACGTCTGCGGAAGCGCGACCGGAGCCGTGCCCTGAGCGCCGCTATTGGCGTTCACCGGTGGCGGCGTGTTACCGCTCCCGCCTCCGGCGATGGTGCTCTCGGAGCCGCCGGCGGCGGTGCCGCCGGTGTTGGAGCCGCCGCCTCCGGCGATGGTGCTCTCGGAGCCGCCGGCGGCGGTGCCGCCGGTGTTGGAGCCGCCGCCTCCGGCGATGGTGCTCTCGGAGCCGCCGGCGGCGGTGCCGC
>DATGFT010000128.1:0-3813 GCA_035308915.1 Solirubrobacteraceae bacterium
CTCGCCGATCGACGGCGTCGACCCGGAGGACTTGAAGATCGCCGAGCTGTACCGGCGAGTCGACGGCGGCGCCATCCGCGAGGTCGTGATCGCGACCAACCCGACCACAACCGGCGAGGCGACAGGACTCCACATCGCCGACGGGCTGCGCGCGAGTGCGCCCGAGGTGACGGTCACCCGACTCGCCAGTGGGCTGCCTGTCGGCGCCGATCTCGAGTACGCCGATGAGCTCACGCTCGGACGCGCCCTTGCGGGCCGCCGCAGCGTCTGAGCTTGCGTAACCTCCTCGCTCGTGAGCACCAGCAACGGCACGGTCGTGATGAAGTTCGGCGGCACCTCGGTCGCCGACGCCGAGCGGATCAAGCGCGCGGCTCGCCGGATCGTCGCGCAGCGTGAGAGCGGCCGGCGGGTGGTGGCGGTGCTCTCGGCGCGCGGCTCGACCACCGACGAGCTGATCGCGATGGCCGAGGAGGTTTCGCCCACCCCGGACCCCCGGGAGATGGACATGCTGCTCTCGACGGGCGAGCGAATCTCGTGCGCGCTCTGCGCGATGGCCATTAACGATCTGGGACACCGGGCGATTTCGCTCACCGGCTCACAGGCCGGCATCGTCACCGACACCTCACATACGAAGGCGCGGATCATCGACGTGCGCGCGAACCGCATCCGCGACGCGCTCGAGGACGACCGGATCGTGCTCGTGGCGGGGTTTCAGGGCGTCTCGACGAGCTACGACGTGACCACGCTGGGGCGCGGCGGCTCCGATACGACGGCGGTGGCGGTGGCGGCCGCGCTCGGCGCCGAGGTATGCGAGATCTACACCGATGTCGCGGGCGTCTTCACCGCCGACCCGCGGATCGTGCCCAACGCGCGCAAGCTGCCCTACGTGAGCTTCGAGGAGATGCTCGAGATGGCGGCCTCGGGCGCCAAGGTGCTGCAGCTGCGCTCGGTCGAATACGCCCGCACCCACGGCGTTCGGATCCACTGCCGATCGAGCTTTGAAGATGCCCCCGGTACGGTTGTCCTAGGAGAGGACGAGACGATGGAACACCCCTTGATCACCGCTGTGACCCACTCGAGCGAGGAAGCGCGGATCACCTTGCTGGGCGTGCCCGACCGACCGGGCGCCGCGGCGGCCATCTTCGGCGCGCTGGCGCAGGCGAACTGCAACGTCGACACGATCATCCAGAACGAGCCGTTGGGCGAAGGACGTGACGCCGAGGTGTCGTTCACGATCGCCGCCGAGGACCTGGGCGCAGCGGAACGGGCGCTCCAGCCGGTGATCGAGGAGCTCCAGATCACGTCGGTCGATACCGACCCGGAGATCGGGAAGGTCTCGATCGTCGGGGCGGGGATGCGCTCTCATCCCGGTGTCGCGGCGAAGGTTTTCGAGACCCTGGCCGAAAAGAACATCAACATCGAGATGATCTCGACCTCGCCCATCAAGATCTCCTGCGTCATCCGCTCCACCGCGGTGCCGGATGCGGTCCGGGCCCTCCACCACGCTTTCGACCTTGGCGCCGCCGGCGTACAGCAGGAGCGGCCAATCGGACAGCAGGCGAGGTGAGCGTCCGACCGATGCCCGGGGAGGTGCACCCAAGATGAGCGAGCGGCGGCGCGTCGCGGTGGTCGGCGCCACCGGTGTCGTCGGGACGACGATGCTCGAGCTCCTGCGCCAGCGTGAGTTCCCCGCCTCGGAGGTGGTTCCGTTCGCCACGGAGCGCTCGGCCGGCCGCGAGCTCGACGGCGGACTCACGGTGCAGGCCCTGAACGATGCCGCCGACCTCGAGGGCTTTGACCTGGCGCTGTTCTCCGCCGGCGCCGGAACCTCCCGAGAGTGGGCCCCACGCTTCGTAGAACACGGAGCCACGGTGATCGACAACTCCTCAGCCTTCCGGCGTGATCCCGAGATCCCGCTCGTGGTTGCCGACGTGAACCCGCACGCGCTCGAGAACCACCCCGGGCTGATCGCCAACCCCAACTGCTCGACGATGCAGATGATGGTGGCGTTGGCCCCCGTCCACCGCGCCGCCGGCCTTGAGCGGCTGGTCGTGGCCACCTACCAGTCGGTGTCAGGAACGGGCAAGAAGGCGCTCGACGAGCTCGACGAGCAGTCGCGGGCCGATCTTGCAGGGAGCCAGGCGCCGGCGCCCCGGGTCTATCCCGAACCGATCGCCTTCAACGTGATCGGGGCCGCGGGCAGCTTCGCCGACGGCGACGACCACACCGACGAGGAGCGCAAGATGATGTTCGAGACGCGCAAGATCCTCGGGGATGAGTCGATCGGAGTCGCCGTCACGTGCGTGCGCGTCCCCGTGCGGGTCGGACACTCGGAGGCGGTCAATCTCCAGACGCGGGAGCCGATCTCGCCTGAGGAGGTCATCGAGCTGCTCGCGGCGACACCCGGCGTTGTCGTCGAGGACGTGCCGACTCCGCTGCGCGCGGCCAGACGGGATGAGGTGTTCGTGGGTCGCATCCGGCGCGACGAATCGCATCCCCGCGCCCTCTGGATGTGGGTGGTGGGCGACAACCTGCGCAAGGGCGCGGCCACCAACGCCGTCCAGATCGCCGAGGCGCTGGTCGAGCGAGGCCTGGTCAAGGCCGGCTCATACCGTACGCGGGGTCGCCGCGCAGCCTAGAAGCGGGGTCGCGGGTCGAGGGCTTTGCGGAGTGCTTGCAGCTCGACGGTTTGGCCCGCCATCAGCGGAGCCGATCGCAGCTCGAGGCTTGCGTCGTTATCAGCGGAGCCCCCGCAGCTCGCGGCGCGTCTTCACCCCGAGCTTGCGGTAGATCCGCCGCGCATGCGTGCGCACGGTTTCGATGCTCACGTGCAGAGCCTGCGCGATCTCGGCGTTCGAACGCCCGCTGCGCAGGAACTCCATCACCTCGGCCTCACGCGGCGTGAGAACGTCCGGCCCAGGTGGCGCGGGCTCCGCGGCCTCGCTGGCCGGCAGCACGTGCAGTCCGCGGGAGGCGAGGTGGATCGCGTGGAGGACGTCCCGTGCTTCGCTCGACTTCGACAGGCATGCCGTGGCGCCGAAGGCCAGAAGCTGGCGTGATTCCAGCGCTGTGGGCCGGTTGGCGAGGACGACAAGCCGCGTGTCGGGAAACCGCCGGTGCAGCTCACGGAGCTCCGCGGCGTTGTTCAGCGAGCCGAAGTTGAGGATGGCCACGTCCGGCTTGTGCTCAGACAGGGCCTCCTTCAGCTGCTCGTGCTCGATCCCCTCCGAGACGAGCTTCAGGTTGTCGTCCTCCTCGATCAGGACGCTCAGCCCCCGCTGGACGATGTCTTCGAATTGGGCGAGGGCGATGCGGACGGGGGCGCGAGTCGGCAAGGGAGGCGGCGGCCAGGGACGAAGGTCGGGGCAGCATAGCGGGGATGGGTGACGGACATCTCACCCGTTTGTCACCCCTCATTCGGGCGGTTGTCGTCACCCGCCTCACCCGACCGGAAAGCCGAGTTTCACCCTCGGCGCCACCCGAAGTTCACCCGCCGGAGGGGACGAAATCCGGACGGCTTTCGAGCACCATACGTCCTGCCTGTTGCGGGAGGTAGGAGGTTCGGGAGGCCTCCGTCGGCCTCCTCGGCTTCCGATCCACATAGGTAACACACGACAAGAGCGAGGCGGCCGGCCTCGCTTTTGTCACGTCTGGGGGGCTTCAGCGGGCTGGGGCTTGGTAAGCGGCCCGGGCTTGGTCAGCGGCCGGAGCTTGTTCGTCAGCGGTCTGGGGCTGGGGCAGCGGTGCGTCCCGTTCCCGCACATGCGCCTCGCCACCGAAATACCGCTCGCCTTCCGCCGCCCCTCCGCCGTG
>DATGFT010000129.1:0-10958 GCA_035308915.1 Solirubrobacteraceae bacterium
TCCGGCGCGGGTAGATGGTTTAGGTGCACGGAATCGAACTGATCGTCGCGCTGCTGCTCGCATCGACCTTGCTTGCGGGTCTGGCGCGGGTGATCCACGTCCACTACGCGATCGTGCTGGTGCTCGGCGGCCTGATCTTCGGGCTGGTTTGGGGAACGTCCGCACCCCGCGTCGATCCGCAGATCGTGCTGTTGGTGTTTCTGCCGCCCCTCATCTATGCCGCTTCGTTCGGTTCCTCGACTCAGGACCTCAGGGCTCACGCAAGAGCGATCGGCCTGCTTGCGGTCGGTTTGGTAGTGGCGACCGTGGGTGCGGTGGCGGCGGTCGCGCACGCTGTCGCAGGCATCGGATGGGGGCCGGCGGTGGTCCTCGGCGCGATCCTCGGGCCGACGGACCCCATCGCGGCGACCGCCATTCTGCGGCGGCTCGGGGCGCCGGGCCGGATCTCCACCGTTCTCGAAGGTGAGTCGTTGATCAACGACGGCACGGGCCTGACGGTCTACAAGCTCGCGGTGGCGGCGGTGGTCTCAGGACACTTCTCGCTCGGCTCGGGGATCCTCAAGTTCGTCGCCGTGTCGGCCGGTGGTGTCGGGATCGGGCTGATCGCCGGCTGGGTGTCGGTCCAAGTGCGCAAGCGCATCGACGAGCCGCAGATCGAGATCAGCATCTCACTGCTCACCGCCTACCTCGCCTACATCCCCGCGGACCGTGTCGGTGCCTCCGGCGTGCTGGCCGCGGTCGCTGCGGGCCTCTACACGGGAAGTCGCACCGGCCTGATGCTCTCGCCGACCTCCCGTCTACGCACGCTCGGGTTCTGGGAGGCCCTCACCTTCCTGCTCGAATCGGTGCTGTTCCTGCTCATCGGCCTGCAGCTGCCGCACATCACCCGAGGACTGTTGGTGGGCAGGCCCCTCGCCTACGCCTCGGCGGTCGTGGGGGCGTTGATCGTCATACGGATGGTGTGGATGTTCGTCATTCCGTTGGCCATCCGGCTCGCTCGCCGAGACGAGCCACCCCAGACAGCCCCGGAGCTGGCGGTGCTTGGCTGGAGCGGGATGCGCGGCGGTGTCTCGCTCGCGGCCGCCCTCGCGCTGCCTCTCACCGCGGCGGGCCATGGCTTTCCCGACCGTTCGATTGTCATCTTCATCGCCTATGTCGCGATCGCGGCGACCCTTGTGATCCCTGGACTCACGCTGTCTCCTCTGATCCGGCGCCTAGGCTTGGGCGCGGAGGAGACGCTGGCCCGAGAAGAGGCGCGAGCCCGGGTGGCGCTCGCGCACGCCGCGATCGGACACATCGAGGACCTGGCCGAACGAGAGGAGCTCCCGGAGCCGATCGCCGACACGGCCCGAGTCGCGTACGAGCAGCGCATCCAGCGACTGGCGCCAGAGGTCAACCGCGACGTCGACGGTGACCAAGTGACCGCCGCGCGGCGGCTCCGTCAGCTCCGCCGCGAGTTGATCGGCGTGGAGCGCAGACGGCTTGGCGAACTGCGTCGGCGGGGTGAGCTCTCAGCTGACTCGATGCGGCGGATCGAGCGCGAACTGGACCTCGAGGAGTCCCGCCTCTCCTGATCGCGGCCCCAGGGGGCACCCTCGAGCTAGCGCACCGACTCCCCCCAGGCATGACGTGCCTCACGCAGGCCGTAAACGAGGATCACGAGCCCGGCGGCCGGATCGGCCCACCACCAGCCGGCCGCTGCGTTCAGGACGACGCCGAGAAGGACCGCGGCGGCGAGCGCCCCGTCGATGACGGTTACCCGCGACTCGGTCTGGAGGACGCGGTTGGCGAGGCGCCGGCCGGCATCCCGCTTGCCGGCGGCGAGGGCGAACATCGCCACCACCGTCGCCGTCAGCCAAACGATGCCAAGCGTCGAGTGGCCGGGGTGGGAGCGAGAGCTGAGCGTCAACGCGCTCTGGACCGCGATGTAGATGGCCAGGAGCACGAAGGCGATGGCGATGATGCGCAGCGCCCGACGCTCCCGATCCGACCCCTCCTCGCCCTTGAGCTGCCAGACGACGACCGCGGAGGCGACGATCTCGATCGCCGAGTCGACGCCGAAGCCGGCTAAGGCGACTGAGTTCGCGGCGGCGGCAGCGACGATCAGGATGACGGCACCCGGGACGTTCCAGGCCAGAGTCGCGTACTCGAGCATGAGGCCGCGGTGCAGGAGCCTGGCTCTATTCGACCCAGCGAGCTCCATCAGCGACACCTACGCGACCGTCCGCTCGACCAGGAGCACGACGCCCAGGACGAGGAGCGCCGCGCCGGCGAGACGCTCGGCGCTTTCACGCATTCGCTCGCTGAGACGGTGGCCGAGGCGGAGCCCGAGCTGGGTGACGAGAAACGCCTGGACCGCGATCGTCACCACCACCAGGACGACGGGCAGCTTCAGCAGCCCGAACGTGAACCCGATCGCCAGTTCGTCAAGGCTGATGCTGAGGCCGAGCAGCAGCATCGCCGGGCCGCGGAGCCTTTCGAGCTGGCCGAGCCTCTGCTCCTCGTCGTCGTCGGCGCTGAGCAGCGTGTAGACCCCAAAGGCGATGAGGACGGCGATGGCAAGGTAGTCGGCGGCGACGCCGATGGCTCGGCCGAGCGGGGCCCCCAGCGCGAACCCCAGCAGCGGCATCCCGGCCTCAAAGGCGGTGAACAGGAGCGTGATCCGCGTCCGCTGGCGGCGGGCCAGCCCGCTCGCGCCAAGTGCCGCGGCGACGGCGAAAGTGTCAAGCCCGAGCGGCACCACCAGCGCGACGAGCTTGGCCACCACGCGCCGAGCGTACGGGGCGGCGGGCCGCTACGGGGTGTAGTCGTAGCTATGACACGGGGAGCCGCCGCAGGCGTTGATGACGGCGCCGTTCGGCTCGAGGAACGCGGAGATCTGACTCTGCGCGGCCGGGGTCAGCCGCGGGTCGGAGTGCGGATCGATGTTGTTGGGTCCGGCGGTTGGCGGAACGTTGCCCAACGGCGGCGGCTGGACGCGGCCGGGGCCGCTGTCCCAGATCTCGATCGCCGAGCCCCGGAAGGGGAAGCTCTTAATCGCGGGAATCCCGTAGAAAAGGTTGCGGTCACGGCTACGGGCCGGGTCGAGCGCCGGCTCGTAGGCACTGGCGCCGATCGTGCGGGCCTCCGCCGCCCCGCCGTACATGCTGACCTGAAAGTCGCCGTAGGCGATCTGCATGAGGACGCTGTGACTCGGAGTGTCCGGCAGCGGGTGGGCGGTCATCTGCGGGGCATAGCCCTCGGGGTCGCCGCGGTCCCAGAGCTGCTGGAGCAGGTCCGTGATCACCGGGTACATCGACTGATCGCGGTAGTTGAACTCGAGCACGACCTTGAACGGGGTGAAGTCGGTGCTTCGCTGGATCAGCTGGTTTCCGTAGTCGAGGCCGGTCACCCCCAGCACCGCGCGGCGGACGTCAGGCGAGACCGCGGTGAGCAGGCCGCCCTCGATTCCGCCCTGACTGTTGCCGTCGTAGAAGAGGTGCGAGGTGTCGATGATCGGCTTGCCCGCGGCCTGGAACTGCGGATTGGCTGCGAAGCCACGCGGGTTCAGCATCAACCGTGCGAGATAGAGCGCGTTGAGCACTCCCTGCTGGAGGCGGTCGACGATCGCGGGAAACAGGTTCAGGTTGGCCGCGGCGGCGAGCGCGAGTGGCGCATCGTTCGTGGCCAGCCCCCACCAATTGGTTCCGCACAGAACGATGTTGAAGTTCGTGGCCAGCTCCTCAGCGGGCGGGTCCTGAAGCTCGGCGTGGGAGCCGAGGAGGCCATGGCCGAAGAGCGCGATCCGGGCCGGGTGAAGCGGAGCGGCGCTGGTGGGGATGATGCATTCGAACTGCGCGGTGGCGACCCGGCCCTTGATCTGGCTCGGCAGCGCATCGAGCCGGCTCGAGCTGTAGTGAAAGGCCGCCTTGGCCGACTCACCGCACGCCACCAGGAAGCAGGGGACCCTGAACGTGCCCTGGATGTCCCGCAGCTGGGGCGTCACCAAGGTCGTCTGCTTGATCGTGTAGCGAGGCACCGATCCCTGAACGCGCCCGTCGGCCAGGTTGTGGTCCCCGAGTTGGGCGAAGGCGCGGTTACGGATCGAGAGCAGGCGTGAGGTGAGGCTCTTCTCCGAGCCGACGGTGAAGTCCCACGCCTCATACAGGTTGTGGCGTCCGATCCGGGCGCGTCCCAGCGCTTTGAAGATCCGCGCGTAGCGCCCCCGCTGTCCGCGTTCGCGCCGGGGAAGGGCCCGGTCGTCCCGAAGCTTCTCGAACCAGGCGGGCGCGTGGATGAGATGCCCGGCGGCGTTGCGCAGGTTGCGCAGCGCCACGACGTAGGTGTGGCCCTCGGTCAGCGCCTTTCCGGGCACGATCAGCAAGTTGGTGTCGGCCGGAGACGGCGCGTTGGCGTCGAGCTCGGCATAGATAAGCTGGCGGCGTCCGGTCGCCTCATCGATCACCACGATCGGCTGGTTCCGGGCAAACGCCTGCTTCATGTCGAGCAGGCCGACGGGATCGGTGCGCGCGAACGCGGTGGCGTTGTCGAGGCCAGGAACGTGGACGATCATCGCGCTGCCCGGACTGAAGCCGTCGTTACGGTCGTACTCGCGCACGCTGATCCGCTGCCGGTGTGAGGTGATCGGCATCGCGTTCGCCGGGAGGTGGACGCGCAGCCCGGTGGGGGTCGAGCGATCACGGACGGTGAACAGGTTGTTGGGGAACGGGAGCAGGCACGGCCTGGCACTGAACGGCTGACAATCGGCAGCGGGTCGGTGCGATGACGCGGCGTGCGCGGACCTGGCCGCCCCAACGCTGGCGTTGAGCGCGACGACGAGCGCAATCGTCACGATGGCCAAGCTCGCTAAGGCGGCGAGCGTACGCGCGTTCGGAGATCCCTTCGACTGTCCTGACACCCCATCGTCATCCTATTGCCCCGCAATCCGGCGCGCTGTGTGGGGTCAGTCCGGGGAGTCGACGACGAGGCGTCGTGAGGCCAGGATCACGGCCGCAACCGGCGCCAGCTGGAGTGTGGGGAGGATTCGATGCGCGTGGAGGATCAGACCCGTCGCGGCGGCGGCGCCGGCCAGCGCCATGGCGAGAATGCCCACGCTCCTCGCCTGGCCCTCCGAGCGGCGCCGACCGCGGAGGTCCTCGAGGAGGCCGGTCAGGGTGCTTGTCAGATACGTCGTCGAGACCTGTCCCAGGCGCCGAACCGCCGTGCTCTGAACTCCCATCGCGGACGCGCCGAGAACGATCAAGACGACCTGCCAGCCCTCAGTCGGGTGACGCCCGCCCAGCTCCCAGCAGACGGCAAAGGCGATCAGCAGGATGAGCTCCCCGGTCAGCGCGGCGGTGGCTCCCGGCGGCCATCCCTGCTTCGGCGGCGGCTTCCGCTCACGCGGGGCGGCCAGCAGGACGCCGACGCTGTAGGCGGCGAGCGCACAACCTGCAAAGAGGGTCAGGTGATGATCGCCGGACACCGCGCCTACACCGAGGACGACGAGGTTGCCGGTGATCACACTCGCGAACACGTGGCCGAGGCGCTCGAAGGCCGCTGCGTCGGTGGCGCCCGTGGCCAGGGCGAGGACGATGAGCAGGGTGTCGCGGCGCGGCGTCAAGACCCGCGCCGGACCGTAGCCGACTCGACCAGTTCGTGACCGGGTAGCGAGCAGCTATGGAATCGATCGTCACGATCGAGTCGGTGGAGGCGATTCAGACGCGCGGAGGCAACGTGCGGTATGTGGTCCGCGACCGCGAGGGCGGCGAGTACACGACCTTCCGGGAGGCGATCGGCCGCCGAGCCGCGGAGGCCAAAGGACAGCGGGCGCGTATCCAGTACCACGAGGCGCAGCGCGGTCAATACACCAACGTGTACCTCGACAGCGTGGAGCCGCTTCCCCCCGAGGCGAGCGCCGGCGGCCCGGATACGGATCCCGAAGAGGCCGCTTGGCGGACGGCCGTGGACGCCGCTCCGTGGCTTCTGGGCGAGTCGGATCCCCACGCCAAGACCTCGCCTGAGGAGCTCTACGAGACCCTCAAGCCGTTCAAGGACAGAGTCGCGGAGGACATCAAGGAAAGCGAGTAGCCAGCTCGCGGGGCTGAGGCCTGACGTGCAACGGTGGCGTCAGGCGCAGCGGAGGGCGCCACCCCGTCGTGATTAGCGAGTACGCTGGCCCCGGCATGACCGACACGGCAGAGCCGGCGGGGCGGTGGGTGCTCGAGCGGCCACGCAGCGACGCGGTATCCGGGTTGTCCGAGCAGGCGCGACGGCCCTTCCGGGTCGCCCTGACCGTGCTCGTGATCGGGCTCGCGATCACCGCCGCTCTGACGGTGGTCTCCTCGGCGGTGAACCGTTCCAACGAGAAGCGGCTGCTCGTGCTCCACGGGCGTGAACTGGGGGCGGTGCTGGCCGAAGCGTTACCGAGCGTCCAGACTCCGATGGCCTCGGCGGCCGCCCTCGCCGATGCCACGGCCGGCAACCCGCAGAAGTTCAAGCGTTTCATCGCCTCATACGTCGGCGGGCCTCCACGGCAGTTCGTCGGGGTCTCGCTGTGGCGGCTCAGCGGCGGGCGCTGGTCACCGGTTGCGGAAGTCGGCGCGCCGCCACTTCTGAGAAGCACGCACAAGAACGTAGCCGCGCTGTTCGACCGGGCAGCCTCGAATCACAAGCTGACGCTGGCCGGGCTCGTCCGCTCCGGGCCTCACACGCTCAGGCTCGGCTATGCGTTCTCAACCTCGACCATGAGCGGTTCGGGCGGGAGCTACGCAGCCTACGGTGAGGGGGCGATCCCGGCCAACCGCCGCTCGCGGCTGGAGAGCAACCAAGCCTTCTCCGAGCTCAACTACGCGATCTACCTGGGGCGCGCGCCGGCGACCCAGAACCTCATCGTCACGAGCTTGAAGCGCCTTCCCATCCGGGGACCTCACTCGACCGTTCGTGTCCCGTTCGGGGATACCGTCCTGACGCTGGTGGTCGGGCCGCGGCAGGCGCTGGCGGGGAGCTTGCCCGGCCGGCTGCCGTGGATCATCTTGGGTGTCGGGATCCTCCTGTCTCTGGGTGCGGCCCTGATGACGCTGCGGCTCCAACGCGCCGTGTATGAGAACCGGCGCCTCTACGCCGAGCAGCGCACCATCGCGCATACCCTCCAGCACGCCCTACTGCCTGAGACCCTGCCCAGCATTCCCGGGTTGAGCGTGAGCGGGCGCTACCAGGCGGGCGCGGAGAATCTCGAGATCGGGGGCGACTGGTACGACCTGATCACGCTGAAGGACGGGTGCGTGCTGCTGGTCGTCGGCGATGTGGCCGGGAAGGGGCTCCCGGCGGCGACGGCAATGGCGGCCCTTCGGTTCGCCATCCACGCCTATGCCGTGCAGGGCGATACGCCGACCGTCTTCCTGCCGAAGCTTTCGCGGCTGTTGAGCGTCACCGAGGACAGGCTCCTGGCCACGGTCCTGTGCGCGGTGGTCGACGTGGACGCACACGAGGTGACCGTCACCAGCGCGGGTCACCTGCCGCCGTTGCTCTCCTCGAGCCAGGGCAGCACGTTCATCGATACGCCGCCTGGGTTGCCGGTCGGGGTGGAGCGGGACCCGTCATACACGTCGACGACGGTCACGACTCCGCGTGGCGCCACGCTCTTGGCGTTCACCGACGGGCTCGTCGAGCGCCGGGGCGAGAGCATCGAGGTGGGGCTCGAGCGGCTGCGCGCCGAGGTCAGTCCGAACCATATGCCGCTGGATGACCTGTTGGGAAGGGTGCTCGAGCAGCTTCGCGAAGGTGCCTTCGATGACACGGCGATCGCGGGGATCCAATGGCTGAGCTAGGCAAGGCGGCGGGAGCGGAGCTGACCTATGAGCTCGGCGAGGACTCGGATGGCTGCCCGGTGGTGAGGCTCAGGGGCGAGCTCGACATGACCACAGCGCCCAAGCTGGAAACCGCGCTCGAGCCAATCGTCACGACCGCGCCGGACCGGCTGGTCGTCGATGCCAGCGAGCTCAAATTCGCGGACAGCTCGGCGATTGCGCTGCTGGTGCGGTGGGCCAACATGGTCCGCCACGTAGAGATCAGGCAGCCACCGGACCTGCTGCAGCGCGTGATCGTGAGGATGGGGCTCGCCGACCGGCTCGACGTCAGGCCATGAGGCGCACCCGAAGCTTTAGGAACGCTCCTGAGTCGGTCCCCTCGGCGCGCGCTTTCGCCGCCGAGGTGCTGAACGAGGAGCCCGAGGAGGTTCGCGAGGTGGTCGCGCTGATGATCTCCGAGCTGGCGTCGAACTGCGTCCGCCACGCCGACACCGAGTTCGAGGTCACGATCAGCCGGAGCGGTGGCGAGGTCAGGGTCGAGGCGATGGATTGCGGCAGCGGCGCGCCCTCGATGCGAGACGCCGGGCCGGCCGACCCACACGGCCGGGGTCTTCAGATCATCGACATGCTCTCATCCTCGTGGGGCTTCAGCACCCTGCCCAAGGGCGGGAAGACCGTGTGGTTCGCGCTGGCCAGCCAGGTTCCCGGCGAGGTTGAGGGAGCGCTGGCGTAGGGCCGGGCGAGGTTGAAGGAGCGCTGGCTTAGGAGCTTGCGGGGTTGCCAACTCGCCACGCACGCTCGTAGGCGCGAACGCGTGGCGAGTTGAGCTCGGTTTCGGTAGCCAACTCGCCACGCACGCTCGCGGGGGCCAACGCGTGGCGAGTTACGTTCGGTTTCCGAGCCCTGACCTGCGGCGGCCGTCGCTGGGGATGTGCGGCCTTGCACGCCGCGACCCCGAAGCCGACCGCCCCCCGCAGGCTCGACCACCTCGTTGGCGGGCCGAGCCTGCGGAGGAGTGGTCGGACCAGCGCTACTTCTTCCTGCCCTTGCTGACCGTGATCTTCACGGCACTTCCGGCGGCCTTCTTCGCCCCGGCAGCCGGTGACTGGGAGATGACATGCCCGCGCTTGACCTTCCGCGAGAAGGCCTTGCGCTCGCTCCCGAGCTTGCATCCGTGCTTCTGAAGCGCGCTCCGGGCCTGCTTGACCGTGTCGCCCTTCAGCTTTGGAACGGTGCAGCGCTTGCTTGCGCCGCTGCCCGAACCGCCACCTGAGCCCGAGCTGCTGCCGGGCAGCGTGTATGGGCTCCATGCCGGTGAGGTCGCGTCCGTGAGGATCTGTGTCGGCGTTCCGCCGGATGCCGGCACGGTGTCGATCGTGGTGCCCGCTGCCGCAAAGGCGAGCTGGCTGCCATCAGGTGAGTAGTCGGGGTTGGAAGCGGTCCCCGGCGAGCTGACCGTCGTAACCGGCGAGGCCGAGCTCGCGGTGGCTACGCCGCCGATCGGAATCGTGACGATCCGGTCGGTGCCGGCCGCGGCGTTGTCGTTCTCAACCGCTGCGATCGCCTGTCCGTCAGGCCTGAGCGCGGGATCGACGAGGTCCAGATTCGGCACGCAGTAGTACGAGGGCGTCCCGGCCGTGCCGCCGTCGGGGGCGGGGGCCTGGCGGATCAGGGCGTAGCGGTGCGTGGTCGAGGTGCAGCTTGCCGGCAGGCTGTTCCAATCCACCAGATCCTCGAATAACAACGTCTGCCCGGTCGGGTCGCCGAAGGTGACGTTGATCGCCGCGCTGCTGTTCTGGACGTGCTGCTCGTTGCTGCCATCCACGCCGATCGAATAGGCGGCGTAGTAGGAGTTGCATGTGGCCATGAAGCAGTACAGGTAGCTCTTCGGCCAGGCGATCCTGTCGCCGGTGTTGTTGATCGAGACCATCGGCCCGTTGTACGTGCCCGCGGGCTGGATGCTGGCGTTGCTGGGATTCAGCGCGGAGCCGCTCCCGTCCGGGTTCATCGTGCCGAACTCCTGGCGGGGCGTGCTGCTGGTGCTGTTGTTACGCAGATACGCGAGCTTCGAACTGGGACCCTTCGCCGCTGAGACCCATACATAGGGCAGCGTGCTATCGCCGTCGGTTGTGACCTGCTTGGCGCCTGACCCGTTGGGATTGGCGACCCAGATGTTGTTCGAGCGGATGAAGAAGATGCTGCTTGCCTGCGCGCTTGATGCAAACGCGCCCAGCGCGCCGAGTGCCGTGACCGCCAGCAGCGGTAGACCTCGGCGGAGATTCGCCGATACCCCCATAACTACTCCTTGTCGTGTCGAGTACCCCGTGCTGCCAGGCGACATCGACCGCCACACAGCGCCCCGCGGCGATCCTAACAGCGCGTGGCTCGGTCTGCCTGGCGGCTCTGACGCGGGTGGTCAGCGGGCCCGCGCAGCGCGACCTGGAGAGGATCGAGGGCTACTCTCGAAGCCCGGCGGCGTCACCAAAGGAGAGGAGCAGATGAGTCGTTACGCAGTAGCCCAGCTCGAAGAGATCGACGAGGTCAGCGACGGTCGCTGCCCGTCTCGGCCTGTCCGTTACCACTTCGGCATCACGTCCTTCGGCGTCAATACCTGGACGGGTCGCCAGGCGGGCGACGAGATCATCAACGAGCACGACGAGTCAGGGGACATGGACGGGCAGGAGGAGCTGTATTTCGTCCAACGCGGCCGCGCCAGCTTCGAGCTCGACGGCGAGCGCGTGGACGCGCCGGCCGACACGTTCGTGTTCGTCGCGCCGGGGGTGAAGCGCCGCGCGGTCGCCGAGGAGCCCGGGACGACGATCCTGGCTCTGGGCGGGACGCCGGGCAAGGCCTACGTGCCCACGGGCTACGAGCTCTGGGCGCCCCTGGCGCCGCTCTACAACTCACGCGAGTACGCCGAGGCGGCTGACCGAGGCCGTGAGCTGGTCGCCGCTCATCCCGAGTACCCAGCCCTCATCTACAACGTGGCGTGCTGCGAGAGCCTGGCCGGGCGAACCGCGGACGCGGTCGAGCATCTCCGGCTCGCGATCGAGCGGGGCGACCACCTCCGGGCGATGGCCCGAGAGGACTCGGACTTCGACCCGCTCCGGGACGACCCCGCGTTCAAGGAGCTGGTGGGTCACTAGCTATGGTTGTCGGCCGGTGCCCTTC
>DATGFT010000130.1:0-2521 GCA_035308915.1 Solirubrobacteraceae bacterium
TCACGCTCCCGGGTGAAGGCGGCGGATCGCTACTGCCGCAACCAGCGCGCGCGGCTCGTCGCCCGGTTCGCCAGGGAGACGGTCGGCACCTACAACTACGCCTGGACCGACCTCACCTATCTGCTGCATAAGCACGGGGTCAGCTGGGGCTATTTCCTCAGCCCGGGCGGTCAACCCGATTGCCAAGACGGCGATGCAAACTGCGCCCCGGTCCGGATCAGCTCAGGAACCCCCAACATCTGGAACCCGTTGCCGTCGTTCACCGACGTGAAGCAGGACCACCAGCTCCACAACGTCCAGCCGACGTCACGGTTTCTGGCCGACGCCCGGGCCGGAACCCTCCCCGCGGTCTCATGGGTCGTCCCCGACCAAGCCCACTCGGAGCACCCGCCCGCGAACATCAAATTCGGCCAGGCCTACGTCACCAACCTGATCAACGCGGTCATGGAGGGGCCCGATTGGGGCTCGACGGCCATCTTCCTGGCCTGGGATGACTGGGGCGGCTTCTATGACCACGTCGTCCCGCCCACGGTCGACATGAACGGCTACGGGCCGCGGGTTCCGAGTCTCGTGATCAGCCCCTACGCGCGCCCCGGCTTCATCGACCACCAGACGCTCAGCTTCGACGCGATCAACAAGTTCATCGAGGACGACTTCCTCGGCGGCGAGCGGCTTGACCCGCGCACCGACGGGCGCCCGGACCCACGCCCCGACGTACGCGAGACCAGCCCAGTCCTGGGCAACCTGATCAGCGACTTCGACTTCAACCAGGCGCCGCTGCCTCCGCTGATCCTGCCGCTCCGTCCCCGCCCCGGCCCGGCGTCGCGCCCCGGCGGGTAGCGCAGCGCAAGAGCCCACCGGGGGACTTGAACCCCCAACCGCCGCATTACAAGTGCGGTGCTCTACCAGTTGAGCTAGGTGGGCGTGCTGAGGTGCATGTTGCCCCATCGGGCTGAGCCGCGACGCGAGCTAGTCGGGCAACAGCGGGACCCAGGCGCCGGGATCACGCCCGATCAGGATGGCGCGAGTGATGGCGGTTGAGCCGAAGCGATCGCGGATCGAGTCGAGGGTTGCATCGAGCTGCCGCGAGCGATCGAAGGGAAGCGCCAGCTGAACCGCTCCCTGATCGCCGAGGTTGGTGAGCGCCACTCCCACCAGGGTGAGCCCGCGACGCTCGATCGTCGGCATGGACAGCGTGAGCAGGCCGAGGGCGGTGGTGAGGATCGTGTGGGTGTGGGCAGTCGGGTCGGCCATCGTGTAGGACCGAGTCGCGCGGGTGTAGTCAGCGAACCGGAGCCTCAGCACGACGGTCCGGCATACCCGACGCGCGCTGCGCAGGCGCCGGGTCACGCGGTCGACCAGCGCGGTGAGCGCGGCGGCGATTTCCTCAGGGGGACGCTCGCGCCGGCCGAGCGCGCGCTGGGCGCCGATCGAGCGTCGGCGCTGACGCCGGCGCACCGGACGCGGGTCGTGGTTGTTGGCCAGTGCGTGGATGTGGCGGCCGCCGGCGCGGCCCAGCAACGCGACGAGCGCGGGCTCGCCGGCCTCGGCCACCTGCGCGACGGTGGTGATCCCCCGCCGGTGGAGCTTGGCCGCGGTAACCCGGCCGACGCCCCATAGATACTCGACCGGAAGCCGGTGCAGGAACTCGAGCTCTTCGCCTGGCGCAACGCGCAGGAGCCCGTCCGGCTTGGCGACTCGGCTGGCGACCTTGGCCAGGAACTTCGTCCGAGCGATTCCGACAGTGATCGGGAGCCCTACCCGCTCACGGACCTCTCGGCGCAACTGCTGAGCGATCTGCATCGGCGTACCCGAGATGTGCCCGAGTCCGCGAACGTCGAGAAACGCCTCGTCGATCGACAACGCCTCGACGAGGGGGGCGGTGTCCTCGAAGACCCGGAACACCGCCTTGCTGGCCTCGCTGTAGGCGGCCATGCGCGGCGGCACGACGATCGCGCCCGGGCACAGGCGCCTGGCCTGAGTGCCGCCCATGGCGGTCCGGACCCCCTGGGCCTTGGCCTCGTAGCTGGCGGCGAGCACGACGCCGCCGCCGACGAGTACCGGTCGACCCCGGAGGCGCGGATCGTCACGCTGCTCGACCGAGGCATAGAAGGAGTCGAGGTCGGCGTGGAGGATCGTGGCCGGGTCGGGCACGAACACATGTTCGTGATCGGTGCGGATGGATCGGTTCGGACCGACCCGCGTGTCGGGCGGGGCGCGCGGGGCTAGGCCGACTCGGCGGAGATCGCGTGCTCGAGCGAGCCGTGCCCGTTCGAGGTGAAGTCCGGCGGGCTGGCCGGCGGCGCGGGCTCAGGGGCGGCGTTCAGTCGCCGCTCTAGCTCGCCCATGACGAGCCCGAAGAGAAGGTGACGGATCGTCGCCTGGGCGAAGGCCCGACGGTTCCCGGCGAGCTGGGGAAGCTGCTTGCGCGCCGGATGAAGACGATCCGAGACCACGGTCAGCGGCCAGAGGAGCAGGTGCTCGGTCAGGGCGGCCGCGGGACCTCGGAGGACGGGGGGGA
>DATGFT010000131.1:0-64167 GCA_035308915.1 Solirubrobacteraceae bacterium
GACGGCGCGGGCGGTGTGTCCGCCGATCCCGGCGTCGATCTCGTCGAAGACGAGCAGCGGAGCGCTCTCGTGGCCGGCGTCCGAACCCGCGGCGTGGGCCACGCTGAGCAGCGCCAGCATCACCCGGGACAGCTCGCCTCCAGAGGCGATCTCGCGCAATGGACCGGCCGGTACCCCCCGATTGGTCGAGATCATCAGCTCCACGAGCTCCGCGCCGCGAGGGCCGCAGCCCTCGGGGCGCGCCTCGACCCTGACCGTGAACTCGGCCTCGGGCAGGGCGAGCTCGGCCAGCCGCTTGCGGACGGCTTCGGCCAACCCCGGAGCCGTGGAGCGCCGGCGGCGGCTCAACTCGGCGGCGAGCTCGCCCAGCTCCTGCCGGGCACCGGCCAGTTCGGCCTCGACCTCCTCGAGCGCGACCTCGGCGGACTCGAGCTCACGAATCCGCGCCCGACAGCGCTCGGCGTGCTCCAGGACGTCCAGAATCGAGCCGCCATGCTTGCGGGCCAGGCGCCCGAACATCGCCAGGCGCTCCTCCACCTCCTCGAGCCTTCCCCGCGCGGCCTCGGCATCCAACTCACCACCGCCGCCCGCGACATCCGCCACGTAGGCCCATAGATCCCGGCTCAGTTCTTCCGCCTCGTATCGGAGCGCCGCGACCCGGTTGGCCAGCTCACCGAGCGCGGGGTCGATCTCGCTCGCCGGCTCGAGTCGCCGCTCGGCATCGGCAAGCCTCTGCGTGACTCCGGCCTCGGTCTCTGAGGCGATCGCGTGCGCCGCCCAGGACGCGGCCTGCAGCAGGGCTTCCAGATGGCGCAGACGGTCACGCTCGAGGACGAGCGCCTCGGCCTCCTCGTGGCTCGGTGCGGCGGCCTCGATCTCGCCGAGCTCGAAGGCCAGAAGGTCGAGCTCACGCTCCCGGGCTCCGGCCAGCTCATGAAGCTCCTCCGAGCGGCGCTCCAGCGCTCGGACCCGCTGATGGGCGTCGGTGACGCGGGCGCGGAGTTCCATCTGCCCGCCGCCGCAGTGGGTGTCGAGGATGTCGAGCTGCGCCGTTCCCAGCATCAGCTTGCGATGCTCGTGCTGACCGTAGAAGGCGACCAGCCGGCTCCCGAGGTCACGCAGGTCGGCCACGGTCGCCGAGCGCCCGCACACGTAGGCACGGGTTCGACCGTCAGGCCAGACCCGGCGGGCCAGCACGATCTCCTCGGCATCTGTGGGGATCAGGTCGTGGTCGCGCATCGACGCCGGCAGCGCGAATACGCCCTCGACGTACGCCTCAGCCGCCCCCGGTCGGACGATGCCCTGGCGCGCACGGCCACCGAGCAGCAGATCGAGGGCGTGGGCGAGAAGCGTCTTTCCAGCGCCGGTTTCCCCCGTGACCACGTTGAGACCCTCCGACAGCCGGAGCTCGGCACGTTCCAACAGAAGCAGGTTCTCGGCTCGCAGCTCGTGTAACACGGGGCCGGGTGTTACCAGGCGCCGCCGACAGATCCGGCTAGGGCGCCGTGGCCAGCCGCCCGAACTTCTCTCGCAGCCGTTTGTAGAAGCTCGATCCCGCCACCTGGGCGAGATGGCTGCGCCGGGCGGCGAAGCGGACCTCGATCTCCTCGCCGGCCGGCAGAAGGCAAACGGGCCGGCCGTCGACGCTGACGTCGACCGGCTCCTCCTGCGAGCAGTTGCCGACCGTGAGCACGTCGTGGGGGGAGACGACGAGGGCCCGCGCGGTCAGCGAGTGGGGGGCGATGAAGGAGACAACGAACCCCTCCACCCCCCAGGCCATGACCGGGCCGCCGTTGGCCAGGTTGTAGCCGGTAGATCCGGCTGGCGTAGCCACGACGAGCCCATCGCAACGGACCCGCCCGACCTCGTCGCCGGCCACCGAATACATCAGATCGGCCACGCGCTTACCTGGCTGGCGGTGCATCGAGACGTCGTTGATGGCCAGCCACGGGCCACCGCTCCGGCCTCCGACCTCGATGCCGGGCAGCGCGAGAACGTCGAAGTCGCCCGCGAACGCGCGCTCGAAACCGCTCGCCGCTTCGTCGCGATCGACCGTGGCCAGGAAGCCGATCTCGCCGAAATTGACGGCGAACACGGGCACCGAGGTCCCCGCGTACGTTCTCAGAGCGCTCAGGATCGTCCCGTCGCCGCCGAGGGCGAAGCAGATGTCGACGTCGAGGTCGACCTCGGCACCGAGCTGCACCGAGGGGCCGGCGGCGAGGCTGTGCTTGGCCGTCTCCTCGGGGTCGAGCCGGAGAACGGCGCCCTCGTGCGTCGCGATGTCGATCAACTGGCGAAGCGCGCGCGCCGTCTCGGATGGCCGGCGATGCGTGAACACCGTGGCGGTTCGGCAGCGGCTCATGGCTCGACTTCTCGCGCTGCCGGCTCCACGTCCTGAAGCCCGCCGCGAGCTCGCTCGGCCACCCACAGGAACGTTTCCAGGTTGCCCTTGGGGCCCGGGAGGCCCGAGCTGGCATACCCGAGCACCGCGGCGCCCTCGCGGATGGCGGCGTGGGCGACGTCGATCAGCGCCTGACGGCGGGCCCCGGGATCCCGCACCACGCCCCCCTTGCCGACCTGAGCGCGCCCGACCTCGAACTGGGGCTTGATCAGCGCCAGGCCGTCAAACCGCGGCGCGGCGCAGGCCAGGACGGCGGGCAGGACCTTGGTCAGCGAGATGAATGAGACATCGACGGTGATCAAATCGGGCGCGTACGGAAGCTTGTCCGGGGTCAGCTCACGAGCGTTCGCGCGCTCGATGACGGTCACCCGCGGATCCGTCCGGATGCCCCAGTCGAGCGTTCCGTAGGCCACGTCCAGGGCGACCACGTGGGCCGCGCCGCGCTGGAGCAGGCAATCGGTGAAGCCGCCGGTTGACGAGCCGACATCCAGCGCATGCCGCCCGGTCACCTCGAGCCCCAGGGCATCGAGCGCGTTGGCCAGCTTGATCCCGCCGCGGGACACGAATTCCGCCGCCCGAGCTATCTCGAACTGCACGTCCTCGGCCACCATCTCGCCCGGCTTACGGGCGCGACGGCGCTCGGGCAGCACGAGCACGTCGCCGGCCAGAACCGAGGCGGCGGCCCGGGAGCGTGAGGGAAACAGACCCCGCTCGGACAGAAGACTGTCGATTCGGACGCGCTTCATTCAGGCGCACACCCTAGGCGCTCTGCGCTAGACGAACTCTCAGGACGCTGTTTCGCCCCGGCTCGCCGAGAACCGGCTCCTAGCGGACGACCCCGCTGCGCTCGGCGACCGCGGCCTCGATCCGCTCGGCGATCCGAGCGCCCGTGAAACCAACCTCCTCGTGCAGCAACTTGGGCGCGCCGTGGGTCACGTAGCGGTCGGGGAGCCCGACGCGGAGGATGCGCGGCGAGACCCCGGCATCCGACAGGGTTTCCCATACCGCGGACCCGAAGCCCCCGGCCAGGACGCCCTCCTCGACCGTGACCAATAGCTCGTGCTCGGCGGCGAGCTGGGCTGCCAGGCCGGCGTCAATCGGCTTGGCGAAGCGGGCATCGGCCACCGTGGCCGAGATCCCGTGCTCCTCGAGAATGGCGGCGGCCTGAAGCGCCTTGCCGACCCCCGTGCCGTAGCCCAGAAGCGCCACCTGGTCGCCCTCGCGCAGGATCTCGCCGGTCCCGATCTCGATCACCGACGGATGGTCGGGCAGGGGCACGCCGATGCCCACCCCGCGCGGGTAGCGCAAAGCGACCGGACCGGCGTCGTAACACAGGGCGGTGTGAAGCATGTGCACGAGCGCCGCCTCGTCACGCGGCGCCATGAGGACGATGTTCGGCAGGCAGCGCAGGTAGGCGATATCGAAGGCCCCGTGATGGGTGGGCCCGTCATCGCCGACGAGCCCGGCGCGGTCCATGGCGAAGACCACGTTGAGCTTCTGGAGGCAGACGTCGTGGACGATCTGGTCGTAGGCACGCTGGAGGAAGGTCGAGTAGATCGCGGCCACCGGCTTGCAGCCCGACAGGGCCAGCCCCGAGGCGAAGAGAATCGCCTGCTGCTCGGCGATGCCCACGTCGAAGTAGCGCTCCGGCAGCTCGCGCTGGAGGATGTTGAGCCCGGTGCCCGAGTTCATGGCCGCCGTGATCCCGATGATGCGGTCATCACGGCGGCATTCGCCCACCAGGGCGTTGCCGAACACCTCGGTGTAGGCGGGCGGTGCCGGCTTCGCCGCCGCCGCCGGCGCGCTCGACTTGGCTGGTGCGCCGCCGCTGATCGACTTGGGCTTGGCGGCATGCCACTTCTCCATGCCCTCGAGACCGCCCTCTTCGGCCGGGGCAAAACCCTTGCCCTTGACGGTCGCCGCGTGGATCACCACCGGCCGCTCGGCGGCCAAGGCGTCGCGTAGTGCCGAGCGCAGGGCCCGGACGTCGTGGCCGTCGATCACCCCGATGTAGGCGAAGTCGAGCTCCTCCCACCACAGCCCAGGGGCCCAGAAGGCCTTGATCGATTCCTTCACGTGGGGCCCCAGACGCTCGAACGCGGCGCCGATGCCCACGGGGAGCTTGGTCAGCCCTCCCTCGATGTCCTCACGCGCGTGCCACAGCTTGGGGTTCAGGCGAACGCGGTTGAAGTACCTCGAGAGGGCGCCGACGTTGGGCGCGATCGACATGCCGTTGTCGTTGAGCAGGACCACGAGCGGCGTCCCCAGGCCACCCGCCTGATGCACCGCCTCGAACGCGACCCCTCCGGTCAGAGCGCCATCTCCGACGACCGCAACGACGTTGGCGTCCGGGGCGTGGCCGTGGCGCATCGCCTCCTTGATCCCGACGGCGTAGCCGATCGCGGTCGAAGCGTGTCCCGCGCCCATGATGTCGTGCTCAGACTCCTGCATCGAGCAGAACGGCGCGAGACCGCCGTACTGGCGGATTGTCTGCAGGCGGTCCCGCCGTCCCGTGAGGACCTTGTGCGGGTACGCCTGATGACCGACGTCCCAGAGGATCTTGTCCCGCGGAGAGTCGAGCAGCGAATGCAGCGCCACCGCGATCTCGCACGTCCCGAGGTTCGCCCCGAAGTGACCGCCGATCTCCCCGACGGTGTCGATGATGTGTTCACGCAGCTCCTGGGCGACGAGCTGGAGCTGCTCGTCGTCGAGCGCGTGCAGGTCCTGCGGCGAGTCAATCGAGTCAAGTAGGCGTGTCATCAATAGGTTCGGTTGGCGATGAAATCGGTTATCTGCTCGAGCTCGCGCGCCCCGGCTGGCGCGGCCTGCGTGAGTGCGTCTCGGGCCCGGTCACGTGACTGGCGGGCAAGTCCACGGGCTCCCTCGAGCCCGAACTCGGTGACGTATGTCCGCTTGCCCAGCCGCTCGTCGCTGCCCTGATGCTTGCCGAGCGTCTCCGAGGATCCGGTCACGTCGAGGATGTCGTCGACGATCTGGAAGAGGACACCCAGCTCACGCGCATAGGTGCTGAAAAATCGAATCTTGTCAGGTGCGAGTCCTCCGTCGAGTAGCAGGACGCACTCGATGCTAGCTGCGATCAGCCGTCCCGTCTTCAGCTCGTGGAGATGACGCAGCCCCCCGGGACCGGGCGAGGCCTTCTCCGCGATGTCGATGTACTGGCCGCCCACCATCCCCTCGACCCCCGTGGCGGCGGCCAGCTCGCACGCGGCGGCGAGGACGTTTCCCGGCTCGCCGACGGGGTGGCCGAGCAGGAGCCGGAAGGCCTCGGCGTAGAGCGCGTCCCCGGCCAGGATGGCCACGTCCTCGCCGAACGCCTTGTGGCAGCTGGGGCGGCCCCGCCGCAGGTCATCGTCATCCATAGCCGGAAGGTCGTCGTGGATCAGCGAATACGTGTGGATGAGCTCGACCGCCGCGGCCAGCGGAAGCACGGTGGCGCGGTCGCGGTTGATCGCGTCCGCGGTCGCCAGCGTGAGCACGGGCCGGATTCGCTTGCCTCCCGCCAGCAGGGAGTACCGCATCGCCGCCTGGAGGCCCTCGATCGCTGGATCCGCGGTGAAGCGCAGGGACTCCAGGTACTGCTCGATCTCGAGCCGCAGATGGTCGGGAAACTCGGCCACGGCGACGGTTTCCGGCACGGCGGGACTACCGGAAGCGGAACTCACCCGGCCGGCAGCGGAAGCTGACCGGGAAGGTCCGGGAGCGGCTCGACGGCCGCTCGCACGCGCTCGTCGACCTGCGTGCTTGCCTCGCCGGCAAGGCGCGCGCACTCCTCGATCAGGGCCAGCGCCTCATCGGGCGTCAGCGTGCCTGACCGAAGCTCGGCGGCGGCCTCTTCGAGCCGCTGCTGAAGCTCGATCAGCGGATCGCTCACGGCGCGAAGGGTAGCGGCCTCGATAACCGGGGCCTAACGATCCATCAGAATCGAAGGACCGCCCCGAGTCCCTGCCTGGGCGCCTCATCGGGGTGATGGCGGATCACGACGACCTCGGCATCCTGCACCAACGCGGCCTCGACGATGGCTTCGCGGAGGTGCTCCACGACCTCGGTCTCTCCGCCGTCGGCCGGGCAGCGGCTCTCTGTGGCCATGACCAGCATGCCGTCCGCCGGGCAGCGGCGGCCGCGCTCCTCGAAGTCGGAGGTGAGGATCAGCGTCTGCACGCGCCGCTCGTTGAGGGCCTGGAGCGTGCCCTCCACGCCCTCCACCCCGCGGCCGCCCGATCCGACGCCGGCCGAGAGCCGTTCGAGCGCTTCGTGCTCGGTGCGCTGCTCGTCCTCGGCCACCAGCTTCTCCAGGGCGTCTCGGACCTGTGCTTCGGTCACGTTGGCCAGGTCGAGATCGATGCGCTCCGGCGCGAGCCGGCTCCGCACCTCGTCGGAGAGCATCTCCTCGAGTCTGACCCCCACCTCCTGGGGCCCACCTACGGCGAAGCGGTCGAAGCGCTCTTGACGCCAGCGCCGGTTGACCGTTTCGGCCACGTTGCGCAGGTGGTCCATGGCGTCCTTCTCGACGCTTCGTTCGTAGCGCGCCTGCGACCAGCCACCGGGTTCGCTCTCGCCGCGCCAACCGCCCTCCAGGCGTTCCCGTTCGCGCAGCCGCTCGGGGTAGCCTGTGAGGAGCCAGGCCGTGCGGCGGTTGACCAGCGCCACCAGCCAGCGCGTTCGTTCGAGCACCGCCACCATCGGTTCCACGTACGGGGCTCGGTCGATGACGACCCGCCCGGGCACCGAACGGCTCAGCTTGACCGTCTCAAACAGCTGGTCGGGCGTCGAGCAGAAGAGCGCCAGTGCGTGTGCCCCCTTGAACGGAGCCTGGGGTGAGGTCAGGAACGATTCAATTCGCCGAAGGTCCTCACGAAGCGCGAGCTTGTCCTCATGGCCGAGCCCGTCCAGGCGCTCGATCTCTCGGCTCGCCTCGTCGAGCAGCGACCGGATCTGCGAGGCTCGAGCCGGAGCGGTCGCGAAGCGCTCCGGGTCGAGGTCGAGGTACAGGCTGATGACCGGGTGCTCGCCGCGGTGCTGGACGAGGCGCCTGGCTTCCTGTAGCCCGCTGCTCACCGAGGTTCGCCTACCCGGGGTCTCATAGGGCAAATCATCCCGCGTCCAGGGCCGCGTTGACCAGTGCGTCGGCGCGGGCGTTCTGGGCCCGCGGCACGGTCCGGATCTGCCAGCGGTCGAATTCCCGGAGCGCCGCCGTCGCCCGTTCGTGGAGCGGTTTCATGGCGGGATGCTTGACCTTGTATGCCCCGGTCAGCTGTCGGGCGATGAGTTCGGAGTCCCCGATGATCTCGACCTCGGTCGCCCCGAGCTCCCGCGCGCGCTCGACGCCGCGGAGCAGGGCGTGGTACTCGGCCACGTTGTTGCTGGCGCGGCCGATCGGCTCGGCCAGCTCCTCCACGACGCTCCCGTCAGCCGCGGAGATCACCACCCCGATCGCCGCGGGGCCCGGGTTTCCTCGAGCGCCACCGTCGACGTGCAGAACCAGGGCTCGCCGCGGCCGGTCTGTCGACAACGCGCCGCGGTTACTCGACCGCGAGGGGGGGAAGCTCGCCTGTGACGCGAGAGCGCCGTCGGTCACGACGCTGCCGATTCCCCCCACCCGTTGACCCACGCTCGCGTCTGGAGGCCTTGCGGCGGTCGACGATCACGGTCACGTTCGGGTCGTCGGCGTAGTACTCGGTGAGCTTGTCGAAGAGCTCATCCGCCAGAGGCTCTGGAACAACGCAATAGATCACGCCTGGATGCTATTCGAACGGGGCCGCAGCGCCTATCGAACGTTCGTCCAGTTCGCTACGGCGCCCTCAAGTGCCCGTACTCGTCGCACACCGCGTTCGGCTCACGCTCTCCTGCCTCGAGCTCGTCGAGCTCCTGCCCCTGTGCCGAAAGCCGCACCCCCCCGTCCTCGTCGGCCAGATCGAACTCGTAGCGGTACCAGCAGAGCTCCCACGCGACCACGAGCTGGACCACGCTTGGATGCCCAAGCATCGGCCTGACCGACACCGACGGGAGCCCCAGCGAACGCGCCACCCCGGCCACGGTGCGCGGATGCTCAGAGCCGTTGAAGGCCTCGACGGCGAAGGCGATCCGGTGCTCGGCGCTCGTCGGCACGGCGCGCACGCGCCGCGTTTCCCGGCGCCGAGGCCGCGATGCCTCCCGAGGAGCGGGGACGGGGGCTGGCGACTCGGCCGGGGCGAGCGGGTCGAACTCAGGCTCGACGGGCTCCACCTCCTCCCGCCGACGCCGCAGGCGACCGAACACCGAACGCCGCCGATCCCGCTGGCCCGCACCATCCTCGTAGTCCGGCACCGCACCCTCGCGCAACCACCCCTCATGCTCGGCTCGCCCGGTGCAGAGCTCGCACACCGTCCGCCGCGTCCCGCGATCGACGTATGGGTGCGCCCGCTCACCCCGCAGCAGCGTCCGCCCACACACATCGCAAGAGAGATCGACCCCCGGCGGCGAGGTCCGTATCGCCTTGGTGCTCACCTGCGTGAGCGTACCGAACGCCTAAAGCGGCATTTGCAGGACAAGATGCAGGCGCGGGCGGAGGCCACCGCGGCTGGACATAGTGCTGGGCAATCGCGCGGCGGGGGCATCCGCGCGGCGCGCGAATGTCCCGCCGCGGCGGCCTCCGTCCGCTACGCCTTGACCGCCTCCTTCTCGGCTCGCGCCTCCTCGACCACCTTTCCCGCGAGGTGAGTGGGGACCTCCTCGTAGCGGAGGAACTCCATTGTGAACTCGCCCTGGCCGCCGGTGATCGATCGCAGGTCGGGGGCGTAGGAGAGCATCTCGGCCATCGGCACCTCGGCCTTGACCTCGGTCATCCCCGCGCCTACCGGCTCCATCCCGAGCGGGCGGCCCCGGCGTGAGTTGAGGTCGCCGATGACGTCGCCCACAGCGTCCTCGGGGACGCTCACGGTGACCTGCATGATCGGCTCGAGCAGGACTGGGCCCGCCTGGGCCATCGCCTCCTTCATGGCCAGCGAGCCGGCGGTCTTGAACGCCATCTCGGAGGAGTCGACCGTGTGGTAGGAGCCGTCGTAGAGACGCACCCGTACCCCCTTTACGGGGTAACCGGCCACGACGCCCTGCTGCATCGCCTCCTGAACCCCCTTTTCGACGGCGGGGATGAACCCCGACGGCACCACGCCGCCCTTGATCGCGTCGACGAACTCGAACCCGTCGCCGTCCGGGAGCGGCTCGATCTCGATGTGCACGTCTCCGAACTGGCCGCGCCCGCCGGTCTGCTTCTTGTGCCGGCCATGGGCCTTGGCCGGCTTGCGGATCGTCTCCTGGTAGGGGACACGCGGCGGCTTGAGGTTGACCTCGGCGCCGAACCGGGCCTTCAGCCGCTCGACGATGACCTCGACGTGCACCTGAGACAGACCGGCCACGATCTGCTCTCCGGTCTGCTCGTCGCGGTGCAGGTCGATCGTCGGATCCTCCTCCTGGAGCCGGCGCAGGGCGGTGAACACCTTGTCCTCGTCGCCCTTGCTCTTCGGCTCCACGGCAAACGCCATGACCGGTGCCGGGAGCTTGATCTGCGGCATCGCGATCGGCTCGTCGCGCGCTGCCAGCCAGTCGCCGGCGCGCGTCTCCTTGAGCTTGGCCACAGCGCCGATGTCGCCGGGGCCGAACTCGTTCGCATGGCCCGTGTCTCCCCCCTCGAAGGTCAGGAGCTGCCCGATCCGCTCCTTGGTGTGGGTTCGGGTGTTGAGCACCTGTGAGTCCTGCTTCATGACGCCCTGGTAGACCCGGAAGAGGTTGATCCGACCGGCGAACGGATCGGCCCGGGTCTTGAACACGTAGGCGAACAGCTCCTTGTCCTCGACCGGCTCGAGCGTCACCTCGCCCACGTCCAGGCCACCGTGCTTGACCGGCGAGGGGAGGTCCTCGACGATCGCGTCGAGCAGCCGGTTGGTGGCCAGGTTGCGGGTCGCCACGCCGCACGTGACGGGGAACAGTGCGCCGTGGTTGGTGCCGTCCTTCAGCGCGGCCACGATCTCGTCGTGGGCGATCTCCTCTCCCTCCAGGTAGCGCTCCATCAAGGCGTCGGATGATTCGGAGACCTCGTCCATCAGCTTCTCCCGATACTCCTGCGCGCGGTCGGCGAGGGCGTCGGGGATCGGCGCCTCACGGCAGTTGTCGCGTCCGGTGCCGTCGTACATGTAGGCCTTCATGTCGACGAGGTCGATCACGCCCTCGACCTCGTGCTCGGAACCGATCGGAATTTCCGTGGCCACGACGTGGGCGCCGAAGGCCGACTTCAGTGCGTCCAGCGTCCGGAAGAAGTCCGCGCGTTCGCGGTCGAGCATGTTGACGAACATGAGGCGGGCCAGGTCGAGCTCGGCCGCGCGCTGCCAGAGCCGCGTCGTGTGCACCTCGACCCCCATCACCGCGTTGACGACGAAGATCGCCGATTCGCAGACTCTGAGCGCGCCCAGCGCGTCGGCGATGAAGCTCGAGTCACCCGGCGTATCGATCAGGTTGACCTTGCGCTCCTGCCACTCGAAGGAGGCGAGCGCCGCCGAGATCGACATCTGCCGGGCCTTCTCGTCCGGATCCGCATCGGAGACCGTCGTCCCGTCCAGAACTGAGCCGAGCCGGTTGACCTGACCAGCCTGGAAAAGCAGCGCCTCGTTCAGCGAGGTCTTGCCACTACCGCGGTGGCCGACGAGCGCCGCGTTGCGGATCCGATCCGCGGCCTTGTGCATGCCTTCTCCTCTCCTCGGGTTCCTCGGAGAGGCAAAGTTACAACAGGTCCAGCTGGGTGCTGGACCGTCGCGCTGGCGCGCGATCGTTGCGGTCAGGCGCGTCCTGCTGCCCGACCCAGCTCGCACGCTCGAGCCACCCGTTGTCCGGGGGGTACGGCTCGGCCTCGGGCGCGGGCAGCCGTGGCGGCCTCGGGCGCCAGCCGCGCCACCGCGGCGCGAAGCCACGAGTCGCCGAGCACATGGTCACCCAACTGAGCCGCTCTCGAGCCGACGTCATCGGCCTGACTCCGGGCCAGGGCATGTACCTGGACTGCATCCTCATCACGACCTAGAGCCGCGAGGGCATTGGCGATTCCCAAGAGGTCGAAGAACACTTGGAGCGCGTCGCCAGCACGCTCGGCAGTCTCGAGTGACCGCGCGTAGGGCTCAAGTGCATCGGCCGGAACCCCTCGCGCCATGGCGAGATCGCCGAGCTGGGTGTCGATATAGCGCAGCGCCGCGGCGTTCACGGACTCAGCCACGCGGCTGGCCTCGTCGAGCCTCCGGGCCGCCAGTTCGAGGTCGCCGCTCGCCACCAACGCCTGCGTCTCCGTGACCAAGGCCCCGGCCAGCTCCGAAGCGCCGAGCTCGCGGGCGATCTGAACCGCTTCCTCAGACGCGATTACTCCGGCCGCGGCCTGTTCGGCGAAGGGCAGGATCAGGGCCCGGGCATGCACGGTCAGGAAGAGCACCCACTGGCTCTGCGCCAAGCGCTCGGCCTGGTCGATACATCGCAGCGCATCGCCGTGCCGGCGCATGATCAGGCTCACCAGGGCCTCGGAGGTCAGCGCCTCGGCGCGAACATCCGGGTCCGCTGGCGGGCTCTGGAGCAGCGGCTCGAGCACGGCGATCGCCTCGCGGAGTCGGCCCTGGTGCATGAGCAGCGAAACCCGCGGCGCGGCGAGCCTTTCAGCGAGAATGGGGTCGTTGGCGCGGGCCCACCTCAGCGCCGATGCAGCCTCGGCGTCGGCGGCCAAAGCCGCCGTGAGCTCCTCGATCGTGCCAAACGGGGCCCGCGCAGAGAGATCCAGCTGACGCTCGGCATGCGCCCGCCGCCACCGCACCCCGTCAGCCGAGGCATCGATATGTGCGGCGGCGATCTGGCGCAGGGCCTCGGGTGGGCCAAAGCGGACGCGGCCATCGCCTGATTCGACTCGGCGGACGAGCGCGACGTCGAGCAGCGTCGAGAGCGACTCCAGCACGTCGAGCCCATCGGCACCGCATACGAGCTCGATTTCCTCGAGCTCCACCGGACCCGCAAACACCCCGAGGCGGCTGAACAGCGCACGCGGGGCCTCATCAAGCAGATCGAGCGTCCAATCCACCGTCGCCTGCAACGAGCGCTGACGCTCCGGCCGTGCGGTGCCATGGTCCCGCAGTAGGTCGAGAGACGCGCTCAACCGCCCACGAAGCGCCGACGGGCTCAGCAGCGCGAGCCGAGCGGCGGCGAGCTCGAGGGCGAGTGGCAGCCCGTCGAGCAGCCGGACCACGTCGAGCAGGGCATCCCGGTCACCCGTCACCTGCAATCCCCGCCGGCGTGTGACCCGCTCGATCAAGGCGAGCGCCGCCGCATCGTCGAGTCCGTCGAGCGCGACAATTCGTTCCTCCGCCAGCCGGGTCGGGACCTGGCTCGTTAACAACACCCGGAGCTCGGGCAGGGCATCGAGCAGCCCCCGGAGCTCAGGCGCGGTATCGAGCAGCTGTTCCATGTTGTCCAGGATCAGCAGCACCTGACCCACATCCCGCAGGCGCCCGACGACGGCGTCGGTGGCGCTGACCTCGACCTCGCGGTCGGCGCCGATCGCTGTGGCGATGGCACCCGTGAGGGCGCCGGCCGAGCGCGCGGCGGACAGCTGCACCCACCAGACCCCACCCGGGTGCTCGTCGAGTAGGTCCGCCCCCGCGGCGAGGGCCAGGGTCGTCTTCCCAGCACCGCCCCGCCCGGTCACCGTGATGACCCGCTCGCCCTCCTCTACCAGCGCGGCGCGAACCCGGCGCAGGTCCTCGTCGCGGCCGACGAGTGAGGGAACCCCGGCCGGCAGATTTGTCGGCCTTATGTCATACGTGCGCGGCGGCGGGAAGGCTGACGCACCGCGACCGTCGATGACGGCGCAGTAGAGCTGTACGGGTGAGGGGAAGTCCTTGAGCCGGTGCGCGCCGAGAAACTCGAGCGGCACGCCGTCGCCCACCAGTTCGCGAGCCGCCGCGCTGAGCAGAAGCTGTCCACCATGCGCGGCGGCGGCGACGCGGGCGGCGCGATGGACCTCGAGGCCGACGTAGCCCGTGGGGCCTCGCTGCACATGCCCGGCATGGAGGCCCATGCGGACCCGGAGCTCGTCCATCCCCTGCGGCCAGTCACGCGCCCGCAGCGCTTGCTGCGCGGAGACGGCGGCTCGCAGTGCCCCGGCGGGGTCCGTGAAGGTAGCGAAGAACGAGTCGCCCTCTCTTCCGTCGATGAACCCTCCCTCGGCGATGATCGTGTCGCTGAGGATGGCGTGGTGGGTCTCCAGCACAACGCGCCAGCGCTCGCCCAGCCGAGTGGCCAGCGACGTCGACCCCTCGATGTCCGTGAACAGCATGGCGATCGTCCCGACAGGCGCCGGCACGTCGACGAGGTTAACCGCGTCCACCTCCGGGCCTCGCTCGCTGCCTTTAGTCGAGCTCCCCCTGAAGCTTCGACCGCAGCCGCAGGACCGCCTTGGTGTGAAGTTGCGAGACTCGCGACTCGGTCACCCCGAGCACCTCGCCGATCTCTCGCAGGGTCAGGTTCTCGTAGTAGTAGAGCGCCACGACCAGTTTCTCGCGCTCGGGCAGCAGGGCGATGGCATCGGCGATCCGGTCGCGGAGCTCCGATTGGTCGACCAGCTGTTGCGGGTCGGGCGCCTCGCGGTCCGGGAGGGTGTCGAGCAGTGACACCTGGTCACCGGTGGCGTCCTGGACATTCCAGAGCTCATCGAGGGCGACGATCGTGGAGTTCGATATCTGGAGCAGCGTTTCCTGAAATTCGTCGATCGTGACCCCGAGCTCGGTGGCCATCTCCTCGTCGGTCGGTGCCCGCTGGAACTTGGCCTCGAGCTTCTGGTTGATCTTCTCGATCTCACGCGCGCGGGCCCGCACCGAGCGCGGGACCCAGTCGAGGTTGCGCAGCTCGTCGATGATCGCGCCGCGGATGCGCGTGATGGCGTACGTCTCGAACTTGATTTCGCGGCTGAGATCGAACCGCTCGATGGCGGAGATCAACCCGCCCAGCCCGTAGGAGATGAGATCGGACTCCTCGACGTGGCCGGGAAGCCCTGAGCTCATTCGGCCCGCCACGTACTTGACCAGAGGCGAGTATGCGATCACGAGGCGCTCACGCGCACGCTCGTCGCCCGTGCTCTTGTACCTCCTCCAGAGGTCTTGGAGCTCGATCGCTTTGACGTTGGTCTCCAGGGCTCTCCCCCCACTCGCTGACTAGGCCCGCGGATGCGCCCGGGCGTAGGCGGACCGCAGCCGCCGCGACTCGACCCGAGTGTATACCTGGGTGGTGGAAATCGTTGCGTGACCAAGTAATTCCTGGATCGCGCGCAGGTCGGCTCCGCCCTCGAGCAGGTGGGTGGCGAACGAGTGTCGGAGCGCGTGCGGGTGGACATCGACGAGGGCGGGAGCGCTCGTTGACCGTCGGCCCCACAGGCGCAGGCGCCGCCTCACGTCGGAGGTCGATAACCGGTTTCCCGACTTCGAGACCAGCAGCGCGCGCTCTCCCGGCGCCTCCAGGGCCGGGCGACCCGCGGCGAGGTAGCGCTCGAGCGCACGCAGAGCATGCTCACCCACTGGCACGACCCTTGTCTTTGCGCCTTTGCCTTCCACGCGGACCGTCTCGGAGTCGAAGTCGACGGAGTCGACGTCGAGCTTGACCAGTTCCTCGGCCCGCAGCCCGGACGCGTACGCGAGCTCGAACAGCGCCCGGTCACGCAACTCGAGCGGCGTGCCGGCCGGGATGCGCTCGAGCAGCGCCTCGACCTCGCCGTGACTCAGCACCCGGGGCAGCCGCCGCGGCCGCTTGGGGGAGCTGAGCAGCTCGGCTGGGTTCTCGTGGCGCTGCCCGAGGTCGATCTGGACGCGCAGCAGCGCGCGCAGCGCGGCCAGCTTGCGCGCCAGCGTGCTGGGCGCTCGACCGGCCTCGGATAGCCCGGCCAGGTAGCGGCGGAGCTCGCGCACGCCGACGCCGCTCGGTTCAACCTCGCGGGCGGTGGCCCAGCGAGCAAATTGAGCGACGTCGATGGCGTACGCGCGACGCGTCTTGTCGGCCACGGCACGACGGCGCAGGTCCTGATCGAAGGCTTCCAGCGCAGCTATCCAGGCCGGCGAGCACATAGCGTGGACGCTATTCGCCGTCCCCGCGACCATGCCTGCTCGCGCGGGCGAGCTCAGGCGACGTGCACGAGCGTCCCGATCGGGGTGTACGGCCACACCTGCCCCGCCGGCCCGAGCGGCATCTCAACACAGCCGAGGCTCTGGGGGAAGCCGTACTGCGCGCGCGTGAACGCGTGCAGAGCGTCCCCGCCGTTGAAGTAGCTGATGAACTGAATCCCCTGGTCGTTGTAGTGACTGCCGTCGGGGTTGGTGCCACTCATCGTGCCCACCCGGATGTGCTCGAACACGGCGAAGGTGCCGCTCGCCGTGGGGGCCTGGGCGATGCCGGTGTTCACCGGGGTGGTGAGGATCGTATGCCCGCTGTGCCAGAGCGTCAGCCGCTGTGAGGCCTTGTCCACCGACACGAACGTGTAACCGAAGCTTGACGTGTGGCCACTGAGCGCCGCGCCGATCAGCGAGCGCCAGAGCAGCGGCCCTGGATCGCCGTCGGGCGTGAGGCCGTGGTCGTTCTCGAAGGCCATGATCGCGCCGCGGGTCATCTCACCGGACGACCCGGGAGCCCACATGCTCCGCAGGGCCGCGGGGATGTTGGCGTAGCGCCAGGAGAAGGTTCCCTGGGGCGGATGAATCGCCGCAGCTTCCTGCGCCTCGATGCTCGTCCCCACGGGCTTCGCCGGCTGGAAGGTCAACGGCAGGTACCCGAGCGTCGAGAGGAGTTGCTGCAGGCGCAGCGTCGACCCCGGCGGCACGTGCCAGACCCCCGGCCCGGCTCCCGCGCCCGCGAGCCTGACCCCGGCCGGCAGACCTACCCGCACGGTCGCCCCGAGGCCGTAGCCACCACCCGAGGGCCGGAACACGATGGTGTGGCTCGACACCTCCTGCCAGGTGCCGCTGCTTGCCGGGGACACGGGTGGACGGGAGCTCCCGAGGGCTGCCGTCACGGGCTTGGAGAACGTGAGTGAAATGGGCGTCGCCGGCCCGATCGTGCTGCCCGGGGCAGGGCTGGCAACGGCGCCCGCTGCGGCACCGGCGGGGAACCAGCTCACGGCGGCGGGCTTTGAGATCTCCCACGTTCGCGGAGATGCCGCCACCCACACCGTGCCGGCCGCTGCGGTACGCGGCAGCACTACCTGCGCGCTGGGCTTCGGCAGCGTGCGGCGATGCAGCTGGCTTGGCGAGGCCCCGTACGCGACCGCCGCCACGGGGTGGGAAAAGGTCAGCCGAAGCTGCGAACCTCGGCCGAGCGTGAGGTAGGTTCGCGTCGGCGCGGCGGTTGGGGTCACGAGCGAGAGGTCGACCCGCTGGCGCGCGCCGGTGAGCCACGAGATCCAGCCCGGGCGCCGCACCACAACCTGGATCGAGACCGTCTGAGCGGCATGAATGCGCCCGCGCGGCCAGATGGCATCCCCCCGGAGGACGACTGGAATCGGGCGGCTGTTTGGCCCCGTCACGACCGAGACGCTCTCGACCCGCCCGCCGCCCAGCGGCAGCCCGACCTTGGCCAGAGCTGCCGAGCTGATCGTGAGGCTGGGCCTCGAGGTGGCGAGGGCGACCAGAGCTGCCCCAATGGCGAGAGCCAGGACGACGATCGCGGCGCCCACGACGTACGGCGTCCGCCGCCTCCCGCGCGGGTGCTGATAACCGCTGCCTAGCCTGCGAGAACGGGGTTCGGAGACGAGGGCCACCTGGATCCCAGAGGGTACTGCCCGTTCTCCCCGCCTCCAAGCGCTGGGAGGCGCCGTCCAGGCCCTACCACGTGACGGCCCCCTCCGAGGCGCTCGACACCAGGCGCGCATACTTCTCGAGCGCGGCACCGGCGTAGGGCCGCTGAGGTGGTGAGTAGCTGCGCCGGCGCGCCGCCATCGTTTCCTCCTCGATCTCGACGTCGAGGCGGCGGGCATCGACATCCAGGGTGATTCGGTCGCCGTCCTCGACGAGCCCTATGGGACCCCCGCGGACGGCCTCGGGGGCGACATGGCCGGCCATCAGCCCATGGGTGGCGCCGGAAAACCGTCCGTCGGTGAGCAGCGCCACCTCCTCGCCGAGGCCCTCGCCGACCAGCGCCGCCGTGACCGCCAGCATCTCCCGCATCCCCGGGCCTCCCGCCGGTCCCTCGTTGCGGATGACCAGTACATCGCCGGGGGCGATTGTGCGCGCCCTCACGGCCGCCATCGCCGCCTCCTCGGACTCGAACACTCGCGCCGGTCCGCTGTGGCGGCGGCGCTCGTGTCCGGCCAGCTTGACGACACAGCCGTCCGGGGCAAGGTTGCCGCGCAGGATGGCCAGGCCGCCGGTTGCCTTGATCGGGTCATCCAGGGGTCGCACCACCTGCTGGCCCTCGGTCTCCTCGGCCGCGTCCGCGTGCTCGCCGATCGTCTTTCCGCTCACCGTCGCCGCCCCTGAGTGCAGACGACCTGCCTGCTTGAGGCGCTTCAGGATGAGCGGCACGCCGCCCGCCTCGTAGAGATCCGACGCCACGTAGCGACCGCCCGGCTTGAGGTCGCAGAGCAGGGGCGTCTGCTCGCTGATCCGGTCAAAGTCGTCGATCGCGAGCTCGGCGCCGATCTCCTTGGCCACCGCCAGGAGGTGCAGGACGCCGTTGGTGGAACCGCCGCTGCACGCGATGGCCGCGATGGCGTTCTCCAGGCTCTCCCGGGTGATGATGTCGCTCGGGCGCTGCCCACGCCGGAGGACGTCCATCACGAGCCGCCCGGCCTCGAACGCGACCTCGGCCTTCCTGGGATGGACGGCGGGAACCATCGAGAAGCCCGACGGGGAGATCCCCAGCACCTCGAACGCCATGGCCATCGTGTTGGCCGTGAACTGGCCGCCGCACGCGCCGGCGCCCGGAGACGCGACGGCCTCGAGCTCGTGGAGCTCCTGCTCGGTGATGCGACCGGCGTCGAGCGCGCCCACCGCCTCGAACACCTCCTGGATCGTCACCTCCTCACCGTGGAAGTGGCCGGGGAGAATCGAGCCGCCGTAGAGCATCACGCTCGGAACGTTGAGCCGGCACAGCGCCATCACGGTGGCCGGGATCGTCTTGTCACACCCCGAGATCGCGATCACAGCGTCGAACATGTGCGCGTCGCACACGATCTCGATCGAATCGGCGATGATCTCCCGGCTCGGCAGGGAGGCCCGCATGCCCGGGGTCCCCATCGTGATGCCGTCGGAGATCGCGATCGTGTTGAGCTCCATCGGCGTCCCGCCGGCCGCGCGGATGCCGTCCTTGACCCTCGCCGCCAGCGCCCGCAGGTGGAAGTTGCAGGGCATCGTCTCGATCCACGTATTAGCCACCGCGACGATCGGCTTGGCCATCGCCTCGTCGTCGTAACCGATCCCCCGCAGGTAGGCGCGCGCGGCCGCGCGCTCCGGCCCCTCGGTGAGGGCACGGCTGCGATGCTTGAGCGAAGAGCCGGTCACGAGCGCCCGGACTGTAGCGGCCGGACTGGCTCAGCCGCTGGCGTCAGCCTCGGCCGGGCTCTTCCCGAGCGCAGACTGACGGAGGCGGCGCCGCTCCCATTGGGCGAGTCGCCACAGATCCCGGCGCACCTGGTCGGGGTCGAGCTGGCGACCGGGGAGGTGCATATTGGCGGTGGCGATGAGCCGGCGTTCATCTCCGGTGAGGGCCATCCACTTGGCCAGGACGTCGTCGGAGTCCGGAAGCCGTGCGCTCCCGTAGGGGCGGGTCTCATCCGGGAACTCGATGCAGTACTCGCCGAGCAGGCGGTGGGTCTGGGCCAGATAGGCCACGATCGGCCGGTGCGGGTAGACCAGGTACGCGTATGGGGCTCCGCCCCCCGCACGGTCGTGAGGACCCTCGGACTGGGTTCCCCAGACCCGGATGAAACCCAGATCCCGATACATCGCCCACTCCTCGTCGTTGACGCAGGAGCGCAGGAGCGCCCGCGCCCGTTGCTCGGCGCGACGCTCGCGGCCGGGGTCGTAGAGGATCTCCGGAACCTTCTTGCGCCGGACCCGAAGTCGCCGCCATCCCTCCTCGAGGCGCGGAAGGATCAGGTCAGAGAGGAGCGCCAGGGCGACGATGGCGGTCGCGGCCAGCGCCAGCAGCACCGCGACCCTCGGTCCTACCGACCGCCGGCGGCGCGGGGGAAAAAGATCACGCGCTCGGCGTCCCGAGGAATGTCCTCGAAGGCCTGCACCATGCGGGATTCCCGCCGGCCGCGCTCATCGGCGACCGGCACCGCGGCCCACAGACCGGCGTCGAGCTGGCGGCGGAACTCGGCGATCAGGCGCTCCTCGTCGCCGGCGAGATCGATATCCCCCTCGGCGATCAGCACCTCGCCGTGGCCTGGCTTCATCCGCAGGAACCGCACCCCAGGATTATGTCAGAGCAGGTGACCCCGCCCGGCTGAGCGACCGTACCCCGAGGGCGTCGACTGGACCCGCCCCGGATCCGATCTCCTGCAGGCCATCACGCACGGCGCGACCCGCCAGCTCCTGAGCAAACGTGGCCGCGCTGAGAGCGTCGTCTCCCCAGGCCAGACGCGCGGCCAGCGCCGAGGAGTGGGTGCACCCCGAGCCATGGGCGGCCCCGCTCTCATGCCGCTCCGCGGTCAGGTGCTCGAGCCGGCGTCCGTCGAAGAACACGTCGATCAAGCGATCTCGATGCCCCCCGGTCACCACCACGGCTCGTGGGCCGAGCGCGTGGACCTTGCGCGCCAGCGCCTCCGGATCGAGCGCCTCACTCTCGGGGTCGCCGGCCTGCGCGACCAGAGCCCGAGCCTCCGGCAGGTTGGGCGTCGCCACCGTCGCGCGGGGGAGCAGCAGTTCCACGAGCGCAGCTCGCGCCGAGGGCTCCAGCAGCTCAGCGCCTGACTCAGCCACCATCACCGGATCCAGCACGACCGGTGTGCCCGTCGGCAGGCCATCCAGCGCCCGGCACACGGCGTGGATGGTGGGGACATTGCCCAGCATCCCGATCTTCACCGCGTCGATGCCGATGTCCTCGCGCACCGCCTGGACCTGGGCCTCGATCATCTCCGGGGCCACGGGCTCGATGCGTGTCACCCCGACCGTGTTCTGAGCCGTGATGGCGGTGATCGCGGTCATGCCGTGGACTCCGCACGCCGCGAATGCCTTCAGATCGGCCTGGATCCCCGCGCCGCCGCCCGAGTCCGAGCCGGCGATCGAGAGAACTCGGGGCAGGTGCTGCGTATTCACTCGGGCGAGGGTACTCAGGGCACCACGGTGAACCTCCCTCCCGGGCCTCGGGCCACATAGCCGGCCAACTCGAGTGAGGCCAGCGCCGCGAGTCCCTGTTCGGGCAGGGCGCCGTGACGGATCAGGGCGGCGGGCGTGTCGTGGCCCTCGGCGACGGCGGCCAGAAGTGTCGTCAGCTCTCGGTTCAACGCGGGCCGGTCGTCCATCGGCGCGCTTCGGCTCCCCGCCTCGAACAGCAGATCCAAGACGTCCTGGGCGCCCGACACGACGTGCGCTCCCTCCCTGATCAGCTGGTTGGGACCCCTTGCCTGGGGCGTCGTGACCTGCCCGGGTACCGCCCCCACCGCCCGCCCAGCGGCACGCGCGCAGTGCGCGGTGAGCAGGGCGCCCGAGCCCGTCCCCGCCTCGACGACGATCGTCATCACCGCCATGGCCGCGATCGTCCGGTTGCGGGCCAGGAACATCCAGCTTCTGACCGGCGTCCCCGGAGGCATCTCCGAGACCGCCGAGCCGGATCTCACGATCTGGCGGTAGAGGCCGCTCGCGCCGCGGGGGTACGCGCGGTCGGCGGGCCCGGGGAGGACGGCGATCGTCAGGGCGGATGGATCGGGTCCGGACGGATCCCCCGGCAGCGCGGGCGCGCCCACCGGCAGCGCGGGCGCGCCCACCGACAGCGCGCCGCGGTGGGCGGAGGAGTCGATGCCGGCGGCCATCCCACTGATCACCGGCACCCCCGCGGAGGCCAGACCCCGGGCCAGCGAGCGCGCGACTCCGGTGCCGTACGACGAGGCGGCGCGTGACCCGACGAGGGCCACCGCCTCGGTGGCCGCCCCGGCGAGAAAGCGCTCCAACCCTCCAGCCACGTGGAGGACGGCCGGCGGGCTCGCCAGGTCCCGGAGGCGGGCCGGATACCTCGGATCGCACCGGCAGATGAGCTCGAGGCCGGCCCGCTCCCCCTTCGCACGGAGCCGCTGGGGCTCGGGTCCTGCCCAGCCACGCCGGACCTCGTCGCGTCGACGCCCTCCGACGGCTTGAAGAAGCGCGTCGTCGTCGAGGGACAGCACCTCGGCGATGTGAGCTCTGGCTCGGTCGAGGTGGCCGGCGAGTTGCGCCATCAGCCACGTGCGCCTCAGGCATTGCTCGCAGGCGCGGCTCATGCCGCCACCCACTCCTCGGCGAGGACCCGCTGACGCAGGCTGAGGGCGGTCAGCAGATCCTCGCTCCGCACGCGTTCGCGGCCGCTCAGGTCGGCCAGGGTGCGAGCCGTTCGCAGCACCCTGTGGCGACCACGGGCGCTGAGGGCGCCGCTCGCGTAGGCGCGGGCCAGGATGGCCTGGGCGCGCTCGTCCAGACGGACATGGCGGCTCACCAGGCGGCCGTCCATCTCGCCGTTGCAGCTCGCCCGTTGATTCGCCAGCCGTAGCCGCTGGCGCTCCCGGGCCTCCGCGACCCGCTCCCGCACGCGGGCGGACGAGCTCACGGGAGGCGCTCGCAGTTCCTGCTCAGTCGGTCGCTCGACGCTGACGAGGAGGTCCATGCGGTCGAGCAGCGGACCGCTCAGCCGTCGCCGGTGGCGCCGCAGGTCGGCCTCGCCGCAGCGGCAGCGATCGCCCACGCCGGCAAAGCCGCAGGGGCAAGGATTCGTCGCCGCGACGAGCATGAACCGGGTCGGGAACACGAGCGCGCGCTGGCCGCGCACGATCGTGACCTGGCCGTCCTCGAGCGGCTGACGAAGCGCCTCGAGACTCGGCCGGGGAAATTCGGACAGCTCATCCAGGAAGAGCACTCCGCGGTTGGCCAAGGTCGCTTCGCCGGGCCGCGGCGGCGAGCCGCCTCCGACCAGCCCGGGCGCGGAGATCGTGTGGTGCGGGGCGCGGAAGGGTCGTCTTGAGATCAGCCCGTCTGAGTGAAGGCCCGCGATGCTGTGCACCCGGGTGACCTCGAGCGCGTCGTCTCGGCTCATCGCAGGGAGGATCGAGGGCAGTCTCCTCGCCAGCATTGTCTTGCCCGTCCCCGGAGCGCCTTCGAAGAGGAGATTGTGGCCGCCCGCAGCGGCGATCTCGAGCGCCAGCAGCGGTGCGGCATGCCCCCGCACATCGGACAGGTCGGGCTCGCTGGCGTAGCCGGCGGGGGACGAGAGCGCGGGCGGCAGAGGTGGCGGATCGCCGCCCCCCACCACGTCCGCGGCGCTGCGCAGCGTCGTCACGGGCACGACCTGAAGCCCATCGACCAGTGCCGCCTCTCGGGCTCGATCGCGCGGGACGATCAGGCGCCGCAGGCCGGCGCGCCGGGCTCCCTCGGCCACCGCGAGCGCGCCCGGGGAATCCCGAACCTCGCCGGTGAGGGACAGCTCGCCGTAAACCGCATAATCGGCCAGGGGCGCCCGCGGGATCTGCTCGCTGGCGGCCAGGATGGCCAGGGCGATCGCGCAATCGAATCCCGGTCCCACTTTGCGGAGGAACGCCGGCGCCAGGTTCGCGGTGATCCGGGTGGGGGGAAATGTGAATCCCGAGTTCTGAATCGCGGCTCGGATTCGATCCCGTGATTCACGGACCGCCGCGTCCCCCAGGCCGACGATCGTGAACGTCTGGAGCCCGGGATGGATATCGACCTCGACCCAGACCTGGCGTGGGTCGACACCGTCTATGGCGAACGTGGCGAGGCGAGCCAGCACACCGCTCAAGCTAGGCCGCGTCCTGCCAGCCGTGGGTAACGCCGCGCTCCAAGACTGCACCAATCCCCGGGGCAATCAGCGCACAACTGTGACCTGACGTGACCCACGCGTTGCAGTCGTGTCCCTAGCGTCAGGGCGGTGAGCGGCGACGCACGTCAGGCCAGCGACAACTCACGCCAGCAGCTGGGACAGCTGGGCGAGGAACTGGCCGCCGAGCACCTGATCCGGCGCGGCTTCCAGATCCTCCAGCGCAATTACCGGACGCGGTGGGGCGAGCTTGACATCGTCGCCTTCGACGGTCACACGCTCTGCTTTGCCGAGGTGAAGACCCGGCGGGTCTTCGCCGGAAGCGCTCTTGGCCCATTCGCGTCGATCGGGCCGCGCAAGCAAAGCCAGGTCCGGAAGATGGCCCGGAGCTGGATGGCCGAGCACGTGGATCGCCGCTACGCCCGGGTCATTCGCTGCGACGCGATCGGGATTACCTTCGATCGCGGTGGCCGGCTGATCGCCCTCGAGCATCTCGAGGCAGCGTTCTGACGGGTACACCCTCGAGGGGGCGTTCGACTACTCAGGCCGCGGTACTTCGCTCCAGTTCCGCGATCTCGTCCCCGAGCCCCTCGGGCACGTCCTCGAACGGTCCCAGCCCGAGCTGAAGGTAGGCGACCGACTGGAAGGAGCGGCGGTGAAGCGGCGACATGCCGAGCCGCTCGATGGCATCGCGATGCTCGGGGGTCGAATAGCCGACATGAGTCGCGAACTCCCAGCCTGGATGAACCCGATCGGCCTTGCGCATGTACCGGTCCCGCGTCTCCTTGGCGATCACCGATGCGGCGGCGATCGCGGCGCTCTTGGCGTCTCCGCCCACCACGGCCATCTGTTCGTGCGCAAGCGCGGCCACCGGGAAGCCGTCGCTGAGACAGATGCAACCGGGGCAGGCCACCTTGGCCAGCGCGTCGCGCAGGGCGGCGAGGTTCGTCTTGTGCAGGCCTCGGGAATCGATGCCGGGGGCGCACCGGGAGACGATCACGACCTTCGCGGCCGTGCGGAGGATCACCGGAAAAACCTCGGCTCGTTTCTCGGGCAGCTGTTGCTTGGAATCGTTGAGGGCGCTCAGGGCGCGGACCTCACGCGGGCCGATCCGCTCCAGGTCGAAGAGCACGGCGGCTGCGACCAGCGGCCCGGCGAGACAACCGCGACCGGCTTCGTCGGCTCCAGCAACGAACCGGACCCCGAGGCTGCGGTCAAAGCGGAATAGACGTCTGGCTGCGCCCCCGGGGCGGCGGCGAGACCGGGGCGCGCGCTGGCGATCAGAGGAAGCCGATGCGGTCCGGTGGCCAGTAGGTGAAGAAGGCGACGCCGATGACCCATTTGTTCGGGACCGGTCCCCAGAAGCGGCTGTCATCGGAGGCTCCACGGTTGTCGCCCATCATGAAGTAATCGCCGGGCGGAATCTTGATCGGGGTTAGGAAATTGCAGCCATCGGCGCCGCCGCAGGGCTCGGTATAGGAATCCTTCTCCCGCACGCCGTTCCGGTAGACGTGTCCATCCTTGATGTAGATCGTGTCTCCGGGACCGGCGACGACACGCTTGATGAACGTCTGGCTTGATTCCTTGGCTGTCGGCTGATCGCAGGCCTGACCGTGGCCGGAGCCCTGATTCGGGTCCCCGCAGGCGGGACTCAGGGGGTTGGCCCCGGCCGGCGGATGGAAGACGACGATGTCGCCCACGCTGGGATGGCTGATCAGCCGGTCGGTGAGAACCCGTTGCCCGATGTCGAGCGTCGGGACCATCGACGGGCTGGGAATGCGGTACGGCTTGACGATGAAGGCCTGGATGAGGAGCGCGAGCCCGACCGCGATGCCGACGGTCATGATCAGCTCGACACCCGACTTGAGGGGTGACTTCCGCGGCTTGGTTTGTGAGGCGGCCGTCGTTACTCCTGCTCTGCGCCGCCGCCGTCAGAAGCGGCTTCCTCCGCGACGGCCTCCGGCGCCGACTCGGGCGGTTCGGCCGCCTCGGCCTCGGGAGCCGCCTCCGCCTCGGGAGCCGCCTCCGCCTCGGGAGCGGCCTCGGCCTCGGGAGCCGCCAGCTCGCCGGCCGGCTCGAGCTCGCCGGCTCCCTCCATCTCCGCTTCGGACGCCACGGCCGCGTTCACCAGCCCGCGCTCGACCGCCCCCTCGGGGGTGATGTTGCGACGCTCACGTACCCGCGCTCGCTTGCCCACTCGTCCGCGCAGGTAGTACAGCTTGGCCCGCCTGACGTCGCCGCGCGCCGCCACCTCGATCCGCTCGATCTTCGGTGAGTGCAGCGGGAACGTCCGCTCGACCCCGACTCCGAACGACTGCTTGCGGACGGTGAAGGTCTCACGCACCCCGTGGCCCTGGCGCTTGATCACGACCCCCTCGAACACCTGGGTGCGCCGCCTGGTCCCCTCGACGACCTGAAAATGCACGCGTACGCGGTCGCCGGCGGCAAAGGCCGGCGCGCTGCGGAGCTGAGCGCTCTCCAGACTGTCGATCACGGTGCTCATCAAACGATGCTTGCCGCCGGCAGCACCGGCGATCGAGGGACGGCGGAGGCCCGAGGACTAAACCGCTGGACCCTTGCGCGACTGGCCATGGTAGCGGACGGCTCCCGCGGCGCTCGCATCCTCGCCCGCCAACGCCTGACGGCGCATCGCGCTCTGCTCGAGCCGCCAGGCCCTGATCTGGGCGTGATGCCCTGACAGGAGGATCGCCGGAACCGCCCAGCCGCGGTACTCGGCGGGTCGGGTGTAGTGCGGGTATTCAGGGGCGCCATCGAGTGCTTGGCTGAACGATTCCTCCACCGCGGAGTCCTCGTGGCCCAGGGCTCCGGGGAGCTTGCGCAGGATGGCGTCCGCCATGACCATGGCCGGGAGCTCACCCCCGGCGAGCACGTAGCGCCCGATCGAGACCCGGTCGCTGGCGAAGTGGTCCAGCACTCTCTGGTCGAAACCCTCGTAACGGCCCGAGAGCAGCGTCAGCGCCGGTTCCTGCGCCAGCTCGCTCGCGAGCGCGTCGTCGAGCAGCCGCCCCGCCGGTGTCAGCGCAATGACCCGCCGCTCCTCACGCAACGCCACCGGGTCGCGCCCGTATCGTGCCTGAAGGGCGGCATCGACGACATCGACCCTCAGCACCATCCCGGCGCCGCCGCCGAACGGTGTGTCGTCGACCTGTCCCGCCTTGAGCGGTGTGTGGTCACGGTAGTTGACCAGGCTCAGCCGGTGCCCGTGAGACAGAGCGCTCATGACATGGCGCTGAGCCTCGAACCAGGCGAAGGCCTCCGGGAACAGGGTGAAGACGTCAATCTCCACCTAGTCGATCCCCAGGAACCGCAGGTTGACCTGGATCACCTTGCGCTCGGCATCGACGCTCCGCACGGCGTCGCGGATCAGGGGGACGAGCAGGTCGGAGCCGACGTCCTCGCGGGCCACCTCGAGGACATCCACCGAGGGCAGTCCGAGCAACCGGCGAACCGTGCCCACCCGCCGTTCCCCGTCCCGGACGACGCACCCGACGAGATCCGCCTCCCACCATTCGTCCTCATCCAGCTCGGGCGCCTCCGAACGCGCGACGGTCAGCCATTCTCCGATCAGCGCCTCCGCGGCTTCCCGAGCCCCGCACCCATCGAGGCTGACGATCGGGCGACGGTCATCACCGGAGCGGCGCGTGATTGTCCAGTCCTGTCCGGCGATGTGCACCCGGGTCCCGGCCTCGAGCAAGGGCGGTGTGGGTTCACGGACGTAGAAGCTGCCGTCGAGCCCGTGCGGCCGCCCTACGCGGCCCGCGCGTAGCCAACCGGAGGGATCACCAGCCGTGCTCCCCGCGGCGGTCCGGTCGGGTGGTTCGGCCTCCGGCCTCACTCAACCCCTCGCGCGTTGCGCTCGCTACTCGTCGTCGACGATATCCACGAAGACGCGGCGGCCGCGTTTGGCCCCGGCGCTCTTCACGACAGCACGCAGCGCGCTGGCCGTGCGGCCGCCCCGGCCGATGACGCTGCCGTACTCGTCCTCGGCCACCGACAGCTCGAGGACGGTGGCCCCGTCCTCCTGGACCTCCTTGACCCGAACCTGGTCAGGCTGCTCGACCAGACCCCGGGCGAGGTACTCGAGCAGTTCCTTCACGGCTCCGGGCTAGTTGATGCCCTGGGTGCGCAGCAGCTTCCGCACCGTGTCAGAGGGTTGGGCGCCCCGGGCGAGCCAGTCACGAACTCGCGCCTCGTCGAGCACGATCGTCGAGGGGTTGGTCTGGGCGTTGTAGTGACCGACGGTCTCGATCACGCGCCCATCGCGCTTGGAGCGCTGATCGGCGACGACAACCCTCCAGACGGGGTTCTTGTGCGAGCCGATCCTTCTCAGTCGTAGACGGACTGCCATAGCGCCACGAGGTTAGCGGGTAGCGGGACAACCGGCTGGCGCGCTCCGCGACGACGGGAGCGGCGCGCGCCTCACCGGGCCTGGCGCATCAACGCCCCGAGGTCGGGCATCCGCCCCTGCGCGACCTGGCGCATCACCTTGCGCATCTGCTCGAACTGCTTGATCAGCTGCTTGACCGCGTGGACGTTGGTGCCCGATCCGTGGGCGATCCGGAGCCGGCGTGAGCCGTTGATCAGCTCCGGATGGCGGCGCTCCTGAGGCGTCATCGACAGGATGATGGCCTGGAGCCGGTCAAACTCGCGCTCGTCGACCTTGACCCCCCGGAGCTCCTTCCCCATGCCCGGGATCATCCCGAGCAGGGATTGCAGCGGGCCGAGACGCCGGACCTGGCGCAGCTGGTCGAGGAAGTCATCGAGTCCGAACTCCTGCCTGCGCAGCTTGCGCTCGAGCTCCGCCGCCTGCGCCTCGTCGTAGGCCCCCTCGGCCTTCTCGATCAGCGTCATCACGTCCCCCATCCCGAGGATCCGCTGCGCCATGCGGTCGGGATGGAAGCGCTCGAGCTGGTCAAGCTTCTCTCCAGTCGAGGCGAACAGAATCGGCTTGCCGGTAATGGCCTTGACCGACAGCGCCGCGCCGCCGCGGGCATCGCCGTCGAGCTTGGTCATCACGACCCCGTCGAACTGGATGGTCTGGGCGAAATGCTCGGCCACGGCGACAGCGTCCTGGCCGGTCATCGCGTCGACGACCAAAAGCACGTCGTGCGGACGCGTGACCTTCTTGATCTCGGCCAGCTCGGTCATCAATTCCTGATCCACGTGGAGCCGCCCGCTGGTGTCGATGATCAGGACATCCTTGCCCTCAGACTGGGCCCGGTCGCGCGCCCAGGCGGCGATCTTGACCGGGCTGCGGTCGGTCCCCTGCTCGTAGACATCCACTCCGACCTGGCCCGCCAGCTTGACCAGCTGGTCGACCGCCGCAGGCCGATACACGTCGCAGGCGGCGACGGCGACGGAGGAGCCCAGCTCCTGCTTGAGGTAGCGCGCGAGCTTGGCCGTGGCCGTCGTCTTGCCGGAGCCCTGCAGTCCGGCCATCAGCACGACGGTCGGGGGACGCGGTGAGAAGACGAGGTCCCCGGCGGCCCCTCCCATCAGTTCGGTGAGCTCGTCGGCAACGATCTTCACGACCTGCTGACCCGGGTTGAGCTTGCCGATCACGTCGGCGCCGAGCGCCTTCTCCTTGACCGCGCCCGTGAAGCTCTTGACGACCTTGAAGTTGACATCCGCTTCGAGCAGGGCCAGGCGTATCTCCCGCATGGCGGCGGAGATGTCGTCCTCGGTCAGGGTGCCGCGGCCTCGCACCTCGGAAAGCGTCCCCTGTAGTTTCTCCGCCAGCGAGTCGAACATGCGCTGCTCTCAGGCTAGTGCGCGGGCGGGGGCTAGCTGTCGCTGCCAGTACCTGGATTCGCCCCTCCCTGAATTGCCCGGCGCGGCCCTCGCGGCTGCGTATCGGACGCCGCATCGGCGATCAGGATGCCATCACGGATCTGGGCCATCAGATCGCCCACGCCGCTCGGTGAATGGGGCAGCAGGATCGTGTTGGTGTGCGAGCCCTCCCCGAGGGCCCGGATCATGTCCGTGTACTGGGTCAGGGCGACGAGCGCCATCGCCTCTTTGGGGTCGAGACCGTGCTGGGCGATGATCTCGAGTGACTCGTGCAGCCCCTCGGCGATCGCCTTGCGCTCGGCGGCGACGCCCTCGCCCTGCAGGCGCATCGTCTCCTTCTCACCCTCCGCCTTCTTGACCGCCAGCGTCTTCTGGGCGTCACCCTGAGCCGCCGCGGCGACCTGGTTGCGCTGCGAGGCGTTGATGTTGTTCATCGCGTCCTTGACACGCTGATCCGGCTCGATGTTGGTGATCAGGGCCTTGACGATCTCGTACCCATAGGTGGCCATCTGCGCGTGCAGCGTGTCCTGGATGTGCTTGGCGATCGTGTCCGCGTCGGCGTACGCTTCGTCCAGGTCCATGCTCGGGATGTGGGAGCGCACGACGTCGAAGGCATAGGCCTGCATCTGCACCTCGGGGTCATCGAGCTTGTAGTACGCGTCCTGCACCTGCTGCTCGCTCGCTCCGACCTTGTACTGCACGGCCAGCTTGACCTGGACAAACACATTGTCTTTGGTCTTGGTCTCGATCTGGGCGTTGAGCTGCTCGACCTGGAGGCTCATCCGGCCGGCCACGCGTTCGACGAACGGAGTTTTCGTCTGCAGGCCCGGACCGCCGACGCGGACGAATTTTCCGAAGCGCTCGACGATCGCCCGCTCCTGCTGCTCGACGGTGAAAAAGAAGAGTGGCATCTGTAGGCCCCCTCAAATGAATTGCCGTATTCCTTCTGAGAGTACCTTCAGGACTATGTCGCCGGAAATCGAGGCGATCGAGCTCGTCGCCTTCGCGCCGGATGAGCGGCTGCTCGGCGACGACCTCGGTCAGCTCCCGCCGTCGCTCGGGCGCCCGGCGCAGCTGCCGGCGAGTCGGGTTCGCGGCCCCGTCGTCGGCTTGGGAGCGACGCTCACCGGCGTGACCCTGGTGCTCGGCGTCGCGCTGGTCGTGTTCGGTGTCGTCGAGGCGATTCTGGAATCGCCGGTGGTGGGGTTGGTTTCGGTCCTCGTCGGCGTGCTTCTGGCCGGCACCCATTGGGGATGGGTGCACGTCGCCGAGCTCAGCGCCAACCGGCTCGCCCTGCGCGGCGCGGAGTCCTTCGAGGAGCGCCGGCGCCAATGGCTGGCCGGGATCACGCCATACACGAGATGGGACGTGCAGACCAGCGCCGCAGATGATGGTTCGATCACGATCGAGACGGTCCGCTACGAGCCGGTGGCGTGCCGTGAGCGGACGTTCACCTTCGTTCGCGAGCTCGAGGCGCGCGAGGTCCACTCCGGCGACGAGCCGGCAGCCGCGGTTACCGAGCGGGCCGAGCTGCTTCGCCGTGAGGCGGCAGCGAGGACGGAGCAGGCGCGGGAGCACTTCGAGGTGGCGCGCGACGCCTACGAGCGCACCCTGATGGCTCGCGACGATGAGGAGCAGCGGCGAGCGGCGTTGCGGGCGGCCTCGGAGGCGCTGTCCGAGCGGATCAACGCGAACCTCCGAGACCCTCCGCTGACCCAATGACCCGCAGCGCAGGAGGCTCGGGCGCCGTGAGCCTCAGCTGATCAGCGCCTGGGCGTACTCGAGCGGCTCAAAGGGCCGCAGGTCCTCCAGCTGCTCGCCCACTCCGATCAGCTTGACCGGGATGCCCAGCTCGGAGGCGATCGCCAGGGCGATCCCGCCCTTGGCCGTCCCGTCGAGCTTGGTGAGAACGAGGCCGCCCACGCCGATCGCTTCGGAGAACAGCCGCGCCTGGCGAAGGCCGTTCTGCCCGGTCGTGGCATCGACGGTGAGCAGGGTCTCGTGCGGGGCCTCGCTGATCTGGTTGGTGATCACCCGGCGCACCTTCGCGAGCTCGGCCATCAGATCGTCCTGGGTGTGGAGACGGCCCGCGGTGTCGACGATCACGACGTCGGTTCCCGCCCGCCTCGCCTCGGCGATGGCATCGTAGGCCACAGCTCCCGGGTCGGCCTCCGGCGCTCCCTTGACGAAGCTCGCCCCCGCCCGCTGCGCCCACTGCTCGAGCTGCTCCACCCCGGCGGCGCGAAACGTGTCGGAGGCGGCGAGCAGAACGCTCTTGCCCAGCTCGCGGTGCAGATGCCAGGCCAGCTTACCCACGGTCGTCGTCTTTCCGGTGCCGTTGACGCCCGCGACGAGGATCACCGCCGGATGGGCCCGGAGGTCGATCCGGTCCTCACCGGTCCGCGCCACGTCGGCCAGGAGCTCGGTGAGTCGCGCGGTCAGCGCCTCGCCTCCGCTGAGCGATCCCTCGGTGGCCTCCCGCTCCAGCTCCTGCACGACCTTGGCCGTCGTCGCGGCTCCGACGTCGGCGTAGATCAGGGCCTCCTCGAGTCGCTCCCATGTCTGGTCGTCGAGCTCGTCGAACAGCGTGGCCTGAATCTCGCTGCTGAGCGCCTGACGCGTCCGGCGCAGGCTGTCTCGAAGCCGGCGAAACCGGCCGCCGCGAGCCTCTTCCACCCGCGCCTCGCCGGCCGGGAAGGCGGCGGCGTCTCCCGCTGCCCCGTCGACGATGAACAGGTCGCTCCAGTCGCGTGCCACAGCAGGTGTACTACCCCTCAGGCCGCGACGTCGGCTTCTCGCGGCAGCCGCTGCGAAATCACCTTGGAGATGCCGTCGCTGCCCATCGAGACGCCGTAGAGGATGTCGGCGGCTTCCATCGTGCGGCGCTGATGCGTGACCACGATGAACTGAGCATGCTCGGAGTAGGCGCGCAGCAACCCCAGGAACCGGTCGATGTTGAGATCGTCGAGCGCCGCCTCGACCTCGTCGAGGATGTAGAACGGACACGGGCGGGCCAGAAACACCGCGAACAGGAAGGCGAGCGCGGTCATCGACTTCTCCCCGCCCGACAGCAGCGTGAGCCGCTTCATTTCCTTGCCCGCCGGGTTGATCTCGATCTCGACGCCCAGCAATTCCTCCTCCGGCAGCGCCTCGAGCTCGGCCCGCTCCTCGCCGTCGAGCGCCGTCTCGCCGTCCTCGACGCGACCGTTCGGCACCGCGGCGCCCCCGAGCACGCGGGGCTGCCCCTCGCTATCTGAGACCAGGCGCAGCCTGCCGCGGCCACCGGGAAACAGCTGTGCCGCGACCTGCTCGAAGTTCCGCGCCGCCGCCGCGAAGGTCTCCTCGAAGGTCAGGCGGATCTGCCGATCGGTATCGGCGATCAGCCTCTCGAGCTCGCGCAGCGCCGTCTCCAGATCGCCGCGCTGACGCTCGAGCTCCTCCACGTGGGCGACCGCGTCGCCGTACTCCTGCTGGGCCAGCGGGTTGACCGGTCCGAGCTGTTCGCGCCGCCTGGCCAGGCGCTCGAGTCGTCCCTCGAGCGCCGCTCGCTGCTCGCCCGAAAGCTCCTCGCCGGCCGGAGCCGCGTCTAGCTCCAGCCTCGCCGCTAGCTCTTTGAGCTCCTCCTCCACCTCGGCGGCGCGGTCGCGAGTCCGCAGGTGCGCGACCTCGGTTTCCGTGACCACCTCGGAGGCCCCGTGAAGCTGGGACTGGAGTGCCGCCTCCTCCCGGGCGCAGGTCCGGAGCTCGGCCGCCACGTGCTCGCCGGCCTGACGGTCGGCCTCCAGCTCGGCGCCGAACCGCTCACGTTGGAGCGAGATCGACTCGGACACGGCGCTCAGCGCGGCGATGACCGCAGCGACGTTCGGCACCAGAAGCTCATCGCCCGCCGCCGCGCTCACCAGGCGCTCCCGCCGCGCCGTGCGCTCCGCCAGCTGCCGCGCCGCCGCCTCGACGTGCGCACGCTCGCTGGTCAGCTCGGCGAGCAGCCGCCGACGCCGCTCCTCCTCGGGGCCGTCCTCCGGAGCCGCGCGCCGACGCTCCAGCCGCGCCACGATCCGTCGCTCCTCCTCGGCCGCCTCATCGCGCTCCCGCACCGCCGTCCGGTGCGCCATGATCGCCTCCTCGCGGCGGGCCTCGGCGTGATGAAAGGTCGAGGCCGCGCGCTCCAGGGCGGTCACGGCCGCGAGCTCGCCCTGGGCGGCGCTCTCGCTGCGGCGGATCAGTTCCTCACGGCGGTTGCGCTCGGCGAGCACGCGCTCCTCCCCGACCGCCGGCGCCTGTCGTATCTCCCGACTCGGGGCCGACCACACGCGCCCGCTCGGCGTCACCGCCACGCCTGAGAACGTGTCCGGAAGCGCCTCCAGGGATTCGACAAGCCAGGTGTCTGAGAGCAGCCTCCGCACGAGGCCGATCACCTCGCCGGGGCCATGCACGTGGTCGAGCAGCCGCACCGCTTCTGGCGCCGGCGTCTTGCCAGCCTCCCTCGATGCACCGGCTTCCGCCCACACGAGGGCGCGTCCGCCGTCTGCGCCGGCGCGGTCCAGGAGAGCTCGTGCCGCCTCGCGGTCGCTCACCACGGCCGCGCCGAGGCGCCCGTCGAGGGCCGCGGTCACGGCGAGCTCGTAGCCGGCATCGACCTTCAACTGGTCGGACAAGACGCTCGCTCCGCCGGGATGGGTGGACTGACCCCGCAGGAACTGGTTGACGGCGGCAAGCTCAGCCCCGACGCTCGCCGCGGCCCTCCGCGCGTCCTCGACGGCGCGCTCGGCGGCGCGGAGCTCGGCGACCGCGCGCTCGGATTGCTCCTCGGCCTGGCCTCGCGCCCGCGCGGCCTGCTCCACGACACCTCCCTGCGCGCGTACGCGATCGCGGGACACAGCGAGCTCGGCCTCGAGCTCCGCGAGCTGGCTCGCCAGGCGCGCCTCGCGGCCGCGGTCCAAATCGGCCAGCGAAGCCTCAAGCGCGGCAATCCGCGCCTCCGCCTGCGGATCTTCGAGGGCGCCAGGTTCCTCCTGCGCGAGCGATCCCAGCTGCTCGCGGTTGCGCCGCAAACGGTTCTCGACCGTGGCGGCCGCCGCCTTCACGGAGTCGGCGCGGTAGGACACACGCTCGAGGACGGACCCAGCCGCGAAGTACCGGCGGGAGAGCTCCTCGCGCTGGCTGCTCCGGCGCGCCAGCGCCTCCTCGGCGGCCTCACGCCGGCGGGCGACCCGGTCGAGCTCAGCCTCGAGGCGCTCACGTTCGGCGCGCGCCTCAGCCGCCTTGGCCTGGGCGACCGCGAGCGCGCGCTGCTGGCCGCGCAGATCGTCGCGCGCCAGCTCCCAGCGTGCCTCCAGTGACTGGCGCTCAAGTCGCGCGTGCAGCTCCGCGGCCTCGGCCTGACGCTTGAGCGGGCGCAGGCGACTGCGGGCTTCGCGCTCGACGTCGAGGGCGCGGTCCAGGTTCTCCTGGGTCCGTGCCAGCTTGAGCTGCGCCCGCCGTCGCCGCTTCCGGTGCTTGCCGAGGCCTGCCGCCTCTTCGATCAAAAGCCGGCGGTCCCGCGGCTTGGAGGTGACGATCGACTCGACCCGGCCCTGGGAGATGACCGAATGCATTTCCTTGCCCAGGCCGGTGTCAGAAAGGATCTCGATCACGTCGACCAGTCGGCAGCGCGCGCCGGCGAGCCGGTACTCCCCCTCGCCGGTTCGATCCAGGCGCCGGACGATCGACACCTCCGGCACGCCGAGGGCGAGGACACCGTCGCTGTCGTCCAGGATCAGCTCGACCTCCGCAGCCCGGCTGGCCTGGCGCCCGGGGGCGCCCGCGAATATCACGTCCTGCATCGACTGACCCCGGACGGCGAGCGGCGACTGCTCCCCGAGCGCCCACAGCACCGCGTCGGTGACGTTCGACTTGCCGGACCCGTTCGGACCCACGATCACGCTCACGCCGGGCCCGAACTCGAGCCGCGTGCGGTCCGGGAAGGACTTGAAGCCCTTGAGGACGATCGATTTCAGGTACACGGGTCGTCTCGTCTCGGGTGAGTCACTGCTCGAGCGCCTCCAGCGCGACCTGCGCTGCCTCCTGCTCGGCGTCCTTCTTGCTGCGTCCGGTGCCGCGGCCGACCTCGACCCCGCCGATCGTGGCCGAGATCTGGAACACCCGGTCGTGGGGCGGCCCCTGCTCCTCGATCACGTCGTAGCTCACGAGCTCCCCCTTACGCGCCAGGCGCTCCTGAAGCGCTGACTTGAAGTCGACCGGGTGCTCGAGCGCATCGGCAATCTCGTGCGTGAAGGCCTCGACCACAGCGGCGGCGGTCCGCTCGTATCCGAAGGCGAGAAAGCAGGCGCCGATCACGGCCTCGATCACCGAGGCCAGGACCCGCTCGGTACCGATCAGGGCATGCACAGTCGCCGCCGACTCGGCCGGCGCCGCCGCCTCCAGCCGGCGCGGTATTTCGAGGCGCTCGGCGACGGCCTTGCACGAGCGTCCGGACACCGCCTGGGCTCGGATCTTGGTCAGCCGGCCCGCGCCGAACTGATCGGCTTGGAGCCGCGGGTATAGGTGGGCCGTGACGGCTAGGGCGAGCACGCTGTCGCCGAGGAAGGCGAGCCGCTCGTAGGACTCCGAGCGCCGCTCGGTCCACGACGCGTGCGTGAACACGGGGATGGCCAGATCATCGGGAAGCTGGTCGAGCAACTCACGGAGCCCGCCCTCGAAGTCGGACTCTGTCCGCGCGGCCTTGCCGATCACTCGGCGTCTGGACCCTGGCGAGCTGCCGCTGAGGAACGCGAATCGACGGCGCCGCTGGCCAGCACGAAATCCACCGCCTGGCCCACGGTGAGGATCTTGGCCGCTTCCTCGTCCGAGATCCTCACCCCGTAGGAGTCCTCGAGCTCCTGGACCAGCGTGTAGAGATCGAGCGAGTCCGCCTCGAGATCCTCACGAAACCGCGTGCCCTCGGAGATTCTCGCCGGATCGACCTCCAGCTCGTCAGCCAGGTGGTCGCGGATGAGCTCGAAAACCTGCTGCCGCTTCATCTCTGGGACACCGTAGCCGCAGACTCGGACGACCCGTCGGCCGAGTCCGCGGGAGCGTCGCCCTGGCCGCGCGGTGGCCTCAGAGCGCCCGCCTGGAAGAGGGCTTCACGGGTCCGGCCGATGACGTCCTCCTGTACGCCGCGGGCGGCGACCTCGATCGCGCGGGCAAAGCCACGGGCCGAGAAGCGGCCGTGGGCGATCACGCCAAGCTGGCGCAGGCCGAGCAGGTAGGCCCCGCCCTGGTCCTCGGGATCGATCTCGGCCCGTAAGGCCCGCACCGAGCTGGCCATCAGGAGTCCGCCCAGGCGTCCCCGCCACGAGCTCATGGCTGCGTCTCGGACCGCGCGCAACGTGCGCGCCGACACCCCCTCGGTCAGCTTGAGGGCGATGTTGCCGGTGAAACCGTCCATCACCACCACGTCGGCGACGTTCTCGGTCAGCTGGGTCCCCTCGATGTTCCCGATGAAGTTCAATCCCGCCCCGGCCGGCCCCACCAGCTGCTCATGGACGGTGACGAGCTCCGGGGTTCCCTTCGCCGGCTCCTCCCCGTTGGAGAGCAGAGCCACCCGCGGGTTCGCTCGCTGCATCACCGCGGCCGCGAAGGCCGAGCCCATGTGCGCGAACTGGATCATGTGCTCAGGTCGGCAGTTCACGTTTGCTCCGACGTCGAGGAGAAGCACGGGCGCGGCGCCGGGAATCGGGAGCGGAAGGGCCAATGCCGGGCGGTAGATGCCCCGGTCACGCCGCAGGTTGAACAGCCCCGCCGCCAGAGCCGACCCGGTCGATCCCCCTGAGACCAAAGCCTGGGCGCGGCCGTCGGCCACCGCTCGCGCCGCCTGAACGATCGACGCCTCCGGGGTGGTTCGAACCGCGAAGGCTGGATCTGGCGCCTTGGCAATCGAGACCGGCGCGTCGATCACCTCCACGCCGTCCGGCGGCGGTCCTATCTCCGGAGCCGGCCCGAACAGGAGCACACGGATGCCTTGGCTTGCCGCCCGCCCGGCGCCTGCGGCGACCTCACGCGGGCCGAGATCGGCTCCCCCCGCATCCACGGCGACGGTGATCATGACTGCCTCGGCTTAGAGGCTTGGCTCCGCCCCCGGCGAGACAACCTCCCGGCCCTTGTAGTACCCACACGTCGGGCAAACCCGGTGGGGCAACCGCGGACTGTGGCACTGCGGGCAGGCGTTGTAGGTCGCCGCAGCAACCTTGTGCTGGGCGCGACGCTTGGCGGTACGAGCGTGAGATTGCTTCTGCTTGGGGACGGCCATGGGGGCAGTGTAACCGGAGGGCTGGGGCGCACCTGGGCTCAGTCGAACCGCAGCTCGGACAGCTTCGCCCAACGCGGGTCGGGCCCGACCTCATGGCTGTGATCAGGGCCCGCCGAGTTGAGATTGGCGCCGCAGACGCCGCACAGCCCCGCGCAGTCTTCGCGGCAAAGCAGCGTCGCCGGAAGGGCGAGCGCCAGCGCATCCCGCGCCCAAGCCTGAGCGTCGAGGATGCCGTCCTCGATGTAGGGCGAGGTGAGCTCCTCTCCGCCCCCCGGCTGCGACACCTCGCGGGCGTCGATCGCGAACGTCGACTCAGCGGGCTCGAGGCAGCGCATGCACGGCCCGGTCACCGCGGCCTCAAAGCGCAGCCTGAGCGCATATCCGGCGGCGTTGGTCCGGGAGACATCGATCTGAACGGGGACCGGCTGAGGCGCCACGGGGTAGCGCTCGCCGCCGAGCTCGAAAGCGTCGATGCGGACGTTCAGCGTGAGCCGGCGACCCTCGCCGGCGGTTAGATGAAGGCCGCCGAGATCGAACGTGTCGGCTCGCAGCGACATGACGCGAGCTTAGCGGCGGGCACTCGCCGCCCCCGCGATCTCTGGGGGTGCTAGCCGGCGGCGCGAAGTCGCCCGGGACCCAGCGGCTGAACCGCGCCTTGATCGTCGTCGCCAGGCTCGGCTACCTCGACCGCCCGGGCGGTGACCGTGACGTGATCCAGCTCCGGTAGCTCGCGCCCGCCGGCGGCTGCGCCGTGGTCCTCGAAGCGCCTGGCCGCCGGGATCACCCGATGCTCGTAGGAGCCGACGACGTCGTTGTATGCCTTCACCGTGCTGTTCAGCCTCGTGCCGACCGTGGCCAGGAGACTGGAGAGCTTGACGAGGCGTGTGTACAGCTCCCGTCCGAGCTCGGAGACCGCGAGCGCGGACTCGGCGACGCGCTCCTGTTGCCACCCGTAGGCAACCGCGCGCAGCAGCGCCAGGAGGGTTGTCGGCGTGGTGATGAGCACGCGCTGGACCATCGCGTCCTCGAGCAGGGCCGGGTCCGCCTCGAGCGCTGTCCCGTAGAGATACTCGCCGGGCAGGAACATCACCACGAAGTCCGGGGCCGAGTCGAGCTGGTTCCAGTACGCCTTGTCGGCCAGCGCCTTTACGTGCTTGCGCAGCAGCCGCGCGTGCGCCTGTAGGTGCTGCGCGCGCTCCTCCTCATCGCGCGCCTCGTACGCGTTGAGGATCCCCTCGAGTGGCGCCTTGGCATCGACCACCACGTGCTTGGCGCCCGGGAGCCGCACGATGAGATCGGGCCGCAGGACGGCACCGTCAACGCCAAACGAGGATTGCTCGACGAAGTCGCAGTAGCGGACCATCCCCGCGAGCTCGACAACGTTGCGCAGCTGCATCTGCCCCCACTGGCCGCGCGTGTTCGGCTTGCGTAGTGCGGTGACCAGCGCCCCGGTCTCCGTGCGCAGCTTCTCGCCGGTTTCGGTGAGCGTGCGGAGCTGCGCCTCGAGGCGCCCGCGCGATTCACGCCGCTCCTGGTCGAGCTTGAGCAGCTGGGCGTCCACCCGCCCAAGCTGTTCCTTCAGTGGCGCGACGAGCTGTTCGACCGCCTGCTGGCGCTTGTCCAGATCGCCCTTGACCTCGGTCTGAGCCACGCTGAGCTGAGCCCGCGCCAACTCGGTCAACTGGGCCATGCTCGACTGCAGCGCCTCGGCGCTCAGAGCCTTGAACGCGGCCGACAGCCGCTCCTGCGCGTCGCTGACGGTCGCGAGACGCTCCTCCGCGCGAGCGCGCTCGTGCGCGAGATCCGACTGCGCGCACGCCAGGTCGCGCTCGAGCGCACCCACGCGCGCCGCGTCGGCCGTCAGGGCACGAAGCCGCGGCCGCAGGACGGCCCCGACGATGCCGGCCCCGACGATCAGACCAATCAATAACCACACCGCAGTCATCGCAACCAATCATGATCCCGCGCCCCTCGGACGGACTGATGCGCCCAGGCCGTGGGGCTCCGGGTGAGGGACAATCGCCGGCGTGAATGAGGACCTGATCCGCCGCAGAGTCACCGTCTCGGGCCGCGTCCAAGGGGTCTTTTTCCGTGACAGCGCCCGCCGCCGAGCTGACGCCCACGGCGTAGCGGGATGGATCGCCAACCGCCCCGACGGGGCGGTCGAGGCGGTGCTCGAGGGACCGAGTGAGGCGGTCGAGCGGCTCGAGCGTTTCATGCACACCGGGCCTCCCCAGGCAGGCGTCGAGCACGTCGAGGTCGCGGAGGAGGATCCCGAGGGACTTAGCGGGTTCGAGATCCGCTGAGGCCACCCGCGCTTCGAGGCCCGCTGAGGCCTACCCGCGCCTGGTGGTCCCCGACCGGCGAATCTTCAGACGCCGCGCCGCCACCGTGGACGTGCCGGCAGCGGTCGTCTGGTTGACCGCGAGCCGCGCCGGAACCGTCGTGAACTTGGTGACCCAGTGCGCGACCTCGTGGTTCAGCTGGATGTGGAGCGTGGCGGTGTCCCGAGCCCGGATCGAGTACTTCTCCTTTCCGACCGTCACGGCCTGGGTGGCGGCGCTGGAACTGAATCCGACGACCTTTCCCCCCCGGCGTTTTTCCACCACCGTGACCACGGCGCTGCCCTTGCAGCGGGTCCCGTCGGGGCCACGGCAGCCGAGGCTGACCGTGAGCAGTGTGGGCTTGGCCGACGTCTTGAGCACGGTGATCACCGGATCGCTCGGCACGATCACGAACGGACTGGCGGCGCTGGTCGAGCCGTAGTACGCGGCCGTGACGCGGCAGGCCAGCGTCTGGCCGGCATCTGGCGCTCCGACGACGTACGTGTTGGTGCTGACGCCGGGGATCGCCACCCCATTGCGCAGCCAGGCGAAGGCATAGCCGAGCGGTCCGTCGCCTGACCAGGCACCCTGGTTGCAGATCAGCGTCTGCCCCCTCGTCGCCTTGCCGGTGATCGACGGCAGCGCGGTGGCCACGGGAGGCTGCGACTCAAAGGCCCCGATGTCGCACGGCATATCCCGCGGCTCCCCGCGCTGGTCGACGGTCACGCTGCACGTCCCCCCGGCGTCGAGGACCGGGCTTCCCGGAACCGGCGCGAGTGTCTGCGTGGGGCCGCCGCTGTTCGCCAAGGCCGTGGCCAGCGCCGGGTCTACGCCGACGAGGTCGTGGTTGGCGGTGGAGAAGACGCACGTGTCAGCCGAGTCGTCCTCAAGGTTGAAGGACTCACTGGAGCCGGGGGCTCCGCCGAAGCGGGCGCAGTTGTTCGGCGTGCCGGCCGCGACGATCGTGTCTTTGATCGTCAGCGGTTCGAGGAGCGTCAGGTTGACGTACAGGTTTCCCACCGCCGATGCCGCGTGGTTGGCGTCGATCGTGTCGTCCTCGATGTCGACGGCGATGTCATTGCCCTGGCCGCCGATGTCCATGCCACCGCCGATTCCGCTCCCGGCCGTCCCACCGGTGGACGCCGCCCCTCCATCAGCGCCGTTGGCAAAGAAGGTGGAATTGGCGATTTGATCCCCGATTCCAGAGCTGAAAAGACCACCTCCGTCGGCCGCGCCGCCGGTGCTTGAAGACGGAGTCGGCCCGGCCCCTTGCGCTCCTCCCGTGGCGAGGTTCGAGGCGATCGTCGACGCCGTCACCGTGAGGTCGGCGTCATTGAAGATGCCGCCACCCTGGGCACTCCCGCCGGTTCCTCCCGCGCTAGCGCCGCCTCCACCAGCTCCGCCGGTGGCCGCATTCCCTGAGATCGTGCTGCTCTGAACCGCGAAGGAGCCAGGGCTTTCCGAGGCGATCCCGCCACCCCGGGCCCGGCCTCCGGTCGATCCCCCGGGACCGCCGCGGCCGCCGGTCGCGGCGTTGTCGCTCACGGTGCTGTCGACGATCTGGCTTCCGGACGCGGCCGTGGCGCCGTATTCGATCCCGCCTCCGGTGGCGGCATCTCCCGCTTCTCCGAGGGCCGCGCCGGCCGCGCCGATGGCTTGGTTGCCGGTCACGAGTGAGTTCTGCAGATTCAGCTGACCCAGGACGAGGATGCCGCCGCCATGGGCGACGCCACCCGAGCTCCATGGAGGCGACAGGTGGCCACCGGTGATCTCCAGCCCGGACAGGGTCGACACGCCATCGACTTCGAGCACACGGTTGAGGCCATCGGTCTGCTGAATCGTCGTGCCGCTGGCGCCGCCCGGGCCCGCGCCGGTGATGTTCATGGAGCTCGCCAGGTCGAGCTGGCCTCCGTTGCCAGGCGTTAGCTGATAGGTCCCCGACTGGAGATAGATCGTCGGGGAGTTCGCCTGCTTGCTGGCGGCCACCACCGCAGCTCTGAGGGAGGGGCAGAGCGAGTTGCCGTTCGCGTCAGGCGGACTGCAGCCAACGTTCCCGATCCCGTCGGCGAAGCCGGCGACAGTGAACGTGCTCGCGGCGCCGCTGGCCCCCGCGACGGCGGCTGTCCACAGCGCGGCGCAGGCCACGAGCAGCGCGACTCCCCCAAGCCGATACCGCCCCTTCAACTCGTCGCGCCCCCCAAGGTGACGCTCTTATATCGCCCAGGCGAGGCCCGCACAAGGCATATCAACCGCTGGTCAGGGAGAAAGTTCCTGCTCGAAGGCCTGCCGAGCGGCGTCTCCGCGGACGGCGAAGACGATTCGCTCCAGGCGACTTCCCGCCTCGAGGTGCCGCTGCACCTCCGCAACCTCGATCGCCGCGGCCTCGCGGAGCGGAAAGCCTCCGACCCCGGTGCCGAAGGCGACCAGCGCGAGCGACCTCGCGCCGAGCTCGTCCGCCCTGCGCAGCGTGCTCGCGGTGGCCTGGCGAATGACCTCGGCCGAGGTGGGGCCGCCGAGCTCCATCGTCGCGGCATGGATGACCCAGCGACACGACATATCGCCGCCCGTCGTCTCCACCGCCTCTCCCAGGCCGATCGGCGCCCGCTTCCGGCTCTCGGCCTCCAGCTCAGGTCCGCCCGCCCGGGCGATGGCCCCCGCCACCCCACCGCCATGAATCAGCCGCGTGTTGGCGGCGTTGGCGATCGCGTCGACCTCGAGCTCGGTGATGTCGGCGTCGAGCACCTCGATCGTCGCCACCTGTCGAAGTGTCGCACGATCCGGGCTCATAGGGTCCGAATCGTGCGACGCTTCGCACCGGCGTATCACTCAATGGGTGCTGAGGCAGGCGTGGAACGCGGGCCGCGCGCCCGCTGCCGCCCTACCCGACCTCGGCCGGTTCCTCTTTGCCCGCCAGCCGCTCGCGCCCGCGCCGCACGGCCGCGATGAACTTCGAGAGGTTCACCTCGAGGGTGTTGAGGATCTCGTCGGCGTAATCCTCGGCGCCGAGGCGGATCTCACGCTCGCGGGCCCGGGCCTCCTCGATGATGTCCTCGGCAGCCCGCTCGGCCTGGCGCGTGACCTCCTCCTGAGAAATCAGGCGGTCCTGGCGCTCGCGCGCCTCCTGGACGATGCGCTCGGCCTCACGTTTGGCCTCGGCCAGCATCTCCTGCCGCTCCTTGACGATCCAGCGGGCCTGCTTGATCTCCTCCGGGATCGTCGCCCGCATCTGATCGAGGATGTCGTAGATCTCCTCCTTGTCCACGCGCACCTGATCGGTCAGGGGCACCGGCTTGGCGTTGTGGACCAGATCGTCGAGCTTGTCAATCAGTACCAGGACGTCCATATCGCGCACCTCTGTTTCGTCAGCGGGCGAGCCGTTCCTTCAACGCCGTCGCGACCTCACGGGGCACGAGGTCGTCGATGTCGCCGCCGAAGGTGGCGAGCTCCTTGACTCCGCTGGAGCTCAGGAAACTGTACTTATCCGAGGCCATCAGGTAAACGGATTCGATCTCAGGCGCCTGGCGATGGTTGAGCTGGTTCATCTCCATCTCGTACTCGAAGTCCGAGATCGCGCGCAGGCCTTTGACGATCGCCTTCGCATTGTGGCGCCGAGCGAAATCCACGAGGAGGGTGGTAAACGCCTCAACCGTGATGTTCTCGATCTCGCGGACGACGTTCTCGATGAAGCCGATCCGTTCTTCCACGCTGAACACGGTGCTGCCCTTGCGCCACGGGAGGTTGACGACCCCGACCACGACCTGGTCGAACATCCCGGCGGCGCGAGTGATGACATCGAGATGACCGTAGGTCACGGGGTCGAACGTGCCCGGGCAGACGACGACGCGTTTAGCTGGATCTGACATTGGCGTAGATGCGAATCAGGGTGTCGCCGTAGCGGCGCTCGTCGACACACCTCAGGCGGTCGAGCTCAGCCGGGTTGCGGCGGTCACTCTCAAATACCACGCGTGCGCCGGCGGCAAGCACCGGTGCCAGCGCGGTTGAGAGTTGCGGCGCGAGCCGGACAGCCTCGCCGTATGGGGGGTCGAGGAACACGAGATCGTATTGGCGGCGCTCGCTTCCTGCCTGCTGAAGGAACGCGGCGGCGGTCTGGCGGCGAACCTCGGCATCGATCCGCAACGAGCTCAGGTTGCGGGCGATTGCCTCGACGGCACCGCGCCCGGCGTCGACGAGCGTGACCTCGGCGGCTCCGCGCGAGAGCGCCTCTATCCCAAGAGCTCCGGAGCCCGCGAACAGGTCGAGAACCCGCAGCCCGTCGAGATTGCCGAGGATCGAGAACAGCGCCTCGCGGACCCGCTCGGGGGTGGGGCGGGTGCCGCGTCCGCGCGGGGCGACCAGCGAGCGGCCGCCGAGACTTCCTCCCACGACCCTCATCGCGAGCGGCCGCCGAGGCTTCCGCCCACGACCCTCATCGCGCGGTCGAGGCGCTGCCCCGAGACCGTCATGCCGGAATCGGAGCCTCGTGCGCGACGCCGTAGGCCGCGATCAGGGCTTCGAGGAGCAGGGCATGCTCGGGGAGCTCGAGCCGGGGATCGGTGTCCAGGATCTGCCGGGCGTGAAACGCGGCGCGCTCGAGCAGGTCGGCGTCTGCGGGAAGCGCCGCGACCTTGAACACGGCCTGGCCGTGCTGGCGCGTGCCGATCAGCTCTCCCTCGCCGCGAAGCTCGAGGTCGATCTCGGCCAGCCTGAAGCCGTCCCGGTGCCGGGCCAGAGCCCGCAGCCGCGGAGAGTCCTTGGAGCCGAGGAGCAGACACACCGACGCGTGCTCACCGCGCCCGATCCGGCCGCGGAGCTGGTGCAGCTGGGAGATTCCGTACCGGTCGGCGTCCTCCACCAGCATCACGGTGGCGTTGGGGACGTCGATGCCCACCTCGATGACCGAGGTGGCGACGAGCACCTGTGCCTGACCGGCGGCGAACGCGGCCATGGCCTGCTGTTTCGCCGAGGAGGGCATCTGGCCGTGCAGGAGGGCCAGGTCATACTCACGGAATTCGCCCGCGCGCAGCCGCTCGAACTCCGCCGTCGCGGCACGGGCCTGCAGCGCCTCTGATTCCTCCACCAGCGGGCAGACGACGTAGGCCTGGCGTCCGGCCCTGACCTCCTCGCGAATCCTCTCGTAGGCGCGGGCGCGCTCGGCTGCCGTCGAGCAGATGAACGTCTCGATGGCACGCCGCCCGCGGGGCAGCTCCCGCAGGAGCGTGAAGTCGAGGTCCCCGTATGAGGCCAGGGCCAGGGTGCGCGGGATCGGAGTCGCGGTCATGTGAAGGACGTGGGGGCTCTGACCGTCAGGCCCCTTGGCGTCCAGTGCCGCCCGCTGGCGAACGCCGAAGCGATGCTGCTCGTCGACCACCGCGACGGCAAGCCGGGCCAGCCGCACGCTCTCCTCGATGAGCGCGTGGGTTCCTACCACCAGCGCCAGCTCGCCGCTGGCCAGCTTCCCCCGCAGGTCGGCCGCGCGGGCTGCCGGGGTGGAGCCCGTGAGGAGCCCGATGGGCAGCGCTTCGCCACCGAGCAGCGACTGGAGAGTGGCGAAATGCTGCTCGGCCAAGGTCTCGGTGGGAGCCATCAGGGCTCCCTGATAGCCGCTCTCCACCGCCCGCAGCAGGGCGTAGAGCGCGATCACGGTCTTCCCTGACCCCACCTCCCCCATCAACAGCCGCTGCATGGGCCGCCTGGACGAGAGGTCGCTGTCCAGCTGCTCGAGCGCCCGCCGCTGATCGCCGGTGAGCTCGAAGGGCAGCAGCTCCGACAGCCACCGCCTGGTCAGCTCCGCGGGCGCGTCGAGCGACGGGGCGGTGACCGTCTCCTCGAGCGCGCGCCGACGCCGCTGGAGCGCGAGCTGGGCGAGCAGCAGCTCATCGAAGGCCAGCCGGCGTCGGCTCTCGCCCTGATCGCTCTCACGGAGCGGAAAGTGCGCTGCCCTGAGCGCCGCGGTGCGGTCGGGCAGATGCTCGCTTGCCCTGAGTCGCGCGGGAAGGCTCTCGACCGCGTTCACGATTTCCGCGCGGTGCTCGTTGACCAGCGCCAGGATCTGCGTGGATGACAGGCCCTCGGTCGCCGGGTAGTGCGCCACGGCATCCTCGCCGGCCAACGCCTCGTGCGTGGGGGCGTGAGCTTGAACGGCGAACCGGTTCCGGCTCTGGTATCGCCCATGGAGCGCCACCCGCGTCCCCGGTCGATAGCGGCTGACAAGCCAGGGCTGGTTGAAGAACGTGGCCTTGATCACGCCGGTGTCATCACCCACCGTGGCTTCCACCAGCGGGCGCATGCCGCGCCGCCGCACCGGTCGTGAGGAGATGCTCCGGACCTCGACGACCACCGTGGCGCTCTCTCCGGGCGTGAGCTCGGCGACCGTTCGCGCCTCACGTCGGTCTCGGGGCAGGTGCTCGAGCAGGTCGCCCACGGTTTCGAGCCCGAGCGTGACCGCCCCCTGAGACGCCTTCTTGCCGCTGATCTCGAGCCGCGCGCGCAGCCTCGACGGCCGCGGGTAGCGCACCTGCGCCGTGCGGAGCTCATCGGGCTCCAGCGCGCGGGCGCTCGCGAATTCTCTCAGCGACACGGCGCAGTGATGATGACCAGGCCGGCGGTCGAGCTATTCAGCCGAAAGCAGCCACCAGTAGCTCTGCTGGCCGCCGTCTGAGAGCTCGAACTCCACCTCGCCGTGTGCCAGCGCCTTGACGGCCTCCTCGTCCAGCGGCGCCTCGGCACCTTGCAGACACGTGATCAGCTCGGCGCCCTCGGCGAGCCGCTCCAGGACGCCGCGCAGCGCCTCGCGGGGCGTGCCCCAGACCACGATCTTCTCCTCGACGAACCCCACGGCATCTCCCTCGCGGAACCGCCCCCCGGCATCGTCGCGGGCGGCCGGCGCCACGGCGCCACTGCGCACGCGCTCGAGCGTCCGTGTCATCGCCGCCGCGTTCTCCTCCGCCGTCCGCCGTGGGTCCAGGCTGACCGCGGCGGCGAGACCGACCTGCGGTGAGCGGGTGGGAACGACCGCGACCTTCTTGTCGGACAGCGCCGCCGCCCGCTCGGCCGCCATCCTCACGTTCGGGCTGTTGGGAAGCACGACGACCTGTTCGGCCGGCACGGCGTGGATCGCCGCCAACAGCTCGTAGGTCGAGGGATTCAACTTCGCGCCGGCGTCGAGGGCGCGTACGCCAAAGCTCTCGAACAGCGCGCGCATTCCCTGACCGGTGGTGACGGCTAGTGCGCCGCTCCTCGCGAGCCGCCTCTCGGCCGTCAGACGCTCGTCACGCTGCTCGACCTGCTCACGCATGTCGGCCACATCGAGGTGCGATACCGCACCGACACCCGCGAACAGGGCCGTGGCCGCGTCGGGGTCATTGGTGTGGACGTGCACCTTGAGCGTGGTTTGGTCGCCGACCACGAGAACGGAGTCACCGAGCTCCTCGAGCGCGCGCACAAACCGACGCTGCTCGAGGCCTGAACCGGTGACCGCGAAGTTCGTGCAGTAACGAAACGTGGTCGAGGAGTGCTGCGGGTGCGTGACCCGTGCTGCGGCATGGTGGGCCACGGGCGGGGGCGCGCTTCCGCGCAGGGCGCCGACGATCCCGGCCAGGAGGACCGTGAGCGCGTATCCACCGGCGTCGACGACGCCGGCCTCACGCAGGACGGGCAGCAGGTCGGGGCCACGGCTCACCGACTCCTGACCGGCCTCGAGCGCCCGCTCGATCACATCCGCGATCACGTTGTCCTGCTCCTCGTCACTCGCGTCCGGCCCCAGCCGAGCCTCCTCCATATGCGCCAGCTCCGAGGCCACACGCACCGCCATCTCCCGGACCACGGTCAGGATCGTCCCCTCCGCGGGCTCACGCACGGACCCGTAGGCCTGATCGGACGCCCGCGCCAGGGCCGCGCCGATCAGGACCGGATCGACCAGCTCGCCGGGACGGCTCGCGAGCTCCTCCGCGGCTCCGCGAATCAGCTGTGAGAGGATCACCCCGGAGTTGCCCCGGGCCCCCAGCAGCGCCGCGCGCGCCACCGAGGCGACGATCTCCTCTCGCCCGATGTCATCGGTCGTGCGGCTCTCTGACGCGCTCGTCAACCGGTCGAGTTCCTGCAGCACGGCGCGCAGCGTGAGAACCATGTTGTCGCCGGTGTCGCCGTCGGCGACTGGAAACACGTTGAGGTCGTTGACCTCCTCGCGACGGGATTCGAGCGCGGCCAGGCCGGCTTCCACAACGGTCCGGAAGCGAACGATGCTCGCATCAGACGTCGGGCCCTCGGCCACGGCTCCGTCCGGCCCGAATTTGGAGGGGCGCACAGCCACGCCCTAGGGCGCCTTGGTTACCTTGCCAGCCTTCAGGCAGCGAGTGCAGACATATACGCGGCGCGGTGTGCCGGAATCATCGATCCGAACTCGCTGAAGGTTGGGATCGAAGCGCCGCTTTGTCGCCACCATCGAGTGGCTTCGGCTATGGCCGAAGGCGGGTGCTCTTCCGCACACATGACAGACCTTGCGCACGGCCGGCGAGTATAGAACCCGGCCGCAACGAGGCCTTTCCGGCGGCGCCGTACGTCCGTCCATTCCCCTGCCGCGCCGGCTGCCGGTTTGATTGAAATCACCCCGTGCGGGTACAGGCGAGGGCAATGGATCCGACAGCCGACCGGGGCGTCAGCGTGCTTTCGGGGATCGTCTTGCCGCCGCGATATGAGCCGATCCGGCGAATTGCGCAGGGCGGGATGGCGACCGTCTGGTGCGCTCAGGACAGGACCCTCGATCGCCGCGTGGCCATCAAGCTCCTGGCTGAGCCGTTCGCCCACGACGACCTCGCCGGCCGTCGCTTCAAACGCGAGGCGCGCGCGGCGGCCCGCCTGTCGGGGCATCCCAACGTGGTCACCATCTACGACGTCGGCCAGACGCCGCCCGACGACGAATCAGCGGGCCGCCCGTTCCTGGTCATGGAGTTCCTGTCTGGCGGTACCGTCGCCGACGCCCTGCGAGTCGGAGCGGTCGAGGCGCCGACGGCGCTCCTGTGGCTCCAGCAGGCGGCCGCCGCGCTTGACCACGCCCACCGCCGCGGGGTGATCCACCGCGACGTCAAGCCGGCCAACTTCCTGCTCGACCGCGACCGGGTGCTGCACGTGGCCGACTTCGGGATTGCACAACTCGGCACCGAGGAGACGCTGACCACGAGCGGCCAGGTGCTGGGCACGGCCGCCTACCTGGCGCCCGAGCGAGCGCTCGGCCTGCCGGCCACCGAGGCCTCGGACCGCTACGCCCTCGCCGTGGCCGCGTTCGAGCTCCTGGTCGGGGAGCGGCCGTTCACCGCCGAGCACTTCGCCGCCCAGGCTCGCCAGCACCTCGAGGAGCCCCCACCTCTGGCCAGCCGGCGCAATGCGGCGCTCCCGCCGAGCCTCGATGCCGTGCTGGTGCGCGGATTGGCGAAACGCCCTGAGGAGCGCTTTGCCACCACGCTCGAGCTCACCGACGCGATCGAGGACGCCCTGGCTCACAAGCCCCGGGGTCGGTGGGGTGACACAACCGCGCCGACGCGCCCGCTCATCACCGCCAGACCCGCGCATCGCTCGCCCGGGCCCGCGCCGGCACCGCGCGACGGCTCGGCGAGACGCCCACGAACCGGTGGCGGCCTCGCCCCGCCGTCCCGCGCCGGGCTCGCCCGACCCACCCGCGCCCGGATCGCCACCCTCGCCGCGCTGTCGCTCGTTCTGCTCGGAGTGGCCGTCGCGGCCGCGACCAGTGGGGGCGACGGTGCTAGGGGCCGGACGCTGGCCGCGAAATCTCACGTGTCGGCGAAACGGACCTCCCGCTCGCGGGCGACGCACCGTGCGGCTGCCGCGGCCGACACCGCGGGCACCACGGCGGCGCCGGCGCCTGGCGAGAGCGCCTCCCAACTCGAAGCCCAGGGGCACGCCCTGATGCTCGCCGGCAGCTACCAGGGTGCGATTCCCGTCCTACGTCAGGCGGTGGCCGCGGCGGCCTCGGGCAGCCTCACCTACGCCTATGCCCTCTTCGACCTCGGACGCTCACTTCGCCTGGCCGGCGATCCGCGAGCGGCGGTGCCAATTCTCCGGCGGCGCCTGCAGATCCCCAACCAGACCCCGGTCGTGCGCGCCGAGCTGGCTCTGGCGCTGAGCGCGCTGGGAGAACGGGCGGCCGCGCCGGGGCCCGGCGACCATCACGGCGGCGGTCGCGGGGATTAGGCTCGGAACCCGGCCGCGGCCCGGCGGGTGAGGAGCTGATGCTTGACCTCGAGTCCGGCCAGTGCGGCCTCGACAGCCTGCCGGCCGGTGTCGCGCTTTGACCCGCCGCTGACGCGCTCAAGCGCCTGCTCCATCGAGTCCACCGTGAGCACGCCGAAGCCGCAGGGAATGCCTGTCTGGAGCTGGACCATCTGGATCCCTCGCGCTGCCTCGGTGCAGACGAACTGGTAGTGGTCGGTCTCACCGCGAATCACCGCGCCCAGACACGCCACCGCTCCGTACCGGCCTGACTCGGCGGCGTACTTGGCCGCCAACGGCAGCTCGAACGCCCCGGGCACCGCAAAGCGGTCGATGTCGTCGATCCCGGCCTCGGCCAGCGCCTCGCGGGCGCCCGCTTCGAGCTTGTCGGCCAGCTCGGAGTAGAAGCGCGCGACGCAGAGAGCGAAGCGCACGCCCTCGGTCGCGGCGCTCACTCCCGCTCCCGCCTGGCCTCGCTCAGTGGCTGCTCGTCGCGGAGCATCTCCTCATCGAAGGCGAGCCCCTGGTGGTGGAGGGTGTGGCCGAGGCGGTCGCGCTTGGCCCGTAGGTAGGCCTCGTTGTGGGGATTCGGAACGTGCTGAATCGGGATCTGATCGGTCACCGACAGCCCGTAGCCGGCCAGGCCGGAGATCTTCTTGGGGTTGTTCGTGAGGATTCGGATCGAGGTGAGACCCAGATCCGAGAGGATCTGGGCGCCGATCCCGTAATCACGCAGGTCGGCCGGGAGGCCGAGCTTCAGGTTCGCGTCGACGGTGTCGAACCCCTCCTCCTGGAGCTTGTACGCACGCAGCTTGTTCAGCAGGCCAATACCCCGCCCCTCCTGGCTCAGATAGAGCAGTACGCCCTGGGCCTCACGTTCGATCATCGACAGCGCCGACTCCAGCTGCTCGCCGCAATCGCAGCGCAACGAGTGGAACACATCGCCGGTGAGGCATTCAGAGTGCACCCGCACCAGCACGTCCTGCGCACCGGCGACGTCGCCCTTGACCAGGGCGACGTGGTGCTTGTTGTCGACCAGCGACCGGTATCCGACGGCGACGAACTCGCCGAACGCAGTGGGAAGCTTGGTCGCGACGACGCGCTCCACGAGCTTCTCGGTTCGCCGCCGGTAGGCCACGAGGTCGGCCACCGTGATCATCTTCAGACCGTGGCGCTGGCAGTAGCACTCCAGATCCGGGACGCGCGCCATCGTGCCGTCGTCGTTCATCACCTCGCAGATGACCCCGGCCGGGATGAGCCCGGCGAGCCGCGCCAGGTCCACCGCTGCCTCGGTCTGCCCCACGCGCTCCAGCACCCCGCCGGACCTCGCCTTGAGCGGGAACACGTGACCCGGCTGAACCAGCTCCCGGGGGCTCGTCTGGGGATCGATGGCGACCTGAATCGTGTGGGCGCGATCGGCGGCCGAGATGCCCGTGCTGACGCCGGTGCGAGCCTCGATCGAAACCGTGAACGCGGTCTCGAACGCCGACTCGTTCTTGGCCGCCATCAGATTCAGACCGAGCTCGTCGCATCGATCCGGGGTGAGGGCGAGGCAGATGAGGCCGCGGCCTTCCTTGGCCATGAAGTTGATCGCCTCCGGGGTTACGAACTGAGCTGCCATGGTCAGATCGCCCTCGTTCTCGCGCCCCTCGTCATCGACGACCACGACCATCTTGCCCTGGCGAATGTCTTCCAGCGCCGCCTCGACGGTGGCGAACTCCACCCCAGCCCGGCTGCTCATCTGCGGACCGCCTTCTCGACGTATTTGGCCAGCACGTCGACCTCCAGGTTGACCACCGTTCCGATCTCCGCGACGCCCAGAGTGGTCCGCTCGAGCGTCTCAGGGATCAACGAGACGGTAAACGATCCTGAGTCGACTTCGACCACGGTGAGCGAAACGCCGTCCACCGTGATCGACCCCTTCTCGACGACGTAGCGCAGCAGGACTTCGTCGGCGGCGATCCGCAGACGCCGGGAGAAGCCGTCCAGATCGATGGCGGTAATCCGGCCCAGGCCGTCGACGTGGCCCTGGACCAGGTGCCCGCCCAACCGATCACCCACGCGCAGCGGAAGCTCGAGGTTGACCGTGGCCCCTGGCGCCAGCTGAGCGAGCGAGCTGCGGCCCAGCGTCTCGTTGACCGCCTCAGCCTCGAACCAGGCGCCATCCACAGCGGCCGCGGTGAGGCAAACGCCGTTGACGGCCACCGAATCCCCAGGCCGGATCTCCTCGGCGAGCGCGGTCGTGATCCGCAGGCGGGCACCGTCGTCGGAGCGGTCGATGGCCGCCAGGCCTCCCAGATCCGCTACAAGCCCCGTGAACACCGCGTCACCAGGCGCGAATCCGGGCCGAGATCAGCAGGTCATCCTCGATCCGCTCGCACTCGAGGGAGAGCGCCGGAACGGCCTCGGCGATGGCGTCGGCACCCTCGCCTTCGATCGGGACTCGCGAGGTCCGACCGCCTACCAGGAGCGGAGCCAGGAACAGGCGGACCTCGTCGAGCTCGCCGGCGTCCAGGAACGCGCCGGCCAGGTGCGGGCCGCCCTCGAGGAGAATCGAGGTGACGCCGGCGGCGCCGAGCTGGTCGAGGCCCGAACGCACGCGGGCCGGCTCGTTTTCGCCGGTGGCCACGATCACGTCCGCCCCATGCGTGATCAGCGTGTCGGTGGCGGCCCGCGGCGCGGCCCGGGAGACGACCACTGTGAGGGGGATGCGGCGCGCGTCGCGCACCAGCTGCGAGGCGACCGGCAGCTGGGCCAGCGAATCGAACACGACCCGCCGCGGCTGCCGCTTGACTCCCTCGATGCGGGAGGTCAGGCGCGGGTCGTCGGTCAGGGCGGTCCCGATGCCCACCGCGACGGCATCGCATTCCGCGCGCCACCGGTGCGCCAGCTCCCGACTTGCCTCGCCGGAGATCCACTGGGAGTCGCCGGTGTGCGTGGCCACCTTTCCATCGAGGGTCATCGCCGATTTGAACAACACCCACGGGCGCCCAGTGCGCGCGCGCTTGCGAAATGGCTGGTTCTGCATGCGCGCCCGTGTGGCCAGCTCGCCGTCGGCCACGACCACCTCGACCCCCTCGTCGCGGAGGATGCCCAATCCGCGGCCCGATGCGTGCGCACTCGGGTCGTCAGCCGCCACCACGACGCGCGAGATGCCCGCCCTGAGAATCGCTTCCGTGCACGGAGGCGTCCGCCCGTGGTGGCAGCAGGGCTCGAGCGACACGTAAAGCGTCGCCCCCGCCAGACCTGCTTCGCCCGCGTCGCTTATTGCCTCGACCTCGGCGTGGGGCCCGCCGAGCGCCCGGTGAAACCCCTCTCCGATGGCTTCGCCATCGCGGCCGATGACGGCTCCGACGAGCGGATTCGGGCTGACCAAACCCCGCCCGCCCTCGGCCAGGTCGATCGCCCGCTCCAGATGCCGGCGATCGGTGTCGGTGACCGTGGACATATTGATATATCAGAGCATAGGGACCGCGCAAAGGCGTTCCCGTCCGGGCGCTAGCCGCACTTCCCACCGCTCAGGTGATAGACGCTCAATTCGGGTCCCGGCAGGCGGTACTGGCGCGGGTAGTAGTCGATCGACCAGTCGAAGCTGAAGGGAATCGGGTGGGCTCCGCGGGCGAACGGACTGACGTGGTAGACGAGGCGGGCACGATCGGCGAGCAGGGCGTAGTAGGCGATCGCCTGCGGCACCTCGCGGGGCTGCGCGAAGGCTCGTCCGGCCTGCAGCGAGCCCAGCATCACCCAGCAGTAGCCATCGCTGATGTAACGGTCCAGAAGCGCCGGATAGAGATTGCGCTCGTACTGATCGACGAGGACGAAGCGATGCTGTCCCTGCGGCAGCTGATGGCCAAACTGATCGAGCGTCGTCAGCCAGGTCGGCCAGCGCCACCAGCGCTCGCCCGTCGGGGTGGCGTCAAGCCAGCGACCGACGTCCTGCGCCCAGTTGTCTGGAACCAGCGGCTCGATCACCACCTTCGAGCCTGCCGGCACGTGCGCCGCCATCCAGACCCGGGCGAGGTTCCGCGTATCCGGTCGCGACAGGACGGTGTCAACGTGAATGTCCGCCACCGCGCTCTGCCCGAGCAGCAACGCGGTGGCGAGTCCAGCCACGAGCAGCCCCGGGAACCGCCGTGCACGACGCAGCCAGCGGATGAGCTCGATCGTGGCGTATCCCGCGAGCAGCGCGACGAGCGGGAAGATCGGCATCAGCCAGCGCCCGAAGAAGCGCGGCTGACCGCCCATGTAGATGAGGAAGAAGACCAGCGCCGGCACGGTGACCAGGACCAGGCCGATGCGTCGCCTGAGCACGAGCAGCAGCCCGCCACCCACCGCGGCGAGGCTGGGTCCCCAGCCGAGTCCCCAGGTGAAGGTCCACAGGTAGTAGCCGAGTCCGCTTCCCGCCCGGGTCCCCAGCTTGACCGGGTCGGGGCCCGCCGAAAGCGAAGCTTGCTGCCTGACGCCGGAGAAGAACGTCGGGGGGTCGAGCAGGGCATACGGGTTGCCGAGCACGAACGCGGCCACGCCAACCGCTGCCGCCACGGCCAGCCGGCGCGCGGCCCGCGCCAGCGAGTCCTCGACGCCGTCGCACAGAGCGGCGAAGACGAGGCAGAGCAGCATCACCCCGCCCGTGTACTTGGTGGCGGCGGCCAGGCCGATCCCGAGCCCGCTGAGCGCGTAGTCCCGCGTTCGCCCCCGGCGCAGGACTCCGGCGATCCCATATAGAGACAGCGCCACGGGAGCCAGGGCGGGGACGTCGTTAAGGGCCAGGTGGCTGTAGAAGACGGGCAGGAAGGCGAAGGCGAGAATCGCCGCGGCGAGCAGGCCCACCTGGCGGTCGAACAGCCGGCGGCCCGCGAGGTACAGCAGCAGGACCCCCGCCGTCCCGAGGATTGCCGCCACCACTCGCGCCACGACGAAGACCGCCGTGGGATCGGTCGTATACAGGTGCCGGACCGTGTCCACGCTTCCGAACCACAGCTCGAACACGATGTAGAGCAGGTAGGAATACCCCGGCGGATTCAGGAAGTAGTGCGGGTTCAGGTCATGTCCGAAGAACCCGATGGCCCGGGGAACGAAGTGGGTCGCCTCGTCGGAGTTGTAGCTGTAGGGGAGTCCCTGTTTGATCCCCCAGAGCCGCAGCAGGAGGCAGGCCACGAGCAGCAGCACCACGGCCAGGCCGTGCATCGGCAGCCTCCGCGCCGGCGCCATCGCCGAGCGCGCAAACCGGCTCCGCCAATCCGAGGGTGGCGCCGCCGCCGGGACGGCATCGGGGGACGCGGGCTCGGTTACGATCGCGGCGGCCACTGCGCCCGAGTATCCCGCTCCGCCCTGCGGCAAGCCTCCTGCGAGGCCGCGCCCAGCTTGAAAGCCGAGGCCCACGTGATCGCTCACACCGGCTATCTCGCTACCGTTCGGCCGGTGAAGCTGATCATCCAGATCCCCTGCTTCAACGAGGAAAATCAGCTGCCGCTGACCCTGAGCCGGCTTCCCCGCCAGGTGCCGGGCTTCGACGTCGTGCAGTGGCTGGTGATCGACGATGGGTCGAGCGACCAGACGATCGAGGTGGCGCGCCGCCACGGCGTCGATCACATCGTGCGCCTGACCAACCACAAGGGTCTCGCAGCGGCCTTCCAAGCCGGCCTGGATGCGGGGCTCAAGCTGGGGGCCGACGTGATCGTCAATACCGACGCCGACAACCAATACGAGGGCGCCGACGTGCCCAAGCTGGTCGAACCGATCCTCCGGGGCGCCGCCGACATGGTGGTGGGCGACCGCCAGGTCGAGACGGTCGAGCATTTCTCGGGACCGAAGAAGCTCCTCCAGCGCCTGGGCTCATGGGTCGTCCGGCAGGCTTCCTCGACCCACATTCCTGACACCACATCCGGGTTTCGCGCCTATAACCGCGAGGCCGCGCTCCAGGTTCAGGCCGTCTCGAAGTTCACCTACACGCTGGAAACGATCATCCAGGCGGGCAAGCTGCTGGTCGCGGTCGAGCACGTCCCGATCCGCACCAACCCCAAGACCCGGGAGTCGCGGCTCTTCCCCTCGACCGCGGCCTACGTGCGCCGCAACGCCCTGTCGATCTTCCGGGTCTACTCGCAATACCAGCCGCTGAAGGTGTTCTGGGGCGGGGCGCTGCTCATGGGCATTCCCGCCCTTGCCCTGTTCATCCGCTTCTTGATCATCTTCATCGAGAGCCCGCACGCCGCGGCACGCGGCCACATTCAGTCCCTGATCGCGGGGGCGGTCCTGTTCGTCGCCGCCATGCTCCTCGGGGCGCTCGGCGTGATCGGCGACCTGCTCGATGCCCAGCGGATGATCTCCCAACGCACCTTTGAGCGGGTCAGGCGCATCGAGCTTCAGCTCGGGGTCGAGCCCTCGCACTATGAGCGCGGGGCTCCTCCGGCACGGGAGCCCGCCCGGGACGCGCCGGACCGCGAGGCGCTCGAGGTATGAATGCCCAGCCGGCGCCGAGCCTGGCTCCAGTCCCCACCGGCAACACGTTCGACAAGTACGGGTCGAGCAACCCGGTGGTTCGCCGGCTCGTGGCCGGCTTCGGCCGCAGCCTCGACAGGCTGCTGAGCGACGCCCAGCCCGCCTCGGTGCTCGACGTGGGGTGTGGCGAGGGCGTGGTCACGCTCCGCTGGGCCGAGGTCCTGGGTGACGGCCGTGTCGTCGGGCTCGACCTCGCTGACCCCAAGCTTGAGGCTGAATGGCGGCGTCGCGCGCGCCCCAATCTCAGCTTCGTCGCCGGGCGGGGCGACCAGCTCCCCTTCGCGGCGGGCGAGTTCGACCTGGTGGCCGCGATCGAGACGCTCGAGCACATTCACCAACCCGAGCTGACCCTGGCCGAGATGCGCCGGGTGGCGCGCTCGCACCTGCTCGTATCGGTGCCTCGGGAACCGCTCTGGCGCGTCCTCAACCTCGCCCGCGGCGCCTACCTGGGCGCCTTGGGCAACACGCCGGGCCACCTCAACCACTGGTCCAAGCGGGGCTTTGCCCGCCTGCTCTCAAACTACGGCGAGGTGATCGAGCTGCGCACCCCGTTCCCCTGGACCATGGCCTTGGTCCGCATCGGTTGATGGGGGCCGGCGACGGGGCCGCCGCGTCGGCACCGGTCAGCGGGGCGGCTCCCGCGCCTCCCCCTCGGTCCTACGCCTCGGGCGCGCGGATCCTGAGCATCGGGATCGCCTCGACCGGCGTCTTCACCTTCCTCTATCTGGCCTTCGCCAGTCATGTCCTGGACAAGGCCTCGTACAGCCGGATCTCCCTGTGCTGGGCGATCATGTTCGTGATCCTGTCGGTGATCTACCGCCCGATCGAGCAGCTGCTCTCACGCACGATCGCCGATCGCCGGGCCCGGGGGCTGCACGGTCATCCGCTGCGGACTCCGGCGCTGATCCAGGCCGGGTTCGCGGTGATCTTCGCCGCCGTCGCGCTGGCGCTGCGCCCTCAGATCGAGCACGGCATGTTCAACGGCTCGACCGCCCTCTACTGGATCCTCGTCGTCGGGGTGCTGGCCTATGCGGCCAGTTACTTTGCCCGGGGCTGGCTCGCCGGGCACGAGCGCTTCGACCTCTACGGGGGACTCGTGTTCCTGGAGTCCACCAGCCGATTTCTCTTCGCCCTCGCCGTTGCCGTGGGCATCGGCTCCGGACAGGGGATCGTCGGGCTGGGCATGGCGGTGGCCCCGTTCGTCTCGCTCTCGGTGATCCCGTTCGCGTTCTCCCACGTGGCCCACCGGAGGCTGCCGCCGGAGCTCGAGATTGCCGACGCGGCACGCGAGGGACCGGCCCACGCCCAGCTCGAGGAGGCGGCCACCGACCTGTCGCTCCGCCACGGAGCCGGGTTCGCTGTCGCGGTGGTGGGGATCATGTTCGCCGAGCAGACGCTGATGAACGGCGGAGTGCTGATCGTCGCCGCCAGCTCCGGCCGCGCCGCCCTGACCTCCGGGCTGACCGGCTTCGTGTTCAACGTGATGCTGATCGTGCGCGCCCCGCTGCAGCTCTTTCAGGCCATCCAGACCTCGATCCTGCCTCACCTGGCGGGCCTCGAGGCGCGTGAGGATCCGCAGGAGTTCCACCGCGCGATCCGGCTCACAGTGCTCGCGATCGCCGGCTTCTCAGGGGCGGTCGCGATCGGCCTGCTGGCCATCGGGCCGCCGGTGATGACCGCGCTCCTGGGAAACAAGGGCTACCCCTACGGCCGGATCGGCCTCGCGGTGGTCGGTCTGGGGATGGGGCTGCACCTGATATCCGGCACGCTGAATCAGGCCGCGCTGGCGCGGGGACGCTCCACCCTCGCCTCCGTCGCTTGGCTGGCCGCCGCCGGCCTGTTCATCGTGCTCGTGGCCACTCACTCGATCGCGGCGGAGGTGACGCGCGTCGAGGTCAGCTACTTCGTCGCCGCGCTCGTTCTCTGCGTCCTGCTCTGGGGCGTGTACCGGCGCCGCTAGGAGCTAGCCCTGGAGCACCTGGCAGGCCGGCTCCTTGGCCGCCGCGCGACGCAGCTGCGCGCTGCGGCTGGGGGCGACGGCGGCAATCGCCTCGAGCGCTGACCTGATCTCGCCTGTGACCGCGCTCGCCCCAAGCTGGAAGGTCGAGGCGCTGTCGGTCCGGATCGCCTTGGCCTGAGTCTGGGCCTGCGTGAGCCGCCGGGTGGCCCGGTCAAAGGCCCCGGTCAGGTGCCGGGCGAGCTGGGGACCGCCCCGCACCGCGGGGGTGCCGGCCGAGTGCAGCGCGCCCGCGGCGCGCCTGGTCGCGATCACCAGCGAGCTCACGAAGCGCTGGTAATCGGCCTTGGCCACGGGTCGCGATGCCGTCGCCGCCCCCGAGGACTGGAGGGCCACACCTGCGCTTTGAATGGTGTTCTTCCAGTTTCCGAGCGCGGTGCACATCGAGTGGACGTAGGCCGACGGGCTGACTTGGGACGAGCCGCCGCAGGCGCTGAGCAGAAGCGTGCCGGCGAGGAGCGAGACGAGCAGGCGCGCTGAAACCCACCGGGCCGCCGGGCGGCCCCGGCTCAAGCTGGCCACGCTGCGGCGCTCAGCCGCCGGTAGGCCTCGGCGGGATCCTTGGCGCCGAACACGGCTGACCCGGCGACCAGCAGGTTGGCTCCCGCTCGGGCGACCGGGCCCGCGGTGTCGTCGTGAACGCCGCCGTCAACCTCCAGCGCGACGTGTTCAGGCAGCGCGCTGCGCATTCGGGCGAGCTTATCGAGCGAGGCCGGGATGAACGCCTGAGCGCTCCAGCCCGGGTTGACGCTCATGCACAGGGCGAGGTCGAGCGAGTCCTCGGCCACCTCGTCGAGGCAGGCGGCGGGAGTCCCCGGGTTGAGCGCCGCGCCGGCCGTGCATCCCAAGCTTCGGATCATGGCCAGCGCGTAGTGCAGGTGCGGCGTCGCCTCGACATGGATCGTGATGTTGTCGGCTCCGGCCGCGGCGAAGTCCTCGATGTGACGCTCGGGGCGTTCGATCATCAGGTGGACGTCGATGATCGCCCCAGCGCGGTGGATCGGCTCGGCGATCGACTTCAGAACCGGCGCGCCGAAGGTGATCGGCGGGACGAAATGCCCGTCCATGACATCGAAGTGCACCACCCGGGCACCCGAGGCCAGGACCGCGTCGAGCTGCTCGGCGAGGCGTGAGAAGTCGGCAGACAGGATCGACGGCGCCAGGTGGCGCTCGCGCAGGTGCTCTGCGTCCAATTACACCGCCCGGAGCATGCTGCCGTGGCAGTGATTGCAATCCAGGATCGCGGTGCTGGACATCCGCACGATCGTGGAGTGCTCGCCACAGTTCGGACACACCGAGACAAGCTCGAATCGCTGCAGGCAGTTCACGCAGCGGTAGCGGCCCGGGACGGCGGTCGGGCGCAGCCACGGCTCGCCGCAGCTGGGACACGTAGCTCCGAGCTTGACCTGAGGTTCGCTCACGGCCTGGAGGGTAACGACCCGATCCGCCGTCATTCGCCCTGCGCCGCCCGGTCGAGCCGCGCGATGAAGAACCCGTCCGTCCCGTCGCGGTGCGGCAGCAACTGGAGATATCGCCCATGGCCCGCTGCCCGCCACTGGGGATATCTGTCCCCCAGCTCGTGCGCTCGCCAGGCGGACGCGGTCTCGAGGAAGGCATCGACCACGTCCGAGGCCTCCCGGCGGGAGATCGTGCACACCGAGTAGACGAGCGAACCGCCCGGCCGCGTCGCCCCGGCGGCGACGCGCAGCAGGGCCGCCTGAAGCTCGGCGAGCTCGGAGATCGCCTGCTCGCTGGCCCGCCATCTCCTGTCCGGGCGCGATTGCAGGGTCCCGAGGCCGCTGCACGGGGGGTCGAGGAGGACCCGGTCAAATCGCGGCTCGGTCGTCAACGCTCGCGCGTCCTCGACCCTCACCTCGGCGCACCCGGCGCCCATCCGCCGACACGTCTGCCCGAGGGCCCGCGCCCGACCGGGGTGCCGTTCGACAGCGACGAGCGATCCGCGATCCTCCATCAGCGCTGCCAGGTGCGTGGTCTTGGCACCCGGGGCCGCGCACAGGTCAAGCACGGCGTGTCCCGGCTCGGGCGCCAGCGCGCGCGCGACGAGCATCGAGGCGCGGGACTGCGGCATGACGGCCCCCCGGGCGAACAGCGACGATCCCGCCACATCGAAGGGGCCGCCGAGGACCAGCGCCTCGGGCAACTCGGGGGCCCCGTGCGCGGCGACCGGGAGCTCATCTCGCACCTCTGTCACCGAGGCGCGGAGCGCATTGACGCGAAGCGCGGTCTCCGAAGGCTCGTTCACCTGTGCCAGCAGCGCACGAGCCTCGGTGGCCCCGAGCTCCTGCCACCACAGGCTCGTCAACCAGGGCGGCACCGAGTGAGCCACGGCCGCGTCGGCGACCGTGGCATCGGACAGCGATCCAAGCAGCTCTGGCGCCGCCGGCACGGCCCGCCGCAGCACGGCGTTGACCAGACCCGCGCCGCCCGGACTCTCAGCCTTGACCAGCTCGACCGTCTCGTGGACCGCGGCGTGCGCCGCTGCGCTCAGGAACAGGATCTGGAACAGGCCGAGCCGCAGGCCGGCCAGCACCGGTGGCTCGAGCCCGGCCAGCGGGCGGTGTACGAGGCTCCGGGCGAAATGATCCAGAGTGAGGCGGCGCTGCACGGTCCCGTAGGTGAGCCGCATGGCGAGCGCCCGGTCGCGCTCATCGAGCCCCGCCGCCGCGGCCGCGAAGGCACGGTCGGCGTAGGCGCCGTGCTCGAAGACCCGGCGCACAACCGCGAACGCGCAGGCCCGCGCGGGGCTTACCCGTGCCAGCCGCGAAGCCACGCCTCACCGCTCATCGCACGACCGCCGGAGGGCTTTACGAGCCTCAGCTCGAGCTCGCCTTGGCCACACCCGAGCGCCGGCCACCGTCCGTCGATGACGACAACTTCGCCCGGCCGGCCTTGACCCTCTCGGGCTCGCGCCTCGAGGACGCCCACATGGCTACCGTCGGGCAGCTCCGCCCATGCCCCGACGTGCGGGTGAAGTGCCCGGACCACCCGCTCGAGCTCGCCCGCCGGGCGGCCGAGGTCGAGCCGGCGATCCTCCGGGGTCAGCTTCTCGGCATACGTGGCCAGCGAGTCGTCCTGCTCTGCGCATTGCGGCAGCGTGTCCAGGGTTCCCACCAGCAGTTCGCCGCCCAGGTCCGCGAGCCGGGCGGCGAGGCTCCCGTAGGTGTCCTCCGAGGTGATCGGGGTCGAGGTCTGCGCGCACACCGGACCGCTGTCGAGGCCTTCGGTCAGGCGCATGATCGAGACCCCGGTGCGGTCGTCGCCGGCCATGATCGCCCGCTCGATCGGCGCCGCACCGCGCCAGCGCGGGAGCAGCGATGGATGCACGTTCAGCATCGGATACTCGGAAAGCAGGGGCTCCTTGATCAGGGCACCGTAGGCACAAACGCAGACCGCCTTGGGGCGCAGGTCCGCCAGCCGCTGGCGGACCTGCGGCTCGTTCACCGACGCCGGCTGGTCGAGCTCGATCCCCAGCTCCCGGGCCGCGTCGGCCACGGGCGGCGAGGCGAGCCGCCGCCCGCGGCCCTGCGGGCGGTCGGGACGCGTGATGACGAGCTCCGGCCGATGCTCGGAGGCGGCCAGGCGCCGGAGCACCACGACCGCGAACTGGCTCGTCCCGAGGTAGGCGGTGCGCAAGCTCGAACTAGGCGCTCGCGACGCGTACGGGCGCTCTACGCCGCCTGCTCGGCTTCACGCAGGACGCGGATCGCCTCTTTGCGCTGTTCACGCGACGTCCGATCCAGGATCAGCACGCCATCGAGATGATCGATCTCGTGCTGGATCACGCGGGCCTCGAGGCCGGAGGCCTCGACCAGGATGCGCTCGCCCCGCTGATCCAGCGCACGCACCCGGACATGGATCGGCCGCTCGACGTCGACGAGCACCCCGGGGAGGCTCAAGCAGCCCTCCTCCATGGTTTCGAGATCGCGCCCCGCCCACTCGATCTCCGGATTGACGAGCGCCGAGACCGGGGCGTCCTGCTGCACGCGGTAGACGAGCAGGCGGTGCAGGACACCGAGCTGGGTTGCCGCCAAGCCGACCCCGAGGGCGTCGCCCATCAGCTCGCCCATCCGCGCGACCTCGGTACTCAGCGCCCGATCGAACTGCTGCACCGCCCGGGCGCGCGTGCGCAGCACCGGATCGCCGAATTTGCGCACGTGGGCGAGGGCGGCGGCCCGCCGTGCCGCGGTCTCGGGATCGAGCTCGGACTCCTCGACCAGCTCTTCATCAGGCTCGACCTCGAATGTCGCGTCGGCGTCGGCGGCCGTGAGCGGTGACGGTTTCCCGGACGTGCTCGGCACGGGTATCGGATCGTCAGGCACCGAGTCCTGAGTCTACGCAGCCACCGCTACTGAGGATCGACATCGACGCTGATGTTGACCTTGCGCTTCGACCCCACGGCCGCCATCTCCTCGACGGCGGCCCTGACGGCGGCGATCGACGCGGCCCGGTTGGCCGCCTTGACGAGCAGCTGGGTCCGGGAACGTCCCCGCAGCCGGAACAGCGGCGCGGGTCCAAGCAGGGTGGCCTGACGCGTGCCGGTCAGACCATCGCCGATGCGCGCGTGCAGCGCCCGCGCGAGCTCGGCCGCCGGCCTCGCCTCAGCCGCCGAACAGACGACGCGGATCAGCGAGGCGAAGGGCGGATAGCCCAGCGCCCGGCGCCGAGCCAGCTCCTCCTCCAGGAAGGCATCGCTGTCATGGCGGGCGGCGTGGACGATCGCGCGGGCTTCAGGAGCCAGCGTCTGCACCAACACGATCCCCCCGGCGTCGCCTCGCCCTGCTCGCCCAGCCAGCTGCGTGATGAGCGAGAACGTCCGTTCTTCGGCGCGAAAGTCAGGGAAGCGAAGCGTCTGATCGGCGTCCAGCACCACGCCCAGACTGACGTCGGGGAAGTCGTGCCCCTTGGCCACCATCTGGGTGCCGACCAACACCCCGGCGCGGGCCTCGGCGAACCGGCTCAGGGTCAGCGCGGCCCGGTCCTTGCCCTGGGCGCTGTCGGCATCGAGCCGGAAGACTGGAAAGCGCTCGTCCCCGAGCGCCGCGCGCAGCTCATGCTCCAGGCGCTCGGTCCCCGCGCCATGCCGGGCCAGCGCCGGCGAGCCACATTTCGCGCAGCGCGAAGGCACCGGCTCACGATGGCCGCAGTGATGACACGCGACGCTGCCCTCGAGACGATGCAGGACGAGGCTCACCTCACAGTTGGGGCAGTTCCACACCTCACCGCAGCCGCGGCAGGAGAGGAAGTTCGCCCAGCCTCGCCGGTTCAGGAGGACGATCGCCTTGCCTTCCGCCGAACGCAGTTCGGCCAGCGCGACTCTGGTCCGGGGGTGCAGCGGGTGGTGCGCAGATCGCATATCGAGGACCTCGACCGCCGGCAGCGATCGGTGGTCGATGCGGGCGGGCAGACGCAGGCGGTTCAGCGCCACGACGCTCTCCGGCCGGGGCGTGGCGCTTCCGCAGACCAGGACCGCTCCCCGGTCCTCGGCCCTGCGCTGAGCCACCGTGCGGGCGTCGTAGCGGGGATCGCCCTCGTGCTTGTAGGAGGAGTCGTGCTCCTCGTCGATCACGAT
>DATGFT010000132.1:0-3603 GCA_035308915.1 Solirubrobacteraceae bacterium
GTCTCCTCGCCCGGGATGCCGAAGACGTAGCGCACGCCCTCCGCCTCCAGGCACTCGACGAACACCTCGGACGCCTTGCGTTCTGCCACGGGCGATCACCCTATCCAATGCCGGCGCTAACCTCGCCGGTGGAGCGAAGTCGCTCTGTCGCGCCGGCGAGTCCGCGCCGCCGGCCGCAACGTTTTCGCCGGATTCGTGTTTGGGGCAATCTCTGATGCGTAGGTACGTCAGCCTGATTGGGGTCGTGGTGGCGCTCGGCGCCGCCTCGACCGCGCGCGCCGCGACGACGTTGGAGATCCGCGGCGGTGGTGACGGACACGGCATCGGGATGAGCCAGTACGGAGCCTATGGCTACGCCGCGCACGGCCAGTCCTACGAGTTCATCCTCGCCCACTACTACGAGGGGACGGCGCTCGGCAACACCGATCCAAACCAGGTCGTGCGGGTCCTGCTCGGCACCGGAAAGCCTCAGTTCAGCGGCGCCAGCGACGCCGGCGGCCACAACCTGGACCCGAGCGTGACCTATTCGGTTGGCGCTCTGCCGGCGGGCGGCCTCGCGCTCTACAGCCCCGCGGGGAAGAAGCTCGCCGAGTTCTCGACGACGCTGAGCGTCACGGGCCCCGGTCCGCTGACTCTGGCTGGGCGCGGCCAGTACCGCGGGGCGCTCGAGTTCCGCGCCGCCGGGAGCCGGGTCCAGATGGTCAACGCGGTGGGTCTCGACGACTACGTGCGGGGCGTGATCAGCGCCGAGATGCCGGCCAGCTGGCCGCCGGCAGCCCTGGAGGCGCAGGCAGTCGCGGCACGCACGTATGCCATCACGACCGATGTCGCCGGCAACGGCTATCAGCTTTACGACGACACGCGCTCGCAGATGTACGGCGGGGTGGCTGCCGAGACGCCGCCCACCGATGCCGCTGTGGCGGCAACCAGCGGACAGATCGTCACCTACCAGGGGAATCCGGCGATCACCTACTTCTTCTCCAGCTCGGGCGGCCACACGGAGAACATTGAGAATGTGTGGCTCGGCGCGACCCCCGAGCCGTGGCTCCGCGGGGTGCCGGATCCATATGACGCCGCCGGCGGGAACCCGTACTACCGGTGGTCCGTGCGGCTGAGCATCGCCGCCGCGGACAAGAAGCTGGGTCGCCTGGTTCGCGGCCGCCTGCGCGGGATCCGGCTGATCAAGCGCGGTGTTTCGCCCCGCGTCGTCTACGCGCAGGTGATGGGCACGCGTGGGACCACACAGGTCACCGGGCCCCAGCTCCAGAGCGTGTTCGGCCTCCTCTCCACCTACATGCGCTTCACGACCATCTCGGCCAGGACGATCCGCCGCCGGACGGTTGCGCACATGAGCACCCAGTCGTGGGCTCTGCGAACGCTCGTGGGCAGCGTGTTTCCCGCTCGCCCGCGTACCAAGGTGACGATCGAGGTGAGGCGGGCTGACCGGTGGCGCAGGCTCATGCGGGTCGCTGTGGGCCCCGGCGCTCAATACCGCGCCGATGTGCCTGACACCGGGACCTATCGCGTCGTTTACGGCGGCGTGATCGGCCCCACGGTCAGCTTGCCCTGAGCCCTCTAGGCTCTGGCGGCAATGCCCGGGCCGCTCCTCGTCGTCGACGCGCCATACGTGCTCTTCCGCTCGTTCTTCGCGCTCCCGGACAGCATCAAGGGGGCGGACGGCCGTCCGGTCAACGCGTTGCTGGGGGCGGTCAACATCCTGCTGCGGATCATTGCGGAGCAACGACCCCGCGCCGTCGTGGCCTGCTTTGGGCCCGATGCCGCGCCCTATCGCGTCGCGCTCTATCCCGACTACCACGCGGCGCGTCCGGCGGTGCCAGGGCCGCTGGCCTGGCAGTTTGAGCGCGCGCCCGAATTGTTCGAAGCGTTTGGCTGGGCCAGCGAGTACGAGGAGGAGTTCGAGGCCGACGACCTGCTCGGGTCCTTCGCGGACGTCGAGGTGCAGGCGGGCGGTGAGGCGCTGATCATGACCGGCGACCGCGACATGTTCCAGTGCGCAGGGGAGCACGCCAGGGTGGTTCTGCTCAAGCCCGGCAAGGTGGGCTATGAGCTGGTCGGCCCAACCGAGGTGAGAAGGCGCTACGGGATCGGTCCCGAGCTCGTGCCGGATTTCATCGCGTTGCGCGGGGACCCCTCGGATGGGTTGCCCGGTGCCCCGGGCATCGGCCCCAAGACCGCGGCCGAGCTGCTCGAGCGGCACGGGTCGCTCGAGGAAGCGATCGCGCGCGCCGTGCGCGAACGCCCGCGCGTCACGGCTGCGCTGACAGAACACGCGGATCAACTGCGCGCGTTCAAGGACATCGCCACCCTGCGCATGGTGGATGTGGAGCGCCCGGCGGACCGGGAGACCGATTTGAAGGGTGGCGCCGCGGCGGCTCGGCGCCTGGGGCTGAATCGGCTCGCGGAGCGACTCGAGGCCGCCGAGGACGTGAGCGAGCTCTAGCTAGGGCGTGAACCTCACCGTGATCACGTCGCCGTCCGCCATCAGGTAGTCGCGCCCCTCGACGCGCAGGGTGCCGCGCTCACGAGCCGCGGCGTATCCGCCCGCGTCGACCAGCTCATCCCATCCGATCACCTCGGCGCGCACGAAGCCGCGCTGGATATCGGAGTGGATGAGCCCGGCCGCGTGCCAGGCCGTAAGCCCGCGGCGCAGATGCCACGATTGTGCCGGCTTGTCCTCGCCCGCCGTGAAGAAGGCGATCAGATCAAGCAGCGAGAAGGCCCCCCGCACGACCGCGCCCAGCCCCGACTCCGTGAGGCCCAGTTCGCCGCGCATCGCCTCTGCCTCCTGCGGGTCGAGCTCGGCGAGCTCCGCTTCGACCCGCGCGGAGACCGCCACCGCTGCCGCGTCGTGGGAGCGGGCGTAGTCCATGATCTCGGCCGGGATCTCGACCGCTCCCTCCTCGACGTTGGCGACATAGAGCACGGGTTTTGCCGTCAGCGGTTGCAGTAGCGCGGCCGCATCCGGGGCATCCTCCGGGGGCGGCACTGTCCGCGCCGGACGGCCCGCCTGGAGGGCTTCGATCAGGGCTCGCAGCCACCCGGCTTCGGCGATGGCGTGACGCTCACCGCCCCGGGCGGCACGCTCGACGCGCTCGAGTCGGCGCTCGGCCTGCTCCAGATCGGCGTAGATCAGCTCGGTCTCGACGGTCTCGATGTCGGCCACGGGGTCGACCCTGCCCTCGGGATGGACCACGTTCGGGTTGTGGTGGGCGCGGACGACGTGGACGATCGCGTCGGTCTCCCGGATATTGGCCAGGAAGCGGTTGCCGAGCCCCTCACCGCGATGCGCGCCCGCGACCAGCCCGGCGATGTCGTGGAAGGTGATCGTGTCCGGGACGACTTTCGAGGCGCCGATGACTCGCGCCACGGCATCGAGCCGGGCGTCGGGCACGGGGACGACGGCGAGATTGGGCTCGATCGTCGTGAACGGGTAGCTCGCCGCCTCGGCGGCGACGCCGGTCAAGGCGGAGAACAGCGATGACTTGCCGGCGTTGGGAAGCCCGACGATCCCGACCTTCACTCCGGCCACCACTCCGCGACCGCCGTCCCCAAGACCGCCCCCGCCAGCACGTCGGACGGATA
>DATGFT010000133.1:0-9086 GCA_035308915.1 Solirubrobacteraceae bacterium
ATGGCCGGTGCAAGCCTGTAGCGCAACGCTCCTCCTCCTGCTCGTGCTACCCGGGTCCCTGAGGCGGCGGGCAGACTACTCCTTAGCGGTGGCGGGCGGGCCGGTCCGCCCGCTTGCTCCATCCGCCCACGGTTCTCCAAATAGAAGAGCCCCGCCGAAGCGAGGCTCTTCCGTAGCAGGCCTGTAAGCCGGATCTTGTCGAGAGCAGTCATCCATCTGAGCGGCCTACCCGAACCTTGGCGGGCAACCTGCAAACGGTTCTGCTCGGCCTTGCATCAGGTGGGGTTTACCTAGCCGCCGCGTCACCGCGACGCTGGTGCGCTCTTACCGCACCATTTCACCCTTGCCGGTCCGGGGCGCTGCAGCGGCCCCAGACTTAGGCGGTGTCTTTTCTGTGGCACTTTCCCGCGGGTTTCCCCGGGTCGGCGTTACCGACCACCTTGCCCTGTGATGTCCGGACTTTCCTCGAAGGTTCCACCTCCGCGGCTGCTCAGTCTGCCCCACTGAGGATAGCCGTGACGAGCGTCAGCCGAGCAACGCGCCACAGTGCTTGCAGCGACCGCCCACGGGCTGCGACCGGGCGCTGTAGACCGGCTCCATCTCCCCGCCGCACACCGGGCAGGCCACCTCACGGTCCTCGGCGAGCTCCTCCCAGAGCTGGACGATGACGTCGTCCAGCCGCTCAGCGTGAGCCTGGCCCAGCTCGATCGGTGCTACGGCGAGTGCCGGCACTACGACATGCTCCGCATCAGGCCGACCACCTTGCCGAGCACGCGAACGTCCCGGCTCCGGATCGGCTCCATCGCGTCGTTTTCAGGCTGCAGCCGCACGTGATCGTCCTCGTGGAAGAAGCGCTTGACGGTTGCCTCCTCGCCGACCAACGCGACGACAACGTCGCCATCATCGGCCACGTCCTGGGGCTTCACGACCACGAGGTCACCATCGAGGATGCCGATGTTGCGCATCGACTCCCCGCGCACGCGGAGCAGGTAGGCACCGTCGTCACCTCCGGCGTACGCGGGCGTCTGCACGTAGTCCTCGATGTTCTCCTCCGCCAGCACCGGTTGCCCCGCGGCGACCTGACCGACAAGCGGTAACCCGGGTTTGACCAGATTCCTCACGCCCGCGGTGGCGCGGTCGAGCAACTCGATGGCCCGGGGCTTGGACGGATCCCGGCGCAGCAACCCGATCCGCTCGAGATTCGACAGATGAGCGTGCACCGTGGAGGACGACGCAAGCCCCACCGCCTTGCCGATGTCGCGAACGGTGGGCGGATAGCCGTACTTAGCCGAGTAGCGCTTGATGAAGTCGAAAATTTCCTGTTGACGCTTGGTCAGGTCCATCGTCAGCTCCTTGCTAGTTGGCCTGCGGGTCCCTGTACGTCGAACACGTGTTCGAAACAGTAGCGCGGCTCGCGGACGGACTCAAGGGCCCCGGAGGAGCGACTTGCGGACCGACTCAAGGCCCCCGGGGCCGAGATCCCCAGGGCTATACTGGCGACCCCACGCGCCTGTGGCGGAATTGGTAGACGCGCAAGGTTGAGGGCCTTGTGGGAGACAACTCCCGTGGAGGTTCGAGTCCTCTCGGGCGCATCGTGAAAGCCCCGCAGCGCGGGGCTTTTTGATGTTGCGGTCGGGTTCGAGCGCCCGCCGAGAGCTGGAGGTCGCTTGTGGCGCGAGGAGCAGGTCCGCGCCTGACGGCATGCGTTCGAAGCCGGGCCAAACTCCCGGCTTTAGCTCACGTTCGATCGTCGCTTCCACCGTCATCTGACCTTCCCCAGCGCGGCGGTGAACACCGGAACCCGGGCCATCTGGCATCACCGACCTGCGCCGTTCCCGCGGGCGATCACGTGACACTGCCAGTCGCCACCACGTGACACCGCCGGGTCATGCGGCCATAGACTTCCTGAGCATGGATCCGGTCCGCGCTCGTGAGCTCCTCGCCCAGGAACGCACCCGCATTGAGCAGGCGCTGAAGCATCTGAACAACGAGACGCCGCTCGAGGCCGATGCTCGAGTCGAGCCGGGAGACCTCGATTCTGAGGACCTCTATCAGGACGAATTCGACCAGGGCCGGCGCGAAGATCTGAGGGAGGTACTCGCGGCCGTGGAGAGGGCCGAGGCGCGTCTTGCCGAGGGAACCTACGGCCTCTCTGTGGACAGCGGTGAACCGATCCCCGACGCTCGGCTCGAGGCGATTCCCTGGGCGGAGCGGACGGTCGAGGAGGAGGAGCGCCTCGGCCGCGTCCCGCCACCGGACTCCCCGAGGTAACTCGCGGCGCCGGTCTCAGCCCGCCGCGCCGGCCAGCCCCAGGCCCGAGCTGAGGAAACGAACGGCGCGTTGGCGGGCCAGCGGACCGCGGAAGCGCGCCAGCTCGCGTCCGTCGGTCAGGCAGACCGACCACCCGCAGGCGATCGGTTTGAGGATCACGGCAAGCGTCTTCATGTCATCGTCGATGTTGGCGCTGGTTTCGAAGAAACCCTTATGAGAAGGGGAGACTGACCGCTATCCGGCACAGCGAAACCTCCGGTCGCCTCACCGACGACCCGGCCCGGGCGACCGTACTACACGCGGCTTCCGCACCCGGCCAGCTCGTAGCCGCCGAACCGCCCGATCCGGTCGGTGAAGGCGGCGCTGCTCAATACGTCGCCCAGGGCATCCAGAGCGGGGTGCTCGACCCACCGCTCGGCCACCCAGATCTCCACCGTGTGCCCCTCGAGGGCGACAAAGCCGAGGTCGAACGCCCGCGCGGCGGATTCCGTGGTGACAGCGGCACAGCCGAGCATCGCGGCCATCCGCGCGGCGTCGATGTGTCCCTCGGCGAGCGGGGAAGCCGGAGGCTCGGAGAGCCCAAGCCCGGCCGCGGCTCGGCGAAACGCCTGCTGGCTGCTCGCCGCCGCCTCGCGCTGGACGATCGGCACACCCCGCCCGAGCAACGCTTCCAGATCCCCGACTCGGAGCCCCGGCGGATGGCCGATTCCGACCTGCCAGCGCGCGAAGTGCACCCGCACGACCGGGAGCGGTGCCACCGGCAGCTCCCCATCTCGCCCATGAACTACTGCCGCGTGGATGCGGCCCGCCTTCAGCCCTCCCAACGCCACGCCAGTCGCCGCCGGAAGCGCAAGCAGGCTGCGCGAACCAAGGCCGTGCAGCATCGCCTCGGCCACCCCAAGGGCGGGGTCGCAGCCGGCGAGGACGAACGCCGCCGGACTCGCCCCCGGGAACAGGCGAAGGTCTCCCGACTCGATGACGCCGTCCGGCCGTGCCCACGCCGCGCCGGCGACGCCGTGGTCGGGAAGCTCCGCGGCGACCAGCTGGTCGCCGACGCGACCAACCCGCAGAGGTGTGCCCTCGCGGAGCTGGCGGCCGAGCGCAGGCACAACCTCGGCGGTTGATGACGAGAAGAGCGATTCCACCGTCGTCCCGAGCGCCCGCGCGAGCCTGAGCGCAGCGTCCACCGCCGGGGTGTTGTGCCCCGACTCCACGGCCGCGATCAGCTGGCGGCTGACGCCCGCCCGCGTCGCGAGCTCGGCCTGCGTCAGGCCCGCCTGGCGGCGCGCCGCCCGCAATGAGTTGTCGGCCAGCTCCAGCATCATGGTAGGGTGCCAGGATTCTGGCACAACGCACGAATACCTCCCGGCTCAAGGCCATCTTCGCCTGCCTCGTCGGCGCCGGCGTGATCGCGGGCTGCGGTGGGACATCCGGGAGCGGAGCCGCCAGCACGGCAGCCCAGGGGACCTCCGCAAACGGGCCATCAGCCGCGTCGGGAATCATCGTGCTCGCTGCGGCCTCCCTGACCAAGGTCTTCCCGCAGATCGACCCCCACGCCGACTACACGTTCGGCGGGTCCGGGGCTCTGGAAACCCAGGTCGAACAGGGCGCGCCAGCCGACGTTTTTGCCGCCGCCAGTCCCAAGCAGCCCGCCCAGCTGTTCGCCAAGGGGCTCGTGACGCGGCCGGTGGAATTCGCCACCAACACCCTCGTCCTGATCGTGCCCCGCGACAACCCCGCCCACATCCACTCGGTCAACGATCTGACGAGACCCGGCGTCAAGCTCGTCGTCTGCAGCGCCGCAGTTCCCTGCGGTGACTACGCACGCAAGGCGTTCAAGAACCTCGGCATCACCAACGCAGCCATGAAGAACGTCGTCAGCCAGACGGCCGACGTCACCCAGACTGTGGCCGACGTCGCCCTCGGCCAGGCCGATGCCGGACTGGTGTACATCACGGACGCGAAGGCCGCCGCCGGCAAGGTGAGCGTGATCCGGCTCCCACCCAGGGCGAAGCCGAACACCAGGGACTTCATAGCCGCCCTCACGGCGAGCCAGCATCGCGCGGCGGCCCGGGCGTTCGTGGCCCTGGTTCTGTCGCCCTCCGGCCAGGCCCAGCTGCGAGCCGCGGGCTTCGGGAAGCCGTGACGGCCGCGAGCTGGAGACATGCCGGACGCCGAGCTGGACGGCTGACGAGCTCAGCCCGAATTCACCCGTTCATCACCGTCGCTGTCGCGGCGGTGCTTGCCCTCGTGATCGCCTTCCTGATCCTGCCCCTCGCGGCGCTCATCAGCTACCAGCCTGTCCGCGAGCTGCTCCACGGCTTCGGCACACGGGTCGCCACCGACGCGATTCTCGTCTCGCTGAAGTGCAACGGCATCGCCTTCGCGCTGATGGTGGGGCTCGGCACGCCGTTTGCCTATGTCCTGGCCCGCGCTCGGTTTCGCGGCCGGAGTGTGGTCCTGACGCTCGTCGAGCTGCCGCTCGTGATGCCACCGGCGGTGGCCGGACTCGCGCTGCTCGTCGCCTTCGGTCGCTTCGGGCTGCTCGGCGGCGCCGAGCGCGCGCTCGGGATCGACCTCGCCTTCACGCAGGCCGCGGTGATCCTGGCCATTCTGTTCGTGGCCAGCCCGTTTTATCTCCGCGGGGCGATCGCCGCCTTCTCGGCCGTCGACCTGACGCTGGTCGACGTGGCGGCGACGCTCGGCGCGGGTCCGCTTCGGCGGATGCTCAGCGTGGCCGTTCCGGTGGCCGCGGGTGGGCTGGGCGCCGCCGCTGCGGTCGCCTTCGCGCGGGGCCTGGGGGAGTTCGGGGCCACGATCCTGTTCGCCGGGAGTTTCCAGGGAACCACGCAGACGCTTCCGCTCGCCGTGTACTCGCTGTTTGACGCGAACCTCGATCAGGCCATCGCGATCGGCGTTCTGTTGATAATCGTCAGCGCCGCGATCCTCCTCACGGCCAAGCTGCTGGCTCGCTCATGGAACTCGTCGCCGACATCACGCTTCCCCGGCGGTCGTTCGAGCTTCGCGTCCGGCTGACGCTGGAGACCGGGACGGTCGCGTTGGTGGGGCCCTCCGGCGCGGGCAAGACCTCGCTGCTACGCGCCCTCGCCGGTCTCGAACGCGGATCGCGCGGCCGCATCACGCTGGGCGATGAGCTCTGGATGGACACCGAGGGCCGGACTGATCTGCCTCCCGAGCATCGACGAGTGGGGTACCTGCCCCAGGATTACGCCCTGTTTCCCCACCTCAGCGTCGCCGGCAACGTCCGTTTCGCCGCGCGGCGCGATCGGCCGGATCTGCTCGAGCGTCTCCGCATCGCCCACCTTGCCTCCGAGCGTCCACAGGAGCTGTCGGGTGGCGAGCGTCAACGCGTCGCGCTCGCGCGGGCCCTGGCTCGGGAGCCCCGCCTGCTGCTGCTTGACGAGCCGTTTGCCGCCCTGGACGCGATCACGCGCGACCACGTGAGGAGCGAGCTCGCCAACCTTCTGCCGACCCTCGGCCTCCCAACCCTCCTGGTCACCCATGCCTTTGAGGATGCGTCCGCGCTGGCCGGCCGGATCGGCGTGCTCGACCGCGGCCAGGTTGTGCAACTGGGTTCGGCGGCCGAGCTTCTCGAGTCGCCTGCCACGCAGCTCGTGGCGCAGCTGACAGGGGCCAACACGCTCGCCGGGATCGCCGAGCCAGCCCCTGGCGGCTCGCTCGTCCGCCTTGACGGCGGCGGCGCGCTCCGAACTTCAGAGCACGCCAGCGGCAAAGTTGACGTGGCGATCGACCCATGGGCGGTCACGTTCACCGAACCGAATGCCTCCGAGCTGACCGACACGGTCGTGAGCGCCTCTCCGGAGCGCGGTTCGCTGGTCGTTCGGCTGACCCGCATGACGGCCAAGCTTCCGCTCGGCGTCAACGGTGGCCTCCCCCTCGTGGCCGGGGCAGCGGTGGGGCTTCGCGTCGCCCCCGAAGATGTACGGGTCTTCGCAGCGCAAGCGCACACGGGCGACGCCTGACGGGGCATGTGACGTGTGGGCGCTCTCCTTCGCAACCTAAGGCGAGGGAAAGCGCCCACACCACCATCGAACGGAACCGGTCAGTCGGTGACCATCGCCGGCCGGCGGCGCTGAGGCGCCGAAGTCCGGGCGCGCGGCGCGTGCTGCGGCGCGGCGACGGCCGGCTGAGCCCGCTGCGGCCGCCAGGCCCAGAGCCTCGCCGCTCCGTGGTGCTGACGATGGTCGGCGACGATCGCGCGGGTGTGCAGCGCCACGATCGTGGCGACGATGCCGATTGCCAGAGCCAGGTTGAGTATCACGATCAGTGTCATTTGGTCCTCTCTTACGTCCTCGAATTTGCTTATGGGTTCAAGCATCGGGGAGGCGTGAAAGAGGGCCGTTGGTAAAGGGTGTGAGGGATGTAAGAGCCGCGCAGACCGCCTGAGGGCAGAGCCGCGGGTGCCTACTGCGCGGTCACCGACGACCGCTCACGGCCGCCGACTCGCGCGCCGAAGCTCACGGTCAGCAACGCACCGCCATCAGGTGCGTTCGCGGCCTCGGCTCGCCCTCCGTGAGATTCCGCGGCCTGCTTGACGATCGCCAGCCCGAGTCCGGACCCCGGCATCCGCCGGGCCTCCTTGGCCCGGTAGAAGCGGTCGAAGACGTGCGGGAGGTCGGCCTCACCGAATCCGGGCCCGTGGTCGCGGACCGTCACGACGCCGTCGTGGAGGCGAACGTCGATCTCGCCCTCCGGCGGGCTCCACCGGCGGGCATTGTCGATCACGTTGGACACGGCGCGTCCGATTCGCTCCGGTACCCCAAGCACCACCGTCGGCTCGAGGTCCAGGTTGAATCTCAGGCTCGGCGCTCGCCGTTGTGTCCGATCGACCGATTCCCGCACAATCGTGTCGAGCTCGACCGGCTCGGGGTGCAGTTCGGGGGCCGCGCCCTGAGCCAGCTCCATCACATCGGCCACGATCTGGGTCAGCTCGTCGAGCTCAGCCAGGATCGACTGCTGCAGCTCCTGGCGCTCGGCCAGGGGAAGACGCTCGGCTTCCAGAAAGATCTGAATGTTGCTGCGCAGCGCCGCGATCGGAGTCCGCAGCTCGTGGGACGCATCCGCGACCAGGTGTCGCTGCGCTTCGATCGAGCGTTCGAGCGCATCGAGCGTCTGGTTGAAGCTCGAGGCGAGGCGACGGAGCTCGATCGTGTCCACCTCCTCGAGGCGCGCCGGCCGGTCGAGCTCGCGGGTCACCCGCTCCGTGCGGGCCACGAAGCGCTCGATCGGGCGCAACGCAGACCGGGAGATGGCCAGCCCGAGCAGGGTGGCGAGAATGATTCCCCCGGCGATCAGCAGCAAGTAGGGCAGGAGCAGGCCGTGCAGGACGTCATCGTCGTCGGAGAGCGACAGAGCGACCATCACGACGTGCTGGTCGGGCGCGTCCCACGCGGCGTAGACCTCGACGTGGCTCTGGCGGCTGCCGACTCGGGTGTCGTAGAAGACGCTGCCCGACCGGTGGCGCGCCACCGCCAGCACCTGTTGGCCGACGGGCAGCTGAGCCGGCCGGGGGAACAGGACGGAGCCGCTCGCGTCCACAACCTGGAAGACGCCCTGTGCGCCTCCCAGAGGCCCAGTGGGCAGCTGGAACTGTTCATCGGGCCCGGGTGACGGCGGGCCGCCCGCCCGGTTGCCCCTGTGGTCATCGTGCCCATGGGGCGCGAGAAAGGCTTGGGCTCGGAGCCGAAGCTCACTCTTGACCTCGCCGAGGAGATGCGCCCGCGTGGTGAAGTACCCCGTGAGCGCCACCGCCACCGCCACCGCCGCGACCGCCACCGCGGCCGCAGCCGCGATCCGCCGCCGGAGGCTCACCTCACGGCTCCCGCAGGACGTAACCCACGCCGTGCACGGTGTGGATCAGCCGACGCCCGCCACCCGCCTCGAGCTTGCGGCGCAGATAACCGATGTACACGCGCAGAGCGTTACCCGACGGGCCGAAGTCATATCCCCAGACCCGGTCATAGATCAACTCCGAGGACAGGACGCGGCGCGGGTTGAGCATGAGCAGCTCGAGCAGCTGGTATTCGGTGCGTGTCAGCTCGATCTCCCGGTCGCCCACCCGCGCGGCGTGGGCGTCGGCGTCCAGCTCGAGCTCGTGAAAGCGCAGGACGCGTTCGTCGGCCCCGTCGATGTGGCGCCGGAGAATCGCCTTGAGCCGGGCCTGAAGCTCCCGCACGTCGTAGGGCTTGACCAGGTAGTCATCGGCACCGGCCTCGAGGCCTTCCACCCGATCCTCGATCGCGGCCCGGGCCGTGAGCATCAGGATCGGAGTTCGGTCGCCGGCTTGGCGCAGCGTGCGGCATACCTCAACGCCGTCGATGTCCGGGAGCCCCAGGTCGAGGACGATGGCGTCGGGCACGTCCCTCTGGGCGCGCAAGAGCCCGTCCTCCCCACTCTCCGCCAGCAGCACCTCGTAGCCTCCGAGCAGCAGCGCACGACGTACCGCCGCCCGCACCGCGTCGTCGTCCTCGATTACCAGGATGCGCATCGCGTCCCAACGCTAACCGCTGAGTTCATCTCACGACTATCGTGCTCGCGGCTTCGAAGTCCGCGGCAAGATAGATATAAGTGCCGTCTAAGCGAGTCGGCGGGGAGCCGCATACCTCACCTCCTGGCGGGTAAGTTGTCAGGCCAATGGCCTCTCCCGTTGCCGTGATCGGCGCCGGCCATCACGGGCTCGTGGCGGCGATACACCTGGCGCGCAGCGGCCGGGAGGTGATCGTCCTCGAGGCGCAGGGCCAGGCGGGGGGCGGCGTCCGAACCGACGCCCTGAC
>DATGFT010000134.1:0-29478 GCA_035308915.1 Solirubrobacteraceae bacterium
TCGAGCATGTCCATCGGAATCGGAAACACCAGCGTCGAGTTGTGCTCGGTTGCGACCTCGGCGAGGGTCTGCAGGGTACGGAGGGTGAGCGCGCCGTGTTCGCGATTGATAACTCCGGCGGCCTGTGAGAGGCGCTCGGCGGCCTGGAACTCCCCCTCGGCTGCGATCACCTTGGCCCGCCGCTCACGCTCAGCCTCGGCCTGGCGGGCCATCGCGCGCTTCATCGTGTCAGGCAGGTCCACGTCCTTCGTCTCGACCTTGACGACGTTGATTCCCCACGGCTCGGTTCCCTTGTCGATGATCTGCTTGAGCAGCTCGTTGATCGTGGCCTGGTTTGCCAGCAGGTCGTCGAGGTCGTGTTGGCCGAGCGTCGCGCGCAGCGTCGTCTGTGCGATCCGGAGCACCCCATGCTGGTAGTCGCGGATCTCAACCACGGCCTTCACCGGCTCGACCACGCGGAAGAACACCGCCGCCTCGACCCGGACGGTGACATTGTCCTTGGTGATCAGGTCCTGGGGCGGGATGTCGGCGGTGTCAACCTGGAGGTTGACCCAGCGGGTCCGCTCGACGAACGGGATGATCAGGACGAGGCCGGGCCCCCTGGCTCCACGCAGGCGGCCGAGGCGGAACACCACGATCCGCTGGTATTCCCGCACGATTCGGATCGCGCTCGCCAGCAGAATCAGCGTGATGGCGACGAGGACGATGGCGATGATGGCGGCAACCGACATGGCTAGCCCTCGGTCGCTTCCGATGAGCCCTCGGCGAGCGCGCGCTGCTCCCAGGCCAGATTCTCAAAGCTGGATGAACGCATCCTCAAAGCATCCTCGGTGCAGGGGTATCGCCCATCCGCAGCCTCTACGAGCGTAGATCCGCAGTTGCCCGAAGCCGCGCCGAGCCGTTTACCTCCACCAGTGGGATTTCCGGTCCGTGTCGGTCGATCGTCGAGCCGACGGCGGTGCACGCCCGCGGGGTGGCGCACGAGACAGCGTTGAGCTGTCCTCTGGCTGCCAGAGGTCGGCGCGTCGCCCTGACCAGCGGCGACCGTCCCAGGTTTCAATCAGGCCCCCTGCGCCGACGGCGACGCAGGACTTTGCCGAGCTGCAGAAAACACCGTCGAACTCTCCGACCTACACCGTCGATCATGGCTTCCGGGCGATTGATGTCGCGCGTCCTCGCCGAGCGCGCTCAATTGCGCGTTGTGCCCGACGGGCGTAGTCGCCCCGCCGTATCTCGACCCGGCCGGTCGGCGTGCTTGTCAGCCAATCCCCGGGCCCGGCCGCCAGATCGTTCCCGCGGCTGCGTATCACGAACAGGTGATCACCGAGCAGGCGGTATTGGACGCGGTGACCGTTGAGGAACTCGAGAATCTCCGGGTCGTTGTACTGCCGGATCTGGACGTCACGGCGAATCTGCATGGTTCGCCTCCTTGGGGGCCCAAGCGATAATCGTCCGCCATGGATGATCCGCCACCGGCGGCAGCGTCCGACAGCGTGAGGAGCCCCGATCCTCATGCGTAGTTGCCCGTAGCAAAGTCCGATCAGGAGGAGTTCGATGAAGACAAGCCTCACCAACGCCCAGCGGCTCTGCTTTGCCACCGCCGCTTGCGGCACAGCCCTGCTCCTCTTGGTGGCGGCCGGGCTCGCGGCGGACGCGGCTCGTGGCGCTGCGTCGCGAGCCGCCCCAGCATGCTCGGCCGCCGGCACCCAGGTCTGGCTCGGGCTCGGTGGGGGCGGGGGCTTCGCAGGCGGGGTCGGCTACCCGCTGGAGTTCAGCAACGTAGGTCACCGCACCTGCACCCTCTACGGCTATCCCGGTGTGTCCGCGACTCGAGCCGGCCGCCAGGTGGGGCCCGCGGCAAGTCGCGTCGGCGAGCGTCACTCGGCGATCACGCTCGCGCCCGGCGCCACCGCCCACGCGTCGCTGACAATCCACGACTGGGGCGCGGTCTGCGGCAAGCCGACGACCGCCAGCGGCCTCAAGGTCTATCCGCCGGGGCAGCGAACCTCAAAAACGATCGACCTTTCCGTCGCCGTCTGTGCGCACCGAGGAGTCCTCGGTGTCGGAGCGGTCCGCGCAGGTGTTGGGATCCCGGGGTACATCAGCCAGTAGCTCACAACCTGAGGAAAGGCCGGATCCGCTTCATGCGGAGCCGGCCTTCCACAAAGCAGGCGTGTCAGGCGGCGGCCGGTGTGATCTTGACCGTCTCCTTCTTCGCCTCCTTGGGGAGCGGGATTGTCACCTCGACAACGCCGTCATGCGTCTTTGCCTTGATCTTCTTGGCATCGACTCCTGGGGGCAGCGCCATCGAGCGCGAGAAGGACCCGTAGCGGCGCTCACGCCGGATGTAGTGCTTGTCCTTCTGATCCGTGCGCTCCTCGTGCTCACCCGAGACCGTGAGGATGTCGTCTTCGACCTCGATCTTGACCTCCTCAGGTTTGATCCCCGGGAGCTCAGCATGAACAACGAGGTTGCCGTTGTCACGCACGACGTCGATCGCCGGCGTCCACACGCGCTCGTGCCCGTCGGACTGGTCGAACAGGCGGTCAAACCTTGACCGCAGCTCGCTCAGCTCAGCGAACGGATCCCACCGCGTCAGTGTCCCAGCCATGACTCACCTCCTTTCTGTGATCGCAGGTAGACGTCCAGACCGTAGATCCCGAGCGTGCACAACACATCCGGCACAAGCCCGAGCCTGGGTCAGTAGTAACCCGGCCCATCCGCGAAACCGTCTGCGGGGTCCGTGGAGACGACGGTCGTCCGCGCGACCCCGTACCGATGTGTCGATCCCCCCAGCACGCGAGAGTAGGGGCTCGGAATACGCTGATGACCGTCCTCCTCACCGGGTTTCCCGGCTTTCTTGCCAGCGCTTTGCTCCCCAGCATCATCAACCATCCAACCCATTACCTCACGGACCACGCCGAGGCCGATCTTGCGGGCAGCGGAATCTCGGTTCCACCGTTCTACGCGTATGGTGGAATTCATGCGCCAGCACCACGAGATCGGATCTGCCGCAATGGCATGAGCACCGACGCCTCAAGCCTCCGGGACGAGGCGGTCGAGCTGCTGCGTGATCTGCTGCGGGTCGACACCTCGAACCCGCCTGGGAACGAGACCGCCGCGGCGGTGGTGCTGAAGCGATACCTCGAGGCGGCCGGGGTCGAGTGCGAGCTGGTGGCGCGTGATCCCGACCGGGCCAACCTGGTGGCGCGGATTCCCGGCACCGGCGACGGGCCGTCGCTGGCGCTGCTCGGTCACACCGATGTCGTCCCGGCGGACGCGCAGGATTGGACGCGTCCCCCTTTCGCGGGCGAGCTCGACGAGGACGGTTATGTGTGGGGACGCGGCGCCGCCGACATGAAGAACGAAACTGTCACCCGCGCCGTGACGATCGCGACGTTGGGGCGCGAGGGATTTCGGCCCAAGGGAGATCTCACCTTCATCGCCGAGGCGGATGAGGAAAACGGCGAGGCCCAGGTTGGTCTCAGCTGGCTTGTTCAGACGCGCCCTGATCTGCGTTGCGACTACGCCCTCAACGAGGGGGGCGGGGAGCGACTCGTCCTGGCGGACGGGCGTGTTGTGGTCCCGATCAGCGTGGGCGAGAAAGCCTGCTTACCCGCCCACGTCATCGCCCTGGGCGAGGCGGGTCACGCTTCAACGCCTGAGGTCGGAGCCAACGCCGTCCCGCGCTTGGCGGCTTTGATCAGGAGGTTGGCGAGCTTCCAACCCGAGCGTCGGCTCATACCCGCCAGCCGCGTCACGCTGGAAACCTTGGCGGGACCGGTCGATGGGGATCTCGACGCGGCACTGGCGCGCGCTCTCGTGCTCGAGCCCGAGTTGGAGACGATGCTTCCTGCGACGCTTCAGACGACGATCGCTGCCACGCGTCTGCACGGTTCGCCGGCCCTCAACGTCATGCCCGGGCGCGCGACCGTCGAGTGTGACTGCCGTCTTGTTCCCGGGAGCACCCCGGAGGACCTCGAACTCGAGCTGCGAACCGCGCTGGGCGGCGATCTGCCCTACGAGATCCATTTCCCGTCCCCGTTGGTCGGAGGGTCGAGCTCCAGGACCGACACGCCCCTCTTCGAGGTCTGCCAGGCCTTTCTTGACCGCGCCGATCCCGGGGCGGTGCTCTTGCCGATAATCGGGACCGGGTTTACCGATTCGCACTTCCTGCGCGAGGCCTTCGGCACGGTCGCGTACGGGTTCTGGCCCTTTAGGCGCACGCCGGTCGACACGTACCGCCGAGGCGTCCACAACCGAGACGAGCGGCTGCACGTCGACGATCTCGTGTACGCGACCGAGTTTCACCTCGAGGTCTGTCGAGCCATCGGGCAGCGCCCGCGGTAGGCGCCGGACTGAGTAGGTCGAGCGGCGCCATCGGGTCTGTCTCATAGCATCCGGCCATGGCGCCCTCCGACGCCGAGCCCGAAGCCGCCGCGTCTGCCACCGTCGATGCCTCACGCCGCACCTGGCTCGCTGCGGAGCGGACGTGGCTTGCCTGGTGGAGAACCGGCGTCGGCGCGGCCGCGGTTGCGGTGGGCGTGGGAAGGCTCGTCCCCGCGGTCACCCATGGCTCGCGCTGGCCGTTCCGGGCCCTTGGGATCGCCTTCGGCCTGATCGCCGTGGCGGTGTTGCTCGTGGGCGCGGTGAGGCAGAAGGAGACGGCTGACGCGCTGCGGCGCGGCACCTACGCCGAGCTCTCCGGCCCCGTCGTGCTGTGGCTGACTGCCGCGGCCGTGCTGGTCTCGGTGGCGGCCATCGCGCTCGTGGCAGTGCGCTTCTAGACGCTGGTAGCCTTTCTGAATCTGGAGGCGCCCTCGGGGCTAGTCTGAAAGCGAGGGACGCATGCCGTACAGGCGTTGTGGGGTGGTGGTCGGTTTGGTGCTTGCGGTCGCCTTCATCTCGGCGGGCCCGGCACTGGCGACCGGCGAGCCGGACCTGGCGATCTCGGTCAAAGGCCCTATGAACGTCGGGGTCAAGACGCCCTTTGCCACCAACGTCACGGTCACCAACGACGGGACCGCCGCGACGCCCGGGATCACCGTCTCCTTCAGCACCGGGACGCACGCCGTAAGCCCGACTCCCGTGGCCGGGTGGTCGTGCCTACCGATCCAGTACGGGCATAGCGGCCGCGGAGGCGGGGTCACGACCGTCGGCGAGTCCTGCTCGAGCACCCTGGCAACGCCGCTGGCGCCAGGACAGAGCACGTCGGTCGCGATGACCATGGCCTTCCCGTCCGCCGGAACCTATGGCGTCACCTTCACGGCGGTGCCATATCCGTCGACGCCTGAGCTCAACCTCGTAGCGCACTCGGTCACCAGCACGATCGGCGTTGTCATCCCGCCGGCTCCCGCGCCGCCCACGGGCGTCACCGCGACGCAGGTCGGCGATTGGCTGTGGGTGACGTGGACGCCGGACCCCGCGACCCAGAACTACCTCACGTCCTCGACAATCACCGCCACCCCAACCGGAGGCTCGACGGCCCCGGTATTGACCCAGGTCGTCTCAGGCCTGAGCCCACAGGGAGGAGTGTTCGGCGTTACCGCGGCCACCCAGTACGCCGTCACGGTGGTGAGCAACGACTTCTCAGGCTCGAGCGCACCGAGCGCGGCCGCCACCCTCACCACGGCACCCGCAACGCTGGTTCCGCGCGCGCCCACGATCGGCTACATCTGGATCGCGGGCAGCACGCTCGCCGTGCGGATGATCGCCCCCCGCCCGGGCAACAGCGCGATCGACGAGTACGAGGTCCTGGCCCTTGGCGCGACCACGGTCGCTTCCTACGTGACGGTGGGTTATCCGATTCCCCCGGGCTCCAACGTCTACGACTACACGACGCTTGACCCGGCGCTGACCTGGCAGATCAGGGTGCGCGCCCACAATGCCGCCGGGTGGGGCCCGTGGTCCCCCGCCTCACTCTGGGACGGGACCGGCGGCTAGCCAGGCTGCCCGGCGGCGAATAGGGTTCCTCGCAACCCGCAGATGGCCTTCGACCTGACCATCGACATCGAGAACACGCCGGGTGCGCTGGCCAACGTGGCTGCGGCGATCAGCGACGCCGGCGTCAACATCGCCGCCGCGACCTGCGTGGGCCCGGGCGACCGAGCGGAGCTGCACATCCTGGTTCCCCACGCAGAGGCGGCGAAGCACCTGCTGGCGATCTCCCACGTCGCGGTGACCAGAGAGCGCGAGGTGGTAGTGATCGACGTCGAGGACCGCCCGGGAGTGCTGGCCGACCTGGCGCGAAAGATCGCCCGGGCTGGGGTCAACCTCGACCTCGTATACGTAGCTACGCGCAACCGCGTCGTGTTCGGCGCCCAGGATCTCGCCCCCTTGCGCGCGGCTCTCGACGGCACCGGCTGAGGCCGGCGCCGACACCACGCCTCCTCACCCGCCCCTGAGCTCGGCGAGCGTTCTCCTCTGGGCACCGGCCGCGTCGAAGTTCTGCGGCTCGAGCCAGCGCTCGAACCCGTCCCTGACGCGCGGCCACTCTTCATCGACGAGGGCGTACCAAGCGCTGTCCCGGTTGCGTCCCTTGACCACCATGTGCTTGCGAAACACTCCCTCGAAGGTGAAGCCGAAGCGCTCCGCCGCGCGGCGGGACGCTGCGTTCAGGGCGTCGCACTTCCACTCAAGCCGGCGGTATCCGAGGTCGTCGAAGACATGCCGGGCCAGCAGGTAGATGGCCTCGGTTGCCGCTGTCGTCCGCTGCAGCGAGGAGCCAAGCCAGATGTGGCCGATCTCGATAACCCCGAAGTCCGGCGCCATCCTGAGGTACGCAGCCACCCCCGCCGGCGCACCTCGAGCCACGGGCACGAGTGCGAAAAACAGCGGATCCTCCGAGTGCTCGGCCTCGGCCAGGGCGGCCCGCATCTCGCCCACGCCCGCGTAGGGGCCGTAGGGAAGGTAGGTCCAGATTGCGGGATCGCCCTCGGGAGGATGAGATGCGCCGTAGAGGGCGGGGGCATCCGCGGCCGCGTCGAGGGGCCGGAGCACGACGTAGCGCCCGCGCAGGGTTATGGGCCGCGGTCGTTCGACCGGCGTGAACTCGACCGCCTCGCCCACCGTCAGCTCACCATCCGGCATCACCGGCGAACCCTATGCTGCGGCCATGGTGGATGCTGAGGCGATCCTGCGCGCGGCTAGGCGGCCGCTGGTGATAGGGATGGGTGGCGGGGGCGACGTCGTCGGCGCGTTGGCGACAGCCGAACTGGCGCGCATTTACGACGGCGCGAGTCCGGTGCTTGGAGGCCTGGCCTGGGAGCGGCGCCCGATCGACCCTGAACCGGGGCCGCGGCGGCGCGAGGAGATCGAGGGCGGGCAGGAGATCGCGGCGGGCATCATGCTCGCCGGGCCCGAGACACGCGTGCGGGGCCGCGAGGTGTACTTCGCGGAGTCGCGGATGTCTGAGTTCCTGGGTGAGCCGACCCTGCTCATCGACGTGAGCGACGGCCCGGAATCGATCGCCAGGGGCCTGGCGCGCGCCGTCGAGAGGCTGGAATGCGACCTCGTCGTGTTCGTCGACGTCGGTGGGGACGTACTCGCCCAGGGCGACGAGGCGGGGCTCCGGAGCCCGCTCTGCGATGCGGTGATGCTGGCCGCGGCCAGCCGCCTAGGCCGGCTTGGGCACAACGTCCTGGGGGCGCTGTTCGGAGTCGGTTGCGACGCCGAGCTCACCCCCGCCGAGGTGCTCGAGCAACTCGCCGTGGTCGCCGGAGCGGGAGGCCTGGGCGGCGCCCGCGGCCTAACCTCGGCGGTGGCCGAGCGGCTGGAGGCGGCGATGCAACTTGTTGTCACCGAGGCCAGCGCGCAGGCCGTACGCGCCTTCCGCGGAGGATCGGGGGAAGTCACGATCCGCGGCGGCACGCGGACAATCGAGCTGAGCTCGCTGGCCGCGATCACGTTCTATCTCGACGTGGAGGCGACGCTTGGCGCCACAGGTCGGCTGGCCCGAGCGGTCGCCGGGGCGGCCAGCCTCGAGGCGGCGAACGAGGCGCTCCACGAGCTCGGTGTCCGCAGCGAGCTCGACCTCGAGCGTGAAGCAGCCAGGCTCTAGGGGAACAATCGTCTAGATGGCGACTCTCGAGAGCACGCTCGCGGGGCGCTACCGGCTCGAGGAGGTCGTGGGCCGGGGTGGCATGAGCACCGTCTATCGCGCCACCGACGAGGTTCTCGGGCGCACGGTGGCGGTGAAGATCCTCCTCCCGGCGCTGGCCGATCAGGACCCGACTTACTCCGTGCGTTTCGAGCGGGAGGCGCGCGCGGCCGCAGCGCTTGCCACGTCGGCGGTGGTGACGGTCTACGACACCGGCGTCGACGCCGGAAGTCATTACATCGTCATGGAGTACATCGAAGGGCGGAGCTTGGACGAAATCCTCCGTGACCGGCGGCCGCTCGATCCTGGGGAGGCGCTGCGAATCACAGAACGCATCGCCCAGGCGCTGGCCGTCGCCCACGCCGCCGGGATCCTGCACCGGGACATCAAGCCGGCCAACGTGATGGTGGCCAGCGACGGCACCGTGAAGGTTCTCGACTTCGGGATCGCGCGAAGGCTCGACGCGACGACGATCACCCAGGCAGCGTCCGTCGTCGGCACCGCGGCCTACATGGCGCCGGAACGCGCGCTCGGGCAGCCGGGCGATGAGCGAGCCGACATCTATTCGCTGGGATGCCTGCTCTACGCGATGCTGACCGGATCGCCGCCGTTCGGCGGTGAGATCTCAGCCGCGGTTCTCCACCAGCAGATCAACGCATCGCCATCACCGCCGAGCCAACGACGCCGCGGACTCACTCCGGCGCTCGATGCCCTGGTCCTGAACCTCCTCGCCAAGGCTCCTGAAGCCAGGCCCGCCAGCGCGGCCGAGGTTCGGGACCAGATCGCTGCGCTCAGTCAGCCCCGGGTGCCGACGACCGCCGCTGCCGCCGCCGTGCCGGCGAATCCGCCGACGGCGGCGACCGTGCGGCTATCTCGGGACACCGCTGCCACCGTCGCCGCCAGCCCTCGCCGGCAAGCGATAGACCCTCGCCCGCGCGTCCTGACCGATCATCGCCGGCGAGCTCTTGTCATGGCGCTCCTGACCGGGGCCGTGGCGCTGCTCGCGGTCGCGCTCCTGAGCCCTGGCGCCGCCACCAATCGCGCCGCGAGCACGCGCCACCACACCGCCACGACCGTTCCGCCGGCCGCAACGACGCCCAAACCCACCACGAGCAATCCCGCCCAGACGACGCCACCTCCGCCGAGTCACAAGAAGCCGAAACCACCGAAGCCAAAACCCGACGGAGGCGCCGGGCCCCCACCGGGTCACGCCGGTAAACCGCCGGGCCACGACAAAGCTAAGGGTGGCTGAGAGGCCCGCCGGCCCTACGCTTCGTCGGCAATCGCTTCCGCCTCGCGTTCCTCGGGCGGCGGCGGAGCGGACGGGGGTCGGGCCAGGGCACCGGTGCTCTGCCAGGGGCGGACTCGCCAGAGCCACAGGCTCGCAGCGGCAACCAGCAGCCCGCACAGCGCCCAGCCCAGCGTCGTCGTCCCCAGACCGATGTACTTGAGGCCCGACGCGAAGATGACGAAGGCGATCACCGGGCGGACGTAGCGGTCGGGAACGCTCGAGGAGACGAGCGAGCCGACGAGGACGGCGGGGACGCTGCCGATGATCAGCGAGGCCGTCACCCCGAAGACGACGTGTCCGAACAGCAGGGCGCCGATCGCCGCCGCCAGCGTCAGCGGGACCGCCTGCGTCAGATCGGTGCCGACGAGTTGGTTGGCGCCGATCGCCGGATAGAGAAACAGCAGCAGGACGATCATCAGCGAGCCGGAGCCGACCGAGGTCATACCGACGATGAAACCGCCGACCACGCCGATGGCCACGGTCGCGGGCGCTCGCACCCGAAGCTCCCCGAGAGTGGCGGTTCCCCGCTGGCCGCCGCGGCGGTCCAGCCCATAGCGCAGCGCCATGGCCCCCGCCCCCACCAGCAATGCCGCCCCCAGAGCGGTCTCGATGTTGTCCTGCGCCGATTTGGTGTGGCCCAGCGCGTGCAGCAGGTAGGCGCCGAGGAACGCCGCCGGAACCGATCCGATGACCATCCAGCGCACAAGGCCGAGGTTGACCGTGCGGGCCCGCAGGTGGACCAGGGCGCCGAACGGCCGCATTACCACCGCGGCGACGAGGTCACTGGAGATAGCGCTGGCCGGCTTGACCCCGAAGAGCAGGATCAGCATCGGCGTCATCAGCGCTCCGCCGCCGGCGCCGGTCATGCCGACGAGCAGCCCCACAACGGCACTGCCAAAGACGATGTAGGGATCCAGGTGCAGGAAGCCCTCAGGAGCTCGAGGCCAGCGGTGGCAGCGGCTCCCGGTCGGCCGGGCGCAGCGTGCCCTCGATGTCGAGCAGCTCCCGCGGCGGCTCGCCCGAGAGGATCCACGCCTCGCCCGTGGACCTGATCAAGCCGCGGCGCGCCAGGTCAGACAGGGCGCTGGTCACGGTCGGCCGCCGGGCGGCCACGAGATCGGCCAGCAGCGTGTGGGTGAGGCGAAACGGAACCACCGTCCCCTCGGTGCTAACCCGGCCCCACCGCCCGGCCAGGTGCCAGAGCAGCATGTGCAGGCGGTTGTCCACGCGCGCCTGGTGGACGATCGCCATATTGACCGCCAGGTTGCGGGCGCGCTGCATCGCCCGCCCCACGAGCGGAGCCGCCAGCTCGGGGAAGCTCCCGATGCACCGCTGTACGAACTGGTCGTCCAGGAGCGCGAGACGCGTCGGCGCGACGATCGACCAGCCCATCTCCAGCGGCAGCGTCGCCGAGTCGCTCTCCCATTGCCAGGGCCGCAGCAGATCGCCCTCGCCGAGAAGCTCGGCCCCGAAGCGGCCGTCGATCCCCACGCGCCTCACAAGCAGGCCGCTGAGGACGAGGATGCCAAGGCCACTGCGCAGCGGCGACGCTTCTGAGATCCCATCCCCGATGGGAATGCGCACCTCATGGGCCGTGCAGTTCTCCAATGCGGCGGCTCGCCGCTCGGGGCTGATCGCCTCGGCCAGCTCGGTGTCCTCCCGCAGGATGTAACACAGCGATGACCCTGGATGGGGGTACACGTTCAAGGGGCGAAAGTTAGCGTCGGTCCTCAGGCTGCCGCGGTTGACGCGGCCTCCTGGGTTCTACCCGCTAGCTCCACAATCGCATTCGTGACCGCGTCGTGACGCTCGATTGGCGCCATGTGCCCGGTGTCCTCGAGCACGATCAGGTGCTCGAGTGCCGGCAGCATCTCGGCGATCCGCTCGGCGTGGGCCGGTGGCGTCAGGCGGTCGCGGTCTCCGGCGATCACCGTCGTCGGCACGGTGAGGCGGGGCAGCGCGTCGCTCAGTTCGAGCTCGGAGAGCGCGATTCCGACGTTGGCACGGACGTCAGGCGGGCAGGCGATCAGCATCCGCTCGAAGAATGCAACCTGCGCCGGCGTGGCCGCAGGTCCGAACGCGATGTAGCGGATCGCCGCCGCGCTCAGCGGGGTCGAGAAGCGAGGGAGCGGAGCCCGGTTACCGAGAAACCCGTGCACAGCGAGCGTCCGGTTAATCGCCTGGGCAAAGGCCGGTACGGGAATGAGGAGGTGCTCGGCGAGCAGATCGCCCACCCCCGTGTTGACGAGCACGGCCGCGCCGGCTCGTGCCTGAACGTCGTGGTGCTCTGCCCAGGCCGCGATGGCCATTGCGCCGAGCGAGTGACCGACGACGACAGCGCGCTGATCGGGAGCGAGGGACTGCGCGAGCACCGCCTCGAGGTCCTCGCCGAACCGGTCGACTGAGTAATCGTCGCCGGCCGCCGCATTGCTCTCGCCGTGACCGCGCAGGTCGTAGGCGATGACCCGGAAGCCCCGCTCGGACAGAGCCTTGATCTGATAGATCCAGAACCGAAGGCTCTCGGTCCAGCCGTGTCCGAGGACGATCGGCGGCCCGTCCGTCGGCCCGAACGCCTCCGCGTGGAGGACCGTTCCGTCAGCCGAGGTAACTCTGAGCACGGTGCCCTGAGGCGCAGAAGCCAGCAGCGCCTGTTCGGGATCGTCAGCGATCTCCCGCTTGAACCGCCGCTCGAGCAGCCAGCCGGCGGTCAGGAGACCCGCCCCGGCCGTTGCTCCCCATAGCCAGCGGTTTCGCGTGCGCGTCGTCAACGCCCAACACCCTACTCGCGCACTGGACGATGACGTCGTGGGGCGGGCATAGGATGCGGCCTCGACACATGCGGATCGGATTGCTCACCGGTGGCGGCGACTGTCCCGGGCTGAACGCCGTCATCCGCGCCGTGGTGCGCAAGGCGATCGACGACTACGACGATCAGGTGGTGGGGTTTCGGGACGGTTGGCGCGGCGTTCTCGAGAACATGGCGGAGGCGCTGACGATCGAGTCTACGCGGGGCATCCTCCCCCGCGGCGGAACCGTGCTTGGGAGCTCGCGGACAAATCCGTACGCGCGGGAGGACGGCCTCGAGCGCCTCCAGAGGACGATCGCGGCGCACCGCCTCGACGGGCTGATCCCGATCGGCGGTGAGGACACCCTCGGCGTGGCCAACCGTCTCCAAGCCGACGGGGTCAACGTGGTTGGCGTCCCGAAGACGATCGACAACGATCTCGGCGGCACCGACGTCACCTTCGGGTTCGATACGGCACTCCAGATCGCGACCGACGCGATCGACCGCCTCCACACCACCGCCGAGAGCCACAACCGGATCCTCATCGTCGAGGTGATGGGACGTACCGCCGGCTGGATCGCGCTTCACGCCGGGGTCGCGGGGGGCGCCGACGTGATCCTGATCCCCGAGATCCCATTCGACATCGAGGAGGTGTGCCGGCTGATCCGCCGCCGCCACGAGCGAGGGAGGTACTTCTCGATCGTCGTGGCCGCGGAAGGGGCCTCACCCAAGCGGGGAACGATCGACGTCGCCCGGGAGAGCTCGGTTGATGAGTTCGGGCACCCGCGACTGGGTGGGATCGGCTACGCCCTGGAGCGAGAGATCGAAAAGCGGACCGGGTATGAGACCCGAGCCACCGTCCTCGGGCACGTTCAGCGGGGGGGAACCCCGACGGCGTTTGACCGCGTGCTGGCGACGCGCCTCGGGCTCGCCGCCATCGATGCTGTCCACGCCGGGGCCTGGGGCACGATGGCGGCACTGCACTCGAACGCGATCGAGCTCGTACCGCTGGCCGAGGCGGTTGCCGAGGTGCGCCGCGTCCCGACTGCGGAATACGAGTCGTTCGGCGTCCTCTTCGGATAGCCGGCGTCCGCGGCGCCACGCCTCGTTTGGCCACCGGCCATTCTGACTATGCTGGACCTATTGCCCGCCCCGCCTCCTATCGGTGCCATGACGACGACTGAATCCACCACCGAGCTCGATCGCCTGTGCGTCGACACGATCCGCACCCTCTCGATGGACGCCGTGCAACAGGCCAACTCGGGACACCCGGGAACGCCGATGGCACTCGCGCCGCTCATCTACGTCCTCTACACCCGGGTGATGCGCCACAACCCGTCGGACCCGGACTGGTTCAACCGCGACCGGTTCCTGCTCTCGGCCGGACACGCCTCGATGCTCCTCTACTCGATCCTCTACCTCACCGGCTATCCGATGACGCTCGAGGACATCAAGCACTTCCGCAAGGTGGGATCACCAGCTGCGGGGCACCCGGAGCGCAAGTACTCACCCGGGATCGAGGCGACGACGGGTCCGCTCGGGCAGGGGATCTCGATGTCGGTCGGCGTGGCGCTCGCGGAGCGGATGCTCGCGGCCCGCTTCAACCGCGAGGGTCACGAAATCGTCGACCACTACACGTTCACGATCGCTTCCGATGGCGACATCCAGGAGGGTGTCCAGTCGGAGGCGGCGTCGCTCGCCGGGCACCTCGGCGTGGGGCGCCTGATCGCCTTCTTCGACGACAACAAGGTCCAGCTCGCCGGGCCGACGTCGCAGTCGTTCTCCGAGGACGTGGGGATGCGCTACGAGGCCTATCACTGGCATGTCCAGAACATCGGTGAGGACCTGTCGCTGGAGCGACTCGAAGCGGCGACACGCGCGGCGATGGAGGTCGAAGACAGGCCGTCGCTGATCATCCTGCGCTCACATATCGGCTACGGGAGCCCCCACAAGCAGGATTCCTCGAGCGCCCACGGCTCGCCCCTGGGCGAGGACGAGATCCGGCTGACCAAAGAGGCCTACGGATGGGATCCCGACAAACAGTTCTACGTCCCCGAGGAAGCCCTGTCGCATTTTCGCCGAGGGTGCGAGCGCGGTCGCGAGCTCCAGGCAGACTGGGAGGAGCGCTTCGGCGCCTATCGCGATGCGTTCCCCGACCAGGCGCGGTTGCTCGAGACGATCGACGCGGGCCGGCTGCCCGAAGGCTGGGAGCGCGACCTGCCCCGCTTCGGATCAGACGGCGAGGCGATGGCGACCCGCAAGGCCTCCGGTGAGGTCATCCAGTGGGCCGCCAAGGCGATTCCCCACCTCATCGGGGGCTCAGCCGACCTCGCGACCTCCAACAACACCGACATCGAGGGCGCCGGCGATGTCGAGCCCGGCCACTACGAGGGACGCAACCTTCGCTTCGGCGTGCGCGAGCACGGCATGGGGGCGATCGTCAATGGCCTCGGGCTGCATGGTTTCCGGGCCTACGGCGGGACCTTCCTTGTCTTCTCCGACTACATGCGTGGCGCCGTGCGGCTGTCCGCGCTGATGAAGCTGCCCTCGATCTGGATATACACCCACGACTCGATCGGGCTTGGCGAGGATGGCCCAACGCACCAGCCGGTCGAGCATCTCGCGGCTCTGCGGGCGATACCGCGCCTGAACGTGATCCGCCCCGCCGACGCCAACGAGACCGCGTTGGCCTGGCGTTTCGCGCTCTCATCGCCGGATAATCCGACCGCCTTCGCCCTGTCACGGCAGAACCTCCCGATCCTCGACCCGGAGACGATTCCTGACGATGCGATCGAAAAGGGGGCCTACATCCTCCGCGACGCCGAAGGGGCGCAGCCCGAGCTCATCCTGATCGGCACCGGATCGGAGGTTTCGCTGTGCCTCGAGGCCGCCGACATGCTCGAGGGCGTGCGGGTGAGGATCGTGTCGATGCCGTGCATGGACACCTTCACCAAGGCCGACGAGTCCTACCGCGAGAGCGTGCTGCCGTCGGCGTGCCGCGCCCGGGTCGCGGTCGAAGCGGCCAGCCCACTCGGGTGGGACAAGTGGATCGGTGAGCAGGGGGCGTTCATCGGGATGGAGAGCTTCGGCGAATCGGGGCCCTACAAGGACGTCTTCGAGCATTTCGGAATAACTGCCGACCGGGTGGCGCAAACAGGAAGGGAACTGATCGGACGATGAGCACAGCGGCAACCCAGGTCAACCAACGTCTCGCCAAGCTGACCGCGGCCGGAGTCAGCATCTGGCTCGATCAGATTCGCCGCACGCTGATCACGGGCGGTGAGCTCGCGCGGCTGGTCGAGGAGGAATCGCTGCGCGGGGTGACCGCCAACCCGTCGATCTTCGAGAAAGCGATCCTCGGCTCCGACGACTACGACGAGGAGCTCGACCAGCTGGCGCGGGAGGATCTCGAGGCTCAGGAGATCTATGACCGGATCGCGCAGCACGACGTGCGGATGGCCTGCGACGTGCTGGCCGATGTCCACCGCGAGGCGCACGGCAACGACGGCTTCGTGTCCCTCGAGGTGGCGCCTGAGATCGCCTACGACACCAAGCGCACGCTGGAGATGGCGCGGGTTTATTGGAAGGCCGTCAACCGGCCGAATTTGATGATCAAGATTCCCGGCACCCCGGCGGGCGTGCCCGCGATCGAGCAGGGGATCTACGAGGGGATCAACGTCAACGTCACGCTCCTGTTCGCCGTGGAAGCCTACGAGCGGGTGGCGGAGGCCTATTTGCGCGGACTGGAGCGGCGCCAGAGCGAAGGCCTTTCGCTCGACGTCAAGTCGGTGGCCTCGTTCTTCGTCTCGCGCGTCGACACCAACGTCGACAAGAAGCTCGACGCCCTGGGCCGCACCGACCTCGCGGGTACCGCTGCCGTGGCCAACGCTCGCGCCGCCTACCGGAGATTCAAGGAGATCTTCAACGGACCGCGGTGGGAGGCTCTGCGCCACGGGGGCGCGACCGTGCAGCGCCCGCTCTGGGCGTCCACCGGGACGAAGAACCCCGATTACTCGGATGTGAAGTACGTCGAGGAGCTGGTGGGAGCGCACACGGTCAACACGATGCCGCTCAACACGATGATGGCCTTCGGTGACCACGGTGAGGTGACGGGACCGACCGCCGAGCGTGACCCGAGCGCGGAACTCGAGGCTCTCGCCGAGGCGGGGATCGACATGGACCAGGTGACAGACGAGCTGCTCGTCGATGGCGTGAAGCAGTTCGAGGAGGCAATGCACCGCCTTTTGGCCGGGATCGAGGAGGAACGCTCCGCCGTGATCACCGGGCGACCCAAGACGATCGACGCCAAACTGCCGCGTGAGGCTCAGGAGGCCGTCGCCAAGACGGTGACGCAGGCGATGGGCGACAGCGTGGCCCAGCGCGTTTGGCGCCGCGACGCCTCGCTCTGGGGCGGCCCCGGCGTGCCTGAAATCGAAAACCGCCTCGGCTGGCTGACCGTGTCCGATGCGATGCTCGAGCAGGCGCCTGAGCTGACCGAGTTCGCCTCCGAGTGCCGGCGGCAGGGTTTCACCGACGCCGTGCTCCTGGGCATGGGCGGCTCCTCGCTGGGACCGGAGGTCCTGCGGCAGTCCTTCGGAGAAGTCCCCGACGGGATGCGGCTCCAGGTCCTCGACTCGACCCATCCGGATGTCGTGCGTCGCGTCCAGGAGTCAGTCGATATCTCGCGCACCCTGTTCATCGTCTCCTCGAAATCTGGCGGGACGATCGAAACGCTGTCGCACTACAAGCACTTCAAGACCCTGGCTGAGCCCCGCCAGTTTGTCGTCGTGACCGACCCGGGAAGCCCACTGGAGCGGCTCGCCGCCGAGGATCAGGTGCTCCGCACCTTCCGCAACACCCCGGACATCGGCGGCCGCTACTCCGTGCTCTCGCTGTTCGGCCTTGTGCCGGCGGCGCTCATGGGCATCAACATCGAGGCGCTGCTGCACCGGGCGCAGGTGGGTGAGCAGAACTGCGCCCACTACGACTCGAGCACGTCCAACTCCGGCCTCTGGCTGGGGGCAGCGATCGGAGAGCTGGCTCGCCAGGGGCGTGACAAGCTGACCTTCATCGTCTCGCCGCCGATCGAGAGCTTCGGCCTCTGGGTCGAGCAGCTGATCGCCGAATCGACCGGGAAGCACGGACGGGGGATCCTCCCCGTGGCGGATGAGCCGCTGGGTGAGCCGGAGGACTATGGGCCCGACCGCGTCTTCATCTACCTGCGTCACGAGGATCAGCCCGATGAGCAGCGAGATGCCTTCGTCGAGGAGCTCGCCGGCGCCGGTCACCCCACGCTCACCCTGGCCGCCCAGGGCCCGGCCGATCTCGGACGGATCTTCTTCCTCTCGGAGTTCGCGGTGGCGGTTGCCGGCTGGGTGCTTGAGATCAACCCCTTCGATCAACCCAACGTCCAGGAGGCCAAGGACAACACCAAGCGGGTGCTCGATTCAGGCTCCGTCCCCGAGTTCCCATCGGCGTCGGACGACGATCTCCGGGCGCTGCTCCAGGACGCCAACCCTCCGCATTACGTGGCCATCATGGGCTATCTGCCTCCGTCGGAGGAGCTCGACCAGGCGGTGGGCGAGCTGCGCAGCGTGATCCGAGCGGCCACCGGCGCTGCGGTTACCTTCGGGTACGGCCCGCGCTTCCTGCACTCGACCGGCCAGCTCCACAAGGGCGGTCCTCCCATCGGGCGCTTCCTTCAGCTGGTCGACGACCCGCGGGGTGACGTCGCGATCGAAGGGGAGAGCTACTCGTTCGGCACCCTCATTGCCGCCCAGGCCGCGGGTGATCTCCAGACGCTTCACCAACACGGCCTCCCCGCGCAGCGGGTCAAGCTTGACGGCGACCCAGCGAGCGCTGTTCGCTCGCTGGCGGAGCGGCTTTCCGGGTTGCTTTCCCACTGCTAGCGGATAGAACAGCACTCGATGAGCACCGCCATCGCCGACGGTCTCTCCTCTGAGAACCCGCTCGTCGAGGGGCTGGAGAGGCTGCCCGTTCGCTCGACCGCGCTGGTCATCTTCGGCGCCACCGGCGATTTGGCCCATCGCAAGCTGCTGCCGGCGCTCTACAACCTCGCCCACGAAGGAGCTCTGCCCGAACGCTTCGAGCTCATCGGGATCGCCCGCAGCGAGTACTCCGACGCTGACTTCCGCCAGTTGGCGCGGGAATCGATCGAGCGCTTCTCCCGCCGGGAGGCGGACAGTGCCGTCCTCAGCGCGCTGCTCGAGGACCTCCGCTACATCCCGGGGAGCTTTGACGAGGATCGCGTGTACAGCGAGATCGCGGCCGCGATCGGCGAGTTCGAGGAGCGGGCCGGCTATGACCTGAACCGCGTCTTCTACATGTCGACGGCGCCGAAGTTCTTTCCCATCATCGTGGGAAAGCTGGGCGACGCCGGGCTCGAACGCTGCAAGGGGGCTGAGACCAGGATCGTGGTCGAGAAGCCGTTTGGCTATGACCTGGCGTCGGCGCGGGAGCTGAACGCCCAGATGCTCGACGTGGTGGACGAGTCGCAGATCTTCCGGATCGACCACTACCTCGGCAAGGAGACGGTTCAGAACCTGATGGCGTTCCGTTTTGCCAACACGCTCTTCGAGCCGGTCTGGAATCGCAACTTCGTCGACCACGTCGAGATCACGGCCGCCGAGGACATCGGGATCGAGGGGCGGGCCGACTACTACGACCGGGCCGGGGCCCTGCGCGACCTCGTTCAGAACCACATGCTGCAGCTGCTCTCGCTGCTGACCATGGAGCCGCCGAGCTCGTTCGACGCAGACCGCGTACGCGATGAGAAGGTCAAGGTTCTCCAGTCGATAGTCCCGCCGGCACCTGAGCAGGTGGCGGAGGTAACCGTGCGGGGTCAGTACGGTGCCGGCACCGTGGGGGGGAAGGAGGTGCCGGCCTACCACGACGAGGAGGGCATTCCGGAGGACTCACGCACCGAGACCTACGCCGCGCTGCGCCTCCACGTTTCGAACTGGCGGTGGGCCGGCGTCCCGTTCTACCTGCGCACCGGCAAGCGGCTGGCGCGGCGGGTAACCGAGATCGTGGTCACGCTCAAGCCCGTCCCGCACGTCGCCTTTCAGAGCAGCGGCTCGGTGGGCGTTCAGCAGAACCAGATCGTCCTCACCCTCCAGCCGGACGAGGCCGTGTCGGTCTCGGTCGGAGCCAAGATCCCGGGATCACGGATGAGAATCCGCCCGGTGTTCATGGAGTTTCACTACGGCACCGCGTTCCTGTCGGAGTCACCGGAGGCCTATGAGCGGCTGATCCTCGACGCCATGCGCGGCGAGGCCACCCTGTTCACCCGCAACGACGAGATCGAAGCGCTGTGGGCGATCGTGGACCCGATCCTCACCGCGTGGGCGGAGGACACCTCCTCCACCATCCCCCAATACCCGGCCGGCTCGGCCGGCCCTGAGGAGGCAAATCGCCTGCTCGAAGGCGGCCGCGAGTGGCGGCGGCTGTGAGCTCGGCCCCGGGGGTCCCGTGAGCGAGGACGTCTGGTCGGCTGAAGACACCACGCCGGACGACATCGAGGCCGCCCTGCGTGACCTGCTGCGTGAGCGCCATGCCGCCGACCGCGCGCTCGCCCCGGCCCGGGTGCTCAACCTGATCGTGGTCGTCGACCGGGATTGGAAAGGCGAGATCTCGAACCGGCTCCAGCGGGTGGGGCGCTACCACGCCTCACGCACGATCCTGTGCTCGGTGGAGCCGGGCCGCACGACGCTCGACGCCGTCGCCACGATCACATACGAGGGCGGTGGCGGCTCGGGCGTCCATCCCGTGCGCGAGCGGGTGGACATCGATCTCGGACCCGAGCATTTGACCCGGCTCGAGACGATCGTCGATCCGGTTATCGTGGCCGAGCTGCCGACGATGCTGTGGTCGCCGCACGGACACGACGAGGCGGTACAGGCCCTCCGGCCACTGCTCGACGTGATCCTCCTCGACTCCGATGACGAGGATGTCTGCGGCGGGCTCTCATACCCGGCCCGCCTGCGCGACTCCGCCTACGTGGTGGACCTCGCCTGGTTGCGCACCACGCCATGGCGCGAGCGGCTCGCCGCGAGCTTCGATCCTCCTCACCAGCGGCCCGCTCTCGCGCAGCTGACGCAGGTGTGCGTGCGACACCGTCCGAGCTCACGCGCCAGCGCCGCGCTGCTGGCCGGATGGCTCGCGGCGCGGCTTGACTGGCAGGCGGCACCGCTTCACGACGGCAACGGCGCCGGCCGCAGCGGAGGCCTGCGCGACGCCCGCGACCGCGAGGTTGAGATCCGGCTTGTGCCCTGCGAGCAGGACGTGCCGGGGCTGGCCGGCGTGACGGTCGAGTGGGAGGGCAAGCGCACGCTGTCCCTGGACCGCGGCGATGGGGGTCTCAGCGCGCGTGAGTCCGAGAGCGGCCAGGAACGGTCCTGGCGGGTCCTCGGCGCCTCCCGCGGCGAGGGACTGATCCTCGGCGAAGGGGTTCGCCAAGCCCTGCTGCGGGACGTCACCTACGGCCAGGCGCTCCACGCCGCGCTGGTTCTATCCGGTGATGCCACATGACGCCGGAGATCGTGGTCCTCGAAGACCCGGCCAGCGCCTGTGCGTCGATCCTGGTGAGCGCGCTGCTGCACGGCGGCGACGTCGTCCTCACCGGCGGTTCCACGCCCGGAGCGGCGTATGCCGAGGCGGCCGAGACGATTCGCTCCCAGGGCGGCGAGCTGGGGGGAACAACGCTGTGGTTCAGCGACGAGCGCTGTGTCACGCCCGACGATGAGCGCTCCAACTTCGGCCTTATCAAACGTACGCTGCTCGACCCCCTGGCCGAGCTGACGGCACCGACGGTACGGCGGATCAGGGGAGAGCTCGGTCCGGAGCGGGGCGCCGACGCTTACGAGCGCGAACTGCGTGACGCCGGCGAGCCTGAGTTCGACCTCATGCTGCTGGGATTGGGGCCCGACGGCCACTGTGCTTCGCTGTTTCCGGATCAGCCCGCGCTGGCCGAACGCGCGCGGCTGGCGGTCGGCGTCGAGGAAGCCGGCCTGGAGCCATTTGTCCCCCGCGTCTCGCTTACGCTCTCCGCGCTCGCCATGGCCAAGCAGACGGTCTTCCTCATCACCGGGAAGGCGAAGGCGGATGCCGTGGCCGCGGCCTTTGGCCCGGACTCAGATCCCGACCCGGACGTCCCGGCGTCAATGCTCGTCCCGCTGACCAACGAGCTCAGGGTGCTCCTCGACGCCGACGCGGCCAGCCGGCTATGAGCGGGTCGTGCGTCGGCGTCGACCTGGGCGGAACCAAGGTTGCGGCCGCCGCACTGCTCGGGAGCGAGCTGGGTGAGTCGGTCATGCGCGCCACCGAGCTCTCGAGCTCCGAGGCGCTGATCGACCAGCTGGCCGAACTCGTGGGCGAGGCAACCGACGGCCGGCTCGATGCCGTCGGGGTCGGGGTACCGTCGATCGTCGAATTCAACACCGGGCGCGTCGTCTCATCGGTGAACGTCCCGCTGGCCGATGTACCGCTTCGCCAGGTCCTGGGCGAGCGGCTCGGCGTCCCGGTGTTCGTCGACAACGACGCCACGGTCGCGGCGCTCGCCGAGGCGCACGACGAGAACCTGCAGCTCGTGGCGCGCAACCTGGTCATGCTCACGGTGGGCACGGGAGTGGGGGGAGGGCTGGTGCTGGGGGGGCGCATCTACCGGGGCGCGACCGGCGGGGCCGGTGAACTCGGTCATACGATCGTTGGGCTCGGCTTGCAGGGCGAGGAGCCAGTTCCGGAAGCCCAGGGATTTCCCCAGCCCGGTTCGCTCGAGGCGGTGGCCTCAGGCCACGCGCTGGATCGCTTCGCCCGGGAGAGCAGCCGGCTCTACCCGGATTCGGCGCTCGGGCGCCTCGCGGCGCAGGGCAAGACGCCCACCGGTGTCGAGGTCGTGGCCACCGCAAAGGCGGGGGACGAGGCGGCCCGGCGGACGCTCGAGGTGTGGGCCGAGCGGGTGGGAATCGGAATCGCCAACGCGATCAACACCTTCGATCCGGATGAGGTCGTGCTCGGCGGGGGCGCGACGCTGGCCGGTGACCTGCTGTTAGAGCCGGCACGCCGTGTGGCCGAGTCCTACATCCACCCCGGCCTAACCGGCCATGCGACGATTCGCCTGGCGCGCCACGGGGTTCGCGCCGGGGTGCTGGGCGCGGCCCTGCTGGCCGAACACGAACTCGAGGAGACCCCGGTGCGCTCGACGACCGAGGTCTCGTGAATGATCCCAGGCGCCCACCACGCCCCGACCAGGAGAGAGTGTCCCGATGATCGTCGCCTGTGGTTTTGACCACGCCGGGTTTCCACTACGCGATCGCCTGATTGCCGCCGTCGAAGCCGACGGTCACCAGGTGCTCGACCTCGGTACCCATTCCAGCGATCCCGTCGACTACCCCAAGAAGGCGCTTGAGGTGGGGCACGCCGTGCTGGCCGGCGAGGCGCAGCGGGGCATTCTCGTGTGCGGGTCGGGCGCGGGCGTGTCGGTGGCCGCCTGCAAGATCAACGGCATCCGGGCGGCCACCATCCACGACACCTACACCGCCCACCAGGCCGTGGAGCACGACGGCGTGAACGTTCTGTGCCTCGGGGCGCGGGTGATCGGGCCTGAGGTCGCCGCGGAGCTCGTGCCAGCCTTCCTCGGTGCGGTCGTCTCCGACGAGGAGCGCCACGTCCGCCGACGGAGCGAGATCGAGGCAATCGAACGGACAGGCGGAACGTGAGCGAGATCGTCGTCGTGCGCCACGGGGAGACCGAATGGAGCGCCGCGAGCCGGCACACCAGCCGCACCGATCTCCCGCTCACCCCGGAGGGACGTGAGCGAGCGCAAGCGCTGGCGGCGGTGCTATCGGGGCGCAGCTACGCGCTGGTTCTCTGCAGCCCCCTGCTCCGCGCCCGGGAGACGTGCGAGCTCGCCGGCTACGGCGAGGTGGCGGAGATCTGCCCCGATCTGCACGAGTGGGACTACGGCGAATACGAGGGGCTTACGACGGCGCAGATCCGCCAGACCCACCCCGAGTGGAACCTGTGGCGCGAGGGATGTCCCGGAGGCGAGAAGCCGTCGCAGGTCGGCGAGCGAGCCGGTGCTGTCCTGCATCGGCTGCGGGACGCGGGTGGCGACGCCCTGGCCTTCGCCCACGGCCACATCCTGCGGGTCATCACCGCTCGCTGGCTCGGCATGGAGGTGGCTGCGGGAGCGCGGTTCGCGCTGCGGGCGGGCGGCGTGGGCGTCCTGGGGTATGAGCGCGAGACCGAGGTCCTGGCGGGGTGGAACGCGTAGGGGTTGCTCGGACGGCGGTGCGTCGGCGTCGTTCCGTCCGATCCGGATACTAAACTTGAACCGCCACGCGGGCGTGCTGGAATTAGGTAGACAGGCACGGCTCAGGACCGTGTGCTCGTAAGAGCGTGGAGGTTCGAGTCCTCTCGCCCGCACTGCCACGCCCCAGGAGCCGCCGCTCTGAGGCGGCCTGATCAGCGTTTAGGGCCGATGAATTGGTCTAGCAGCGCAACGTCGGACTTGCGGGAGATGTAGATCGTCCGCTGGCCCGCGCGTGTCCACCGCAGTCCCATCAGATCGCAGGCTTGGCAGAAGATGCCTCGGATATCGTCCGATACCTGGGTGAAGCCGTACCGCGGACAGCTCCAGGTCCCGCGCCCGGTATTGATGAAGCGGTGGCCGTCGGAATGGATCAGGCCGCGAAGCAACTGGTGCGGGTGCTGCTCGACGAGCTTTTGCTGCCAATCCGCGAGCCAGATCCGGCGGTCTTTTTTCTTCCCCGGACCGTGCTGGGGAAGAAGGCACGGCCAAGCCTTCCAGTATGAGGAGACGTCAACGCAATTTTGAACTGTCCTCCGCTTGGCCGATACATGCCCTCGCGTGACTTCACGTGCAGCGCAGCACGCGGAGTCGATGATGCCCGGGTATGCGATGTCCAGCGTGATTCTGAGCCTGAATACGCCACGCGGATGGCTCGCGATCGAGCCATCTCCCAGATATAGCCCCAGCAGGTACACATACGCCGTCGGTAGGGCGACGAAGTCATGGGCTGCCTGGCCGCATTTCTCGCACGTCTGATATCGACTCGAGCCCTCAGGTCGGTCGCGAGAATGCCTAGGCAGTCGACCCGCGAGCCAGTCTCGGACGGTCGCGACCGGCAGGTTGGTCAGCCTGGCGATCCGCCGGGCCCCTAGCCCTTGTTGGCGCAGGGCGAGAACGGCGGCAACTGTCGGCTGGGAGTGCATACGTGCGACTGGAAATGGTCGAACGTATGTTCGGGCACCGAGCGGACGGAACCAGCCTCGTACTGGCTGTCGCGAGAAGCCGGGCACGCAAGCAGACGCAGCCACCGGGGAGAGGCCCCAGGGCGACGCGCTGGTCGGCCTCAAGCCCCTGGACCGCTACCCTTCCGAGCGGCGCTCTCCGCCGTGTTCGCGGGCCGTGGCCTTGTCGAGCGGCCTCAGCGCCAGCAGGTCCCTGCCCCGCCGCTATCGTCTAGGGGACTAGGACGCCGCCCTCTCACGGCGGAAACCCGGGTTCGAATCCCGGTAGCGGTATGACGGAAATTCAGCGCTGGCGGGGGTTTGGAGGCGCAGAACGATGCCGTGGGCTAGCCCTTGGGCTAGTTCGCCTCCCTAGAAGTGGCAGGCGATTCGGCTCGCGAAGCAGCCTGCACGGCTCCCTAGCGTTCGACCGGTGAGTGCGGATTCGATTACGCGCTTCCCAAGCGCAGCTCCCAAGCGTCGAGGACGGCCGCCGAGCCACGGCGCATATGCCACGGCAACGCCTCCCGAGATCCGCGAGCGTGCAACGGAGATCACGGCGCTGCTGATGGACCTGCCGCACACGGTCGATGCCGACCGGCTGGCGGCTGAGGAGTGCGGACGCCTGGCCGCCCTGCTGGAGTCGATTGACGCTGACATCGCTCGCCACGGCGCGGTGACCGGCCGGGGCCACGCCCCGAGGAAAATCCTCGACGTGCGGGCACGCTACTCGCGGGAGCTTCGAGCGTGGCTGGAGGCATTCGGCGGGACGCCCGCCTCCCGCGCGGAGTGGGCCAAGGCTATGGCCGAGGGCGCGAGCCTAGCCGACGAGATATCCCGGCGGCGCCAGGAGCGGGATCGTGGCTGACGAGGACCCGCGCGATGTCCTGAGATCGATCGCCTACGGCAAGGATCCGCGGATCGCTCCGGGCGACCGGGTTCGTGCCATCGAGCGGCTGGTCGAGCTTGAGGCCGACGACCGGCGCGGGGAGCGCTTCGAGGAGCTGACGCCGGGCCAGGTCCGCGAGGAGCTGGAATCCCTCCACGCGATGACCCTCTCCGCGCTCGCCGTAATGGACGGGCCCGATGCGGTCAAGCCGCCGCGCAACGCGGACACTGATCACTCGTTCCGCGACGCGGGGGAGCGCGTCCGCGAGAACAACAGCGCTCGCGTGGGCCAGCTGTATGACGAGCTGCGCGAGCTGCGCTCCATTTGCCGCGACGGTTTCGCCGAACTGTTCGGCGAGGACGAACCGGACGCCGAGGCGGTCATCCGTGCCTGGCGCAAGGTTCACACGCCTGAGCCGGAGGGAGAGGCGGTCGAGGAGCCGCGGGGGCTGCCGAGCGGTGAGTAAGCTCCGCCGCACCCTTGAAGCGCTCGGGATAGCGAGCAGTTCTCCGGCCCTAGGAGCGGACGAGGACGCGAACACGCGTTTGGGTTCGGCCGATCCGACCGAGGCCCGGAGAACGCGGGAGACGACGCCAGGGCATCCGCCGGAGGTTCCCGATGCGATCCGCTTCGACCTGGAGAGTGGGATGGGATGGCCTCGGATTGCTCAGCCGGGTCGGCTCGCCGCGCCCGGTCGCGGGCCATTGGTCGTTCGGCGCGATTCGGCCCAGCGGTAACCTACGTCGAGCCAGCCCGTAACGGCCGTCATCCTTTCCAGCGGGAGCCGCCAGTACGGGAGCCAGGAGCCGATCCGGTAACCGGTCATGGGGAACCCATTTGGGTTTGCCTTCTCAGCCACCTGGCAATGCTCTTCGCCTTCCTGAAGACAGGGCGAGGCTTGGCAAGGCATGGAGCTGGAGCAATTCGCGGGATCGCCAAGGCGGTCCCGTTTTGCTTGACCGGCGAACGCTTATCGCGGCGCTAGATCTTCCGTGAGGATGAGCTGGTCCAGGTTCACGATATGAAGTACGCGCATGACCGGGGGCGCGACGTCTGGGTCGATCTGGAATGCCCATCCGTCCGCGCTGGCGAGGCTGTAGGCGCGGAAGAGAACGTGGACTCCAGTGCTGTCGATGAAGTCGAGGGCAGACAGGTCGAGCCGGACGTTATGACCGTCGGCACGCAGCGCCTCCAGCCGCTGTTCGAGGGCCGGGGCGGATGCAAGATCGAGTTCCCCGGTCAGCCTCAACCGGACCGCCCGGTCCTCGCGGCTCTCGCGAATCTCGAATTGCGCTGGCGGTTCCGACATAGCCCCTCGCCGAATGACGCTCCATTTTCCGGAGGACGCTTCCCGACGTCAAGAGCCGCCAATATCACGATTTCGAAGTCGCGAATCCGCGAGATTGGTCGCGCTCACCGTCGCGTCGGAGGCGCAGAAGATCCACCACCTGCCGCACTCTGGTCCGCTATATGCAATCTTTGGGATGCGTTGGTCGCAGGAGGGCCTGGATTTTGGGAACTTCTGGTTCCGTCCGGAGTCAGCGTCACCATTGCGCCCGCCGTCAAATTTGGGGCATTTGCGCCTGCGGCGCCGCCTTTCCGACCGCACCACCCCGTATAACGGGCCGCAGATCCCGGCTGCTCTGATGCCGGGCGATACGGATCCCCCGGAGGTGGTCCATTTGTTGGTAAACCCAAAGCTGACGGTCACGTTGGCGCAGTTCGCTCAGGCGCTGCCCGACGGCACCGTCAACATCATGGGCGGCGGCGTAACGCTCGTCGCCTCCAAAGTTCCGGCGGCGATCTGGGTCGCCGGGCACGCGCAGTTCGGCTGGGGCGCCATTGGCGCCCCAGCACAAGCTGCGCATCGCACTCCTCGATGAGGAGGAGTTGCCCGTGGAGAACGACAACGGACCCATCTTTGCCGAGATGGGCGTCGGGGTCGCTCCGTCCCCCAACGCACCGTTCGGTACGACATTGACCGTCCCGATCGCCGTGGGGTTCGGACCTCATGAGTTCCAGCCGAGCAGCAGCTACCAGTTCAAGCTGTGGCTGGACGATGAGACGCGCGAGGACTGGAGCCTCGGCTTCATGACGATGCCGGAGGCCCAGTCCAAGGCGGCTTAGTCAGAAACGACTAGGCGCAGTACAGGACGCTCGACGTCCTGAGCAGTGAAGGCGCCGGGGGAGGCATTGACGTACGAGCCGTTGGCAGACTCAAGGCTTCCTCCGGCGTACATCTTCTCCGGTACCAAGATGCCGGAGGCGCTGATGATGGTGAACGTGGGCGGCTGCATCCAAGTCGTCAGTTCGCCAGAGGCGAATATAACCCTTGGCGGCGACGGCTGTCCACCGAGAGTCGAATCGACCAGCCTGCACGCCCCGCTAGCGTTAGTCGGGCTGAAGTGCTCCGAACTTGCCGACGGGCCGGGGAGGGGTGGGGAAGCGAGCGAAGTGCCGCGGCACGATGGCCGTCACGCGGCGGGGAGCGCCATATGCGATTCGCCAAGCTCGAAAGGAGCGGCTGCGTCCTATGCCCACCACCCCTCTCGAAGACGCGCTCGCGGAGATCGAGCGCGACCTACAGGACCTCAAACGCCACCGCGGCAGCCGCTACGTCGGCACTGGAGCCGACCGCGAGGTAGCTGAGCACATCGCCAAGGGCGGGAGCTACGACCGGGCGACCGGCGAACTTCTCGATGACCGCCGACGTATCGCCGAGCCTCGCGGCGAGACCCCGCGGACGGGCGCGTTCGCCAAAGCCATCGTCGACATCGCGACCCACAACGTCGGTCACTTAGAGCGGACCCCGAAGGACTGGCTTGGCACTAAGGCGCTGGCGGAGCAGACCGACGCGAGCGGCGGCTACATCCTCCCCGTCGAGGTCTCGACGGACGTCGCGGCGATCATCCGCGCGAACACCGCGGTCCTGAAGATGCCAGGCATCAGGACGCTTGAGCCGAAGTCGAAGGAGTACGACCTTCCTGGCCTGGCGACTGGGACGAGCGCCGGGTACCTGCCGGAGAACGCGGCTATCCCGGCGACGACGGCGACCTTCGAGATCATGAACCGCGCGTACCCGCGGGCGCTCGCGACGCTTGTGAGCGTCTCGAACTGGCTGCTAACCGAGGCGATGACCGACCCGTCGATCGAGTCGATCCTCAAGGAGGACATGGCCGCGGCGATGGCCGTCGCCCAGGACACCGCTCTGCTCTTCGGCTCCAACGCCTCCGCACAACCGAAGGGAATCACCACCTACTCGGGGCTCACCGCCGGGCCGAACCTCGGGGCCAACGGCTCGCCGCCGTCCTACAACCTGCTCACCCAGATCCCGGCCGCGCTGCGGACTCAGAACGCCCCGTTCAAGAACCCGGGCTGGATCGTCTCGCCGAAGCTGATCAACCTGCTGTTGACGCTCACCGACTCGATAGGCCGCCCGCTCTTCGCGGATAACCCGTCACTGCTGAGCCTCGACCCGAGTGGAATGAGTGGCAGGTTGCTCGGCTTTCCGTTCGTCTCAACCAACACGATGCCGTCGAATCAGACGATCGGCTCGAACAACAACGGGACGACGGTGATCTTTGGCTCAGACTGGAACGAGGCGTACTACCTGGAATGGGAGGGCATGTCGATGGCCTCGTCCTCGGAGGCGGCGTACACACCGGACGGCTTGACCTGGATCTCGGCGTTCCAGAGCTACCAGACCCTCTTCCGGCCGATCATGCGCCACGACCTGCAGCTTCGGCGGCCGAACTTCTGGGTCGTATCGGGCGGCTGGCTCGTATGACGTCCCCAGGGCGATCCCGGAACGCGCGAAGGAGGTGGTCCTAGCCGGAAAGTAAGTGGAGCGGACGAGCAAACGTCTCAGACAAGCCTGTATTTCGGCGGAGCCCGGCTATCGCGCCGGGCTTCGTCGTTCCCGCCACGGCGCGCGGGGCATCTCGGTTCTAGCGTCAGCGGACTCGGTAACTCCTCGGTAAGTCGGCATCTCGCTATCAGGAAGGCTCGGTTGGGTTCGGTACGGGCATATGGACGCTCTCGTATGGATCCCATTGCCCTGACCGCATTAGAGACACCGCGGTATCGCGATCAAGCCTTGAGTCGCGGACCTGCTTGCCGAGATAGCCGACGCCAACTTGACC
>DATGFT010000135.1:0-6198 GCA_035308915.1 Solirubrobacteraceae bacterium
CTCCGGCTCAACGCGGACGGCAGCAGGAAGGCTACCCTACGAAGGCGGATCATACGCCCAGTACGCACTCTGTGAACTCATCCGGCGACATGTCGGATCGTTTGTGCTGCTATTTGTGCTGCTAGCAGAGGTCTAGGAACCGGTCGAGAACGCGGACCCCGAAGCGGAGGCTCTCGACGGGTACCCGCTCGTCGATCCCGTGGAACATCCCGGAGAAGTCCAGGTCCGGCGAGAGCTTTAGCGGGGTGAAGCCGAAGCACCGCATCCCTAGCGTGCTGAACGCCTTGGCGTCGGTGCCGCCGGACATGCAGTAGGGAATCACCCTTGCTTCGGGGTCCTCTGCGGTCAGCGCGCTGGTCATCGCGGCGTACAGGTCCCCGTCCGGGGTCGTCTCCAGGGCGATGTCGGTGTGGATGAACTCGCGGGTCACTTTTGGGCCCAGAATGCGGTCGAGCTCGGCGAAGAACTCTTCCTCGTGACCGGGGAGGAAGCGCCCGTCGATTTCGGCCGTGGCGGTCTGCGGGACGACGTTGACCTTATATCCGGCGCGCAGCCCGGTCGGGTTGACGGTGTTCTGCGTCGTGGCGCCGACGAACCTGGCCATCGCGCCGATCTTGGCGAGCGGCTGGCTCAGGTCGTCTTGGTTGAACTCGATGCCGAGCGCGTCGCAGACTCCCTCCATGAAGGCCCGGACGGAGGGGATGAGCCGGGTCGGCCACTGGTGCCGCCCCAGCCGGGCGATCGCCTCGGCCAGCGTGACCACCGCGTTGTCGGACTGGATCATCGACCCGTGCCCGGCCCGGCCCTGCGCGGTCAGCCGCATCCAGGCCATCCCCTTCTCGGCGATCTGCAGCAGGTAGAGCCGCTGGTCGGCGACGGTCACGCTGAACCCGCCGACCTCGCCGACCGCTTCGGTGACGCCCTCGAACAGGCCCGCGTGGTGGTCAACCAGCCAGTGCGCCCCCCAGGTGCCGCCCGCTTCTTCGTCCGCGGTGAAGACCAGGAGGATGTCGCGGGCCGGCGTTCGGCCCTCACGGAGCCGCTGGCGCACGACGGCCAGGATCATCGCGTCCATGTCTTTCATGTCGACCGCCCCGCGGCCCCACACGCACCCCTCGGCCAGGTCCGCGGCGAACGGATCGTGCCGCCAGTCCGCCGCGTTGGCCGGGACCACGTCGAGGTGACCGTGCACCAGCAGACCGGGCCTGGACCGGTCCCTCCCGGCGATCCGCGCGACGACGTTGGCGCGCTTCGGGTGAGACTCCAGGATCACGGGATCCAGCCCGGCCTCGGCCAGCAACCCAGCCACGTGCTCGGCCGCCAGCCGCTCGCCCGGACCCGAATGGTCCCCGGGGTTAGAGGTATCGATCCTGATGAGGTCCCGGCATATGTCCACGACCTCGTCCTGCGCGGTCACCTGGTTCGCTGTCACCGCTCCATCGTGCCACCGCCCGTGCGGACCTGGCGGCCCGGCCGTCACCTGCCCCGGCCCGCAGATTCACGTTCCCCGCCACTTCGCCTGAGCCCGTTCAGTTTGCTAAGGTAAGCCAGCCGGCGTACCACGCTCGAGCGTCCGGGTGGCGGAATAGGCAGACGCGCTAGCTTGAGGTGCTAGTGCCCGTTAGGGCATGGGGGTTCAAGTCCCCCCTCGGACACATTTTCGAATTATAGCTTCTACCGGGAATTCCGCGAGTTTCACCCGATCGGCGCGATTTTCGCCGCCGCTTGCGACCAGATCGATCGAGCGGACATGATGCTTGAGGACTGTTACGAACGGGTCGGAAGAGGCCTCGCCGACCCTCAGCATGCGTGGCCCGAGACCGACGGCTCTCGAATCCTCGCCCTGGCTCGTCGAGACCCCGAAAGCTCGAACAGCGGCGCCATCGCCGCGTACTGGCTCCCGCAGAACGCCCGCTCCTACTCCCCCACCACGATCGCGTCCCAGCCCCGATCGGGATCCGCCAAGAGAGCGACCAGCGCGGCGGCTTCCGGACGCCGGCCCCACACCGCCATGCGGCTCTGCCCGACGTCGAAGAACTCCGCCACGATCACGCGCCCCCGGGCCCTCCAGGCAAGACGCGCCCCCGGGCCCCCCAGGCAAGGAGTCTTGCCGTGCTTGATCAGGCTTCGCTCGCGTCATATGAGTGATTTGGCGGCGCTTCCTGACCACGCGAAGATGGGGTGTGGGCACGGAGCGACCTGGCACCGTTCGCCAGGAGACTGATCTTTCGCCGGTCCTGGTCGGCCGCGATCGTGAGCTGGAGCGCCTGCTCGCACTCGTCAACGGCATCCACCATCACGGTGGCGCACTCGTGGTTCACGGAGAGGCGGGCATCGGCAAGTCGGCCCTGCTGGCAGCGGCATCCGCACGGGCACGCGGGCAGGGGATAAGCGTGTTCAGGATTACTGGGGTGGAGTCCGAGACGCGCCTGCCCTTTGCTGGACTGCACGAGCTGTTGCTGCCATTCCTCGACAGGCTCGACGGGCTTCCGGAAGTTCAGCGGCACGCCCTTGAGATGGCGCTCGGGTTGGCGCCCCGCCAGGCCGTGCCGGACGTCTTTCTGATTGGCCTCGCCACGCTCGGACTCGTGGCCGACGTAGCTGCGGATGGGCCCCTGCTGTTCGTCGTCGAGGATGCCCAGTGGATCGATCGTTCGTCGGGCATGGTGTTCGGGTTCGTTGCGCGCCGACTTGAGGTGGAACCGGTGCTCATCTGGTTCGCCGTCCGAGCAGGTGTGATGAGTGACGTCGATGACGCTGGACTTCCAGAGTTCGACCTTCGTGGCTTGAGCGAGGAGGCGTCTGCTCGCCTACTGGAGGCGCAAGCTTCGGGCCTGTCTGCGGATCTCAAGCGACGAATTCTTGACCAGGCGGCCGGAAATCCTCTGGCGCTGATCGAACTCCCGGTGGCGGCGAAGGGCCTCTCGCTCGATGCGCGATCGGCGCTGCCTGGGTCTCTCCCGCTGACGGCAAGACTCGAACGAGCCTTCGCAGCACGGGTGGATGAGCTCGACGCCGACGCGCGGGCGCTGGTCTACGCTGCTGCACTGGAGGATGGGGAACCCGCCGAACTGCTTCAGGCGGCGGAGAAAGTCCGGGGATCCTCGTTGGGCGTTCGCGCCTGGGAGCCAGTCGTCGGTGCTGGCCTCGGTGTGCTTCTTCCGGATCGCTTCCGGTTCCGCCACCCGCTGATCCGATCCGCGATTGAACAGACGATGCCAGTAGAAGAGCGGCGTGCGGTACACGGCGCACTCGCGGATGTTCTCGCGGACGATCTCGACCGTTCGGTCTGGCACCGCGCCGAGGCGACAAGAGGGCTCGACGAGGTGGTAGCGGCTGCGCTCGCCGCGGCCGCGGAGCGCGCGCGGGATCGCGGTGGCGGTGCCGTCGCGGTGGCCGCCTTCGAACGGAGTGCTGCCCTCACACCCGAGCCCGGCATCCGCGCGCTGCGGCTATGGCAAGCAGCGAGTCTGGCCTGGCAACTGGGCCGCTCGCAGGAGAGCCGCCGATTGTTCACCCAGGCGCAGCAGATCGGACTGCCTCCGTTCGAGGACGCGTCTGCCGCTCTCCAGTTGGAGTCGCTCGCCGGGTCGATGTCCTCAGGTGACGCGATCGTTGGCGCGTTCACCGGCGTTGCCGAGGGGTTGCTCGCGGAAGGCGAACAGGACAAGGTCCTGGAGGCGCTCGAAAGGGTCGCGGTGCGAGCGTACTGGGGAAACCTCGGCGACGAAACGAGACGCAGGGCGAGCGGAGTCGCACGGAAGGTCGATATGCCGCTTGATGACCCGACGCGGCTTTGTGTCCTTGCGAACGTCGACCCGATCCGGAACGGCCGCGAGGTCTTGGACCAGCTTTCGCGCATGTCGCCTGCCCGGATCGACGAGGGCGATGCGTTGTTCGAGGTTGGTCACGCGGCGGCGGCCGTGTGGGCGGATGAGGTAGCGCTCCCGTTTCTCCGGGCTGCGGCCGATCGGTTTCGCGCCGAGGGCAGGCTCAACCTGCTCGGCAGCGTACTGGCCTCTGAGGCGTGGGCGCATCTTCACCGCGGAGCGGTCCTTCCCGGGCTCACGGCTGCGGCTGAGTCCGGGCGGCTGGCGGCGGAGACCGGTCTGACGCTTTATGTCCCGGCGGCGAAACTGGCGGAGGCGGTCGCCGTGGCACACCGTGGGCAGGATGAGGCGGCGCGAGCCTTGATCGCCGAAACCGAAGCGGTTCTCCTGCCGCTCGGCGCGACGCCGCTCCTCGCGCTCGTCGCGCTTGCGCGCGGTCGGGCCGAACTAGCCGTCGGCCACTACGCCGACGCCTACGAGCGCCTGGCGCGACTCTTCGACCACGACGATGTGGCGTTCCACCCATACCTTCGCGGCCACGCGCTCGCCGACCTCGTCGACGCGGCCAGGAGCAGCGACGGCGATCTCGACCTGGTGCGCCGGTACGTGGACGAATGGCAGCAGATCGCGGCGGACACGACCGCGCCGTACCTCAAGGCCCAGTTGTCCTACGCGACGGCCGTCCTGAGCGAGGACGACGACGCTGAGCAACTTTTTCACGCGGCCATCGCCTCCGCTGCCGGGGGCTGGGAGTCGTACGCGGCGCGCGCCCGGTTTGCCTATGGCGTGTGGCTGCGCCGCCTGCAACGACGAGCCGCGGATGCGCGTGCGCCCCTTCGGGAAGCTGCCGAGATATTCAATGCTCTGGGACAGGAGACCGCTGCCGACCGGGCGCTTGCCGAACTCCGCGCATCAGGCGAGACTGCTCGCCGGCGGATTCCTGAGGCTTGGGCCGAGCTGACGCCGCAGGAACTGCAGATCGCCCAACTTGCCGCTCAGGGCCTGTCGAACAAGGAGATCGGCGAGCGGCTCTACGTCTCCCGCCGGACGGTCGGCACGCACCTCTACCATCTATTCCCCAAGCTCGGCATCACGTCGCGCAACCAACTGCGCGATGCGCTGAAACCGGCCGGCGTTTCCTAACCAGCCCTTCGCCCGACCCAAGATACGTCACGCGACGTATGCGACCGACGGTCGGCGCTCGTAGCGTCGGGTCATCGGTTGGGCAGCCGTTGTCCACCATCGAAAAGAGGAGGCGACATGTCCGCGAATGGCAAGCCGAGCATTGTCTTTTGCCACGGAATCTGGGCTGACGGATCGTCGTTCAGCAAGCTGATCCCGGCCCTCCAGGCTGAGGGCTATCAGACGATCGCGGTCCAGTACGGTCTCGATACGAACGAGCGGGACGTCGAGGACACCCTCCGCACGCTCGGGCGGGTAAGCAGTCCCGCGATCCTCGTCGGCCACTCCTACGGCGGTAGCGTCATCACAGCAGCGGGGACGGATGATCGCGTTGCTGGACTCGTCTACATCTCGGCGCTCGCACCGGACGAAGATGAGACCACGCAGAGCCAGCTGGAGAAGTTCCCGGTCGCCGACGTCCTCGGGTGCGTCGAACCCGCCGGTGCCCGGCTCTGGCTGAGCCCCGAGGGCGTGGCGTACTTCGCCGGCGATCTCTCGCCCGCGGAGCAGGAAGTCGTGTGGGCGACCCAATACCCGCCGGCGGCTGACCTGTTCAGCCGGAACGCACCCGGCGTCGCCTGGAAGACGAAGCCGAGCTGGTACATCGTCGCCACGGAAGACCGGACTGTGCAGCCCGATCTCGAGCGGTTCCTGGCGAGGCGCATGAACGCGACGACCTACGAGGTCGAGTCAAGCCACGTCGTGATGCTCTCGCAGCCGGAGTTCGTGCTCGACGTGATCCGCGACGCTGCCACCGCACTTCAGCGGAACGCAGTCGCTCCTGCCACTGTCTAGCCTCGGGCTAGGGCGACGCTCACCGGAAGGCCAGCCCGGGTGCTCGTCCGGGATCTCCGGGCCATGATGGATCTGGTCGAGGCCGCGACGCGTACCGGGCGCCACGTCGCAAGCTCGGCATCACGACCAGGGCCACGCTGCCCGACGCGCTCGCGGCTCTCCCCGCGGAACGGCAGCTGCACCGCGCCCATCTTCCGGTTACCGGGTTCCGGGAACGTGCAACCATCGTCGTTCGGTCAAAAGGATCTTGATTTTCAGCCCAGCCTCAGCCTGCCTCTGCCCTGCCGGGTGATGGCGCGTCAGATTATGTGCTCTACGAATCAGCGGCTGGTCCGGACCAGACGCGGTCATTTGACCGATGCCGCCATCTGGCTGGGCTCGCAGAATCAGC
>DATGFT010000136.1:0-9175 GCA_035308915.1 Solirubrobacteraceae bacterium
GAGCGCGCCACGCGCGTCGACCTCGGGAACGTCATCGAGCGCGGCCACGTCGCTCACCGGCTCGAGGTCCTCGCTCCTCAGGTAGGCGGACTCCCCCGCCTCCACCCGCTGATACGCGCGCCGAAAGGCGCCAATGGCCTCCTCTGTCTGGCCATCGCCACGCATCTTCTCCTCGGCGGCCCGCAGGCCCTCCGCGCTCATGAGCCCCATTCTCCCCAACACCGCTGCGGTCGTGACCGCACCATGTACGCTGCGCCGCGATGAGGGTCGCGGTTCTCATGGCGGTGCTGAGCATCGCTGCGTTCGTCGTCTCCGCGGGGGCCAACGCCTCGTCCTCGGGGGCCAAGCCGTGTCGCAACACTCAGCTGACCACGCGGATGACCCACATCTTCGGCAGCGAGGGTGCCGGCAGCACCGGCTACCTCCTCTCGGTCAGCAACGTCTCCAGGCACCGCTGCTGGGTCCGTCGGCACCTGGACCTCCAGCTCCTCGGCGCCGGGTCCACCCCGCGCAAGCTCCCGACCCGCGTGAGCTTCATCGGGAGGCACGGCGTCGTGGTGATTCGGGCCGGTCATACGGTGAGCAGCCGCCTGCGCTTCTCTCCGGACATCCCCGGTAAGGGAGAGCCGACGCGCGTCCCCTGCGAGCCGGCCGCCCACAGCGTGATCGCGTTCCTCGGCCCGCCGCGCGGCGGTGGCGCTACCGGGCCGGTCAAGCCACCGACCAGCGTCTGTGAGCACGGGAGCATCCAGGAACGGCCGCTCGGCTGAGGGCTAGCTAGCCCTAGCGGAGCACCCGCGCGCCCTCGCCGGGTCTGACCTCGACCGCATCCTCCGGCGGCCCTGCGTCCGGTGGCAGTAGGCCCAGAACCGAGCCGCCAAACCCGCCGCCCACCACCCGCGCTCCGAGTGCCCCGGTGTCCTTCAACCGCTTGACCGCCGCCTCGACGGCTTGGGTCGACACCTCGTAGTCGTCGCGCAGGCTGGCATGCTCGTCGTCGAGCAGCTGGCCCAGCTGCTCGAGGTCGTGCTCGGCCAGCGCCGCCACCGCGGCTTCGACACGCGCGTTAGAGGTGAGGACGTGGCGGACGCGTCGGTCCAGCGGGTCAGGCAGTCCTTCCGCCTGCTCGAGCGTTGCGTCACGGAGGCTTTCGATCCCCAGCCGCTCGCATGCCTGCGCGCATTCTCGCCGCCGCTCGTTGTAGCCCGAGCCGGCATTGGCGTGCTGTTCACCGGAGTCGAGCGTGACCAACCGGTATCCACCCAGCTCGAGCGGCACCGGCGACACCTCGAGAGTGCGGAAGTCGATCCGCAGCGCCTGATCGCGCTCGCCGAACAGCGACCCGAGCTGGTCGAGGAGCCCGGTCTGCGCGCCCACCCACTCGTTCTCGACCCGGGAGCAAAGCCGGGCCAGCTTGAGCCGGTCCATCGGCTTCGCGTCCGCGGCGGCCATGAGGGCCAGCGCGACCGCGACCTCGAGCGCCGCCGAGGACGACAGACCCGAGCCCTGCGGGACCGTTCCCGTTATCTCGACGCGTGTGCCCGTGAGCTCGACCCCCGCCGCCTGGAGCTCTGCCACCGCCCCGCGGACGTACGCCCGCCAGCCATCCGCTCGCTCATGTGAGTCGATCGCGAAGCTGTCGTGCTCGTCGAGATCCGCCGCCACCGCCTCGATCCTCCGGCCCGGGAGCGGCGTTGCTCGCGCGCACACCCCCTCGCCGATCGCGAACGGCAGCGCGAGGCCGTCGTTGTAATCGGTGTGCTCTCCGATCAGGTTGACCCGGCCGGGTCCGAACGCGCTCACCTCGCGGGACATCGCCGTTAGTGTCCCGGAGTCGTGTCTGTCAGGTGGGGCACCTCTCCACCGCCGAGATCAATCGTCTGTTGCTCGAGGGCGCGCGGCAGGCGGACGGTCTCGAGATCCTCGCTCCGGCCCCCACACCAGCCCCAAAACGACACGACGCCTACGGCGCGAGCCGCTCGATCCGCCACCCCGCGTCCTCTGACAGCGTGTACCGCAAGCGGTCGTGGAGGCGGTCCTCTCGGTGCTGCCAGAACTCGAAGCTCCGTGGAGCGAGCCGAAACCCACCCCAGTTGGTGGGAAGCGGCGGCTCGCTCTCATGAAAGCGGCCGCTCAGCTCGGCCACCCGCCCTTCGAGCTGGTCTCGGCTCGCGATGACCTGGCTCTGGGGCGAGGCGAGGGCTCCGATCTGGCTGGCGCGCGGACGGGTCCGGATATAGGCCGCGGACTCCTCCAGGCTCATCCGGGTCACGCCGCCCTCGATCCTCACCTGTCGTCCGAGCACATCCCAGTGGAAGAGCAGCGCCGCGTGGGGATTGGCCTCGAGCTCACGCGCCTTGCGACTCCCGAAGTTGGTGTAGAAGACGAAGCCGTCCGGCCCGTGCTCCTTCATCAGCACCATCCGGGAGGACGGCACCGCCTGTGGGGTCGCGGTGGCCACGGCCACCGCCTCGGGGGCCCGCACGCCCGCCCCGGCCGCGGCTTCAAACCAGCGCGCGAATTGCTTGAACGGGTCCGGGTCAGCGTCGGACTCACGCAACGGCTCGGCAAAGCCAGCCGGCGGGTTGGAGAAGGCGAACATCCGCTCCGCCTCGATCCGGGCATACACGGGACCTGACGTGAGGAACGCTTCCCACTCCTGGCCGTAGCGGGGCAGGTACACCTCGAGCAGCGTGTCTCGAAAGCCCCGCCCCTCGCCTGAGTGCAGATCCACCGGCACCGCCCGGCCATGAACCGTCACCGCCAGCTCTTCGCCGGGGAGATGCGTCGCGCTGACCCACGAACGGCGCCCGATATGGCTGAAGCGAACCGAGTCCGGGCTCGACCCGAAATGAAACGACCCGCGATAGAAGATCCCGTCCACCGGCCCCGTCAGCGGACGTCCGCTGGGAGTCGACGTCGCGAGCGTCAGAAGACGCATCCCGGTCAACCGCTGCGACAGCTGGCGCGCGTCCATTCGCCGCTCCGGCGTGTGGATGCTCAGGAGGTGACTGCCCGCCGCGCTATAGCTCCGATCCAGAAGCTCCTGGAGGCGGGCGATGTCGGCCTCGGTCTCGTGCACGTCTTAGCTGAGCGCCCGCTCGAGCGCGGCCGTGAACTCGTCCACGTCGTCCTCCGTGGTGTCCCACGAGCACATCCACCGCACCTCGTCGGCGGCTTCGTCCCAGACATAGAAGTCGTACTGGCGTTGGAGCTCGCGGACGGCGTCCGGCGGGACCCGCGCGAATACGGAGTTCGCCTGGGCCGGCCGGGTGATGACGACGCCGGGGATCCGTTGTACGCGGTCGACGAGTCGGACCGCCATCGCGTTGGCATGCGCCGCATTGCGAAGCCACAGATCGTCGGTCAGCAGCGCGTCGAGCTGCGCGGAGAGGAAGCGCATCTTCGAGGCCAGCTGCAGCGTCTGCTTGCGCAGGAATGCGAAGGCGTGGTCGAGATCCGGGACCAGGAACACGACCGCTTCCGCTCCCATGAGGCCGTTCTTGGTGCCGCCGAACGAGAGCAGGTCGACGCCGACGTCGGTCGTGATCGCCCGGAGCGTCGTGCCCAGCGCCGCCGCCGCGTTGGCCAGCCGCGCCCCGTCGACGTGCAGCAGCAGATCGTTGCGGTGCGCGACCTCGGCGATTTCACGTATCTCGTCGACGGTGTACACGGTGCCGAGCTCCGTGCACTGGGAGATCGATACGAGCCGGGGCTGGACGGCATGCTCGTCACCCACCCGCACGATCGCCTCCCGCACCGACTCGCCGCTGAGCTTGCCGTGCTCTGCAGCGGCGCTCAGCAGCTTCACCCCGGCAATCACTTCTGGCGCCCCGCACTCGTCGACATTCAGATGCGCAGTCGGCGCGCAGATAACCGCCTCCCACCGGCGGCAGCTCGCGCGCAGGCAGAGGACGTTCGCCCCGCTTCCGCCCCACACCGGGTAGGCGCGTGCCTGCTCCCCAAACTGCTCCCGGAAGCGCTCGGCCAGCCCCTCGGTCAGCGCGTCATGCCCGTAGCCGTACGCGTGCCCGACGTTGGCCTCGTTGATCGCGGCCAACACCTCGGGGTGAATCGTGGCCGCGTTATCAGAGGCAAAGCCGCGTCTCGCCACCCCTCGGTTCGCCGCGGCAGTCACACCGCGACTTTATCCCGCGTAGCCCGTCGCGGCCGCGCACCTGGTAACCGGACCTGGGCGAAAATGCCACCTGTGAAGGTAGGTAATTCGCCCAGGTTCCTCCGCGTGAGCGGGCACGGGCGTGAGTGGGCGTCGCGCCGGGCGCCTAGAGGACGTACGCCAGCATTCCGGCGACGAGGCCGTAGAAGAAGCACGCCTCGGTGAGCGCGAAGGCCAGCCACTGGACGCTCGTGATCTCCTCACGCATCGCCGGCTGACGCACCATCGCCTCGATGACTCCCTTGAAGATCAGGCCGATGCCGACCCCGGCCCCGATCGCGCCCAGCCCGCCCCCGACCCCGAGGGCGATTGCTCGCCCCGCGCCCAGAGCGACGTCGGTCATTGAGCTCGCGGCAACTGAGAACAGGTTCGCCAACATTTCTCATCACCTACTCGATACCGTTCACATACAGGGTGTACGCATTTTCACATACAGACAGTACGTATGTCAAACCACCGGGAGGAGGCGCTGCGGACCGGTCCGACGCGGCCCAGCCGACAGGCGACCACGGCCTGCCCCCACCCCACGACCCCTCTCGCAAAAACCCGCCGCCCCAGGACCGCCCCCGCACCAAGGCCGCCCAACGTGAGGCCACCACAGCCGCGCTCCTCAAAGCCGCGCGTGAGCTGTTCGCCGAGCGCGGTTATGCGGCCGTCGGCACCGAGGAGATCGTCCAGAGAGCGGGGGTTACGCGTGGCGCGCTCTACCACCACTTCCGAGGCGGCAAGGAGGAGCTGTTTCGGGCCGTGCTCGTTCAGCTGAGCGCGGAGACGGTGCGTCAGGTCGCGCGGGCGGCGACGGTTCCCGACGATCCGTGGGAGGCGCTCGAGGCCGGGGCCGACGCGCTCCTGGATGCCTGCGCAACCCCGGAGGTCCAGCGGATCGTGCTCGTAGACGGGCCCTCGGTACTCGGCTGGGATCTCTGGCGGGCGATCGACAGCGACTACGGCCTGGGTCTGCTCGAGCAGGCGCTCGAGCGCGCGATGGCTGCGGGAGCAGCGCTCCCAGCCTCCACGACCGCGGTGGCCCATGTGCTGGCCGGGGCCCTCGATGAGGCCGCGATGGTCGTCGCCCGCGCCGAGGATCCCGCGGCTGCCCGGGCCGAGATGGGCCAGACTGTGCGACGCCTGCTCGAGGGTCTCCGCGGGCCGGCGACCTCAGCCCCGCACCTGAAGGAGCGACCATGAAGCTCAGCGCCCGCAATCAGCTCACCGGCACCGTCACGGAGATCAGGCGTGGCGAGGCGATCGCCAACGTCGTTCTCGAGATCTCCGGCCAGCGGCTGGTCGCCTCGATCACCGTCGAGGCGGTCGAGGATCTGGGCCTTCAGGAGGGCAGCCAGGTCACCGCCGTGATCAAGGCCTCGGACGTCATCATCGCCACGAACTAGGCCACCCAGCCTCCCTCCGCACAACTGCCGACGCCCTAGCCCCACTCCACCGCCACGGGCTCGACGCCCTCGTCGGCCGGAAGCTCGAACCCGAACACCTGGGCATAGAAGCTGAGTTCGGCCTCGAGGGCCCGGCGAACGCTGGCCGCCTGACGAAAGCCGTGCTGTTCGCCCTCGAACGGGACGTACGCCACCGGCACCTTCTTCGCCCGCAGCGCGGCCACGATCATCTCGGCCTGCTCGGGCGGGACTATCGGGTCATCGAGTCCCTGCAGGACGATCAGCGGGCGTGAGAACTCATCCACGTGATGAATCGGGGATCGCTCGCGGTAGAGCCTGCGCTCGGCCGGATAGGGCGCAATCAGGTGGTCGAGATAGCGGCTTTCGAACTTGTGGCTATCACGCGCCAGCGCCTCGAGATCGGCCACGCCGAAGTGATCCGCCCCGGCGGCAAACGGCGTCTCGCCCCGGGCCAGGCACGCCAGGGTCGTATAGCCGCCGGCCGAGCCGCCGCTGATGCACAGACGCTGCGGATCGGCCTCGCCACGCTCGGCGAGATACCCGGCGATCGCCATGCAGTCCTGAACGTCCGCCACTCCCCAGTTGCCGTTGAGAAGCTGGCGGTAGGCACGGCCGTACCCGGCGGAGCCTGCGTAGTTGACATCCACCAGAGCGAAGCCGCGGCTGGTCAGATACTGGAAGTCCAGGCTCAGCTCCGAGCGGGCTGCCCCCGTTGGCCCGCCATGCACGCGGACCACGAGCGGCGGCAGTTCGCCGTCGGGCGCGCGGTGGGTCACGCTCACCGGGCGGTAGAGGAGCGCGTGCGCGGTGCGACCGTCCGCCGACGGGAAGTCGATCGCTTCGGGAGTCGAGATACACCGGGCGTCCACGGCGAGGGCAGCGAGGTCGCGCGGCGGCTTGATCGTTTCGACAGCCGGCGTGGCGGAGTCGCCGATCTCGATTCGGGCCACCGTCGCTTCGGCGGTCATTGACGAGGCGACGATCGCCACCGATGAACCACCACTGGCGAGCAACCGGCGGACGGAGGTGAACGGCAGCTCGAGTGCGCGGATCGTCCCGTCGCTGAGCCGGACGCCGACGCCGTCGGTTCCGTCGCGAGAGATCGCGAACACGATCCTCCCATCGTCGAGAACCGCGTAGCGGGAGGTGCCGAACCCCCACTGGGGCACTCCGATGTCGGCCTCCACCTCGACCACCGGCCGGACGCCCTCGCCGGACGAGAAGCGGAATAGGTTCCACCACCCGTTGCGGTCGCTGATGAACGTCAGGCTGCCGTCGGCCTGCCAACGCGGCTCGCTGATCGACTCCTCCTCACCGCCGGCCACGCGCATCTCTTCGCCCGTGCCCAGGTCCCGCACGATGAGGCGGGTCGACTCCCATGGCATGTTCGGGTGATCCCACTCCGTCCAGCACAGGCGAGCTCCATCGACACTCAGCCGCGGACTGGAGACGAAGTCGGGGCCGGTGACGATGACCTCCGGCGTCGAGGTCCGATCGGCCGCGAGCCGGACGATCTCGTTCCGCACATCGGCGGCCCCGCAGCCGTCGGCGGGATGCTGCTCTCGCACGCAGACGATCCAGCGCCCGTCCGGGGACACGTCGCCGTCGGCGTATCGGTCACCCCGCGGGAGCTCGGGCTCGGGCGTAAGGGCGTCGCATGAGTCGCTCACCGGGTCCCGGCGGTAGAGCCGCTGGTCCTGCCAGTTGGCGAACCACACCACCCCATCGCGGACCCACCATCCCGCGCCGCCGTACTCGTGGACGGCCGTCCGCGCGTTGTAGACGTCTGGCAACAACTCCTCCACAGATCCACCCGGCCCTCGGCGTACCAGCGCCGTCCGACCGGCCTCGGCCGGTCGGCCCTCGGACCAGATCAGATGCTCACCATCGACCCGCAACTCCGCCACCGTGATCGCGCGCGCCACCACGACTGAGGAGGTGATCGGGGTCGGCCACGACCCATACGGCAGGACCTGCTTCTCGGTCACCCTCCCGACCGTAGCGACCAACCTTGCCACGATCGTGTCAAGGTTGGGTAAGATGGCCTGATGCGCGATTACCTCGCCGCCACGCGCGAGCGCATCCTCGTATACGACGGCGGGATGGGCGCCACGCTCGAGATGTTCGACCTGAGCCTCGAGGAGGACTACCGCCTCCCCGGCCGCTGCCACGAGGCCCTCGTGCTGAACCGACCCGACGTGATCGAGGGAGTCCACAGCTCGATGCTCGATGCCGGTGCTGTCGTCGTCGAGACCGACACGTTCCAGGGCTCGCGGCTGAAGCTCTCCGAGTGGGGCCTCGAGGAGCACACCTACGAGATCAACCGCAGGGCGGCCGAGATCGCCCGCAGGGCGGCGGGGGAGAATCGCTTCGTCGCGGGATCGATCGGCCCGACCGGCTTCCTCCCCGCCAGCGACGACCCGACGCTCGGTCAGATCCGCTTCCGGGACCTGGTTGAGGTGTTCGCCGAACAGGCCCGCGGCCTCGTCGAGGGCGGCGCTGACCTGATCATCATCGAGACGGCCCAGGACATTCTCGAGGTCAAGGCCGCGGTCTTCGGCGCCCGGGAGGCGTTCAAGGAGACCGGCCGCGCGCTGCCCATCCAAACCAGCGTCTCGCTGCTGCCCAACGGCGGCAAGATGCTCCTGGGTACTGACATCTCGTCCGTCCTGGCGACCCTCGAAGGGCTCGACGTCGATGTGATCGGCCTCAACTGCTCGACCGGACCCGAGGACATGCGGGACGCCATCCGCTTCCTCGGCGAGGCCTCGAGCAAGCCCGTCCATTGCATCCCCAACGCCGGTCTCCCGCTCCAGGGCCCGAACGGGGAAACGATCTTCCCGGAGCAGCCCGAGCCGCTGGCCGCCGTGCTCGGCGAGTTCGTCGAGCGCTACGGCGTGTCGATCGTCGGCGGTTGCTGCGGCACCACGCCTGAGCACATTGCCGCCATCAACGAGCGCATGCACGGCCGGACCCCCGGCGAGCGACCGGCCCCGCGACCGATCCACGTGAGCTCGATGATGACCGCGACTCCGCTCGTCCAGGACCCCCGCCCGACGCTGGTCGGCGAGCGCGTCAACTCTCAGGGTTCCAAAAAGGCCAAGGAGCTGCTCCTGTCCGACGATTACGACGGGCTGGTCACCGTCGCCGAGGATCAGGTGACGGGAGGCGCCCACGTTCTCGATGTCTGCGTCGCGCTGACCGAACGCCAGGACGAGGACGAGCAGATGCGCCGGGTGGTCAAGGGGATCTCGTTGTCACAGCCCGCTCCGATCCAGATCGACTCGACCGAGCCGGACGTGATCGACGCCGCACTGCAGGCGATCCCCGGCCGCGCGATCGTCAACTCCGTCAACCTCGAGGCCGGCCGCGCCAAGCTCGACCGCGTGGTCCCGGTCGCGCTGGCGCACGGCGCCGCGCTGATCGCGCTGACGATCGACGAGGTCGGGATGGCCAAGACGGCCGAGCGCAAGCTCGAGGTCGCCCAGCGGCTCACGCAGCTCTGCTGCGAGGAGCACGGGCTCGACCCCGAGGTGCTGATCTTCGACTGCCTCACGTTCACGCTGACCACCGGCGACGAGGAATG
>DATGFT010000137.1:0-3844 GCA_035308915.1 Solirubrobacteraceae bacterium
GCCGCCCGGCCGGAAGACGCGGTGCGGGGGGCCGAGCTCGTGGTGATCACGATTCCGGAGAGGGCGATCGCCCAGTTCGACGGGGGCATCCTCGACGAGCGTGGGCAGGGAGCCCCGATCGTCGACACGGGCAACTACTACCCCGGCCGGGACGGAAAGATCGAGGAGATCGAAGCCGGTACGCCGGAAAGCCGCTGGGTCTCCGCCCAGCTCGGGAACCCGGTGATCAAGGCGTTCAACAACATCTACGCCCAGCACCTTCTCGCCCACGGCAAGCCCGCCGGTGCCCCGGGTCGGATCGCGCTCCCGGTGGCCGGTGACGACCCCGACGCCAAGGCGGTCGTGATGCGGCTGGTCGATGAGCTCGGGTTCGATCCTGTCGATGCCGGTGGGCTCGATGACTCCTGGCGCCAGCAGCCCGGTTCGCCCTGCTACGCGGCCGACCTCGACGCCGAAGCGCTGAGGCGCGCGCTCGCCGACGCCTCGCCGGAGCGCCCGGCCGATTTCCGAGCCGACGGGTAGCCGCCGCCGAGGCGAGACAGAGCGCCTTGGAGAAGAAGCGCGGCGGCGGTGGCAGCCGCGAATGCGACCGGGGCGCCGTCGGGACCGATGGCGGCGGCCACGATCACGCAGAAGGACACGAAGCTGGTCATGCCGACGATCGTCCCGCGCAGGATCTCGATGGCCGCGGGCGCACCGGCCTCGCGATGGGTGAAGACCGCCAGCAGGGAGGCGAGGACCGGCAGCGCGGCCAGCAGGCCGCCGACGGTGGCACCGAACGCGCCGACGGCTGCCGAAAGCCCGAGCACGAGGAGCGCGGTCAGGGCCAGGCGAGCAGGCAGGATCCCGCGGCGTTCACGCGGCGCGGAGAGTCGCCCGGTCGGCGGGAGCGACACCGGTTCCGGGCCCCTGAGAAGCCAGCGGGCCACAAGCAGCGCTCCGGTGGCGATGAGCGCGTCCGTCCACCAACCAGCTCCGCCCCAGAGACCCAGGAGCGTGGTGATGAGCGCCGCCGCCGCCCAGCCCGTGGCGAGGCTGAAGGCCCAGCCGCGTCGGCGGGCCGACCGCGCGTAGGCGGCGATGAAGGCCGCCAGACCTGCGAGCCCCAGAAGCGTCCCCGACGCCGCGCGGGCGGCCGCGTGCGGGCCGTGCTCGACGGCGGTGACGAGCAGCAGGGGACCGACGATGGCCGGAAAGGCGCTGATCAGGCCGCCCCGACGCGGGCCCCATCGCCGGTCGGCCAGGGTCGCGGTCGCCATCAGCGCCGGCGCCAGAAGGAGCTTGATGAGGAGCGCCACCACGGGCTCGTCCGTCGCTATCCCAGTTGCCCGTAGTTGAGCGGCCCGTGCTGATGGGTGGGGATCACCGGCCACTGCCGTTTCCAGGCCACGAGCTCCGAGGACGGGAGAATCTGTTTGAAGCGCGGGTCCCGCCGTGAGAAGTCAGCCAGCGTCTTCTCCTTGACCATCGAGTCGTATTGATCGATCGAGTCCTCGAGCGTGTTGGCGTTGGGGCACACCTCGCGACGCAGGCGCTCGGCGTATTGGCGGACCCCCGGGATCTTCGAGAGCTCGGGCTGCCAGTTGTCGATGGCGACACCGTTTTCCGAAGACACCCAAACCCCGTCCGGCGTGTTTAGAACGAGCGAGTGGTTTCCGTCGGTGTGCCCGGGCGTCCACACGATGGCCAGGCCGGGGCCGAGCTCGACGTCGCCGTCGAGCAGGACGAGGCGGTCCTCCGCGATCCCCTCGAGGGCGCCCTCGACATACCAGAACCACTGCATCGGGTGCATCGACTCGAGCGTCCCGATCTCCCGCCGCTGGACGAGCAGCCTCGCGTTTGGGAAGTGAGGGAGGATCAGTCGCGGGTCCTGGACATGAAGATGGTCGAAGCTGAGAAAGTCGACCTCCTCGGCCCGGATGCCGGCCGTGCGGAGCGCGTCCTCAGGCTTTGTGTACTCCTTGTAGAAGAAGTTCTCGAGCGCCTTGTAGAGGGGGTTGCGCTCGCTTCGCTCGAGCATCTGGGCGTAGAAGGGCGCCTCGGCCGAGCCCTCGGCCTCCGTCGGCTCCCACACCAGCGTCCGCGTCTGGCCCGCGAAATCCCGGTAGCGAACGACGAGCATCCGGTTGGTCATCGACAGGTACGGATTCGGCGTCTTGACCGCGCCGTGGAACGCGTACGCAGTGATGTAGGGCGCGGTGGCGAGGTCGACCGAGCGGACGGCCTCGACCGCGCCCTGCTGCTTGAAGCGCTCCCTGAACGCCTGGGCGCTCGAGCGGATCTCCGCCAAGCGCTTGCCGCGGGGCCAGATGTCGAAGACCCCCTCGAACTCGGGCACGGCGCGGGCGGCCATCGCATCGAGGCCGTTGACTGTCGTCGCCATGGCTTACCTCCTTGGTCGAATGGGGCGATTATCGCGGCGCGCGGCTGCACTTAGGCGAACGCAGCTCGCGTGGCCTGGAGCCGCAGCCGCCGCAGCGCCGTCTCGCCGGCGCCGGCCAGACTCGATAGCAGCCGGGTGGTCAGCGGAGCCTCCGGCGGAGATCGCGGAGCGCCGTCCGTGCGGCAGAGCGGCCTGAGACGCCGTGAACACCCGGCCCCGGGTGGACCCAGGCGCCGGCTGCGTAGAGCCCTTGGATCGGCGTACGGCCGCGGCAGAGCCTTGGGTCGGGCCGAAACAACAGCTGCTGGTCGAGCTCGCAGCTTCCGCTGGCCAGATCGCCGTTGCCCAGGCTTGGATTCTCGGCCTCGATGCTCGCAGGCGAGCGAAGCGAGGTTGCCTCGATCAGCGACCGGAAGCCGGGCGCGAAGCGCTCGATCTGCTGCTCGAGGCGCTCGGCCAGCTCCTCATCCGTCGGCTCGAGGCGGTACGGGACCCGCGCGTAGGCGTACAGCGTGTGCTTGCCCTCAGGGGCCCGGGCGGGGTCGTGGAGGGAATGCTGGCCGACGACGAGCGCCGGCCGCTCGGGAAGCCTGCCGAGCCCGGCCTCGGTCAACGACCGCACCGTCTCCTCGAGTGGCCCGCCCACGTGCACCACGGCAGCCGCCCGCGCCGAGACTGAGCGCCACGGGATCGGTCCACTGAGCGCGCAGTCGAGCTTGGCCGTCCCCATCCCGTAGCGCCAGCCGGCCAGGCGCCGCTCGACGCGCGTCGGCAAGGCCCCGGCGGGCAGCAGGTCAAGCAGCGGCCGGGGACTGCACGTCGCCACGACCGCGTCGATGTCGATCCGCTCATCGCCAGGGAGGCGCAGGGCGCTCACCCGGCCGTGCGCGAGTTCGATCCGCCGCACGCGTGAGCCGCACCTGAGCTGACCTCCCAGCTCGAGCAGCCGTGACACCAGGGCGTCGGTGAGCCGCCCGGCGCCGCCGCGCGGAAACGGCCAGCCGACGTGGTGGCCGAGGAAATTGAGGCCAAGGGCGAACGGGGCGCTGCCGGGCGCCAGCGGGGAGAGGTCGGCATGGGCGCCTGACCCGGCCAGCCACGCGGCGGCGCGGCGGTCGCCGAACAGTCGCGTCCCGAGGCTGGCCGAGGAGCCCAGCGCGATCGGAGCCAGCTCGAGCGCTTTCGAGCGCAGTCCGGCCAGAAGCCGGACTGAAGCGCGGATCGGGGGGAGGGGGGAGAGGATGGTGGCGATCAGCGCCTCGCGGCGGGGCCAGAGCGTCCCCACCAGCTCCTGCCAGGCGACGCCCGCGCCGCGGGCGCAGCGCTCGAGTGACGCTGCCGTTTCAGCCAGGTCACGATGCAGCGTGACCTCGCCGCCCTCCTCATCGGTGACGTGGACCATGGGGATGGCCGGGTTGACCCAGTCGAGGTCGAGCTCCAGCTCGCGGAACACGGGGGAGG
>DATGFT010000138.1:0-43203 GCA_035308915.1 Solirubrobacteraceae bacterium
GGAGATGAAGCGCGACCTCGAGGTCGAGCCCGAGCCGGTTGGCCGGAGCACCTCCACCATCACCAAGCGGCTCGCGCGCCGCCCCGACCGAACCGCTCCGGCGCCCTCACCGGCTCCGGCACGGCGGGCAGAGCCGAAGCCCGCGCGTGATGCGGAGCCCGCCGGCGGCGAGCCGATCGAAGGCGGCGGCGCCCGGCCACCGGGCGAGGACGGCCATGCCCACGCACCCGACGTGGCCGAGAACGAGGGCGTGGCTCCGGCGCCGAAGCCCAAGCGGGCGGCGAAGTCCCGCTCCCGCAGCCGACGACACGGGAGGCGCCGCTGATGGGCATGCTGGCGTGGGTGATCATGGGGCTGGCGCTGTGGCACTTCACGATCTGGCTGCCCGACCGATCGTGGGGCGGGATCGTCGGGTCGCTGATCGGCGCCCTCGCCGGAGCCGCCCTGTTCGGGCTCATCATCAACGGTTTCGTCGTCCCCGGACGCCACGCCACGCACCTGTACACCGCGCTTGAGGCAATCCCGGGGGCGCTGATCGGGATGGCCGTGATCTACGCCGAGGGCATCCGCCGCGAGCACGCCGCCGCGAGCGCCGCGTAGGGCGGGTCGCGGCGCCGCGGGCCAGGCGGCGCACCGGGGGGTGGGACGGCTAGCTCTTGTGGGCGACCAGGATCAGCCCGTAGATGACCACGCCGGCCGAGAGTGCCAAGGCGCAGGCCGCGAGCGCGGCGTAGGCGGTGGCCGGTGTGCGGCGGCCGGCGCGGCGCATGTCGCTGGCGCGGACCGCCCCGAGGATGGCCATCGAGAAGACGAGGGCAATGCTCACGCCCGCGGTCAGCGCCGAGTAGAACATCGTGAACAGCGCGCTCGCGGCCGGCGGCGGGATCATCGTGAGCTCGGCGCGGGGGCCGCCTGTTGCAGGCGCCGAGCGAAGACGGCGGCGAGCGCGGCGAGGAGGACGATGCTGATCGTGATCGGGCCGGCGGCGCCGCCACCCAGCAGCCGGGTCACTCCGTAGGTGGCAGCGGCGAACACGGCCGCGGCCGGCAGCGTGAGGACCCAGGCCACGACGATGTCGCCGGCCACGCCCCAGCGCACGGCGGAGAAGCTCTTGGCGGCCCCGGCCCCGGTGATCCCACCCGAGATGACGTGCGTGGTCGATAACGGGTAGCCCACGCTCGAGGCCGCGAGGATCACTGCCGCCCCGGCGCCCTGGGCTGCGAACCCCTGTGCGGGATCCATGCTGATGATCCGCGTCCCCATTGTCTTGATGATCCGCCAGCCGCCGGTGAACGTCCCAAAGGCGATCGCGCTGGCCGCCGTGATCACGACCCAGAGCGGGACGTGGAATCCATGGCTGGCGATGTCGCCATGCGCGATCAGCGCGAGAGTGATCACCCCCATCGTCTTCTGAGCGTCGTTGGTCCCGTGCGAGAGCGCCAACAGCCCGCCTGAGGCGAGCTGACCGAGCCGGAATCCGCGTCCCACGGGTCCGGGTCGCAGGCGCCCCACGATCCGGTAAATGAGGACGATGCCGAGTCCCGCGGTCAGGAATGCCACCACGGGGGCGACGATCGCCGGCACGATGAGCTTGGAGACGAGGCCATGCCCGTTGACGGCCGCAAACCCTTGCGCCGCGATCACCGCGCCGACCAGGCCGCCGATCAGCGCATGCGACGAGCTCGAGGGGAGGCCGAAATACCACGTGATCAGGTTCCAGCCGATCGCTCCCACGAGCGCGGCGAAGACGACGTTCGTGGTCACGGCGTGCGTGGCTACGAAGCCCTTGCCGACTGTTGCCGCCACCTTGAGGGAGATGAAGGCGCCCGCGAAATTCAGAAGCGAGGCGATCACGATGGCTCGCCGGGGCCCGATCGCGCGCGTCGAGATCGACGTGGCGACGACATTTGCCGTGTCGTGAAAACCGTTCGTGAAGTCGAAGGCCAGGGCCGTGGCCACGACGATGACGATGATGATGCCGTTCATCTGAGGCTCGGAAAGGTCCGTGCCGGTCTACCCGCGTCCGACCTGCTCCATCGCGGGCTGGATGTACCGAGTCATCCACGCCGTGCAGCGAATTTGTCGCAGACGGCGCCAAACCGGGCCGATCCGTCGGGGGCGCCACTTAGGCTGCCCGCGCAATGGCCCAATCGGCGCTCGCCACCGACCAGCTCGCGTCGCCTCCGACGCGCCTTCGAGTTCTCGGACCCGCGGCAGGCGGCGGGGATCCGACACAGGCGGCGCGGGCGCCGGTGCCGCAGCCCCGGCTCGAGCTCCCACCCTATGACCTGCAGGCTGCGCTCGGGCTCGAGCGCGAGCTCGGCGTGAGCCATGTCCTGGCCCAAATCCTCGTTCGGCGCGGGTTCTCGGAGCCGCAGGCCGCGTGTGCCTTCCTGGACGGCGAGGAACGCCACCTACCGAGTGCCTTCACGGGTCTCGATCGCGCGCTGGCGGCGATCGATCGCCGGATCGCCGACCGAAGCCCGATCACCATCCATGGCGACTACGACGTGGACGGGGTCGCGGCCACCGCGGTCCTGGTGCGGGCGCTTCGATCGCTGGGGGCGACTGTCGACTGGTTCATCCCCGACCGCGTCGGGGATGGCTACGGCCTCTCACGGCCGGCGCTCGAGCGCTTGGCCGAGCGGGGGACGCGGCTGCTCATCACGGCCGACTGCGGGATCACCGCGGTTGAGGAGGTGGCGGCGGCGCGGAGCCTCGGGATCGAGGTCGTGATCACCGATCACCATCAGCCGCGCCCCGACGGCGCGCTCCCTGACTGCCCCATCATTCACCCCGCCGTGTGCGGCTATCCGTGCCGCGAGGTGTGCGGCACCGCGGTGGCTCACAAGCTCGCTGAGGCGCTCGGGGCTGACACTGTCGTCGCGGATCTCGAGCTCGTCGCGCTGGCCACGGTGGCCGACCTGATGCCGCTCCAAGGAGAGAACCGGCGCCTTGTGCGTGAGGGCTTGCTTGCCCTGGGGCGCACCATCAGGCCCGGGCTGCGGGCGTTGATGGAGGTCTCGGGCTGCGACCCGAGCGCGCTCGACGCGGCAGCATTGGGCTTCCGTCTCGCCCCGCGAATCAACGCCGCGGGGCGCCTCCGCCGGGCCGATGCCGGCATCGAGCTGCTTCTGACGACCGATGCGCGACGCGCGAGTGAGATCGCCCGCGAGCTTGACCTGGTCAATGTTGAGCGGCGCGCGGTCGAGGAGCGAATCCTCTGGGAGGCGGAGGCACAGGTGTGCGAGCTCGGCGAGCGTTCGGGGTATGTTCTGGGTGCCGAGGGCTGGCATCCCGGTGTGATCGGGATCGTGGCCTCGCGAATCGCCGAGCGCTACCACCGCCCCACGGTACTGGTCGCGCTGACGGATGCGGGCGGCCAGGGGTCGGCCCGGAGCATCCCGGGCTTTGATCTGCTGGGTGCGCTGCACGCCTGCGCGCCTCACCTGGGCCGCTACGGCGGTCACCGGGCCGCGGCCGGGCTGAGCCTGGACCGGGACCGCCTCGAGGCGTTTGCGCACGCGTTCGACGAGCATGCCGCGGCAGTGCTGAGCGCCGAGTTGCTCGTTCCCGTGGAGCGGGTGGACGCCGTCGTCTCAGGCTCGGAGCTGGGGCTCGAGCTGGTCGAGGAGCTCGAGCGACTGGAGCCGACGGGAATGGCAAACCCGGCGCCCCGACTGCTGATTGCCGGAGCGCGGTTTCGAGATGTACGACCGATGGGGGAGGGCCGACACGCCCGCTTCCATGTCTTGGCTGCGGGCACTCGCGCCCCGGCGGTGGCGTTCGGTTGCGGTGGTCGGCTGGCCGCCTCGCCCGATGAGCCGACCGATGCCACCTTCCGGCTCGAGCGCAACTGTTGGAACGGGACGGTCGCGCCGCGGCTCGTTCTGCGCCAGGCCTGGCCCTGCGAGCCGCAGTCGATCGACGTGATCGGCGAGCCGGACGACTATCTGCCCGCCGTCCTCGAGGAACTGGCGCTGGACCTTGGCGATGCAGCACCGACGCCGGCGCGCGAGCGCGCGACCCTCGACCGGCGCGGCGAGGGCCCGCTGGCCGTGCTGGCAGATGCTCTGGCGAGCGGCAGTCCCCTGCTCGCCGTGTGCGCCGACGTTCCGCGGCGCCATGAGGGCCTGGCCAGCCGGCGAGGCGGTTACAGCCTCGTGGCCTATCACGCACTGGAACGGATCCCGCAGCTGATCGACGGCTTCCCACACGTCGTGGCCCTCGACCCGCCATCCTGCGGGGCGCACGAGGAGCTGCTCAGGAGCGGCGAGGGATTCACCCACCTGGCGTGGGGTGAGGCTGAGCTACGCTTTGCTCAGCAGATGCACGAGCTGGAGTACGGTCTTCGGGCTTCGCTCGTGGCTCTCTACCGGGCCATTCGTGTCCGGGAGAGAGTGGCCGGCGAGGAGCTCGAGCACCTGCTCCGCGGCGAAGGTCCGCACGGCCGCCCGGCGCGCCTGGCGGCACGGTTGATCAAGGTGCTCGCGGAGCTTGGGCTCGTCAGCCTCGATCCGGCACTGCCGACCCTCGCGGTCGGGGACGGCGCGCCCACGGCGCTCGATCGTTCCCCCTCCTACAGGGCCTACGCCAAGCGATACGAGGACGGACGACGATTTCTGCACCGCAGCGCAAACCCCCTGGTCAGCGTCTGACCGGCTCCGAGGCCGAAGCCGGCCACACCGAGCCGACGGCCGGCGCCGACGGCGGGGCGGCTGAGGCTGCCGACGGCAGTCACGAGCTGAGCATCATTCCCTCCGCCCGCGCGCCGGTCGACCGGATCGCGCTCGCGGAGCGCACTGCGGTCTCCCGCGCCGAGCTAACCGAGGTGGAGCGGCGACTGCTGGGCGACCTCTTCGCGATCATCGAGGAGCACGCCGACCAGCGTGCCGTCCCCATTGACCGCGACCGGGTCGAAGAGGCGTTCGTCTATGCGTGCGCTCACCACGCCGACCAGCGGCGCAAGTCAGGCGAGGACTTCATCATCCACCCGGTGGGGGTGGCCAAGATCTGCGCCGGGATGCGGCTCGACACCGAGACGCTCTGCGCGGCTCTCCTGCACGACACCGTCGAGGACACCTCGGCCTCGCTCGAGGAGGTTCGCGGCGCCTTCGGCGACGAGGTGGCGGGGCTGGTCGACGGCGTGACCAAGCTCACCGGTCTGACCTTCCAGTCACGTGACGAGGCGCAGGCCGAGAACTACCGGAAGATGATGGTGGCGATGGCGACGGACATCCGCGTCATCCTGATCAAGCTCGCCGATCGTCTGCACAACATGCGCACGATCAGCGCCATGGCCAAGCAGAAGCAGATCGATAAGGCGCGGGAGACGCTCGACATCTACGCGCCGATCGCCCACCGGCTGGGTATCCACGCCATCAAGTGGGAGCTCGAGGATCTGAGCTTCCAGACGCTTCACCCGCGTAAGTACAACGAGATCAAGGGCCTGGTCGCGCAGCAACGCGCCGAGCGCGAAAGCTACGTCTCGGAGGCCGGCACCTATCTGCACCGGGAGCTCCAGGAGCTCGGGATCGATGCCGAGATCTCCGGCCGCGCCAAGCACTTCTACTCGATCTACTCCAAGATGACCAAGAAGGGCCGCGAGTTCAACGAGATCTACGACCTGACGGCGATGCGGGTGATCGTCGGCTCGGTGAAGGACTGCTATGGCGCGGTCGGGGTGATCCACTCACTGTGGAAGCCGCTGCCCGGCCGCTTCAAGGACTTCATCGCCATGCCCAAGGCGAACATGTACCAGTCGCTGCACACCACGGTGATCGGTCCCGAGGGGCGGCCGTTGGAGATCCAGATCCGCACGCGGGAGATGCACGACCTGGCCGAGTTCGGTGTCGCCGCCCACTGGATGTACAAGGAGGCAAACGGCCGCCGGCCCGGCGAGCCGCCGAGCGGAGCCACGGCCACCGACGCCGACGGAAAGCTCAAATGGCTGCGCTCGCTGCTCGACTGGCAGCAGGATGAGGCCGACCCGCGTGAGTTCATGGAGACGCTCAAGGTCGACCTGTTCGAGGACGAGGTGTTCGTCTTCACGCCGAAGGGCGAGGTCAAGTCGCTGGCCGCGGGCGCGACGCCGCTCGACTTCGCCTACGAGATCCACACCGATGTCGGACACCGCTGCGTGGGGGCGAAGGTCAACGGCAAGATCGTTCCGCTCTCCTACCAACTGCGCAGCGGCGACATCGTCGAGGTCCTGACGTCGAAGCGCGACCGCGGCCCCTCCCGGGACTGGCTGGCGCTGGTCAAGACGACCCGAGCGCGCAACAAGATCAAGGCCTGGTTCAAGGCTGAATCACGCAAGGACACCGAGCACGCGGGGCGCGAGCTTCTCCAGGAGCACCTGAAGCGCCAGGGCCTGCCGGCGCAGAAGATCGTCGGCTCCTCGCTGCTCGCCGACGTCATTCGTGAGGTCGGCTTCCGGAAGGCCGAGGATTTCTACATCGCCCTCGGCAGCGCCAAGATCTCCCCCAAGATCGTCGTCAACAAGGTGCTCCAGCGCCTCAAGCAGGGCGAGGCGGCTGAGTCCGAGCCGACCGCGGCGGACGATCTGCTCCAGACCCGCCGCCGGCGAACGCGCCCCACCACATCCTCCTCGCGCTACGGCATCTCGGTCGAGGGGATCGATGAGGTCATGCTCCGGCTGGCCAAGTGCTGCCGCCCGGTTCCGGGCGATCCGATCGTCGGCTACATCTCCCTGGGGCGCGGCATCACCATCCACCGCGACGATTGCCCCAACGTCGCGGTACTCAAGCGGGATCCCGAGCGCTTCACCGCGGTGAGCTGGGACGGCGATGCGGATACCTCCTTCCGCGTCGAGATCGAGGTCGACGGCTGGGATCGGCACCGTCTCCTGGAAGACATGTCGCGCACGTTCGCCGAGGCCGGGATCAACATCCTCGAAGCCCGGTGCACGGTCAACCATCCGATGGTGAAGAACCGCTTCGTGGTGGAGGTCGGCGACACTCGCGTGCTTGACCAGACGATCAACCGCCTGCGCAACATCGACGCGGTGTTTGACGCCTACCGGGTGACACCGGGAGCGGGTTAGCGCCCTCGCCGTTCAGCGCTCGAGGGCGTCACGTTCGGCCCTGGCGGGCGTCACCCTGACCACGCGCGCCGCTTCGCCGCGCAACCTCGAGATCAGCACCGCGTCCCCGGTCTGAAGAGTCTTCACCTCGTTCGGGTGGACGACGAAGCGCTCGACCTCCCGCCGGGTCCCCCGTCCCGCGGGGCCCGGGAACAGCGTCCCGCCGATCTGTCGCGTTTCCTCCCAGCGGGGCTCGGTCCCCGCCAGCTGAGCCACCGTGTGCGCCGACTCCGGGACCTCCTGGCGAAATACCAGCTTGAACGCGGTGTTTCCGAGCACCTGGTCACGAACTCCGCGCCCCGCCCGGTCGAGATCCGCCATCTCCTGTGTCGCCACGAGGACCCGCGCTCCGGCCTCCCGCCCGCGCTCGAACAGCGCGACGACGTGCTCGCCCCCGATGCCTGAGAACTCGTCGATCGCGATCACCGCCGGCCGCAGCCGGGCGGCCGCGCCCTGCTCCTGGAGCCGCAGGCCGGTGGCGCAGATGAGGTCCTGAACCACGAGCGTGCCGAGTTGCGCGGCGGACTTGCCGTAGCGGCTCGAGTTCAGGCTGAAGAGGACCACGTCACGGCTGTCGAGAGCCGCGCGCAGGTCAATCGTCGCCTGTCCCTGATTCAGGTAGGGGCCGGCCTCCGACTCCGTGATCACCGCCAACCGCGTCTGCAGCCCGCGGATGGCGCTGAGTTGATCGGCGGTCAGGTTCGAGAGGTAGTCCTGGGCCCGCTCGGCGAGCGGCTCCGGCACCTCACGCAGCAGACCGTGAAGCCGCTTCGGGTCCATGTAACTCACGACCTCGGCGAGCGTCGGCGCCCGCGCCGGATGCACATGGCGCAGAACCTGGAGCAGGGTCTGGGCGTACCGTTCGGCGGCCCGCTGGTAGTGGGGCTCGCTGAAGTGTTCGGTCGAGATCAGCTTGTCCTTGCCCTCGGTGGCGTTGCCATGCTGGAGGGGGTTCCAGAAGCCCGGGCCGTCGGGGGTCCATAGCCGGAGCTGCCGCCCCGCCGCGGCCGCGGCGGCGGCCAGTTGGGCGGCGAAGCCCGGGGAACCCTTCATGTCGATCGCGATCACGGGTCTCCCGCGGCTGATCTCCTGGGCCAGGAGCGTCACCAGCGCGGTCGTCTTTCCCGAACCGCTGGCGCCGAGGATCAGCCCGTGGGCGGAGAGCTCCCGATCGCTCAGCACGGCCGGCCTGCGGTCCCTGCCGACTCCCAGCAGGGTGCTGTCGTGCGGCTGCGCCCGTCGCGCTCGCCAGCGCTGGGCGCCCAGCCGTACGGCTCCGAGCGTGAGCATCAGCCCCGACGCCGCCATGGCAACGCTCGTCACCGAGGCCGGCGCGGCCAGCAGGGCGAGGAACACGAGCAACATCAGCCGGGGCGAGGCCAGCCTGCTCATCGACCGATCTCAGGTTCGGCCAGGCGTGAATCTGTGCCGCGGGCCGCCGCGCGGTGGCGTCCCCGCGCGGATTCGCCGCGCTCGCCGGCGCTCGGTCCGCGCAGGATCGGCCGTACCCGGCGAATGTGGATCCGGTCGAGGAGTCCCATTTCCGTGGCGACGGCGTGGATCCCGCGGGAGATCGACCGCCCCAGGTGGTCATCCTCGACGAGGTACAGGACGCCGTCGAGGCGGCGGTCCGCCCCGTAGCCCCCGAGGATCGCCCGGCGGTCGCCAAGCTTCTTGGGGCTGAGCTCGAGCTCGAGCGCCAGGCGCCGGCCGTGGCGGTCGACCAGGATGAGGTCCGGATAGTGCCGCCGCCCACGCCCGTTTGCGTCGTAGCCGCCGAGGCGAACCGCGTGAATCTCCTGGGCGGGGATGCCGGGACGGTCGTGAGCGCGAACGCGCCGCTCGCCGATCACCTCCGCCACCGGGCCGAAGGCGCCCGCCCAGGCGGCGAGCCAGAGCCAGGCCAGCCCGACGCTGTGCTTGTAGTGGGAATGCTTCAGCTCTGGTCGGGAAAGGTCGCTGGCGATCGCCTCCAGTCCGGCGTGTTCGATCAGCCAGCAGCTCTTGCCGAAGCCTTCCTCTCGGCGGATGAATTCGCCACTCTCCAGCCGTGCCAGCCGTCTGCGAACGGCGCCGTCTGAGCTGTCGAGCAGCACCCCGACCTGGCGCATGGTGACGAAATGGTGCTCGGCCATGAAGCTGAGAACCTGCCGATTGGCGGCGGTGAGACGCGGCGGGTGGCTCGCAGGTTCAAACCCCACCTACGTAAGAGCATCCAGCCGGCAACTTTCCCCCTCCGAGAGAAGTCGGCCCGCGGCCGCTACTGGCCGGGGTGAGGCAGGGAGCTCGTGTCCACGACCTCGAAGTCGCTGCCCGTCAGCTGATTGAGCTGATGCAGGGCGTCGTTGTTCCAGCGCGGGTTCGGTGCGCCCGAGATGTACCACGGCGAGCCGTTGTCGGCCAGGATCATCCCGTAGCGCTTCAGCGCCTCGGCCACCACGCGCGCCTGGTAGGGGAGATGGGAGATGTCGACGCTGGCCTTGAGACGCACGCGCAGTCCCATAGGCGGGTAGAAGCCGCTGCAGGTCGAGGCCTCATGGCGGGCCGGGTAGACGTAGCGCGGCGCCGTGCACGGAGCTGTGAAGCGCAGAGCGTGGTCGATCGACCCGCGTGAGACCTCGTCGTAACGGGCCAGCCCCGGCAGAATGGGCAGTCCAGCGGCGTCGGCCGAGGTCCAGCCCCTGGGTCGAAGGTGGTTGGAGCGGAGCTTGAAGATCGCCCCGGAGCCCGCCGTCCAGTAGGCGCCGTGACGGTGCGGGTAGGCCGCGAACAGTTCGTAGTCGGTGCAGGTACCGCGGTCCACGACGATCACGTGGCGGTCACCGGTGGACCTGGGGCCGCCCTCGATCGGGGCGCCCGGCGGGATCGGGTACGGCCCGCGATCTGATTCGGCGGCGTACTGGAAGTGGACCGGGACACGACGGGTCCGGTTCGAGATGACGACGAAAGGAATCCCGTTCGGGGCGCCATCCCAGACCGTCCCGAAGTCCGGGTGGACGGGCGCATGCAGGCCGATGCTGGCGATCAGCTGCGCCGAGTCAGCTGCCACGGGCAGCCCGTCGACCCGCTCGTTCCAGGGGTTGTCGGCCGGGAAGATCGGGCACTTCGGGGCAGCGGGGAGCGGATGGGCCGACCCGAGCCCGGACAGGGTTGCCGCGACACCGAGAAGGATCGCGAAGAGGGTGAGCGCCCGCACACGCACGCGGCAAACGTAGCGGCGGAGCCGGTCGCCTCGAAGCTGACTGGACGGATGTCGCGTCAGGAGAGAACGACGAGCCCGCCGGGCAGGATGCCGAACTCCGCTGACTCCACCTCGCCAATGAAGTCGCCGTCCACCTGAAGGGGGAGCGGTCGCTCATCAAGGCTCCGGACGCGCAGCCCGTCCACGCCCGCGAACGGATGCACCTGGCGGTGGCCCACGAAGCGCGGACGCTGCGCGAGCGCCCGCCAGAGCAGCGTCGGCACATCGATGGGGCTTGCCCGCGTCAGCACCACTCCTGACAGGTCGCCGCTCTCCAATGCGGCGCCGTCGCCCAACTGCACCGGACGCTCACCGAAGTAGGTGTAGGGGGTGGCGTTCTGGACGATCACCGTCACGCCTGAGACGGGTTCGCCCCCCAGGTCAGCCTCGAGGCGCGGCGGGTGCAGGAGGTAGCGCCGGTTGAAGGTCCGCAGCGCCGTGACGGCGTAGTACCACTCGCCGAAGCGCTGCTTCAGCCTCGGGTGGGCGTCGACCACCTCGACCACGCTGGCGTCGAGGCCCACGCCGGCCGAGAAGAGGAACTTGCGCTCACCGACGTAGCCGATGTCCACCGGGCGCGGCCGCCAGTCATCGGCCATCCGCAGGAGCTGCTCGGTCGCGTCGACGAGGTCGGTGGGGATCCCGAGCATGCGGCAGTAGACGTTCGCGCGGCCGCCCGGCAGGCAGGTCAAAGGCGTGTTGCTCGAGACCAGCCCGTTGGCCGCCTCGTTGACCGTGCCGTCACCTCCGAAGGCGACGACCACGTCATAGCCCTCGCGGGCGGCCTCGCGGCAGAGATCGGTGGCGTGGTCACGAGACTCGGTCTCCACCGCCTTGACGCGATAGGAGCCGCGCAGCGCGTAGACGACGAGGTGCTTGAGCCTCTCGGACACCGTGGAGGCGTACGGATTGACGATGATCAGCATCTGGCGGCGCGGCGCATCCGCGCCGGCGCGTAGCGCTGATTCCAGGCGCGCGAGGGGGTCAGTTGTCCCGGCTGCCATGCCCAGGTCCTCAACACCGCCTCTGGCATGGCGTTACGCGGCGCGCGCGTGGGGCGGGCGGCCGCCGGCGCTGCCCCGCGCCCTCGGCACCCCGCCCTGGAGCCCGGGAGGGCGTCTGTATACTCCCCGGCCACATAGCTGTACGCATCAAGAGGGGTGGAGGGATATGGCCCTGTGAAGCCCCGGCAACCTCCCGTTAGGGAACGGTGCCAATTCCATCAGGCTCCAACAACAAGCCTGGGAGATGTGGAAGCGGCGGTTTCACTAGGACCTCCGACCACAGACCCCGGCGGAGGTTTTTTCACATATGCCGCCAGAGTCTCTTCGCTGCAAGGAATGCCATACCGAATACTCGTTGGACGCGAGTTACGCCTGCGAACGCTGCTTCGGGCCGCTCGAGGTCAGCTACGCCTCCCGGGCCGGCTCTGACCCCGGCGAGCTACGCCGGCGAATCCAGGCCGGCCCTCACTCGCTGTGGCGCTACAGCGACTTCCTGCCCGTCGCGGCACCCCGCACCGGGCTCCTGCCCGCAGGGTTCACGCCGCTGTTGCGGGTCGATCGCCTGGCTGAGCGCCTGGGGCTTGGCGAGGTCTGGATCAAGAACGACGCCGCCAATCCGACCCACTCGTTCAAGGATCGGGTGGTTTCGATCGCGATGGCACGGGCGCGGGAGCTCGGCTTCGAAACCGTCGCCTGTGCCTCCACGGGGAATCTGGCCAACGCTGTGGCCGCGCATGCCGCGGCGGCGGGGCTGGAGTCCTACGTGTTCGTTCCCGCCGATCTGGAGGAGCAGAAGGTGCTGGCGACCGGGATCTACGGAACCAATCTGGTCTCGGTCCGGGGTACCTACGACGACGTGAACCGTCTGTGCACCGAGCTTTCGGGCGAGCACGACTGGGCGTTCGTGAACATCAACCTGCGCCCCTACTACGCCGAGGGATCACGAACCCTCGCCTTCGAGACCGCCGAACAGCTGGGCTTCGAGCTCCCGGACCGCGTGGTCTGCCCAATCGCGTCGGGATCGTTGTTCACGCGGATCGCTCGCGGCTTCGAGGAGTGGCTGGAGGTGGGCCTTCTCCGAGGCGAGCTGCCGGCGTTCCACGGTGCCCAAGCCGAGGGCTGCTCGCCGGTGGCTGCGGCATTCCGCGACGAGGTCGACGTGTGCCGCCCAGTCAAGCCGGACACGATCGCCAAGTCGTTGGCCATCGGGAACCCCGCCGACGGACCCTATGCGCTGGATCTGGCACGCCGCACCCAGGGCTCGGTGGAGGCCGTCAGCGACGAGGAGATTCGGGCCGGCATCAAGCTGCTCGCGGAGACGACGGGGATCTTCACCGAAGCCGCGGGCGGGGTCACGATCGCGGTGCTGGCCAAGCTCGCCCAGGAGGGACGCATCGATCCGCGCGAGCGGGTCGTGGCCTATATCACCGGCGAGGGGTTGAAGACGCTTGACTGCGCACGCGGGACGTTCGAGGCATGGCAGATCGAGCCCAATCTGGAGTCCTTCGAAGCGGCGGCCGAGCGGGTCAAAGCCCCGGCGTAACTCAGCCGCGGGGATGATTACACTGCCACGCCGATGGCTGTCACGGTGAAGATCCCGACCCAGCTGCGGGCCGCCACCGACGGCGAGGCGGCGGCGGAGGTCGACGGCTCGACGGTCGGGGAAGTGCTGGACTCGCTGTACGAGCGCTACGGTGAGCTCCGGAGCCGGATCGCCGAGGACGGAGGCCTGCGGCGGTTCGTGAACGTCTACGTCGGCGGCGAGGACATCCGCTTTCTGGACGGGCTCGAGACCTCGGTCTCCGACGGCGACGAGGTGACGATCCTGCCCGCCGTGGCCGGCGGCTAGCCCGATTCCGCGGCGCCGCCGGCGACCGCAGCCACGCCGACCGGGCAGCTGACCCCGGTCCCGCCGATCCCGCAGTAACCCCACGGGTTCTTGGCCAGGTACTGCTGGTGGTAGTCCTCGGCGTAGTAGAACGGCCCTGACTGCGCGATCTCGGTCGTGATCGCCGGATACCCGGAGACGCGGAGCTCCTCCTGATACGCGGTCGACGACGCTTCGGCCAACTCGCGCTGCCGCTCCGTCGTCCAGTAGATCGCCGAGCGATACTGGGTTCCAGCGTCGTTGCCCTGGCGCATGCCCTGAGTCGGGTCGTGGTTCTCCCAAAACAGCTTGAGCAGGGCGTCGTAGCTCGTCGCGGCGGGATCGAAGACCACGAGCACCAGCTCAGCGTGGCCGGTGCGACCGCTGCAGACCTCCTCATAGGTCGGATTGGGTGTGAAGCCGCCGCCGTAACCGACCGCGGTCGTGTATACGCCCGGCGCCTGCCAGAAGATGCGCTCCGCGCCCCAGAAGCAGCCCATCCCGAAGATCGCCCGCTCAAAGCCCTCGGGGAACGGGGGCTTCAGAGGCGTTCCCAGGACCTCGTGCCGGTCTGCCACGTCCATCTCGGAGTCTCGGCCCGGCAACGCCTCGCTCGCCTGCACCATCGTCGTCTTGTGAAGTCCGAACATGGAACAAAGGTTAGGGCGTCGGCGCCGACATCCGGCGGCGGTTTCGCATCTCGAGCTTCCGGCAAGCCACAAGAGGGAGACGACCGAAAGGAGAAGTGAGGAAACAATGGCCCAGGAGCTTCAAGGCAAGCGAATCGCATTCCTGTTCACCGAAGGCGCGGAGCAGGCCGAGGTGACCGAGCCGCTCAAGGCGGTCAAGGACGCCGGCGCCGACGTGGACATCGTCTCGCTCGAGCCGGGCGAGATCGAGATGTGGAACCACTTCGACAAGGGCGAGAAGATCGACGCCGACGTGGCCGCCTCGGACGCGGACGCGTTGAGCTACGACGGTCTCGTCCTCCCCGGCGGCGTGGCCAACCCCGACCAGCTCCGCCTCGACGAGGGTGCGGTTAAGTTCATCCGCAGTTTCTTCGAACAGCACAAGCCGGTTGGCGTGATCTGCCACGGTCCGTGGACGCTGATCGAGGCGGACGTCGTCAAGGGGCGAAGGATCACCTCGTGGCCGAGCCTCCAGACCGACCTGCGCAACGCCGGCGCCGAGTGGGTCGACGAGGAGGTCGTGGTCGACAACGGCCTGGTGTCAAGCCGCAAGCCCGACGATCTGAAGGCGTTCTGCGCCAAGCTCGTCGAGGAGTTCGCCGAGGGGAAGCACGAGGGGCAGAAAGCAGCGTAGCTGCGCACCCGCTCCACTGCTGTCTGACCTAGCCGAAGAGTGGGAGGCGGCGGCGGCGGGCCAGGCGGTCCATGCCGGCCTGGATGCTGTTCTGGACCGCCTCGTAGCGATCCTGGACGTAGTCGTCGTCTTCGGCGCGGTCCGGATTTGAGTCGAGCTCGATCGGCTCCCCGAAGGCGGTCCGGATCTTGGCCGGGAGCGGGACCTCGGGCAGCAGGGCGGGTGAGATCCCCCAGGGGGCCTGGAGCGCGATCGGGAACAGCTTGATCCGCGCCACCTTGTCGAGGCGCAGAGCGCTGGCCAGTCGCCGTCCGGTGGCCAGAACCGGCATCGCGTCGGGTCCGCCGACGGTGGAGACGGGGACGATCGGGACCCCGGTCCGGATCGCGAGCTTGACGAAGCCGGTGCGCCCGGCGAGGATCGCCTCGTCGCGCTGGGTCCAGGAGCGCAGCGAGTCCCGCTCGCCGCCGGGCCAGAGCGCGACATCCCGTCCAGCTGCCAGCGCGGCGCTCATGCTGTCCGCCCGCGCGGGCAGGCAGCCCACGCGGCGGAAGTAGGCGCCGATCACCGGTGTGGCCATCAGCGCGTCGTGAGCGGTGCCGTGGAGCGGCCGGGCGCGACCGAAATGACGCCACCACTGCACGCCGACCGTCCAGGCATCCCACGGAAACGGCCCTCCGGAATGGATCCCGATGAGCAGGACCGGGGGTTCGGGCAGGTTCTCCCAACCCTCGATCTCCATCCGGAACCAGTAATCCATCAGCGGGTTCCAGAAGTACTTCTGGATTTCGAGGACGCGCCAGTCGGGCTCCTCGAGCTTCCACTGCGAGGCGCGATCCGCCACCCAGCCGGAGAGCCCCGATTGCTCGGCGCGCTTGGCCTCGGCGATCCGTGCGGCCTCCGCAGCCGCGCGCTTCGCCTGACCGTCGCGTGTGCTCGGCCTGGCCTGAGCGTCGCGCGTGCTCTGCCGTTCCCGTTTCAGCTGGAGCTCGTCCATCTCTCTTCTCCCTCGAAAGACTTCTCCGTTCTCAGAACGTCTACCCACCGACTCCGATCGCAACCACCCGACGCATCCACCGCGCTTACGGCGCCGGCCAACAGCATCGCCGAACCCCAGTCAGCTGCCGGCGCGCTACTGCACGCTCACGCCCTGAAACGCACAACCTGCGCCCTGACGCGCACCGTCCGAGCCGAAACCGCGCGGCCTGAGCCTAGTTACGCGCCCGTACGCGGCGGGTAGTGCAGCCGCCATGGCAAAGGCGGTGTTGGTCGGCGTCCGGCTGCTCCTGCGCGCCATGATCTTCTTCGCCTTCTACCTTCTGCTCGCCGACACGCTCCATCAGGACGAGCTGACCGCCGGGGGAGTGCTCGCGGTCGGCGCGGCCATCGTGTCGACTTTTCTGGCCGGCTCGCGTCAAACCGTGCGCGTGCGTCCGCGGATGCTTCGCCACCTTCCTCGCTCGCTGCTGCTGCTGTTCACCGACACCGGGCTGGTGAGCTGGGCGCTGGTTCGCAGCCTGGTGCTCCGGCAGCCGCTGCGGGGCCATCTGCGTGCCGTCCGTTACCGCGCCACCTCGGAGGCGGATCCAGAGGACTTCGCTCGCCGGGCGCTCACCCAATGGGGGGCGTCGCTCGGCGCCAACCGCTACGTGTTGGGCATCGACAACGAGCGGCAGGTGCTGCTGGTTCACGAGCTCGTGGACAGCTCGGGACCGCTTGACCCGCTGGAGCTCGGATGAGCTTCTGGCTCGCGGCCTCACTGGCCCTCGTCTGCGGAATGGTGCCGTGCCTGATTGCCGCGACACGTGGTGACGAGCTCGACGGCCTGCCGGCTCTCAGCCTGGCCGGGGTGTGCGCGATCACGGCCCTGATCACGTTAACCGAGGCCTTCCATCGCCAGCCGTTCATCGACCTCGGTGTCGTCCTGGCGGCGCTGTCGCTCGGCGGCTCGCTGGCCTTCATCCGATTCATGGGACGCGACCGATGACCGCGCGGCATGTAGTTGCCGAGATGCTGGTGTGGATCGGGGTGGCGCTGATCCTGATCGCCTGCGTGGGCATGGTCATCCTGCGCAGCGCCTACGACCGTCTGCACTTTTCGAGCCCGGCGATCCTCGGCGTCATGTTCGTTGCGGCCTCGGTCGTGGTGAAGGAATCGTTCTCGCTGATCGGCAACAAATCGATCCTGATCGCGGTCCTGGTCCTGCTGGGTTCGCCGCTCATCACTCAGGCGAGCGGCCGGGTGGCGCGGATCCGGGAGTGGGGGGACTGGCGTCTGGCCGACGACGAGAAGGTCGAGGTGGAGGAGCGGTGAGCGCATTTCTGGCGGTTCTGCTGACGCTTGTCGCGGTGTCCGCGACGGTCACGGTGCTGATCCGGGAGCCGGTGCGGCAAGCCATCGTGCTCGGGATCATGGGCCTGTTCCTGGCGCTCCTGTTCTTCACGCTTCAGGCGCCCGATGTCGCGCTCTCCGAGCTGACCGTGGGGAGCCTCGTGATTCCGGTGATGCTGACGCTGACCATCGCCAAGCTGCGGGCGCTGGACGCCCGCGGCGACGAGGCTCAGGAGGATGAGGATGAGGAGAGCCGGGGCTGAGGATGCGGCCCCGATACATCATCGGCCTGGTCGGCATCGGCCTCCTGGTCGCCGCTCTGGCCTGGGCGGCGACGGGTCTGCCGGCGTTTGGGCATTACAACCAAGCCTACGGCCGGGTCGCCGCGAGAGATGCCGTGCCGACGCGCAACGGTACGAACTCGGTCGTCATCACCTCCTTCGACTACCGCGGCTTCGACACGCTCGGCGAGGAGTTCATCCTGTTCGTCTCGGTCACCGGCGTGGTCGTCCTGCTCCGGCGGATGCGCTCGGCAGGACGTGAGGAGGACAGCGCCGCGAGCTCCGGGGAAATCGAGGAAGAGGACATGCGCGCCAGCACCGGCGAACGCTGGCTCGGCGCCGCCGCGGTCGGCCCCGTGGCGGTGCTGGCGGCCTACGTGATCATCCATGGCCAACTGACCCCGGGCGGCGGATTTCAGGGCGGAACCGTGCTGATGGGAGCCGCCGCCTTCCTCGCGCTCGGCGGCGAGAGCGCGCTGATGCTGCGCATCCGCGGCTCCTCGTCGCCGATCGAGATCGCCGAATCGATCGGTGCGGGCGGCTTCGCCGCGATCGCGTTCGGCGGCCTGATCGCCGGTGGCGTCTTCTTCTTCAACTTCCTTCCCTACGGGAAGGCCGGCCTCCTCACCGCGGGCGTCGTCCCCCTCGACAACATCGCCGTCGGCCTCGAGGTGGCCGGGGCACTGCTGATGGTCACATCGGAGCTCTTCGAACAGCGCCTGCGGGGGGGAGCCACCTAGGCATGGGCATCTATCCATACCTGGTGGCGGCGTGGCTTGCCGGCGTCGGCTTCTACGGCGTGATCACCAGCCGCAACTACGTGCATCTCGTCGTCTGCCTGACGGTGATCCAGGCGAGCACCTACGTGCTTCTGCTGAGTGTGGGCTTCGTCAATGGTGGGCAGGCGCCGATCTTCGCCGATGTCCCAAGCACCTCGGTGGTGGTTGACCCGGTCGTCCAGGCGCTGTCGCTCACGGATGTCGTTGTGGAGGCGACGGTGATGGCGCTCCTGCTGGCGTTGGTCGTCCAGGCGAAGAAGCGCTTCGGAAACGTAGACCCCGACAGCGTCAACCGGATGCGGGGTTGAGCCAACTTCCGCCGCTTGCCGTCGGGGTACCGCTGCTCGTGGCGGCGCTGCTCGCGGTCGTGCATCCGCTGCTGACCAGGACGGTCTCGGATCTCGTGGCCACGGTGACCGCGCTGGCGACCGCCGTGATGTGCCTGCTGATGCTCGTCCACGTGGGGAGCGGCCTCGAGATCTATTGGTTCGGCGGCTGGCATCCCCGCGGAAACCTGGCCATCGGGATCGACTTTGCGGTGGACCCGCTCGGGGCGGGTTTGGCGTCGTTGGTCAGCGTGCTCATGGTCCTGGCCCTGGTGTTCTCCACCCGGCATCTCGAGGTCGAACAGCCCTACTACCACGTCCTGATGCTGATCTTCATGGCGGGGATGGTCGGGTTCTCCCTCTCCGGCGACCTGTTCAACATGTTCGTGATGTTCGAGGTGCTGAGCGTCGCCGCGGTGGCGCTAGTCGCCTACAAGATCCACGAGCGGGCGGCACTCGAGGGCGGCCTCAACTTCGCCGTAATCAACACGATCGGGGCATTTCTGTTCCTGCTCGGGATCGCGCTGATCTACTCGCGCACCGGCGCGCTGAACCTGGCTCAGATCGGCCATTTCCTGCACCACTCGGGGAACGATCGGGTGGTGGTGATCGCCTTCACCCTGATCGTCGCCGCGGTGTTGATCAAGGCGGCTGCCGTGCCGTTTCACTTCTGGCTCGCCGACGCCTACGCCGTGGCCTTGACGCCGGTTTGCCTCCTGCTGGCCGGCGCGATGAGCGAGATCGGGATCTTCGGGCTGGCGCGCGTTTACTTCGCCGCCTTTCAACCCGCGCTGGGAGGCTCGGCCCCGGTGCTGCGGGCGATCTTCGTCGGGGTCGGGTTGCTCACGGCGCTGTGGGGCGCGGTCATGGCCTACGTCCAGGACCACCTGAAGCGACTGCTCGCGTTCGTGACCATCTCGTTCGTCGGCATCTTCCTTTGCGGCGTGGGTCTGCTCAGCGCCGACGGCGTGTCAGGCACGGCAGTCGACGTCCTGGCCGACGGCTTCAACAAAGCTCTGCTGTTTGCGTGCGCGGGGATCATCCAACACCGCCTGGCTCGGCTCAGCCAGGAGCGGCTGCACGGCTGTGGCCGTCACCTCCGGCTTACCGGCCCGCTGTTCTTGGCCGGCGGGCTGTTGATTTCGTCGCTCCCGCCATTCGGCCCGTTCCTCGGCAAGTCGATGATCGAGGACGCCGCGATCAAGGCGGGCTACGGCTTCGTCCCGGCCTTGATCATGCTCGCGTCGGGGATCTGCGGTGCTGCGGTGATCCGGGCCTGGGCGCGGATCTTCCGCGGCTGGGGCCGCGCCCACGAGCATGCGGAGGACACAAGCGACGAGGAGACCGAGGCCGAGGCAAATGAGGCGCAGGATCGGACGCCCGCGGTAATGCTGGCTCCCGCGGTTCTGCTCCTGATCGGAACCGTGGCGGTGGGCGTGTGGTTCGGCTTCGCCGATCTGGCGGCCAAGGGCGGGCAGCGCTTCGTCGACTTCGCCCAGTATCACGCTGGGGTCTACGGAGCGCACGTGCCCCAGGCGGGGGGGAGCTCAGACGCTCCGAGGTTCTACGACTACCTGTATTGCGGCGGGGCGACCCTGATCGCGCTCGGACTCGCAGCGCTCAGCCTGTGGGGGGCGCGGCTGAGCCGGCGTTGGAACGACCTGACCGAAAGCGCCTCAGCCCTGTTGCTGCCAGTCCGCCGTCTCCATAGCGGCCGCATCGGCGACTACACAGCCGCCGTGGCGCTGGGCACGGGCGTGCTGGCCGCCTTGATGATCCTCACGCTGAACTGACCGGCTAGGCCAGCGGCGTCCGGTCGAGCCCGACCCGGAGATCGGCCACGGTCTCGAACACCTCGCGCGCTCCCGATTTGCTCAGCTCCTCGATGGCGAAACCGCCGGTCAGGACGGCCAGCGTCTCCACACCGGCGCGCGCGGCGGCCTTCACATCCCAGGGCGTGTCGCCCACCATGACCGCGTCCTCGGCGCTGCCGCCGACCTTGTGCAGCGCCGAGTTGATGAGATCGGGCGCCGGCTTGGTCGCCTCGACGTCGGCCGAGGTCGTCCAGGCGTCGGCCAGGTCACGTGCATCGAGGAGGTCGAGATAGTGCTCCACCTCGTCCTCCTTGGCCGAGCTCGCGAGCACGACGACGTGCCCGTGGCGACCGAGTTCCTCGATCAGCTCTCGAGCGCCCTCCATCGGCTCCACCTCGTCGATCAGTTCGAGGTAACGCTCCTTCTCCGCCTCGCGAATCGAGTCGCCCAGCTCTTCCTCGGTGCGGTCGTCGGTCAACGCCGCCACCATCTGATCCCCGCCCATCCCCAGGTGACGATGGATCCGCCAGATCGGCAGGACGATGCCGTTCTTGCGAAAGGCGCGATACCAGGCGATCGCATGCTGGTAGTTGGTGTCGACAAGCGTGCCGTCGATGTCGAGGATGGCGATTGCCATCTGCCGCCTCTACCCGCCTCAGTCGCGGGTAACCCCGGGCGGGCGGGCATTGGGCGTGCAAATGGCCGAATCCGGGCACCCTTGCACCACCATGCCCGAGACTCGGCTGACCCCGCGGACCGTGTACCGAGCTGTGCTCCTGGCGTTCGCGCTGGTGATCGCGGCGCTGATCTTCAGGGCGCTGATCACCCTGATCATGGCCATCCTCATCGTGGTGATCATCGCTCTGCCGCTGTCGGCGTTCGCGAACCGCCTGAAGCGCTTCCGGATTCCGCGCGGCGTCGGCGCGACGCTCGGCCTCTTGATCGGCCTGGCCATCCTCGGCGGGTTTATCGCCCTGATCGTCCCGCCGTTCACGCACGAGATCAACAAGTTCGTCAACTCGCTGCCGACCGTGGTCGACGACCTCAGGCACCGGATCGCGGGCGTCACCGGCACCTCGCCGAGCAAGATCGGCAAGCAGATCCAGGGGTACGTCAACGGCTACACCCATCACCCCCAGCGCCTGCTGGGGCCGGCGGAAGCGGTCGGGGCCACGGTGGTGGGGATCATCGCGGCGATCATCGTCATCCTGCTCACGGCCCTCTACACCGCAATTCACCCCGAGCCGCTGCGCACGGGCATCGTCCGGGTGGTCCCGCCACAGGGCCGCGCCAAGGCCGAGGTGGTGCTCTGCCGGCTGCGCGTAGCCTATCTGGGCTGGCTGCGTGGCCTGGCCATCGGCATGGTCGTGCTCGGCGGCCTAACCTATCTCGGGCTCAGGCTGGTCGGCCTTCAGTTCGCCGCCTTCTTCGCCGTCTTCACGGCCGTGGCGATGATCATCCCCTACTTCGGAGCCCTCGCCAGCTCGGTGATCCCGATCCTGTACGCCCTCACGTTCTCACCGGGCAAGGCGATCCTGGTCGCCGTCGTCTACATCCTGGCTCACCAACTCGAGAGCAACGTGATCCAGCCTCAGGTGGTGGCGCGCACCGTCGAGCTGCATCCGGCTGTGGTGGCCATCGGGGTGCTGGCCGTGGAGCAGCTGTTCGGCTTCGTCGGGCTGATCGTCGCCGTGCCCGTCCTCTCGACGGTCCGCATCCTGATCGAGGAGCTGTGGATCGCGCCGATGGAGGAGCGGCGCCAGGACGCGCTGATTCAGCAGCCGGCCCAGATCGCCGCGGTTCGGGAGTCCAGAGCCCAGGCGGTCGACGGGGGCTAGGAACCCGGGGTTAAGAAGAGAGCCCGGCGCGCGGCGCCGGGCTCAGAGCGTTGCGGCTCAGGTGCGCCGCTCCAGATCGGCGACCTCCTCGGCCTTACGGTCGGCGCGCTCCTGCTCACGTGCGAGCTCGTCCTTGGCCTCGCCCTTGCGCTCCTCCTTGCTGCCTTCCCGCTTCAGGCCGGCATCTCCAGTCAGGTCTCCGGCGGTCTTCTTGGCACGACCGCTCAACTTGTCGATCAGGCTCACTGATCCTCCTAACGTCGTAGTTCGGGACTTCGGTACCCGGCACGGCGCCCGTTTAGTCGCCTTCGGATCGGACACTGTCAGGCCACGAGTCAAAGACTGGATTTGAGGACGATGAGCACGGAAACCCTCGACGAACAGCTGACCAAGTACCTGACCGACGTGCCCCCGGTGATGACGACGCGCATGGTGTCTGAGCTACCCCAGGGTTAGGGCTGGCAAGCGTCGGGAAAGTTCGCGGCATGCCCAACGAACCTGAGCCCACTCCCCCGACCGGCTTCCCCGAGCCGCCCGGAAAGGATCCGGGCGATCACTCGCAGGACCGCGACCCCCACCATGCAATGAACGTGCCGGTCGGCGAGCCCGACCCCACGGAATGGCCGGATCCCTACGACCAGAGACCGGATCCGCGTGACCCGGTGGACCCCGAGGCCGATCCACTCACCGAAGCACCGCATCCGGCCACGGGCGCGCAGAGCACGAGCGAGCCCAATCCGAAGCAGGATCCTGAGGCCCAGCCCTGGGCAGAGGGGCCGAAGCGTGACAAGCTTGACGAGTGACACGACGATGACCGAAGACTCCGAGGGCTCAACCGCCGATCGCATTCAGGCCCTGGCCGATGAGCTGGTGGCCCGGCTCGAGTCCCGCCCTGAGGCATGCCTCGAGCTCTCCGAGATCTCGGAACTCGTTCAGGAGGCGGACCTGGACGACGACGACGCGCAGGCGCTCCAGGACCTCCTGGACGCGCGCGGAGTCGAATTTCGCGACGACTGCGGCCGTGAGATCCCCGAGCAGACGGCGTACATCCCCGATGACCTAGCCCAGCAGACAACCGACGCCATGTCGCTGTTCCTGCAGGAGGTGCGCCGCCATCCTCTGCTCACTCGCGAGGAGGAGGTGGAGCTGGCCAAGCGGATCGAGAAGGGTGACCTGCGGGCCAAGGAGCAGCTGGTCAACTCGAACCTTCGCCTGGTGATCGCGAACGCGCGCAAATATCAAGGACACGACCTGCCGCTGCTCGATCTCATCCAGGAGGGGATTCTGGGCCTGATCCGGGCGGCCGAGAAGTTCGACTGGCGCAAGGGCTACAAGTTCTCCACCTACGCGACGTTCTGGATCCGCCAGGCCCTTCAGCGTGCGCTCGATAACCGCTCGCGCACGATCCGGATCCCCGTCCATCTCGGCCAGCGGGAGCGCAAGATCGCGCGGGTGCAGCGTGACCTGGCCGCGCGCCTGGGGCGCGAGCCGACCGAGGAGGAGGTGGCGCAGGCGGCCGAGATGCCGCTCCGAGAGGTCCGCGAGGCGCGGGATGCCGCCCGCGTCGTGACCAGCCTCGACCGCCCGGTGGGCGAAGAGGAGGAGACGCCGTTCGGCGCGCTCTTGGCCAGCGAGGAGCGCGGGCCCGAGGAGGAGGTCGACATCGCGCTGCGTGACGATGCGCTCCGGCGGGCCCTGGCGCGGCTTCCCGAACCGGAACGCGAGGTGGTGAAACTTCGCTACGGGATCAACGGGGACGACCCCACGCCGCTGAGTGAGACCGGGCGGCGCCTCGGCCTCTCCCAGGACGCCGTACGCCGCCTCGAGCGAAAGGCGCTCAGCGAGCTGGCCCAGAGTCGCGAGCTCGAGGCGCTGCGCCCGGCGGCCTGAGGGCTGGTTGACAGCGCGGCGCCGGCGGGTAGCGCTCGGCCATGGTCCCGTCGGCCTCGATCATCCGCGGCGTGTGGGGCGGTGTACTGCTCGTCGATCCGGCCCTGCCCCTCCGTATCGGGGGAGGTGGGCAGACGCGCGAGGTGACGCTCGCCACGCGCCTGCTGGGTGCCCGGCACCTGGCCGAGGCGCTGATCCTGGCGCGCCGGCACGGCCCTCGGATCCGCCGCGCCATCATCGCCGTCGACCTGCTGCACGCCGGAAGCATGCTCGCGCTGGCCAAGGCCCGCCCTGATCTGCGCCGCGATGCACTACTGAGCGCGACGACGGCGTGTGCCCTGGTTGGGCTATCCGAGACCGCGGGTAGATGAGCGGCGTGAGAGACGGCGATCCCCACAGGCTCACCGACGCGCTCGAGCGCGAGGCGGAGGAGCTCGAACGTGACTCCACCGAGCTCCAGGAGCAGATCGACGAGACGCGTCAGGACTGGCAGCGCAAGCGGGCGGACGAGGGTGTCCCCGGCGCGCCGCCGCCGAGCGGGGAAAGCCCAGACTCAGGCGCGCCCTCGGTCGAGCCTCCCGAGGCCTCGGGCAACGGTTAGCGAAGACCGGCCACGCGCCCGGTTCGAAGTCGACCGCCCCGGCAGGCGAAGGCGCAGATACGAGGCGAGATCTCTTGCACCGCCCGGGCGACTCCTCTACGCTGCTTGAACAAATTTGTGCGCTCTCACGGCGCGCTGTGGGCAGAGAAAGGAGGTGATGATGCGACAGCCACGTGGCAGGCTGACCGAGCCGCTGGTCCGTGAGAACGGGACACTGCGGCGGGCCAGCTGGGATGAGGCTCTCGACGTGGCGGCAGCCGGACTGGCCCGGGCGCGGACGCAGGATGCGACGCGGTCGTTCGGGATGTTCAGCTGCTCCAAGGCGTCGAACGAGGCCAACTATCTGGCTCAGAAGTTCGTCCGCGCGGTCATGGGGTCGAACAACATCGATTCCTGCAACCGCACCTGACACGCTCCCAGCGTCGTCGGTCTGGCGACGGTATTCGGTGCGGGCGGAGGAACCACGTCCTATAGAGAGGTCGAGGAGACAGACCTGCTGGTTCTGTGGGGATCGAACGCGCGTGAGTCGCATCCGATCTTCTTCCACCGCGTCCTCAAGGCGGTCCACCGGGGCGCGGCCCTGTACGTGGTCGACCCGCGACGCACGGGGTCAGCCCAATGGGCCGACACGTGGCTCGGCCTCGACGTGGGGACCGACATCGCGCTGGCCAACACGGTGGCTCGCGAGATCATTCACGCCGGGCTGGCCAACGAGGCGTTCATCCACCACGCAACCTCCGGCTTCGCTGAATACCGCCAGTCGGTCGAGCCCTGGACCCTCGAGGAGGGCGAGCGGGTCACCGGTGTTCCGGCCGAGACGATCCGCGAGCTGGCCCACGCATACGCCCGGGCCGATCGCGCCATCATCTGCTGGACGCTCGGCATCACCGAGCACGTGACCGCCGTCGATAACGTGCTCTCGCTGATCAACCTGGGCCTGCTGACCGGGCATGTGGGTCGCTGGGGCTCGGGACTGAATCCGCTCCGCGGCCAGAACAATGTCCAGGGTGGGGGAGACATGGGCGCCATCCCGAACAAGCTCCCGGGCTTCCAGGACGTCCAGGACGACCTCGAGGCCCGCGCCCGCTTCGAAGCCGCCTGGAAGGTCAAGCTGCCCCCCCGGTGGGGCTGGCATCTGTCGCAGATGTTCGAGGCGATGGAGCGGGGCGAGCTGCGCACGCTCTATGTCATGGGCGAAAATCCGGCACAGTCGGAGGCCGACTCGAAGAAGGCGATGGAGCTGCTCGGCGGCCTCGACTTCCTGATCGCCCAGGACATCCTGATGACCAGGACGTGCGAGCTGGCCGACGTCGTGCTCCCCGCGTCGGCATCATGGTGCGAGGTCGACGGCGGCACGGTGACCAACAGTGAGCGGCGCGTCCAGCTGATGCGCAAGGCGCTCGATCCCCCCGGTCAGGCGCGTGACGACCACTGGATCATCGCCGAGCTGGCGCGTCGGCTGGGGCACGACTGGGGCAATCCCGGCCTGGGGGAGGTGTGGGACGAGCTTCGCTCGCTGAGCCCGATGCACGGCGGCATGAGCTACCAGCGGCTCGAGGCGGAGGGCGGCATCCAGTGGCCGTGTCCGACCGAGGACCATCCTGGGTCGGCGTTCCTCCACGGACGGCTCTGGGACGAGCCCCGGGGAGGGCCCCCGGCGCCGTTCTCGGTGACGCCGTGGGTGCCCCCGGTCGATCTCCTCGACGATGACTTCCCGATCCGGCTGACGACCGGCCGACGCCTCGATTCCTATAACACGGGCGTGCAATCGAACCTGTACAGCTCGCCGCTTCGTCGCGGCGAGACGATCGACCTGCACCCCGAGGACGCCGCCGCCCTCGACGTCGAGCCCGGCGAGGTCGTCCAGGTGAGCTCGCGGCGAGGATCGATCGAAGCCCCCGTCCGCCTCGACCCCAATCTGCGCCCCGGCCTCGCCTTCATGACCTTCCACTTTCCGGATCAGGTCGACGTCAACGTGCTCACGATCGACGCCACGGACCCCAAGTCCGGGACGGCGGAGTTCAAGGCGACGGCGGTCCGGGTCGAGAAGCTGAACGGGTCACAGCGCCAGGTCGCGGGCGTGGCAAGTCGGGGGGCCGGAAAGTAGCGTGGACGTCCACCTGCTCGACGCGGAGCCTTCCACCGCCGAGCGGGCGGCGATCGACGCCTTCCTGGGTCCGCCGATGTCACAGTGGACGGGAGCCGTCCGCCGCGACAACGGCCATTCCGCGCATGGCGGGCACGCGGCACGTGCGCAGCGCGACCAGCTGCTGCCCACCCTGCACGCGCTGCACGAGCGCGCGGGGTGGATCAGCCCGGGCGCCCTGAACTACATCGCCGGCCGGCTGACGATTCCGCCCGCCGACGTGTATGGCGTGGCCACCTTCTATGCGCTCTTCTCGCTCGAGCCGCGCTCGCCCCGCGTCCTCCATGTCTGTGATGACCTCGCCTGCCGTTGCGCGGGATCTGAGGCGCTGATCGAGACGCTGCGGGCGGAGCTTGGACCTGAGGGGGCCGAGCGCGCCGGGGCGACTTGGCTCAGAAGCCCGTGCCTGGGGCAATGTGATCGCGCCCCGGCGGCGCTCCTGCTGGAGGCGGGGGAGGAGTCGCTTGAGCGCGAGCTCCCACGAGTCGATGCCCGGCACCTGATCGAGGTCATGGACGGCGACACCCCCTCGGCCCCAGCCTCCGCCACCCCCTGGCAGACGGGGCAGAGCGAGCTTCGCCTCCTCAGCCGGATCGGGGTGGCCGATCCCGAGAGCCTCGACGACTACCGGGCCCACGGCGGATACGCAGCGCTGCGTCGGGCGTTTGAGCTCGGCCCGGACGGTGTCATCCGCGAGGTCGTCGAGTCCAAGCTGATGGGCAGGGGCGGAGCAGCGTTCCCGACGGGCCGCAAGTGGGACGCGGTCGCGCGCCAGCCTCGTCGCCCCCACTACCTGATCTGCAACGCCGACGAGTCCGAGCCGGGCACGTTCAAGGATCGCGTGATCATGGAGGGGGATCCGTTCTCGGTCATCGAGTCGATGACGATCGCGGCTTACGCCACCGGGTGCGAGCGCGGCTTCATCTACCTGCGCGGCGAGTACCCGCTCGCCCAGCGTCGGCTCGAGCTCGCGCTGGAGCAGGCCCGTGCGCGCGGGCTGCTTGGGCCTGACGTCCTGGGGCGGGGCCTCAACTTCGACATCGAGCTGCGCAAAGGCGCTGGGGCGTACATCTGCGGCGAGGAGACCGCGATCTTCGGGTCGATCGAGGGTTTCCGCGGCGAGCCTCGCAACAAGCCGCCGTTCCCGGTCGAGCGGGGCCTGTTCGGGCAACCCACCGTGGTCAACAACGTCGAGACCCTCGTCAACGTATTGCCGATCCTGCTCGAGGGCGGGGCCGCCTACGCGGGCATCGGCACCTCAGAACCGGATCCCTTCGCGCGCGTCGTCTCCGAGGGCTCGACCGGCCCGAAGCTGTTCTGCGTCTCCGGCGCCGTCGCGCAGCCGGGGGTGTATGAGGTTTCGTTCGGGGTCACGCTCGGAGAGCTCCTCGAGCTGGCCGGAGGCGTCAGGTCCGGCTGCACGCTCCGCGCCGTCCTGCTCGGCGGAGCCGCTGGCAGCTTCATCACGCCTGACAAACTCGACCTGCGATTGACCTTCGAGGACACTCGCGCCGCCGGAACCACCCTGGGATCTGGCGTCGTGCTGGCGATCGACGATCAGGTCGACCTGGAGCAGTTGCTGATGGTGCTGGCGGAGTTCTTTCGCAACGAGAGCTGCGGCCAGTGCGTGCCGTGCCGCGTGGGCACTGTGCGCCAGGAGGAGGCCCTCGCGCGGTTGCTCTCCGGGCGCACGCGCGGCAGCGTCCACGACGAGCTGACGCTGATCGCCGAAATCGGTGAGGCGATGCGCGATGCCTCGATCTGCGGACTGGGACAGACCGCGTCGTCAGCTATCGAATCCGCAATCCACCGCCTGGGCGTGTTCAATGGAGGCACCCGCGCATGATCGAGCTCCCGCTGATCCCGACCGACCCCGCCCGCCGGCTGATTTCACTCACGGTTGACGAGCAGGAGGTGGAGGTCCCTGAAGGCTCGACGATCCTCGAGGCGTGCAATCGACTGGGCATCGACACGCCCACCCTCTGCTACGGCGAGACGCTGAGCCCGGCGAATGCCTGCCGGATCTGCGTTGTCGAGCTCGACGGTTCCCGCGCGCTGGTTCCCGCCTGTTCGCGGAGGGTCGAGGCGAATATGGTCATACAGACCGACTCGCCCCGGGTGCGGCGCAGCCGGAAGATGGTCATCGAATTCCTGGCCAGCTCTGTCGATTTGTCGATCACGCCGGCCGCCCAGGGCTATCTGGAGCGCTACGACGGCCACCCTGAGCGTTACGGTCCGCCTGCGCCCCCTGATCCGGAGCGTGACAAGAGGCGGACCGGCCACCATGAGATACCCGACGGCCAGACCGCCGCCACCGTAGCCTCGCCGACCAAGGTGGACAACGACCTATACGTCCGGGACTACTCGAAGTGCATCCTCTGTTACAAGTGCGTCGACGCGTGCGGCGAGCAATATCAGAACACGTTTGCGATCACGGTGGCCGGACGTGGCTTCGACGCCCGCATCTCAACGGAGTACGCCAACCCACTGCCGGAATCAGCCTGCGTCTACTGCGGCAACTGCATCGCTGTATGCCCAACCGGCGCGTTGATGTTCAAGACCGAGCACGACCTCCGCGAGGCCGCCGCCTGGGACGAGTCTCGCCAGACGCAGACCGACACGATTTGCCCCTATTGCGGGGTCGGATGCAACCTCACGCTGCACGTACAGGACAATGAGATCGTCAAGGTGAGCTCTCCCGACGATCATGACATCACCCGCGGCAATCTCTGCATCAAGGGCCGATTCGGGTTCCGCCACGTGAAGGCGAACTAGCCATGTCCACGTCCGGTGCCACCGACGAGTACTACGAGTTGCTCGTGCACGGCCGGGCGGCGCGCAACTTCTCAGCCGGTGAGGTCATCTTTGACCAGGGGGAACCGGGAGACTCCATGTACATCGTGCGCGGAGGCACGGTCGCCCTCAAGGACGGTGATCGGATGGTCGAGCACGTGAGTGCCCCCGGCCTGTTCGGCGAGATGGCGCTGATCGAAAATGAGCCGCGCTCGCTCACCGCTGCCGCGGAGACAGACGCCGAACTGGTGGAGATCCCGGCGCGTCATTTCTGGGTGCTCGTGCACGAAACGCCCCATTTCGCCCAGCTGGTCATGGGCGTGATGGCCCGGCGCCTGCGCGAGGCCGGTGGCTCAACCTAGGGTTTCAGCGACTTCACCTTCGTCAGCGCTGCGCGTAGCTTGCTCTGCGGGGGCTCGGCCGGAATCGCCGTATCCGAGCGCTCGGCGGTGTCGTTCTGGCGCTCGGCGATCCATTCACCGCTGTCGGTTCGCCGGATCGCTCCGACCCGGGTCCCTGTCTGATCGTGAAGGCCACCGCCGTCGTCGACGGTCAGGCTGGCTTCGCCGCCCAGGGCCTGGGTCACGATCTCCTGGACCCGGCCTGAATCGAAGCCGTCGAGCTGCTGGTCGTCGAGGGTGGCCGTGACGGTCGCCAGCGCCCGCTCAGTCTCGACGTCGCTCGCCATGTCACTGCGCTTACCCACACGCTGCTCTCACAAACACCAGGGGTTTTCTCTGCGACCTCGCGTGGTAGGAGGGAAGCGGATGGAAAGCCGCCGCCTGGTGCCGCCCTTCGTCCGCCAGCTGGCGGGCGATCCGCTCGGCCTGGGCCGGGCGGCGCAGTCGGCTCGCTCGCAGCGGCTGACGCCGCGCACCAGGACGGCCGACAAGGTCGTGCAATCGATCTGCCCGTATTGCGCGGTCGGGTGCGGCCAGAAGGTCTACGTCAAGGACGAGAAGGTGGTGCAGATCGAGGGCGATCCTGACTCCCCGGTCTCCCGCGGCCGGCTGTGCCCCAAGGGATCGGCGTCAGAGAACCTCGTCAACTCGCCGATGCGTGAGACGCGGGTCAAATATCGCCGCCCCGGCGCCACCGAGTGGGAGCACATCTCCCTCGACGCGGCGACCGAGATGATCGCCGAGCGGCTGATCCGGGCCCGCGAGGAGACCTGGGAGGAGGAGACCGAGGACGGCAAGCCGCTGAAGCGCACGCTGGGGATCCACTTCCTGGGCGGAGCCACCCTGGACAACGAGGAGAACTATCTGATCAAGAAGCTCTTCACCGCGCTGGGCGCGCTCTCGATCGAGAACCAGGCGCGGATATGACATAGCTCCACCGTCCCCGGTCTGGGGACATCGTTCGGCCGCGGCGGCGCCACGACCTTCCAGCAGGACCTGCAGAACTCCGACTGCATCCTGATCATGGGCTCGAACATGGCCGAGCAGCACCCCGTGGGCTTTCAGTGGGTGATCGAGGCCAAGGAGCGCGGCGCGAAGGTGATCCACGTCGACCCGCGCTTCACCCGCACGAGCGCGATGGCCGACCTGCACGTCCCGATCCGCGCCGGGACCGACATCGCCTTCCTCGGTGGGATCGTCAACTACATCTTCGAGCACGAGGCGTGGTTCGAGGAATACGTCCGCGCGTACACGAACGGTCCGGTGATCCTCAAGCCTGACTTCAGGGACACCGAGGATGCGAGCGGCTACTTCTCCGGGTGGAACCCTGACCACAGCGCGTACGGGATCTCCACCTGGGGCTATAACAAATCCTCCGGTGAGGCCACGGCGGGCAAGACCGAGCAGACGGCCGACGTCTCCGGCAATCAGGCCCATGGCGCGCACGGGATGAAGCTTCAGGGCGGCGAGCCGCCCGACTACGACGACTCGATGCAGGACGAGCGCTGCATCGTGAACGTCGTCCGCCGGCACTTCGCGCGCTACACGCCCGAGGTGGTATCCGAGATCTGCGGCTGCTCGCCCCAGGACGTGATCCGGATCGCCCAGGCGCTGTGTGAGAACTCAGGACGCGAGCGGACCTCAGCGGTCATCTACTCGGTCGGATGGACGCAGCACACGGTCGGGGTCCAGAACATCCGCGCCGCCGCGATCATCCAGCTGCTGCTCGGCAACATCGGCCGGCCCGGCGGGGGCATTCTGGCGCTGCGCGGCCACGCGAACATCCAGGGCTCGACCGACATACCCACCCTCTACGACATTCTGCCCGGCTACATCCCGATGCCGCATCCCCAGTCGCACCCGACACTCGACAAATTCGTCGAGCTGAACGGGCCGGACACAGGCGCGTGGGGAGATCTCAAGCCCTACATGGTGTCGTTGCTCAAAGCCTGGTGGGGCGATGCCGCGACCGAGGAGAACCAGTTCTGCTTCGACTACCTCCCCCGGATCAACGGCGACCACTCCCACTACGCGATGATGCTGAAGGCTCTCGACGGCGGCCTGCGGGGGATGTTCTGCGTGGGGCAGAACCCGACCGTGGGCTCGGCCAACTCGAAACTGATGCGCCGGGCTCTGGCCAAGCTCGACTGGCTTGTCGTCCGGGACTTCGCCCCCAACGAGTCGACGTTGTTCTGGAAGGACTCCCCCGAACACGAGTCCGGCGAGGTTCGCGCCGAGGACATCCAGACCGAGGTGTTCTTTCTGCCGGCAGCCGCGCACACCGAGAAGGACGGCAGCTTCACCAACACCCAGCGCCTGCTCCAGTGGCACAACAAGGCCTGCGAGCCCCCGGGCGACGCTCGCTCAGAGCTCCACTGGATCTATCACCTCGGCAAGGCGATCCGGGAGAAGCTGGCCGGCTCGGAGGACCACAAGCACCGACCGGTCCTCGACCTCATGTGGGATTACCCGCTCCAGGGCCCCCACGACGAGCCCGATGCCGAGCACGTTCTCCAGGAGATCTCCGGCCGCTCCAGCGACGGCTCGTTCCTCGCCTCCTACGACGAGCTGAAGCCCGATGGATCCACGACGTCGGGCTCGTGGATCCATTGCGGCGTGTACAAGGACGGTGTCAACCAGACGGCCCGCAAGACACCGCACAGCGAACAGAACTGGATCGCGCACGAGTGGGGCTGGGCCTGGCCCAAGGACACCCGGATCATCTACAACCGGGCCTCGGCCGACCCCGCGGGCAATCCCTGGTCCGAGCGCAAGCGCTACGTGTGGTGGGACGCCGAGGAGGGCAAATGGACGAGCGTCGGGGACTCCCCGGACTTCCCGCCCACCAAGGAGCCCGGCTACAAGCCAAGCCGGAACGCGAAGAAGATGGAGGGGATCCGCGGGGATAAGCCGTTCATCCTCCACCCCGACGGACGAGGCTGGCTCTACTCGCCGACGGGACTCGTCGACGGGCCGCTGCCGACGCATTACGAACCCCAGGAAAGCCCGTTTCGCAATCTGCTCTACGCCCAGCAGCAGAACCCGACCCGGCAGGTGTTCCATCGGCCCGAGAACCCCTACCACCCGGTAGACGGAGAGGACGGCTCCGACGTCTTCCCGTTCATCCTGGCCACCTACAGGCTGACCGAGCATCACACGGCCGGCGGTATGTCCCGCACGGTGCCCTACCTGGCTGAGCTCCAGCCCGAGTTCTTCGTCGAGGTCTCGCCGCAGCTTGCCGCCGAGCGGGGCCTGGAGCACGGGGATTGGGCGACCGTGGTCACGGCTCGGCAGGCCGTGGAGGCGCGGGTCATGGTCACGCCCAGGATCAAGCCGCTGCGCATCCAGGGCCGCACCGCCCACGTGGTCGGCGCGCCATACCATTGGGGCGGGGTGGGAATCGTTGTCGGTGACTCGGCCAACGAGCTGTTGCCGATCGCCCTCGACAACAACGTCCACATCAGCGAGTACAAGGTCGCCACCTGCGACATCCGCCCGGGCCGCCGTCCGCGGGGCCGGGCCCGCCTCCAGCTGGTGGAGGAATACCGCCGCCAAGCGAAGGTGAAGGACTAGTGCCTGGTCTCGAGACGGTTGCCTGGCCGAGCGCCTACGGGGAAGCCGCGAAGCCGCGGATGGGCTTCTTCACCGATACCTCGGTGTGCATCGGCTGTAAGGCGTGCGAGGTCGCATGCAAGGAGTGGAACCAGATTCCGATGGAGATCGAGGGCTTCACGGGCAAGTCCTACGACAACTCGGTTGAGCTCGACGCCAACCGCTGGAGGCACGTGGCCTTCATCGAGCAGCAGCTTCCGGTAGACGCCCGCGAGGGTGACTCCCTGCTCGAGCTCGCGGCCCGCAACGGCGCCATCGAGGCCGGGGTCCAGACATACCAGGAGGGCGAGGGCATCCGCTGGCTGATGGCTTCCGACGTGTGCAAGCACTGCACCCACGCCGCCTGTCTGGACGTTTGCCCCACCGGGGCGCTGTTTCGCACCGAGTTCGGCACCGTCGTCGTGCAGGAGGATGTCTGCAACGGCTGCGGCTACTGCGTGCCCGCATGTCCGTTTGGTGTCCTCGATCAGCGTCAGGACGACGGCCGGGTGTGGAAGTGCACGCTCTGCTATGACCGCCTGAAGGACGACAAGGAGCCCGCGTGCGCCCAGGCGTGCCCCACGAACTCGATCCAGTTCGGTGAGGTGTCCGAGCTTCATCAGCGCGCGGAGCACCGTCTGGCCCAACTCCAGGAGGCGGGCCAGGACAAGGCCCAGCTCTACCTGGCCGACGAGGACGACGGCATCGGCGGAGCCGGCGCGTTCTTCCTGCTCCTCGACGAGCCCGAGGTGTACGGGCTACCTCCCGATCCGGTCGATACCCGACGTGACGTGAGCGAGATCTGGGCCGCGGCAGCACTGGCCGCAGGGACTCTGGCCGCGGGCCTGGTGGCGGCAGTCTTCGGAGGCCGGCGATGAGCGCGACCAACGGCGCGGGCCCTGAGCGAATCACCTCCTACCACGGACAGCCGATCCTCAAGGAGCCGATCTGGACCTGGGAGATCCCCCTCTACTTCTATACCGGCGGGCTTGCCGGCGCCTCCGCAGGGCTCGCCTACCTGGCCGAGCTGCGCGGTAACGAGACGCTCGGACGCCGCGCCTGGGCCGCGGCGATGGCCGGGATAACGCTCAGCCCCGCCCTTCTGACCTCGGATCTGGGCAAGCCGCTGCGCTTCATCAACATGCTGCGGATGTTCAAGGTGACCTCGCCGATGAGCGTCGGCTCGTGGGTGCTCACGGTGAGTGGCGCCACCACGACGGTTGCCACCGCCAACGCGTGGCTCGGTGTCTTCCCCCGGCTGTCCCGGCCGGCACGGGCGCTGGCGGCGCTGTTCGGTTTGCCGCTCTCCACCTACACGGCCGCGCTCGTCGCCAACACCGCGATCCCGGTGTGGCACGAGGCGCGCCGTGATCTGCCCTTCGTCTTCGGTTCCGGCGCCGCCCTGAGCGCCGGTGCGGCGGCGCTGGCGCTGACACCCCTCCGGCACGCCGCCCCGGCTCGGCGACTCGCCACGGCCGGCGCGGTCCTGGAGTCGGCCACCAACGAGCTGATGCACCGGCGCCTCGGCGAGCACGGCGAGGTCTACGCGGAGGGGCAGGCCGGCCTCTCCACCAACCTCGCCCGAGGCTGCATCGCGGCCGGAGCGCTCCTGACCGCCTCGCGGGCGCGCAGCTCACGCGCGGCCGCGGTGGCGGCTGGTGTGCTGCTATCCCTCGGCGCCGTCAGCGCCCGCTGGAGCGTGTTCCGGGCCGGCTTTCAGTCCGCGGCGGATCCTAAGTACGTCGTCGGCCCTCAGCGCGCGGCCGTTGGGCGCGGCCGGCGCAAGGGCGCCTCGCGCCGTGAACCGCGGGTTGCCCGTTCGGAGCGGAGACTCGGCTCACCGGCCACCGCGCCTGAGCCAGCGCCGCTCACGGGCGACTGACCGAGCGCCAGGCGTCATGCTGTGTGGACGCTGATCGCGCGCCCCATGCTCGCTGCCTTCTTCTCCACCCACACCCTCGATCAGCTGCTCTCGAACTACGGCTACGCCGCGGTGGGCGTGTTCGTGATGATCGAGAGTCTGGGCGTCCCGTTCCCCGGCGAGACGATGATCATCACCGCCTCGCTGTATGCCGGCAGCACCGGTCACCTGAGCCCATGGCTGATCTGGGCGGCAGCCGCAGCGGGAGCCATCGTGGGCGACAACATCGGCTTCGCGATCGGCTACTACGGCGGCTACCGTCTCCTGACCCGCTTCGGCCCGAAGATCCACCTCAACGAGGCCAAGTTGAAGGTCGGGCGCCTGGTCTTCGACCGCTACGGGGGCCGCGTGGTCTTCTTCGGCCGCTTCGTCTCGATCCTGCGGACCTACGCCGCGTTCCTGGCCGGAAGCAACCGGATGCCCTACGGGCGCTTCTTCCTTTTTAACGCCAGCGGAGGGATCGTGTGGTCCGGGATCTACGCCATCGGCTTCTACTACGCGGGCAGCGCCCTGAAGAAGGTGCGGGGACCGGTGGATATCGCGCTCGGGATCGGGGCCGCGGTCCTGGTCGTCGCCTTCATCGTCTGGTTGCGCCGCAACGAACGGCGGCTCGAGCGACAGGCCGAGGAGCGCTACCCGGGGCGGCTGGCTGACCATGTCGAGTCACGGTCCAAGCCCAGCTCATGAACACCCTCGCGCGGCCGAAGCGCCAACTGGGCGGCGGCTGGTCGCGGCTCCGCGGCGGCGCAAGCCGCGGGAGCCGGCGACCAGCCTCTCGCCGCAGTACCCGTGCCCGCTTGGCTAGGCCGGGAATACCCGGTCCATGGCGATTCCTAAACCCAAGCGCGTGAGTAGCACGGCTCGCAGCCACGGCAGCGCCGACGGCTCACCGCCGTCAACCAGCCACCGGGTTGTCGTGGTGGGCGGGGGCTTCGGTGGGCTTCAGGCGGTCAAGGCACTCGGGCGCTTGGATGCGCAGATCACACTGGTCGACCGCCACAACTACCACCTGTTCCAGCCCCTCAGCTACCAGGTCGCGACCGGCGGCCTCTCCCCGGCCGAGATCGCGACGCCGCTTCGCCACATCTTTCGCCGCCAGCGCCAGGTGCAGGTTCTGCTGGGGGAGGCGGTGGGGTTTGAGCTCGGCGATCGCCAGCTCGTCGTGCAGGCGGACGTGCCCGGAGGAACGATGACGCTCGGCTACGACACCCTGATCGTGGCCGGAGGCTCGGACTATTCGTATTTCGGCCACGACGAATGGCGCGAGACGGCGCTCGAGGTCAAGTCGCTCGATTCGGCGCTCGAGGTCCGCGGCCGCATCCTCCACGCGTTCGAGGTCGCCGAGCTCGACCCATCCGATCAGGAGCGCTGGCTCACCTTCGTCGTGGTCGGCGCCGGGCCGACCGGGGTCGAGATGGCGGGGCAGATCGCCGAGCTCGCGCACGAGACGCTGGCTCCTGAGTTCCGGCGGATCGATCCGCGCCAGGGCCGCGTCGTGCTCGTGGAGACGACGGACAAGGTGCTCGGTGGGTTTCCTGATCCGCTTCCCGCTCGAGCCGCACGCTCGCTGGAGCGCCTCGGCGTCACCCTGATGCTCGGCCATACGGTCGTCGACGTCCAAGGCGACCACGTCGAGCTCGAGGACGGGCAGGGGAGGAGGACCCAGCTGGTGACCCAGACGGTCATCTGGGCCGCGGGCGTGCATGCCTCGCCGCTGGCGAGGATGCTCGCCGAGGCGGCCGGAGCCGAAATCGACCGCAGCGGCCGCCTGACCGTGGAAAGCGACCTGTCGCTGCCGGGGCACCCCGAGGTGCTGGCCCTGGGGGACATGGTGAGGGTGCGTGATGCGAGCAGCGGCGAGGCGGTTGCGTTGCCCGGGCTGGCTCCGGTGGCCATGCAGCAGGGGCGCTACGCCGCCCGCGTGATCGGGCGCCGGCTGGCGGACCGGCCGGCGCCGGGGCCGTTTCACTACCGCGACAAGGGAAGCCTGGCCACGATCGGCCGCGCCCGTGCGGTGGCCGATCTCCGGGGGCTGCGGTTCAGCGGCATTCTCGCCTGGGCGGCCTGGCTCAGCATCCACATCTTCTTCCTGATCGGCTTTGAGAACCGCCTTGTCGTCATGTCGCGCTGGTCATACAGCTACTTCACCCGCGGCCGCAGCAGCCGCCTCATCACCGAGGCCGCGGCGCTTGGCGAGGCTCCGCAGTCGCGCAGTTGACCCGGCGCGCTTCCGGGCCTGCGCATGGGGGTAGCTCACCGTGCTGAAGCGAGAACTACAGAGGAGCCAACTTGAGCGATTCAGACAACCGCGAACAGACGGCCGGCGGGCTCGCCGGCAAGGTGCTCGGCAAGGTCAAGGAGGTGGCGGGCTCGGCCACGGGTAACGAGGCCCTGCAACGCGAGGGGCGCCTCCAGCAGGCCCAGTCAGAGGCCGGCCTGGAGGCCCGCGAGGACGCGGCCAACGCCCGGCACGCCGAAGCCGAGGCCGAGCTCCGTCGGGAGCAGGTCGAAACCGAGCTCGAGCGCGAGCGGCTCGAAAACGAGGTCGCAGCGCAGCAGCGCGAGCGCCAGATCGAGGAGGACCGGATCCGCTCCGAGCAGGAGGCGGCCGAGCGGGCGCGGCAGGAGCAGACGGCGGCCAGCGCCGAGCGCGAAGCCGAGGTCGCGGCGGTCCAGCGCCGGGAGGACCAGGCCGAGCGTGAGCGCATCGCGGCCACCCAGCAGCAGATCCATCTCGAGCGTGAGGCGCTCGAGGCCCAGGAGCGGGCAGACAGACTCGACCCTACGGAGGACAAATGAACGCACGGACCCTACCCCGGGTGGCCGTCAGGACCTCGATCCGGCTGGCCCGGCTGCCTGTCGACGTGGCGGTCGCGGCGCTGCCCGTAGACCTGAGCTCGACCAAGCTCGCCGTCGACCGCGCTGATGCCACGGCGCGCTCGATCGCGGGTGTGCTCCTTGGGGACGGCAAGCTCCAGGAGGATGGCGCGCGGCGTCGAGCCGCCGCTGAGGAGCGGGCACGCGCGGCGAGCCTGAAGGAACAGGCCGCCGAAACCGGCGCCCAGGCGGAGCGCCGCCTCGAGGAGCGCCACGAGCAGGCCCAACGGCGTCGCCGCCAGGCCGATACCCGCGCGCGGGCGCGCCGCGAACAGGCGGCCGAGCGACGTCAGCAGCGCTCCCGCCGGGCGGCTCAGGAAGAGCGCAGCCGGCGCGAGGCCAGCCAGCAGGTCGAGGCGCGGGTCGCGGAGCGAATCGAGGAGGAGGCCCCGGCGGCACGCCTCGAGGCCGTCGAGGAGGAGGCGGCCGCGCTGCGGAAACGCGAGCAGGCGCTGATCGAGGCCGACGAGGCCAAGCGGCTCGAGGCGGCCGCTGAGCGCGCCAAGGAGGAGCGCAAGACCGACGGATAGGAGCGGGCGCCCGGGGTCGGCGCGTGCCGCGCCGACCCACCAGGGCGGCTAGGGGTGCTGGTTGTTTCGGGCCGCCAGCGCCGACCCGGCGCCGATCGCGGCGGCGGCCGCCCCGGCGAGGATCGCGTTGCGGTACTTGGCGAACTCGTACTGGGGGCTGAAGCTGTGGGCTTTGTCATCGAACGGACCGTGCGCGCCTCGGTCCTCGTCCACGGGCTCGAACAGGTTGTCGTGGCCGCGGGGATCAAGCGGCTGGTCGGTCATCTGTGAGCCGAACCCGGTCTTGGCCAGGTAGCGGTCGAGCAACCACGGCGCGACGCGCTCGCCGAGGATGTTCATCACCGTCGGGATGCCGACCCAGATCTGACGCCGCCTGTGGTAGGCGGCATGGTGGATGGCATCCGCGGCGATCTCGGGCTGGTAGATCGGCGGCACGGGCATCGTCTGCTTGGGTAGCTTGGTCCGCCCCCACGTGAACTGCGTCGTGTTGACGCCGGGCAGGTGGACCATCGAGACCCTGACCTTGGACTTGTGGTGCATGAGCTCGGTGCGGACGCTCTCGGTGAAGTTCTTGCACGCCGCCTTGGCCCCGCAGTAGGGAGCCTGGAGTGGGATTCCGCGAAATGCCAGCGCGGAGCCGACCTGCACGATCGAGCCGCTGTCGCGAGGCAGCATCCGCTTCAGCGCCGAGAGGGTGCCCCAGACCATGCCGTGATAGGTCACATCCGTGGCCCGGCGGAACTCCTCCGGCTCGATGTCCTTGAACTCGGCGTAGATCGTGACCATGGCGTCGTTAACCCAAACGTCGATGGGCCCGAACGCGTCCTCGACCGCGGCGGCGGCGGTCTCGACCTGGTCGGCGTTGGCGACGTCGATCGGGAGCACGAGCGCCCGGCCTCCGGCCGCCTCCACGTCGCGGGCCGCCCCTTCGAGGCCTTTCCGGCCCCGGGCGATCAACCCGATGCGCGCTCCATCAGCGGCGAACCGGCGTGCCGCTGCGCGCCCGACCCCACCCGAGGCGCCGGTTATGACGACGACGTCGCCGCGCTTGGAGCTCACTGCTGTTGGCGCCGCGCGTCCGCGAGGGCCTCCGGACTGGTGCTCGCGCGGCCACTGGGCCGGTGACGATGGTGGGGGAGAGGCTCGGCTTTGGCCGCGGTGGCGTCAGTCGAGGCGCCGGCGCTGCCCTGAGTCGCGCGGCCCCACATCGCGTAGACAAGCGCAGAGACGCCGACCACCACGGCCAGCGGGACGAGCACCAGCGTGTAAACGCCTCCCAGCACCGTCCCGCCCGCCAGGCCGAGCACGACCAGAACGATCAGAAGCGGGTAAAACCACATGGCGTAGTCGATCTACCCCTTAGCTGCGCGGGCGAAAACGTCCCGGGAGTCTCAGCCCGCCGCCTCTGAACGAGTTCTCCAGTGCCCCGAGATCCATATCCGCCGATTGGCGACTACGCCCTGATCGGCGATTGCCGAACCGCGGCGCTGGTCTCCCGCCAGGGGTCGATCGACTGGTGCTGCCTGCCCCGGTTCGATTCGGGGAGCACGTTCGCCCGCATCCTCGACTGGGACCACGGAGGTCACTGCAGCATCACCCCCGCGGCCAACGGCGAGTGGGAGTACTCACGGGAGTATCTGCCGGACACGCTGGTCCTGGCCACAACGCTGCACGGGCCCGCGGGCAAGCTGCGTCTAATCGATTGCTTCACCCTCCCGCGACGAGACGACCGCAGCGAGGACCGCCGGATTCTGCGCATCATCGAGGGCCAGCGGGGATCGGTCGAGCTCGAGGTCAGGGTGGCTCCGCGCTTCGACTACGGCCAGGTGCGGCCCTGGATTCGCAGGCACGGCCAGCGGCTGCACAGCGCAATCGGGGGCAACGACGGTCTCGAGGTGTGGTGCGAGCAGGAGTTGGACGAGGACGCCGCGCACGATCTCGTGGGCACGCTCACGGCCGGCGCCGGGGACCGCATCCACCTGGTGCTGACCTATCGCTCGCCGGAGCGGATTGACCACGACGGGCCGCAGGACTGCGAGCCGGAGGAGCTCGAGGAGTCACTCGAGGACACGATTTCCAGGTGGCGCGAATGGGCCTCCTCGGTCCGGCTGGGCAGCCGAGACGAGCCCGCGGCGCGACGCTCAGCGATCACCCTGAAGGCCCTGACCTACGAACCGACGGGGGCGATCGTCGCCGCTCCCACGAGCTCGCTGCCCGAGGTCATCGGCGGGCAACGCAACTGGGACTATCGCTATGCCTGGATCCGGGACTCGAGCTTCAGCTCTCGCGCCTTCGCCGAGCTTGGCTGCGTGGCCGAGGCCGACGCCTTCCGCGCCTTCGTCATGCGCTCGGCCGCCGGGCATGCCGGCGACCTCCAGGTGTTCTACGGCGTGGGCGGCGAGCGTCGTCTGAGCGGCCAGAACGTCGACGGCCTGGAGGGCTACAGAAAGTCCAGCCCGGTCAACGTCGGCAACGATGCCTCGACCCAGCTCCAGCTCGACGCCTACGGCGAGCTGATCAACCTGAGCTGGCGCTGGCACCAGCGCGGCCATTCGCCCAGCGACGACGACTGGCGCTTTCTCGTGTCACTCGTCGACCACGCGGCCGAGCGGTGGTCAGAGCCCGACTGTGGGATCTGGGAATGGCCGGATGAGCCCGATCACTTCGTTCACTCAAAGGTGATGTGCTGGGCGACGCTCGACCGGGGGATCAGGTTGGCCGACGAGTGCATGCGCCGCGCCCCAACACGCCGGTGGAAGAAGACGCGCGACGAGATACGCCGGGCGGTCGAGCGCCGGGGCTATGACCGCAAGCGCGGCATCTTCGTCCAGGCTTTCGACCGGCCGGAGCTCGATGCCGCGCTGCTGCTCCTGCCCACGGTGGAGTTCGTCGCCTGGGATGACGAGCGCATGGTGAGGACCATCGCCGCCGTCCGCGAAGAGCTCAACGCCGGTGAGGGTCTGCTCTACCGCTACCGCCGTGACGACGGGCTGGCCGGCCAAGAGGGCGCCTTCGTCTGCTGTTCCTTCTGGCTCGCCGAGTGCCTGGCCCGGATCGACCAGCTCGAGGAGGCCCGAAAGCTGTTCGACCAGACGATGGGCAGAGCCAACGATCTGGGGCTGTTCTCCGAAGAGCTCGACCCCAAGTCCGGCCATCTCCTGGGCAACTTCCCGCAGGGGCTGACCCACCTGGCCCACATCGACGCGGCGTCGGTGCTGTCCGAGATCGACTCCGGGCTCTAGCCCGCGGTTAGCCCGGCCGAGCGCCAGGGTAGGCCCGCTTCCGGAGAACGAAAGGACCTTTGAGGCATGAGTGAGAAAGTCGGAGACTTCCTGCTGGAGCGGCTCGCCACGTGGGGCGTGCGGCGGATCTACGGTTATCCCGGGGACGGCATCAACGGGCTGCTGGGCGCGTTCGGGCGCCTGGATGGGAAGCCGCCGGAGTTCGTTCAGGTTCGCCACGAGGAGATGGCGGCGTTCATGGCCTGCGCGCACGCGAAATTCACCGGCGAGCTCGGCGTATGCCTGGCCACCTCGGGGCCTGGTGCCGTGCACCTGCTGAACGGACTCTACGACGCCAAGCTCGACCACCAGCCGGTGGTGGCGATCGTCGGCCAGCAGGCCCGCGCCGGACTCGGCGGCAACTACCAGCAGGAGATCGACCTCCAGACGCTGTTCAAGGACGTGGCCCACGAATTCGTCGAGATGGCCACGGTTCCGGCCCAGGTGAGGCACCTGATCGACCGCGCGTGCCGAATCGCGCTGGCCGAGCGGACGGTCACGGCGATCATCGTTCCCAACGATCTCCAGGAGGCCGAGGCGGTCACCCAGCCACCGCATGCCCACGGCACTGTGCACTCAGGGCCGGGCTATCACCGCCCGCGCATCGTCCCCAGCGACGCCGATCTCGACCGCGCGGCGGAGGTGCTGAACGCGGGCGAGCGCGTGGCCATGCTGATCGGCCAGGGCGCGCTCCACGCCGCGGCGGAGGTCGAACAGGCGGCCGACGCGCTCGGGGCCGGGGTGGCCAAGGCGCTCCTCGGCAAGGCTGCCCTTCCGGACGAGTTGCCGTACGTGACCGGCTCCATCGGGCTCCTCGGCACCAAGCCGAGCTGGACGCTGATGCAGGAGTGCGACACGCTGCTGATGGTCGGCTCGAGCTTCCCCTACTCCGAGTTCCTCCCCGAGGAGGGCCACGCCCGGGGGGTCCAGATCGACATCGACGGCAAGATGATCGGGATCCGCTACCCGATGGAGGTCAACCTCGTGGGCGACAGCGCGGAGACGCTGCGGGCCTTGCTACCGCGACTAGAGCGCAAGCAGGACCGCTCGTGGCGAGAGAAGATCGAGGCCGAGGTGGGCGAATGGTGGCGGTTGATGGACGACCGTGCCGGGATGTCGGCCGAGCCCATCAACCCGCAGCTGGTCTTTCACGAGCTCTCCAAGCGCCTTCCCGACAGCGCGATTCTCAGCTCCGACTCCGGGTCATCCGCCAACTGGTTTGCGCGTGACATCAAGCTGCGCCAGGGGATGATGGCCTCGCTG